>NZ_JBEZYA010000007.1:0-385820 GCF_040638295.1 Actinoplanes sp. NPDC026619
CGCAACCAAACACGGCCTCAACCTCTACGACGCCCTCGTCCAACTCACGTCCGGCCGACCATGGATCCCCGCAATCAGCTGACCTGATTAGTTACGCGCCAGGTTGTGTCTGAGAGCTTCGGGATCGAGAGCGGTCGCGTGCTTCAAGTGACTGAGCGTGATGCAGGTTCCGTGGTCGTCGGTGTTGGGGATGGTCTGGACCGATCCGGGAAGGGTCAGCGTTCGCACATCGCCTGCGGGCGTCTTGAGTAGTTCGACGTCCAGCGTGACAGTGGTGTATGAACCCCCTCGCCAGGTGTCGACTCTCATGCGTTGAGCCAGACCGAAGCCGGCCAGCTTCCCGATGCCCTTGCGCCCCATCGGCTTTCGGCCGCCCATCTCTGCCTGCCCTGCCGCACGGCGATTGCGGCCGATAACGAGATAGTCGGATTGAAGGCCCTCGTCAGTCATCCCGGCGCCGTCGTCCCGCACCGTTATTTCGTCCTGTTGGCGGTTATATGTCCCGGGTTCCGGAAGGGTGATCTCGACTTCGGCGGCTCCGGCGTCCCACGCGTTCGCCACCAGCTCAGCGAGCGCGGCATCGCGCCGCTTGTACATCTGTACGCCTAGATGTTCAAGCGTTCGACCCATAACCGCGATACTGAAATCTTTCTCGACTGGTGCGCCACTCGACGTCATGCAGTGAGATTACTGGGCACGAAAGGTGTCCGCGGGAGTTGTATCGCCGAGCGGCCACTCTCAGCTTTGGCATCTACGGCCGAGATTTCGATACTGGGTACAAACGCACTCGTGAAGGACGCGAGAGGAGGTCCTTCGAAGATCAGCATTAATCTCGTCCACTGATTCTGTCCTGCGTCTGCGCCGAGTAGATCGGGTTCGACGAGCCCCAGATGGGCGGCGCTGAACGAGTCGCGAGTGCTCGACACCCCCTGCCGAGCGAGAGGCTGTGCGGTCAGGTGCGCCTGCCCTGCACGCGTCTCGGTCAGAACGATCTCGTACGGCCCGCGACAGCGCCCTTACTCACCGCGTCAGTGTGCCGCTTTGATCTCGTCCGCTTGGGGAGCCTTTCGGAACTCGTTCTTTGAGGTCGGCTAGCGTAAAGCAGCAGATTCGGCTGGGTTGGGCTAGGGGGATCACGTGGAGCTGTTGCACTCGGGGAAGGTTCGGGACGTCTACTCGGACGGCGATGACCTGGTGCTGGTCACCTCGGACCGGATCTCGATCTACGACGTCATCCTGCCTACCGCTATCCCGGACAAGGGGAAGATCCTCACTCAGCTCTCGCTCTGGTGGTTTGAGCAGCTCAGTGACGTCATCCCCAACCACGTCATCTCCAGCACCGACGTGCCGGCCGAGTGGCAGGGCCGCGCGATCCGCTGCGAGCGCCTAGACATGGTCATGGTCGAGTGCATTGCTCGCGGCTACCTCGCCGGCTCAGGTCTGAAGGAGTACGAGCGCGACGGCGCCGTCTCGGGCGTACAGCTGATCCCGGGGCTGATCGAGGGCTCCAAGCTCCCCGACCCGATCTACACCCCCACCACCAAGGCGCCGGTCGGCGAGGGTCACGACGAGTTCATGACCTTCGCCGAGGTCGAGGCCAAGGTCGGCAAGGACGAGGCGGAAGAGCTCCGCCGCGTCACCCTCGAGGTCTACCGCCGCGGCCAGGAGGTCGCGGCAACCAAGGGCATCATCATCGCGGACACCAAGATCGAGCTTGGGTACGCCAAGGACGGCACCCTCAAGCTCGGGGATGAGCTGCTCACGCCTGACTCGTCGCGCTTCTGGGCCGCTGACGAATGGGCGCCCGGCAGCACCCAGCGCTACCTCGACAAGCAGTTCCTGCGGGACTGGTCAGGGAAGCTGACGGACTGGGACCGCACCGATCCGGGGCCCGAGATCCCGGAGGACGTCGTCGAGGCCACCCGCAACCGCTACGTCGAGGTCTACGAGCGGCTCACCGGCGATAAGTGGAGCTAGTTCGAGACGCCGGGGCGGCGGCGCGGTGAGGGCCACAGGGTCTCGCTGGTGATGCCGCCTCGTCTCGACATCAGGTGTACGCCGTAGGCGACGCCCACGACGGCCAGCAGCAGGCCGGTCCAGCCGCCGAAGACGATGCACATCGGGGCCGTGGTCCACAGCAGAATTGCCAGCGCCACGTAGAAGTTGCGCTTGGGGCGGGCCAGTCGGTTGGTTCGGCGGGTGAACACCGGGTCGTCCTCGCGCAGTCTGTTCACCAGGCTGTCGAACATTGCCTTCTCGTTCGGCTCGAGCACGAGGGACCACCTCCAGCGACACATCCGCGACGGCCAATGGATTCCCGGCTGGTCGGCGGGAAAAACGCTGGCGTTCGCCATCTGCTGAATGAGTATCAACAGCATCAAAGCGCCGGACCGACCCCAAATACCCTGACATATCAGGCAAACTGCGGGTGTGAGCGAGCGACGCCTGCGCGCCTGGGAGCACGCGACCGCGTACCCGCTGACCGGTCTTTCCTTGCTCTTCATCGCGGTCTACGCCTGGCCGGTGCTGGACCCGGGGATGGATTCGACCTGGCGGAACGTCTGCCAGCTCGGCGATGTGCTGATCTGGGCGCTGTTCTGCATCGAATATCTGGTTCGTCTCCGTCTGGCCGGTAACAAGCACCGCTTCGTCCGCACTCATTGGTTCGACCTGGCGGTTCTGATCCTGCCGGTGCTCCGGCCGCTGCGAGCGTTGCGCCTGCTCAACGCGCTGCGGGTGCTCAACCGGCACGCGGTGGCGTGGACGCGGGGGCGGCTGGCGATCTACGTGATCTGCGCGACCGGCCTGATCGTCCTGATGGCGGCGCTGGCCGTGCTGGACGCGGAGCGCGGGCATCCCAACGGGCGGATCCAGACATATCCGGAAGCGCTGTGGTGGGCGGTCTGCACGATCACGACCGTTGGCTACGGCGATCTCTATCCGGAGACCACCGAAGGACGCCTGGTGGCGGTGGCCCTGATGGTCGGTGGTCTGGGCCTGATCGGGTTCACCACCGGAACGCTGGCCAGCTGGATGGTGGAGCGCCTCTCCGACGCCGATCGGCCGGCCGGCACAGCCACCCGCGCCGACATCGCCCTGCTCCTGCACGAGATTCGCAAGCTGCGGGCGGAGGTGGACACCCTCAAGTCCCGGCAGCCCACCGATGACCCCTGAACAAGATCTAGGCTCAGCTTGTGGATTATGGGCATCCGATCGAGTTCGGCACTTTTATCACTCCGGTCAACGACCCGCCGCAGGCCGCCGTGGAGCGGGCGCAGCTCAGCGAGCAGCTCGGCTTTGATCTCGTCACGTTCCAGGATCACCCCTACCAGGCCGGCTTCCTCGACACCTGGACGCTGCTGACCTGGGTGGCGGCGCAGACGTCGACGATCGCGATCTCCGGCAACGTGCTGAACGTGCCGATGCGGCCGGCGCCGGTGCTCGCGCGGGCGGCGGCGTCGCTTGATCTGCTGTCCGAGGGGCGGCTGGCGCTCGGGCTCGGGGCCGGCGCGTTCTGGGACGCGATGGTGGCGATGGGCTTTCCGCGGCGTACGCCGGCCGAGTCGGTCGATCAGCTTTCCGAGGCCATCGACGTGATCCGGGAGATTTGGCAGGCGGACAAGCGCGCCGCACTGCGGCTCGACGGCAAGTATTACCAGCTCAGCGGGGCCAAGCGTGGGCCGGCGCCGGCCCATGAGGTGCCGATCTGGCTGGGTGCCTACAAGCCGCGGATGCTGCGGCTCGTGGGCGCCAAGGCCGACGGCTGGCTGCCGTCGCTCGGCTACCTGAAGCCGGGGGACCTCGCCCGCGGCAACGCGATCATCGACGAGGCCGCGGCGGCCGCGGGGCGGGATCCGCGGGAGATCCGTCGGCTGTTGAACATTTCCGGTGAGGCGACGGTGGACGAGTTGCTGCCGATGATTCTCGAAGACGGCGTCAGCACCCTGATCATCGGCACCGACGACCCCAATGAGCTGGAGCGATTCGCCACCGAGGTGATTCCGGCGGTGCGTGCGGAGGTGGCCCGAGCGCGGTCGGCGGCCGGTATTTCGGCGGGGCCGGTGCGCAGCGCTGCCGCGTTGGCGGCACGCCGCGAAGGCATCGACTATGACGGGCTTCCCGGTTCACTGACGGCTGTCGAGCCAGGCGATTACGGGTACGCCAAGGTCCGCTCCACCTATATGCGCGGCGGGTCGCCGGGCCTGGTGATCAAGGCGCGCGACGTCGATCAGGTCGTCACCGCGCTCGCGTTCGCCCGGGAGCAGAAGGTGCCGCTGGCCGTGCGCAGCGGCGGCCACGGGATCAGCGGGCGGTCCACGAACGACGGCGGCATCGTGATCGACCTGTCCGAGATGCGCGACATCGCGGTCCTGTCGGAAGACGACCGGCTGGTGCGGGTCGAGGCGGGCGCACGCTGGAAGGATGTGGCGGCGGCGCTCGCCCCGCACGGGTGGGCGCTGTCGAGCGGCGACTACGGCGGTGTCGGGGTCGGCGGGCTGGCCACGGCCGGCGGCATCGGCTGGCTGGCCCGCGAGCACGGCCTCACCATCGACCACATGCGTGCCGCCGACCTGGTGCTGGCGGACGGGTCTCGGGTGCACGTGAGCGAGGCCGAGCACCCGGACCTGTTCTGGGCGGTGCGCGGAGCCGGCGCCAACTTCGGCATCGTCACCGCGTTCGAGTTCCAGGTCGACGAGGTGGAGAACGTCGGTTTCGGCCAGTTCGTCTTCGACGCGTCCGACACGGCGGGGCTGCTGGAGCGCTGGGGCGCCGCGATGGAGGCGGCCCCGCGCGACCTGACGACCAACCTCATCGTCGGCGCGCCGCGCCAAGGACAATCACTTGCCCAGGTGTACGGCGTGGTCAACTCGTCCACACCGGACACGATCATCGACCGGCTCACCCCGATCGCCCGGATCGCGCCGTTGCTCGACCAGCAGGTCCAGCTCGTGCCCTATGCCGGCGTGATGAACGTGCCGGATGCGCCGCACGACGGCCAGGGCGATCCGGTGGCTCGATCGGGGCTGATCGACCATTTGACCCCATCGTTCTGTGCCGCGGCTGCGGCCCTGGTCAACGGTGGTGCCGCCTACTTCTTCCAGATCCGGTCGGTGGGCGGCGCGGTCGCCGACGTGCCGGCGGATGCCACCGCATATTCGCACCGCGCGGCGAACTTCTCAGTGGTCGCATTCGGGGCATCAAGGTCGAGATTGGACGCTGCCTGGGGTGCGCTGGCCTCGCACTTCCGCGGTTTGTACCTTTCGTTCGAGACCGACCTGAGTCCCTCGAGGCTCGCCGACACCTGGCCACCTGCGACTTTGGCCAGGTTGCGGGCGTTGAAGAAGGAGTACGACCCGGCGAACGTGTTCCGCGACAACTTCAATATCGACCCTTTGGGTGATTAGCCTCAGCCGTGTGGCCGCCGGACCCCTAAAACGTCACGGTAAGTAACCGCTGTTCAGGTCTTCGCCGAGCAGGATTCACCCGATCGATGGTCGGCACGGCTGATTACGGACCGCAACGACAAAAGAGCCGGCGCAATCGCGCCGACTCGGGTTGTTTTGCGGGTCAGTGTGGGTGGGTGGAGGTCACCGGACGCTTGGGCCAGGCGGCGCCCGCGCCGCACCCCTCGCACGCCAGCTGGTCACCGCAGGAGGGGCACCAGTCGTTGGTGCGTCTCAGGTACCACCCCAGGGCCACGCCACCGAACAAGCTCAGGAGGCCGACGAGGGCCGCCACCGTTACCGCTCCGGTCATGCCGCGGAACCTCGCACGGGGAGACCGGCCGGCGTCATCCGGCGACCGACGACATTGCGGTCGCGGCGGTCGAGCGGATCGTCCGAGGAACGGGCGCTCACATAGGGAGCGGTGAACGTGTCGACCCCGGTGCCGCGGTGGGCGCCCGGTCGGTAGGTGACGGTCACTGCCCTCGGCGAGGCGGCCTCGATGACTCCGGCTCGCCAGCCGTCCCGGTAGACCCACACCCGGTCGGCCGGGTGGTAACTGTCGGCGGGGGCCACATCGGCGGGATCGCGCTGTGGCGGGGCGGTTGTCGGCGTGTTGGACGGAGGTGGGGACGCCGGTGCCGTGGACATCGAGATGGCCCTCCCAGGTCTCGGAGACTCGGTCGTCGGGTGGCAATGAGCACCACCAGGGACGCGCGTGCAGGCCGAGAAGCCGAACATCAGCACGCAGTGTCAACAGGTGATACGCGTGTGTCAGCTATCATCCTCGCCGACAGAGGCGTTCGCAAGGCCGGATGCACGTGCATTTGCAGCGCGCGGATGCGCCGGGCGTTACCCTCCGGAGATAAGCTGGTGCTGTTTCGTTGTGGACGATCTCCCCTTTAGGATGCTTGGGGCTGAGGCCGGGCAACCCAAAACCGGCCCGGCAGCCCCCAACAGTGATGCAAGGAGTCAGGTGAGCGCGGGTTCGCAGGAGGAGGCACCGGGCAGCGGCCCTACAGTGCTGCGCATCCTGCTCGGCGCCCAGCTCCGCCGCTTGCGGGAAGCCAAGGCGATCAGCAGGGAAGACGCGGGCTGGGAGATCCGGGCCTCGGGCTCGAAGATCAGCCGCATGGAGCTCGGGCGGGTCAGCTTCAAGGAGCGCGACGTCGCCGACCTGTTGACCCTCTACGGGGTCAACGACAGGGACGAGCGTGAGGCTCTGCTCGTGCTGGCCCGTCAGGCCAACAACCCGGGCTGGTGGCAGCAGTTCAGCGACATCCTGCCCGGCTGGTTCCAGTCCTATCTGGGCCTGGAGGCCGCGGCCTCGCTGCTGCGCACCTATGAGGTCCAGTTCGTCCCCGGTCTGCTGCAGACTCCGGAATACGCGCGGGCCGTCATCATGCTCGGCCACGCCGGCGTCACCCCGGAGGAGATGGACCGCCGCGTCGAGCTGCGCCGCCAGCGGCAGCAGATCCTCGACCGGCCGGACGCGCCCCAGCTGTGGGCGGTCATCGACGAGGCCGTGCTGCGCCGCCCGATCGGCGGCATCGACGTGATGAAGGCGCAGATCGAGTTCCTGATCGAGGCGGCCAAGAAGCCGAACGTGCGGCTGCAGATCATTCCCTTCCACGCGGGTGGCCACGCCGCCGCGGGCGGGCCGTTCGCGATCCTCCGCTTCCCCGAGCCGGAGCTGCCCGACGTGGTCTATGTCGAGCAGCTGACGAGCGCGATCTATCTGGACAAGCGCGAGGACGTCGACCAGTACGCGATGGCGATGGAGCGGGTCTGCATCGACGCCGAGCCGCCGAACCACACGCCGGAGATCCTCGGCAAGCTGCTGCACGAAGTCGGTCGCCCAGCCTGATCCACCCCAGGACAGCACTCGGGCCCGCCGGTCACGGCGGGCCCGAGCTTTTATGGCCTGTGCCTTGCGCAGGTCGAGTCAGGCGAGCAGGTTGTCGAAGTCGCCGTCGCGGACTCCACCGAGGAAGGCCTCGATCTCGGCCGGCGTGTAGATCAGGGCCGGGCCTTCCGGGTCCCGGGAGTTGCGCATGGCGACCTCGCCGGAAGGCAGCACCGCGCACTCGACGCAGTTGCCGCTGGGGTTGCTGCGCCGGCTCTTCTGCCAGGTGACACCGTCCAACTGGCCGGCGGGGATGCCGTTAACCGCGTTCATTTGAAGCTCCCTTGGTTTGCTCCGGTCGGGGATCGCCCGGAGGCACTGGTCTCTCGTGGCTACGGCCAGATCACGCGTTGTGCAAATGCACGTGCATTTGGCCTTGCGTACTCACGGGATTGTGAGCATGATAACGCACGTACCAAAACTTAGGGTGTCACTTAGGGTGACATCTTTAAGTGACGGGTCGGTCGCGGAAACGGCGTCTGCGGCCTCGAAGCGAGGCTCCCTGGCGGGGGCGTCCAGCGAGAGGTGACGAGCATGTCGATTCCCAATATCGGGCCGGAGCATGCCGACCAGGGCGACCCCGACGGGGTGGAAACCCACCGTAGGGGCAACCCGCCACTCGTCTACCGAGACGAGCCGCTGACCGACGACGTGGTGGCCGCCACAATGCGTGCCAGTGCCGTCACCCACCGTTTCGGCGGTGTCAGGTATGCCCTGGCCCGCCCCGATGCCACGGCGGTCGATCCGCGTCCGTCGGCCGAGGATGGTGATTCCGACGCGCGCGACTGACCTGGTCCGCTGTGCGCGAGGCCGACGTGCCGGGCACCTCCCCGGTCCGACGGTTTCCGCGCCGACGGCGCTGATCTTCCGCGGCGGCCGGCTCCTGCCGCGGCAGCCGCGCTGGCCCGCACATGAGTTCGCCGAGTCCGACTATCGCCACGGCACTGGCAGCCTTCGGTTACGCATCGTGCACATCGAGTGGGCAAGCTCGGTGGTTCGCGACGGCGTCACCTGGCTCGAGGCGGAGGGCGAGGAGCTCGATCCGGCCGGCCACCCGGCCGGGCGGCGCCAGATTCTTATCCGCGCGGAACGACTACCGGCTCCGCTGGCACGCAAGCGACCGCGATTGCGGGTGTGACTCCGTAACACCTCGCATGGCGCCCCCGACGGGGCGCCGCCCGACGGCCGGTCGGGCGGTCCGGTTCCCCCGTGCCAGGCCGCTCGACCGGTCCCCATGAAGCTTCGCCGGTCGGTCATCCAGTTCGGATGACCGAGGGGATTGGCCGACGAGGCTTTGCACCCATATAACTGGGGGTCAGGGGCCCGCTCGCCCCTGGCCCCCGCCTATGGCTTGCGAGCGACTCCGGCCCAGTAATAGGCGGCTTCCGGGTTCTCCACGGTCGAGTCCGGGCGCCAGCTCGACACCGGCACCAGGCCCGGCTCCAGCATCTCCCAGTCACCGAAGAAGCGGCGGACCGCTTCCTCGGAGCGGGCCACCAGTGTCATGCCGGCGCCGGTCGCGGTGTTGACCGCCTGCTCGACCTCGGCCGGCGCGAAATCGGCCGTCGGGTGGGTGATCGCCAGGCAGCTGCCGGACGGCATCGCGTCGCGCAGCGCGGCGACGAGTGCCCACGGGTCGTCCGAGTCGGCCAGCAACATCAGGATCGCGATCAGGGTGAGGCCGACCGGCTCGCCGAAGGTCAGCGTGTCCTTGAGCATCGGGTCGTCGAGGATCGACCGCGGGTCGCGGATGTCGGCCGAGATGTATTCGCTGCGGCCCTCCGGCTTGCTGACCATCAGGGCCCGGGCGTGCACCAGGACGATCGGGTCATTGTCCACATAGACCACCCGGGACGACGGCTCGATCCGCTGGGCGATCTCGTGCAGGTTGGGCCGGGTCGGGATGCCGGTGCCGATGTCGAGGAACTGCCGGATGCCCTCCTTGGCGACCAGATCACGGGCCACCCGGTGGACGAACTTGCGGTTTTCCCCGGCCATGTAGCGCATGCCGGGGATCGCTTTGATCATCGCCTCGCCGACCCCACGGTCGACCGCGAAATTGTCCTTGCCGCCGAGCCAGTAGTCGTAGATGCGGGCCGAGTGGGGGACGTTGATGTTGACCCCTGGCGGCGCAACCTCTTTGCCCTCACCCACAGCACGGCCCTCCTAGCCACTGACGGCGACCCTCGCCCGACCCGGGTGTGGGTTGACGTCCGTCAGTGTCGTAAAGGGTAGCGGTTCGGCTCGCTCGCCCGAAAACTACGGAGCGGAATCGTTGATCATGCGGCGGACGGTCGGCGGTTTCGACCGGAACCGGTTGCGGATGACACCACGCGGTCGCGTCCGCCGTGCTTGGCGGCGTACAAATGACGGTCCGCAATGGACAGAAGCGTCGCTTGCGTCGGTTTCGAGGTGTCGCCGACGGCGGCCACACCAATGCTCACGGTAACCGGAAGCCCGCAGGTAAGCGGTTTCCAATCGTGACTTTTGATCGCCTCGCGGAGCGCGTCGAGAGCCTCGGCCGCCCGGTCGGTCGGGGTTCCCGGGAGTGCCAGAAGGAACTCCTCGCCACCCATCCGCACCACGAAGCCGCCCGGCGCGATCTCCGCCAGGCCGTGCTCCAGCAGGCGCGCCACCTGCACCAGCACCCGGTCGCCGACGTCGTGCGACAGCCGGTCGTTGATCCGCTTGTAGTGGTCGAGGTCGACCATCGCCACGGTCAGCTCCGGATCCGACTCGATCAGGGCGGGCAACTGCTCGTTGAGGAAGCGGCGGTTGCGCAGGCCGGTCATCGGGTCGCGGCGGGCCTGCTCGCGGAACCGCTCCGCCTCCTGCCGGGCCTCGGCCGTCTCGAACATCGCCTGCCGGGTGCGTGCCTGCGCCTCCCGCTGGAGCGAATGCTGCCGGGTGTGCGCGGCGAAGAACTCCTTGTGCGCCGCGAACGCTTCGGCGAACTCGCCGCGGGCCGCGTACAACTCGGCTTGTTCTTGGTGAAGCCGGACCTGCACGTGGCCGAGCTCGCGCTCGGCGCAGAGGCGCCGGGAGGCGTTGAGGCTGCGCTGAGCGCGGCCGTACGCGCCGAGGCCGCGCTGCGCCCGGGCCAGGGTGAGCAGATACTCGGCCAGCGCGTCGGCGTCGTCCTGGTTGCCGTCGTGATGCCGGTCGAGGCAGGCCATCAGGGTGCGCTCGGCCTCGGCGTACTGCTCGTTCTCGATCTGGATGGCGCCGATCGTGTCGAGCAGGGCGGCGTCGAGCTGGAAACCGTGCTCGGCGGCGTGCAGTTGCAGCCGGGCGGCCACCTGCTGGGCCTGCTCGTGCTGGCCGGCCGCGAACTCGGCGTACGCGAAGTTGTTGAGCACCGCGAGTTGCAGGTCCGGCCGTTTCCGGCGGCGCGCCAGGTCGGCGGCCTGCCGGTAACGCAGCCGCGCGGCGTCCATCGAGCCGGCCAGGCTGAGCGCGTCGGCGAGCTTGGCCCGATGCCAGATCCGCATGTGGTCGGTGGCGGTGTCGTCGAGCAGCTCGACGCTGAGGATGGAGTGCTCGAGGCACTGGGCGACGTCACCGAGGTGCCGGTGGATGCCGGCCCAGACCAGGTGGGTGCGCGCGGTGAGCTGCCGGGCGTCGTGCTCGACCGCCCACTGGTGCACCTTCCAGATCCGCCCGGCCGCACCGGCCAGATCGCCGGCCCGCATGTGCAGGTTGGCCTGGCTCAGCCGGGCGCGCGCCACCAGCAGCTCGTCGCCGAGCTCGGCGGCCTGCCGCTCGATGTCGGCGGCCCGCTCGAGCATGGCGGTCGCGTCCCAGTTGATCTCGTCCTCGAGCTCCAGGAGGGCCGCAGACAATAACTCGCCGTCCAACCCGACACCCCTTCGTATGCGCTCCGTTCTGAAAGGCTAGCTCTGGGTGAGCGGAGATCCCCACGGATAGACACGTGATCCACGTCAAAGGCGGCGCCCCCGTCGAGGGGACGCCGCCTTTGTAGGGGCAATCAGCGGGCGAGGGCTTCGGCCGGGATCTGGGCCTCGTCCTCGGCGCTCGGGGTGGAGTTGGCGGCCTCGGCGAGGTCGACCGTCGAGCGCAGGGCGGTGGGCTTCATGAACAGGGCGGCCACCACGCCGATCACCGCGATGACGGCCGAGATCAGGAAGATGTGGCCGGTGGCGTCACCGTAGGCGGCGCGGACCACGTGCTGGGTGGCCTCGGGCAGGGCGCTGATGTTGAGGCTGCTGCTGCCCGAGCTGGAGGCGCCTCCGCCCAGGTTCGCGGTGACCCGGTGGGCCAGGACGGCACCCAGGACCGAGACGCCGATCGTGCCGCCCAGCGAGCGGAAGAACGCCACCGTCGAGCTGGCCGCGCCGATGTCCTTCAGCGCCACCGTGTTCTGCACCGAGAGCACCAGGTTCTGCATCGACATGCCGACTCCGATGCCGACCAGGGCCATCGCGATTCCGACGTACCAGAGCGGGGTTGTGTGGTCGAGGGTCGACAGGCCGGCGAAGCCGACCACGAGCGTCACGGTGCCGGCGACGATGTAGGGCTTGATCTTTCCGGTACGGCTGATGATGCGCCCGGCGATGGTGGAGGAGACGAGCACGCCGGCCATCAACGGGATGGTGAGCAGACCCGCCTGGGTGGGGCTGTAACCGCGGCCGATCTGGAAGTACTGGCCGAGGAAGACCGCGCCACCGAACATGGCCATGCCGACCGAGAGGCTGGCGATGATCGCGAGGGCGGTGCCGCGCTTCTTGACGATCTCCAGCGGGACCACCGGCTCGGCGACCCGGGACTCGACCCAGATGGCGGCGGCGATCAGGAGAAGGCCGGCGCCGACCATGGCGTACGTCTCCCAGGAGAGCCACGCGAACGAGCTGTCCACGAACGACACCCAGATCAGCAGGGTGCTGACGCCGGCCGCGATCAGGGACGCGCCCCAGTAGTCGATCTTCACGGAGGAACGGCGGATGACCGCGAGGTTCAGGGTCTTCTGCAGCACGACCAGGGCGATGATGGCGATCGGCACGCCGATGTAGAAGCACCAGCGCCAGCCGAGCCACGCGGTGTCGACGATGACGCCGCCGAGCAGCGGGCCGCCGACGGTGGCGACGGCCATGACGCCGCCGAGGTAGCCGTTGTACCGGCCGCGTTCGCGGGGCGGGATCATCGCGGCGATCGCGACCTGGACGAGCGCCTGCACGCCGCCCATGCCGAGGCCCTGGAAGGCGCGTGCCGCGATGAGCTGGGGCGCGGTCTGGGCGAGGCCGGCGACCATCGAGCCGAGCACGAACACGACGATCGAGATCTGGACGAGCAGTTTCTTGCTGAACAGGTCGGCGAGCTTGCCCCAGATCGGGGTGGACGCGGTCGCGGTGAGCAGGCTGGCGGTGACCACCCAGGTGTACTGGGTCTGGCTGCCGTCGAGCGCCCCGATGATCGTCGGCAGGGCGGTGGAGACGATGGTCGAGCTGGCCATCGCGACGAAGAGCACCAGCAGGAGCCCGGAGAGGGCCTCCATGATCTGGCGATGGGTCATGGGTTTGGCGCTCATCAAGCAGCCTCCAGCAAGTCGTGGGTGAAGCGGTGCAGAAGAGTCGAAAAGGTGCGCAGCTCGTCGGGCGTCCAGTCGGCCAGCGCCTCGGACATGCCGCGCTCGTAGTCGGTGAGCACGTGGTCGATGGCGGCGCGACCGGGGTCGGTGAGGGTCAGCACGCAAGCCCGGCCGTCGTTCGGGTCGGCCTCGCGGCCGACGAAGCCGGCTCGGTCCAGGGCGGCCACGGCGCGGCTGACGGTGGACGGGTCGAGGGCGCACTCGGTGGCGAGTTCGGTGACGTGTGAGCCGCGTCCGGCTGCGATGGCGGCGAGCACACCCAGCGTTCCGGCGGGAACGGCGACGACGGGGATGCGCTGTTTGAAGACGCGTACGGCTTTGAGCACGTCACGGAGTTCGGACAGCACCTCCCGGCGGGTCTCGATCATCAGGACCTCCTCGGGGTGGTTGTCACATACAACTATCGACGTTCGCTTCTCATTGCGCAATCTTTCTCATTGAGAAGCGAATCACACGCCGGTACGCTCAACTCATGAGCACGACGGCGGAGCCGGGGCTTCGCGAGCGCAAAAAGGCCGCCACTCGGCAGGCCCTGCACGAGTCGGCAGTCCGGCTCGCCATCGAACACGGCCTCGACCGGATCACGGTGGAGGCGATCGCCGACGACGCCGGTGTCTCCCGGCGCACGTTCTCGAACTATTTCGGCAGCAAAGAGGAAGCGCTGATGTACGGCGACTTCCAGCGGGTCCAGCGGCTGCTCGACGCGGTGCGGGCCCGGCCGGCCGGCGAGGCGCCCTGGGCGGCGCTCACCGCCATCGCCGCCGACTTCAACCGTGAGCTGGGCGCACTCGACCCGGAGCGGGTGGCACAGGGCCGGCTGATGCGCAGCCATCCGTCACTGCTCGCCGCCCAGAACCAGACCTTCGCCGCGGGCGAGCGTGAGCTCACCGCCGAGATCGCGCGCCGTCTGGCCGAGCCCGACCCCAGCGGGGTGCGCGCGCGGATGACCGCCGCCACGTTCCTGGTGGCGATGCGCGTCTCGGTGAACATGTGGCTCGACGCGCCGGCCGGCACGACGCTGTGGAGCATCGCCGAGGAAGCGCTGGCCACGGCCGGCCGCGGCCTGGCATAGGCCGTTTTCGAAACGGCATAGGGCAGAGAAAACGCGGCTCCGGGTTGGGGGACCCGGAGCCGCGTTTCCTTACCTTGTGGGGATGGAGAAATGTCCTAGCCGGTGAAGCCGGCGAAGATCTTGCTGAACTCGAGCGGCGTCTGGGTCACGTTGGTGCACTGGAACAGCGCGCCGCTGCAGGCGTTCTTGTCCCGGTTCAGCTCCCAGAACGAGACGAACCCGAGGTGGTTGGCGTTCGCGAAGGCGATCAGGTCCTTGGCGTCGCTCTGCAGGAACTTGCCCTGGTCGTCGTTCACGCCCAGCATCGGAGTCACGCCGACCATCTTGAAGGCGGCCGCGTCGCTGTTGCCGTACACCTGCTTGATCTGGTCCTTGGTGCTCTTGACCGCCTGGATCGCGAGATCGCCGTAGTCCTGGCCGGAGCGGCCGTAGTCCATCGCCATGATGTTGACCAGGTCGAGGCTGACGCCGGCGTCCTTGGCCGACTTGACCACGTTGACGCCGTCGGCGGTGAGGCCCTCGGGCAGCACCGGCAGGGTCAGCGAGATCTTCAGGCCCGGGTTGGCCTTCTGCAACGCGGCCAGCGCGGTCGAGCGACGGGCGATCGTGGTCGGGTCGGCCACCGCGGCGCCCTCGATGTCGAGGTCGATGTACTTCAGGCCGTACGCCGAGACGACCGCCTGGTACTCCGCCTGCAGCGCCGAGACGCTGGTGCAGGCCTGGGCCAGCTCGATGCCGGTGGCGCCGCCGAACGACACCTTCACGTCACCGCCGGCCGCACGGACCGCGGCGATCTGGTCGGCGAACTGCTTCTGCCGCGGGTCGAACGCGTTGAACCAGCTCGCCTTGCAGCCGACGCTGGTCACGAACGCCAGGCTGAAGGACTTGATGTTGCCGCCGCTGCCCAGCTGGGCGAGCGTGGTCGAGCCATTCGAGAGCAAACCCATGTCGACGTACGGGGCGACGAGCACGTTTCCGCCGGTGGATGGCGGGTTGGTGGTCGGCGGCGACGTCGTCGTGGGTGCCGTGGTCGGGGCCTTGGTGGTCGGCGCTGTCGTCGGCGCGGCGGTGGTCGGCCGCGTCGTGGTCGGCGCGGTAGTGGGAGTCGTCGCCCCACCTCCGCAGGACGCGCCGTTGATGGTGCAGGTGGTCGGGCTGCCACTGCCGGCCACGATGAAGCCGAACTCGACCTTGCCGCCGGCCGGGATGGTGACCGCCCAGCTCGGGTTCTTCGCGGTGACCGTGCTGCCCGAGACGGTGGCCGCGGTGTCCCAGAAGCTGCCCAGCTTCGCGCTCGACGGCAGTCCGAAGACGAGCGACCAGCCGTTGACGGCGGCGCCGGTGCCGTTGGTGATCGTGTACTTCGCCTGATAGCCCGAACCCCAGTCGCTGTCCTTGGCGAAGGATGCGCTGAGGACGCCCGCGGCCGAGGTGGTCGGGGTGGTGGCCGCGACGGCCGCGCCGACGCCACCGCCGACGGCGAGAACGGCCGCCGAGGCATAGATGGCGAGACGCAGACGGCTGCGTTGCATGGGTGACTCCGATCGCAAGGGGTGACGACGGGAGTCGATTCTCGGCCGGTGCGTAGTTAAAGGACCTTGACTAGACCTTAAACATCCTTAAATGACGGCCTTGTCTCCGCCCGGCCGTGGATTTTTCGCCTCCAGGCCGTTGAGGAGCAGGTCGAGCTGGCGCCGCCAGGCACCGGGCTGAGAGCGCTGGATCACCCCGGCGTTGGCCCGCATCAGGAGGCTGATGTCGCGGCGGCTGAAGTCGGGGCGCAGCACGCCGGCGCCGACTGCCCGCGCGATCACCTCGGAGGCGCCCCGCTGGGCGGCGGTGCGCAGCTCGGCCAGCCGCGGGTCGTCGTCGAAGCTCGTGCTGACCAGCAGCTCGGACAGGCCCCGATCGGTGGCCTGCAGCTCGAACAACCGGGTGAGGTAGCCGGCGAAGGCGTCCCACGGGTCCGGCTCGTGCAGGGCCAGCGTGGCGAGCTCGACGTACTCGGTCATCTGGCCGGCGAAGACCTCGGAGATCAGGTCACGCCGGGTGGGGAAGCGGCGGTAGAGGGTGGCGTTGCCGACTCCCGCCCGCCGGGCGATCTCGTCGAGCGACGCGTCCAGTCCCTGGTCGCCGAACACCTCCCGAGCCGCGGTCAGCAGCGCGGCACGGTTGCGTTCCGCATCCGCGCGCAAGCGTTGGGGCATGCGGGACAGGGTACCGACGGGACCGGGGATGCATCCCCGTTTGGTGTTAGGTTTTCCATGATCAACGATGATGCGGGCGCAGGAGGCGTAAATGCAGACCACGACAATGCAGGTCCCGACCGCGGACGGCGCGGCGGAGGCTTACCTCGTCAAGCCGGACGGCGACGGGCCGTTCCCCGGCGTGCTGTTCTTCATGGACGCGTTCGGCCTGCGGCCCCGGCTGGCGGAGATGGCCGAGCGGATCGCCGAGCGCGGCTACGCCGTACTGGTGCCGAATCTGTTCTATCGCAGCGCGTCCGGCCGGCTCGTCACACCGGAGGAGCTGGATGACCCGGAGAAGCGCGGCGCCGCCTTCGCCCGGCTCGGGCCGATGATGCAGGCGCTCACCGCCGAGCGGGTCGCCGCCGACACCGGCTCCTACCTCGACTTCTTCGCCGCTCAGCCGGGCGTCAGCGCCGAGCCGGTGGTGGCGGTCGGCTACTGCATGGGCGGCCGCAACGCGCTGCGGGCGATCGAGGCCCACCCGGACCGGATCAAGGCACTGGGCAGCTTCCACGCCGGGGGCGTCGTCACCGATGCGCCGGACAGCCCGCACCTGGCGGTCGGCAGCGTCACCGGCGAGCTGTACTTCGCGCACGCCGACAACGACAGCTCGATGAACGCCGACCAGATCAAGGCGCTCGAGTCCGCCCTCGAGGACGCCGGCGTCACCTACACCTCGGAGGTCTACGAGGGTGCGCCGCACGGCTTCACCATGAGCGACACCGCCATGCACCACCAGGAGGGCGAACAGCGGCACTGGACCGAACTGTTCGCCCTGCTGGAGCGGGTCTAGAGCTTCGGCTCCGCTTCGTAGAGGCCGGGGAAGTAGCGGTCGATCGAGGCCACGTCGTACACCTGGCGGACCTCGGTGATCCGGCCCTCCGCGACCGCCAGGAACTCGATCATCCGAGCCGTGCCGAACGGCGCCGCGAGGTCGTAGACGATCGCGGTGCCGTCCTCGGCACTCGTCTGCCCGGTCACCGTGATCGAGTCGGCGAAGGCGGCGATGCGGTGCTGCACCTGCAGCAGCTCCTCGTCGTCGACCGGGGCGTCGAGGTTCCACTCCACCTCGACGTCCGGAGCGAGCAGTTTGCGCACGGCGGCCGGGTCGTCACTGATCCACGACCGGGCCCAGAAGCCGACGACGTCCATGGGGCTCCTTCAGCTGCGCACGCCGGCCGGCGGCGCGGCGGGCATCGGGTCGGGGAATTGGCCGCGGCCAAGAATGGCGGCGGTGGCCTGGGCGGCGCGGACGGCGGCCAGGCCGTCGCCGTAGGGGCTGCCGAGCACCGACATCGAGTCCCGCCGCAGCCGGCTGTCCAGCAGCTCGGCGACCGCGTTGACGATCGTGTCGACGCTCGGTTCGACCTGCTTGGCGCTGCCGGCGTGCAGGGCCTCGGTGAGTCCGCGGCCCTCGCCCGGAACCAGCACCGGGACGCCGGCGGCCAGCGCCTCCTCGGCCAGGTCGACGTCGTCGGCGAGCACGATGTCGGCCGCGGCGATCAGGCGCACTCGATCCGGGGTGGACAGCTTGGCGCCGATCACGTCCAGGTCGAAGTAGCGGGCGGCCAGGTCGAGCATCGCCTCGCGTACCGGCCGGTCGTGCTCTTCGTCCACGCCGACCAGCACCACCCGGTTGGGGCGCGGGGTGCCCGCCGCCCGCAGCCGCTCGGCGAACATCCGGGCCGCGTCGACCGCGGTGCCGCCGGTGAGCAGGATGTCGCCGGCGACAACCGACTCGTCCAGCAGGTTCATCGCGGTCAGCGGTGATGCGGTCAGGTGCACGGTGGTGACCTGGGCGAGCAGCCGGCGGTCGGCGTCGGCCGCGTCGGACTCGGGCGATCCCGAGCGGCGCCCGGCGTCCAGGTGCAGCACCGGGATGCGCCGCCAGTACGCGGCGAGCCCAGCCGCGAGATTGTCGCCGCGCACCAGCACGGCGGCCGGCGTGCGCTCGGCCCACAGCTTGTCGTAGGCGGCCAGCGCGGCGGAGAGGCTGTCGGCGGTCGGCAACGTGACGTCCGAGGCCAGGCCGAGCGTGATGTAGGCGCGGGACACGTCGGTGCCGGATGCCAGCAGCACCGGGTCGAGCAGACCCTGGGTCCGCATGGCGGCGGCGACCGGGGCGAGGCGTACGGCTTCGGCGCAGGTGCCGGCGGCGAGGTGGACTGCGGGCAGCGACATGAATTCTCTCTCCGGACCAGCTCGGCAGGACGGCTGGAACGCTATGCAGTCACGGAGTGTGAATCAAGGCCGCATCACTTTATGTGGCCGAACGGCCGAACCCAGACACCTCAGACCGGTCATAACTGGCCAAGATCGGGCATTTGCTAACTACAGAACGTGGTGTCGGCAGGCGATGCCGACACTACGTAGCGTTAGGAAGGAGGGTTGTTGAGCAGCGTCGGATCGTCGCGTAACAGAGCGGCCAGTCGGCGGGCCGCCATCTCGGTCTCCTCCGGCCGTTCCACCTGCAGCGGGATCGGCTTTGGCAGCGGCGTCGGCATGCCACCACGTAGCGGCTGCTGCGGGATCCGGTCGGTGGCCAGCGACTCGGCGTGGATCCGGCGGGTCTGCTCCTGGGCCTGCGGCGGCACCGGCGGCGGCGGGGTGGCGGCGAACGGGTGCGGCGGGTATTCCGTCGGATTGCCCCCGCGTGAGGCCATGCCCATCTCACGCATGCGGGCACCCAGGTCGCGGGAGTTCTCGCCGAGGTCGTGCGCGGCCGGGTACGGAGGCTCGGCCGGCTCGAATGAGCCGTAACGGCGCTCGGCGGTGTCGGACTCGGCGTAGTACCTCTCGCCGTACCCGTAATCGGCCGGGCCGTAGCGGTTCTGGTCGTCGTGGCTCATGTGGTGGGCCGGGGCCGGCGACGCCGGCGGCGCGCTGTACGGGTCGACGACGACGAGCGGGTCTTCCAGATCGATGTCGAAATCGGCGTGCCGGGCAGCCGGCGCTGACTCGGTGGTGGCCACCGGGGTGTCCGCGGACACCTGAACCTGGCCATCGGCGAAGAAGAAATGCAGCAGCACGGGCTCACCGGAGCCCTCGGCGCCGACGGTCACGCCCAGGTGCGGATGACGAGCCACGACCGCGGCGATCGCCTCGACCAGCTCGGAAACCGCCGGCGACGGCCCGGAGGTCTCCCCGGCCGCGCGTCGGCGAAGCTCATCACGGCGCGCGAGCTTGTCGAGCGCGTCGTCCAACCCTCCTCGCACGTCACCGTCCTTCCTAAGCGGGTAGTCCTCCACCACTCTGCCCGCTGGATGGCCGATTTGAAAACCTCGATCTGAGCGACCCCGCGCACACCCTACGTGGACTTCGCACGTATGGCCTTGTCTAGAGCCTGGTCAAGGACTACAAGCAGGGCATCGCGTACGGATGCGCGGAACCGGGCATCGAAGGAGAGCACCGGAACGTCGTCGCGGACGGCCAGCGCCCAGCGCACCTCTTCGAGGTTGTAGTTCATCTGGCCATTGAAGGTGTTCACTCCGACCACGAACGGAAGACCGGCCCGCTCGAAGTAGTCCACCGCCGGATAGCAGTCGTCGATCCGGTTGGTATCTACCACAACCAGCGCACCCAGGGCGCCCTTGATGAGGTCGTCCCACATGAAGGCGAAGCGCGGCTGGCCGGGCGTACCGAAGATGTAGAGCTTCAGCGTCTGGTCGATGGTGAGGACACCGAAGTCCATGGCGATGGTCGTCGTGGTCTTGGTGACGGCTTGGCCGGGATCGTCGATGCCGACCGACGCCGCGGTCATTTCCGCCTCGGTGGTCAGCGGAGCGATCTCCGAGATGGCGCCCACGGTTGTCGTCTTTCCGACACCGAAGCCGCCGGCCACGATGATCTTCACGGGGACCGGGGCCTTCTTCGGCCGTTCGTTGCCGACCCGGGCGGTCCCGCGGATGCGGTCAGGTGATTGCTCGAAGTCCACGGATCACTCGCATGATGGTCTCAGGGTCGGGGGTGTCGTTGTCCAGCACGTGGACGTCCAGTTGGCCGGCGGCCCGCAGGTCGCCGACGAGGATGCGGGTCACGCCCAGGTGCAGGCGTAGCCGGGCGGAGATCTCCGCCACGGACAATGGGTCGCCGCAGAGCGCAACGATGGCGCGCATCTCCGGCGACAGCCGCATAGGTGCAGCGGCGTGGTTGACGGTCACCTGGGTTTCCATCCCGATTGCGGGATCGGCGCCGTCGGTGCGCCCGGACGTGATGACGAACGGGCGCAGTGTCGTGGTCTGCTCGTCGGCCGGCGACATGTCGCCACCGGGTGCGGGGCGGTAGCCGCCGGCCGCGTGCGGGCCAGACTGCAGGAAGGGCCGGACGCTCGGTCGAGCCGGTCGCGCCGGGTCGTCGGGGTCCGGATAGGTCATTGCTGAACGTTGTTTTTCAGTTCAGCGATCAGACGTGGGCTCAGCGCGCCACCGGCACGCGTCGCGAACAACGTCATCTCGTACGCGAGGGTGCCGAGGTTGGCCGACCGGTCCGCGATGACACCGAGCACCGAGCCGGCGCTGATCGCGGTGACGAGGAGGTATCCATCGGCCATGTCGATGATGACCCGGTTGAGCGCGCCCAGCCGGTACCAGCTCGCGGCACCACCGGAAAGGCTCGTCAGACCGGAGACGACCGCGGCCAGGCGCTCGGCGTTCGGCCGGTCCTTGATCGCCGACATCGCCATGAGCAGGCCGTCGGAGGAGACGGCGATGGCTTCGATCACGCCCGCGGTACCGGATGTGAACGAGTCCAGCAGCCAGTTGAAGGTCTTCGCCTCGGCGCTCAGCTGGGGCTGGCCGTAGTTCTGACCGTTGCCGGTTTCCGTGTAGGGGGAAGTCATCGCGGTTGTCCCTCGTGTTGTGGCTGAGTTTCATTCAGTGCGAGTGCGACTCCGTACTCGAACTGCTCCATGAGTGCTCGTGCGGCATCCGGATCTAGCGGAGGTGCCGGAGCGGGCGGAGGCGGCGTGTCTCGCGCGTCCCGCGGCAGGGTCGCACCCGGAACCCGACGGGCGAGGGGTGTGTGACCGGCCGACGGCGGGGCCGTCATGTCGGTCTCGGCGACGTCCCACTGGGCGCGGTTGACGCCGGCTTCGAAGGCGTCGAAGGCAGCGCGGGCGGCTACCGCATCGTTCGGGGACGGTGGCGCGGTAGGCAGTGGCGTGCCCGATTCGGTCGGCAACTGGTTGCCGGGAATCCTCCGGCGCAGCGGGGCGCCGGGGTTTTCCGCCGCCGGCTCAGTCGGCCCGGCCGGCTGATAGGGCTGCGCGTACGGCTCGGGCTGCGCATATGGCTCAGGCTGGGCGTACGCCTGGGGCTGCGCGTACGGGTGCGGCTGCTCGTAGGGGTGCGGCTGCTCGTAGGACGGCTGCTCATAAGACGGCTGCTCGTACGGGTACTGCTCGCCCGTCCGCTGATGCGGGATCAGCGGTGGAGCCGAGGCCGGCGAGTTGTTCCAGGTCGGCTGCGGAGCCTCGGTGGGCGCCTGGTTCCAGGCCGACGGACCGGCCGCGGGCAGCTCCGGCAGCGAGGCCGGCACCCGGCCGGCCACCGGCGCGCCCAGGTCGTACGGCGGCTGCGGGGCAACCGGCTGCTGGTAGACCGTCGGCGGCGACCAGACCGGCTCGGCGTCGTAGACCGGCTCGTCCACCGGCGGCGCGGTCAGCGCCGGACCGGTTGCGTACCCCGCCAGCGCCGGACCGGTCTCGGCCCGGGCCGGGGCCGCGAAGGCGTTCCACGACTGTCCGGACTCGAGCGTGCGGGTGGCCCGCTCGAGCACGTTCGGGTCGAACGGCAGCTGGCTGCCGGGCACCGAGGCACGAGCCGCGGAACCGGCGAGGACCGTGGAGAACTCGGTCGTGTGGTAGCCCGGCATCGGCGCCGGCTCGAACGGCGAGCCCGGCATCGTCATGCTCGGCACCCGGGAGATCAGGTGGCCCGGGTTCAGGTCGACCCAGACCGTGACGCCACCATCGGGGGTGTCGGTCAGGGTCACCTCGATGCCGTGCCGGCGGGCGAGCCGGCCGACCACGAAGAGACCGAGCACTTCGGTGGGGACCAGGTCGAGGCGCTCACGGCGGGTGAGCCGGGAGTTTTCCTCGGCCAGCCGCTCGGGCGTCATGCCGAGGCCGTTGTCGACGATCGCCAGGCGGGCGCCGCCACGCAGCTCGGTCGCCGAGATCAGCACCCGGGTGTGCGGCGGGGAGAACGCGGTGGCATTTTCCATCAGCTCGGCGAGCAGCAGGGTCAGGTCGGCCAGGACGGCCGGCATGACCACGATCTCCTCGGGCACTTCCACGTCGACGCGGGTGTAGTCCTCGATCTCACCGAGGGCGAGACGGACGACGTCGGAGAGGGGCAGCGGCGCCATGTGCTCGTTCGCGCCGGCCGCACCGGAGAGCACAACCAGCGAGGACGCGTTCCGGCCGAGACGGCTGGACATGTGGTCGAGGCGGTAGAGCTCGCCCAGCCGGTCGCTGTCGGTCTCCTTGCGCTCCAGGTTGTCGATCAGGGCGAGCTGGCGGCCGACCAGGTTCTGCGTACGCCGTCCGACGTGCCCGAACATCTGGGCGACGTTGCGGCGGCCGAGCACCTGGCGTTCCACCAGCCGGGCGGCGGTGGTCTGCACCCGGTCGAACGCGCGGGCCAGGTCGCCGATCTCGTCCTGGGCCTCGACGTCGACCGGGTCGAGGCGGATCGGGCGTACCGCCACCGTTTCCGCATCGTCGTCGGCGACGCGTTCGAGCTCGGCCTCGGCGGCGCGGGCGATCCGGTCGGCGGAGCCGGTGAGACGCCGCAGCGGCCGGGCGACCGCGCGGGCCATGAAGATGCTCAGCGCGATAACCAGGAGCAGCAGGAGGAACGAGCCGCCACCGATGAGGAAGGCGTCCCGGAGCGCCGAGTCCCGGTTGTTGGTCACGATGGTGTTCACGTCCGCGGCGACCCGCTTCTCCACGAAGCCACCGAGAACGAGCACCGAGCGCAGCGACGGGAACAGCGTCGCGATCTTGAGCTGGTTGACCGCGGTGGTCGGGTTGATCGCGGCGTCGGCGAGGAAGTCGGAGCCGACCCGGGCGGAGAACGCGTCCTGGGCGCCGAGGTACAGCTTGTACTGCGCATCGGTGAAGAACGCCTGGGCGTTCAGGATCACCTGCTGCAGCTGCACGAGCGTCGAGTAGAAGAGGCTGACGAAGCCGGCGTTCTTGGTGATCGTCGCGACGGTCAGGTAACCGGACGCCTGGCTGATCATGTCGTCGGTGCGCAGCGCCTGGTCGAGTGCGAAGACCTGGCGCCCGACGCTGGTGGTGAGGTCGGCGTTGGAGGAGAGCGCGAGCCCGTCGAACATCGGTGTGATCACGCTGGTGAACTCGGTGACCAGGTCGTTCGGCAGGATCGCCCGGTTGAGCACGTTGAGCCGGGTGTTGTCGAGCTTGGACGCGTTGCGCAGGGCGCGACGCAGTTCCTTGCTGACCGGCTGGTTGCCGCCGTCGCTGACCCGGGCGATCGCGTCGGTGGCCCGGGCGCTCTGCACGGCCAGCTCGGGCTGCTGGATCAGGCCGAACAGGAAGCCGATCGAGAGGAGACGTTCCTCCTGCAGCTCCTGCACGGCCGTGCTGACCCGGGTGGCGAGCTGCACCGCGTCGGAGGTCTTCTGCGCGTCCTGCGCGTCGCTGATGCGCGTGACGATGATCGGCACGCTCAGCGCCACGACGCCGAGAAGGGGTACGAGAACGAGAAGGGCAAGTTTGCCGAGGATTCGGAGTTTACCGAAGAGCACCGGATCGCTCCCGCCGTGTCGGGTCGTTGTCGCCGTAGGCCGGAGTGAGGTCGTACTGACCGCCGTAGGGGGCGGACGCGCGGTTCGCCGGGACGTCGCGGGTCGACTCGCCCAGGCCGGACGCCGGCACCGGCTCGCTGTCGCGACGCCGGCCGAGGATCGGCAGCACCAGGGCGGCGAGCACCAGCAGAACGGCCAGCAGGCCCATCGCCACGGCCTCGCCCCGCTTGTAGCTCAGTGAGCCGGACCGGTCGTCGAGGAGCTTGGCCATCTCCTTGAGCACGACGCCGGCCAGCGCGTTGAGCGAGGTCTGCAGCGCGGTCTGCGCGGTCGACATGGTCGCGACGTTCGGGATGCCACCCGGGTTGGCGCCACGGGTCATCGACTCGATGCCGCGGCGGAAGGAGTCGAGCGTGTTGACCAGGCCGCCGCTCAGCGTCGGGCTCTTGGTGTTGTCGACCGCGGCCTGCAGGCTGGAGGTGAGGTCGTCGACCGAGTCCTGCACGGCGATCACCTCTTGGCCGAACTGCAACGCGAGGGTGGCCTTGGCCGCTCCGGTGGCGGCCTGGAGAGCCTGTGCGTAGTCGGCCATCCGGCTCACCCGGACCACCGTGGTCGGCATGTCGATGGCGGCCGCCTGCTGCAGGTTCGACAGGTCGCTGTCCGGGTCGCGGTTGAGCTCGGAGTTGCGGCGGACGGCGCCGTAGAGCGCGAGGGCGAGGTCGGTCACCTCGATGTGCGCCGTGAGGATGGTGACGGGGCCGCCGGTGGCCTTGGGCAGCTTGGCGATCTTCGCTTGCAGATCGGTCCAGCGCTCCTTGGTCTTGAGGTCATCGCCGAGGCTCGCGTCGACGGCGGAGACCTTGGAAACGGCGGCCGCCAGCGAGTCCGGTGGGGCGGTGACGCCCTGCAGCGCCGAGGACTGCGACTCGGCGAGCGCGCTGACCAGCGGGGCGAGGGCGGTGATGTATTCGACGCCCTTCTTCTCGAGGTCAGTTTGGGAGCGCTGGTCCGAGTTCTGCTGCCAGACCCGTCCGAAGAGGACAGCGGTCGGCACAAGTACCAAAACCGTCAAAATCACCGCGAGAGCGGAACGTAAACGGGTTCGCCGGCTGTTCATTGCTTTCGTTCCTCCGCCATGCAACACGCGTGAGCCGTTGTGCCGGCTACTGTCCGTAGCCGGATAAGCGCACGGATCCGGGCCAATCTATCCGAGAAATCCTCACCTGGAGCCTTTCCAAGGGTCAGAGTTCGCTCGGCTGATCGGGGGATGCGGCCCCGGCCGTCGTGCGTTTGTAGCGCGCGTCTGAAACGACCCTCGGGGAGACCGAAGTCCCAGCACAGGGCGGTTCCACAGCCCGACTGCTTACCGCGGAGATGCTAACGGCATAGCGGGCGCTCGAAAAGATACGAGATTCGCTATAGGTAACGATTATGGCTCGAAACGCCATTCACTTAGGGTAGTCATCCGATTGCGGAACGCTCTATGCAAAGCAAAGCGAAAGACAAATCGGGCTTTTCCCCAGGTTAACGCAGGGAAAAGCCCGATTTGATCAGAGACGAGCGAGAGCCTTACGGAGGGGGTCGAGGCCGAGCGAACCGAGGTTGAGTGCGTCACGGTGGAACGACTTGAGATCGAAATCAGCGCCCTTGCGCTGTTTCGTCTCCTCCCGCGCCTGCATCCAGATCCGCTCGCCCACCTTGTACGACGGCGCCTGCCCCGGCCAGCCGAGGTAACGCTTCCACTCGAAGCGCAGCACCTTCTCGTCCATCCGGGTGTGCGCCCGCAGGAACTCCCAGCCCAGCTCCGGCGTCCAGCGCTCGCCCGGGTGGAAGCCGAACGGGTTGTCCCGCGGGATCTCCAGCTCCAGGTGCATGCCGATGTCGACGATGACCCGGGCCGCGCGCAGCGCCTGGCCGTCGAGCATGCCGAGCTGATCGCCCGGGTCTTGGAGATAGCCGAGCTCGTCCATCAGCCGCTCGGAATAGAGAGCCCAGCCCTCGCCGTGCCCCGAGCACCAGCAGAGCAGCCGCTGCCAGCGGTTGAGCCGGTCGGCCCGCAGCAGGGTCTGGCTGACCTGAAGGTGATGGCCGGGCACGCCCTCGTGGTAGACGGTGGTGACCTCGCGCCAGGTGGAGAACTCGTTGACGCCCTCGGGCACCGCCCACCACATCCGGCCGGGACGGGAGAAATCCTCGCTCGGGCCGGTGTAATAGATGCCGCCGTCGCTGGTCGGCGTCAGGCAGCACTCGATCTTGCGGGCCGGTTCCTCGATGTCGAAGTGGGTGCCGTTCAGGTCGGCGATCGCCTTGTCGGCCAGCGCCTGCATCCAGTCGCGGAACGCTTCCTTGCCCGGGATCCGGCGGGCCGGGTCGGCGTCGAGCACCTTGACGGCCTCGGCCACCGAGGCGCCCGAGCCGGCGATGGCGACGGCGCAGACATCCATCTCACGCTCGAGGCGGTCCAGCTCGGCGAAGCCCCAGAGGTACGTCTCCTGCAGGTCCACCTTCGCGCCCAGGAAGTTTTGCGACGCCAACTCGTAACGCTCGAGGCCGGCCGCCTCCTTCTCGCGGCCGCGCGGCGCCAGTTCCTCGCGCAGGAAGGTCGCGAAGCCGGCGGTGGCCGCGGTCGCCGCGTCGGCGCCCCGCTCCAACTCGGTGGCGAGCGCGCCCTGCGCGTCGAGCCGGCGGGCCAGCCCATGGAAGAAGTCGTCGCGGGTCGGGTCGGTCCACGCGTCGCACTGCTCGGCGACCGCCACCAGCTGCGCCCGGGCGCTCACCCGGCCGGCTTCGAGCTCCTCGCGCAGTGTCGTCTTGTACTGCTCGATGGCGGTGCCGAACGCGTTGAGCCGGGTCGCGATGTTGGAAACCGCCTCCTCGCCGTCGGTGGCCATCACGTCGAAGACGCCGCGCAGCCCGTGCAGGCCGCTGGTGATCACGCTGATCGCGCTCTTGGTGTAACCCGCGTCGTAGGTGGCCAGATCGAGCCCGAGGCGTTCCAGCATGGCGTCCTTGGCCACCTGCTCGGACTCGTGCTCCGGCTCGATGAGGTCGAGCTGGGTGATGGTGCGCCGAGTCAGCTCGGCCTGAGCCTCGAAGCCATCGGGAGATAGGTCGTCGGTCTTGTCGTCGTGACCGGCGATGCCCACGTAGGTCGCCCCGGTCGGGTTGAGCGTCGCCCAGTCCTCGACGTAACGCTCGGCGAGGTCGTCAATTTGTCCCACGAAGCGACACTACGGGACCGGGCGGTCACTTGTGTGCCGCGGTCCACTCCAACAGGCGCTCCGGCGACCAGGTGTTGACCACGCGGTCCACCGGCACTCCGCACAGCGCCGCCCGCTCGCAGCCGTTGCCCAGCCAGTCGAGCTGGCCGGGCGCGTGCGCATCGGTGTCGATGCTGAACAGGCAGCCGGCCTCGACCGCGACGGTGAGCATCCGCTTGGGCGGATCGAGCCGGTCCGGCCGCGAGTTGATCTCGATGGCCTTGCCGTGCTCGACCACCGCGGCCAGCACCTTGTCCAGGTCGAACGTGCTCGGCGGGCGGGTGCGGCCGGCCCGGTGGCCCTTGTCGCCCTCGCCCTGCGCGGGCACCTTGCGGCCGGTCATGTGGCCGAGGATGTCCAGGTGCGGGTTGGCGATCGCGGCCAGCATCCGCTTGGTCATCCGGGGCGACTCGTCGCGCAGCTTGCTGTGCACCGAGCCGACCACCACGTCGAGCCGGGCCAGCAACTCGTCCTCCTGGTCGAGCTGACCGTTTTCCAGAATGTCGACCTCGATGCCGGTGAGGATGCGGAAGCCGTCGGGCAGCGCGTCGTTGAGCTTCGCCACCTGGTCCAGCTGGCGGCGCAGCCGGGCCGGGCTCAGCCCGTTGGCCACCTTCAGCGTCGGCGAATGATCGGTGATCACCAGGTATTCGTGGCCCAGCTCGACCGCCGCGAGTGCCATCTCCTCGATCGGCGAACCGCCGTCGGAGGCATCCGTGTGGGAGTGGCAGTCGCCGCGCAGCGCGTCTCGCAGCACCGCGGCGGCGGCGGTCAGATCGGTGCCCGCGGTCGACGACACCCGGCGCAGATAGACCGGCTCCTCGCCGGCCAGCGACTCGGCGACGCACCGCGCGGTGACGTCGCCGACCCCGGACAGCTCGGCCAGGGTGCCGGCCGCGGCGCGGGCCGCCAGCTCCTCGGCCGGCAGCCCGGCGATCGTGGCCGCCGCCGACCGGAACGCGCGAACCCGATAGGTCGCCTCGTTCGCCCGCTCCAGATAGAAGGCGATGCGCCGCAGGTCCGCGACTGGATCACGAGAAGACATGCGCTCCAGACTAGGCGGTTACAGTCGGGCCGTGCGGACGATCGATTGGGTGGACGGGGCCGTCGAGATCATCGATCAGACGGTGCTTCCCAAGGAAGTGCGGATCCTGCGCCTGCACACGGTGCCGGCGCTGGTCACGGCGATTCAGTCGCTGGCGGTGCGCGGTGCGCCCGCGCTCGGCGTGGCCGGCGCGTTCGGGGTGGCGCTGGCCGCCCGGGTGCACGCCGACGACCCGGCGGCGCTGGCGGCGGCGGTGACCCGGATCGAGCACGCCCGCCCGACGGCGGTCAACCTCGCCCGTGGCGCCCGGCGCGCGGCGGCTCTGCTGCCGAACGGGCCGGACGCGGTGCTGGCCGAGGCCTGCCGGGTGCGCGACGAGGAGCTCGCCGCCTCGGAGGCGATGGCGAAGCGCGGCGCCGACCTGATGGTCGAGCTGTGCGGCCGGCAGCCGCGCCTGCTGACCCACTGCAACACCGGCGGGCTGGCCGCCGTCGAGCTCGGCACCGCCCTCGGCGTGGTGCGCGAACTGCACAAGCGGGGCGCGCTGGCCGGGGTGATCGCCAGCGAGACGCGACCGCTGCTGCAGGGCGCCCGGCTCACCGCGTGGGAGCTGGGGCGGTGGGGGATCGAGCACCGGGTGGCGGTCGACTCGGCGGGTCCGTTCCTGATGGCCCGGGGCGAGGTGGACGGCGTGATCCTCGGCGCCGACCGGATCTGCGCGAACGGCGACGTGATCAACAAGATCGGCACCTATTCGCACGCGCTCGGCGCTCGCCGGGCCGGCCTGCCGTTCGTGGTGGTCGCGCCGGAGTCGACGGTGGACCTGGAAACTCCGAGCGGCGATGTCGTGCCGATCGAGGACCGCGGTTCGGCCGAGGTCACGCCGTGGTCCGAGGCGGTCAACCCGGCGTTCGACGTCACGCCGCGCGACCTGGTCACCGCGATCGTCACCGACCGCCGGGTGATCCGCCTCGACAAGGGCAACCGCCCCTAGACCTCGGCCTTTTTCCAGGGCTTCAGCCACGGCGTCTCCGGCCAGCCTTCGGCCGCCGCCATCAGGGGGTACGCCGTGGCGCCGTCGATCGATTCACGGATGATGTCGGCGTGCCCGGCGTGCCGGGCCGTCTCCTGGATCAGGTGCAGCAGGATCCACCGCACGTTCCAGTGGGTCAGGTCCTTGCGGTTCCACGGCGCGTCGTCGACCGGGATCTCGTAATTCAGATCGCCCAGCTCGGTGACCGTCTTCTCGGTCTGCTCGGCGACCCGGTCGTAGCGCGCGAACACGTCGTCGATCGTCTCGCCGTCGGCGAGCTTGAAGTTCTCGGCGTACTTGGCGTAGTCGACCGCCGGGGGCTCGCGCCGGATCGTCGAGAGCCAGTTCTCCTCGGTGGAGGCGGAGTGCTTGATCAGGCCGCCGACGCTGAGCTCGCTCGCAGTGGGGCTGGCACGCAGCTGCTCCTCGCTCAGCCCGTACGCCGTCAGGCGGATCACGAAGCGCATCTGGGCGAGGAAGCCGAGCAGGCCTTCCTGCTCGTTGTTGACCGGGCCGACCTGAGCGGGCATGTCATCTCCTAGGTTCTTTCGCTTGTTACGAAGGAGCCTAGGAAGGATTGCGGCCACTTTCCGGCCGCATTGTCGAGACGGTGGCGCGATTTTCCGCCACCGCGGTGACCCAGCCGCCGGCCCGCCCGAGCGCGAGCAACTCGTCGACCCCGGCCGGATCCTCGGCCGCCTCACCAGGTCGTGGCGGCCACGCCCGCCGGGCGTCGCCGGCCTGCCGCAGGGCCGGGACCAGCGCGGCGACCGGGTCGGCGGCGGCCAGCTCGTCGAGTCGCAGCCCGAGATCGTCGATGACGGCGCCCAGGACATCGCTCACCGCGGGCGCGTTGCCGCCGCACATGGCGGCGATCAGCTCGGCCCGGGTGGCGGCCACCCGGGTGCCGTCCCGGAACGACCCGGCCCCCAGCGTCGCGGCCAGCGGGTTGCCGACCAGCCGGCGGGCGAGCGCGGCCGCGACCAGGTGCGGCACGTGGCTGACCTCGGCGACCGCCCGGTCGTGCTCGGCCGCTCGGGCCGGCACGACGCGCGCGCCCAGGGCGGTGAACAGCGTGGCCGCGGTCAGCCAGTCGGCCAGGTCGGTCTCCGGCTCGCCGGTCTCCGGCTCGCCGGTCTCCGGCTCGCTGGTCTCCAGGCAGAGCACCCAGGCGCACCCGTCGAACAGGGCGGGATCGGCGGCCGCGAAGCCGGAGGTCTCCTTGCCGGCCATCGGATGCCCGCCGACGAATCGCCGGATCCGGTGCTTGGCGGCGAGGTCGCGGACCGGCCCCTTCACCGACGTGACATCGGTGATCAGGCCGTCGTGCCCGGACAGCTCGGCGAACACCGCGGGCAGCACCGGCAGGGGCACGGCGAGAACGACCAGCTCCGCGCCGGTCACCGCCTCGGCGATCGAGCCGGCCGCGCCCGCGAGCTCCCGCGTGCCGGGGTCCGCGTCGTAGCCGGTCACCTCATGCCCGGCCGCCGCCAGCGCCTTGAGCAGCGATCCGCCGATGAGCCCCAGTCCGATGACCGCCACCTTCACTCCCGCACTCTCGCACAGCGCCCAAGATCAGCCGTTCGGACAGGGTGTAGATCAACCGTCCTACCTGCGGCTTCTGTCCGTTTCGCACTGAGTTGCGGGGCTCCGCGGGCAATACGGTTATCACGTGACTTACCGGGGGAAAACACTCAGCATCGGACTGGCAGCGCTCGCCCTCGCCGCCGGGGCCGCGCCCGCCCAGGCGCAGCCGTCCGACGCGATGCCCAGCTTCAACGGCACGGTCCTCACCATCGCCTACCGCGGGAACGTCGCCTATCTCGGCGGTGACTTCACCGCCGCGCTCGTGCGGGGCAAGCAGGTCTCCCGCGGTCACCTCGCCGCCGTCGACGCCCGCACCGGCGAGCTGCTGCCCTGGGCGCCCGGCGCCGACGGCCGGGTCAAGGCGCTCACGCTCAGCGGCGGCTCGGTCTTCCTGGCCGGCGACTTCGGCACCATCGGCGGAGCGAAGCGGGACAGCCTGGCCCGGGTCGACGCGATCACCGGCGCGGTGCACGCCACGTTCAAGCACGCGATCACCGGCCGCCCCTACGCGATCGCCGCCGCCGGCAACCGGCTCTACCTCGGGGGCACGATCAGCGCGGTGGACGGCCAGGCGCGCGGCCGGCTCGCCGCCTTCAATCTCACCACCGGCGCGCTCGACACGAAATGGCGGCCCACCGCCGACGATCAGGTCGAGACGGTCGCGGCCGGCCGCGGCCGGGTCTATGCCGGCGGCAAATTCCACAAGGTCAACGGCCTTTCCGGGTACGACCGGCTGGTCGCGCTCGATCCCGCGACGGCCGCCGTGGTGGCCGGTTTCAAACCCAAGCCCCCGGTGATCACGTACGCGCTGGCAGTCACCGCCGACGGCGTCTTCTCGGCTCACGGCGGGCACGGCGGCCGAGTCAGCCGCTACACCCGGGACGGACGGCTGCGCTGGTCGGCCACGTTCGACGGGGACGTGCACGCGATCACCGTGCTCGGCGACATCGTCTACGCCGGCGGGCATTTCGACCGGGCCTGCAGCATCACCGCGCGCACCGGCACCCAGTGCAGCTGTGTCAACGGCGCCGACAGCCGGCTCAAGCTCGCCGCGCTCGATGCCGGCGACGGGCACCTGCTCGACTGGACAGCGGACGCGAACGGCGTCGAGGGCGTCCTCGCCCTGGCCGGCAACCCCGAGCTGCACCGCCTCGCGGTGGGCGGCGCCTTCACCACCGTGGACGGCCGGACCCAGAAGCGGTTCGCCCAGTTCAGCTGAAGACTTTCTTCCCGGCAGGCGCGGGGCCGCATCTCTTGGGCGAGGATGCGGCCCCGCGCCCAATAAACCGCCCTACGCCTTGCAGTTGTGCGAGGTCTTCCAGGCCTGCACGGTCGCCACCGGGCTCTTCTGGCCGCTCTTGCGCCACGAGGTCAGGAACGTGTGCGGCCAGACCACGCCGCGGCGCACCTTCCAGTCGCCGACCTTCGCGCACGGCGGCGAGATGCCGTAGTGCAGGTGGCAGACGCCGCTCGCGTTGCCGGTGTGCCCGACCTTGCCGAGCTGCTGGCCGGCGGTGACCCGGACCCCGGCGCGGATGTTCGTCAGCACCTTGCTCAGGTGCGAGCCGTAATAACGGACGCCGTCGTCGCCCAGCAGTGACACCGACAGGCCACCGTTGTTCGGACCGTCGGCGGCGCCCTCCACATACACGTCCTTGAGGCTCACCTCGAGCACGACGCCGCTGGTCGTGGCCACGACCGTCTCGCCGCAGTCGGCGAAGATGTCGGTCGCCGGGTACTTCGAATGGGTCGTATGGAACGACACGTTCGACGCCTTCACCGGGAAGACGTACTTCACGTCGGCGTTGGTGGTCGTGGCGCTCTTGCTCGGGGTGACGCTCCGGCTCGAGGCCGCGGCCGAGGACGGCAGCGCCGGCGGGGGGATCTCCGACGACGGCGCCGGGGAGGCGGCGGGCGTCACGAACTGCGGGGTGGCGCCGGCCGAGGTGTCGCCGGGGGTGCCGCACGCGGTCAGGAGCAGCGCGGACGCGGTCAGACCGGCGAGGGTACGGATCAGACGCATCGGGGCATCCTGGCAGAAGCGGCCGCTAGCCGCTGTCCCGTTCCGTCGTGGCCGGGCCGACTAGGCTGCGAATGTTGATCCAGCCGAGACGGAGGTACGACCGTGGCCGAGCGGAACGACCCCTGGGCCGCGCCCGCCTACCCGCCGGCTGTTCCCGGGCGGGCCCCCTCCGGCCTCTTCCCCGGCCCGTCGCGGCCGGTGTTCCGCGAGCCGCACCCGGTCGGCGCGGCCGGGGTGATGGCCGGTCTGGGCTCGACGCTGCTCTGGTTCGGGCTCTTCGGCGGTCTCGCCCACGGCCTCGCGGCGTATGTGTGGTGGACGATTGTGGCAGCGATCACCGCGTGGATCGTGGCACTCGTCCTCACTCTTCTCGGTGACCGCGGGGTCGCCGTCGGGATCGCGCTCGCGAGCGGGGTCGGACTATCGATTGCCATGGCTTTCGTCGCGCACGAGTGGATCACGACGTACAACTGGCCGCTCTGGTAATCCCGGGCGATCGGTCCGAAATGTCGGCGACCCGACGTGCCCTGATCGTCGCCGTCCGAACTTGGCCTTGACGGACGTGCCGACGGTCGGCAATCTCGGTTTTATGGCCCCCTCACCGCCACGGCTCGATCCCGATCGCCGCCGTCGCCGTCTGGAGTTGCTCGCGGCCCTCGCCGATGCGAAAGCTCGGGAGTCCGCGCAACCGCAGCGCCTTCGTGGTGCCCGTCTTCGCGAGCTGATCGCCACGCGCCGTCGCCTGGCCAACTGACTTCCAACCCGATTGGGGGCGTGGCGCGCCGCGCCCGCCGTTCTTCCGGCTACCGTCACTCGCTGAAGACAAAAGTCGCGTGGGGGGAAATCTTGTCGACTTTCGCTGCCGCCGTCGGCCGTGGCAAGAACGGCTGGACTGCGTCCGAGCTGGACCTGACCGGCCTCGCTGACATCGACGAGGTGGTCGACGCGCTCCGCGACGTCGAGCCGGACGCCGATCTGGCGCTGCTCTTCGTCGAGAGTGACGACCAGTACCTCGCGATCCTCCGCCTCGACGAGGGTGAGGATCTGCGGGTGTTCGGCTCCGACTCGGCGTTCGCCGAGGAGTCGAGGATCGGATCGGTGCTGCTCGGTGAGATCGAGGCGCCGGCCCTGGAGATCGACGAGCTGACCGCCTCGTCGGACGCGGACGACGGCGAGGAGGAGGACGATCGCCCGTCCACCGACCCCGACGCCGACCCGGTCGGTGACGCGGAGCTGCTCGGCGACCTCGGGATCGCCGCTAACCGGCTGCTTGGCCTGTGCGGCAAGGAGGGCATGCTGCCCTCCGACGTGACCGCCGAGCTCTGCCAGAAGATCGGTTGCGGGGACGAGATGGAAGAGCTCCGAGAGGCGTGAGCCTGGTGTCGTCCCCCCGGCACGTCTCGTGGATGCGGCGGGCCCTCGAGGTGGCCTCGGCGTTCCCGGAGGACGTGCCGGTGGGGGCGGTCGTCTACGACTCCGGCGGGCGGGAGCTGGCCGCGGCCGGCAACGAGCGGGAGACCACCGGCGACCCGACCGGGCACGCGGAGATCATCGCGTTGCGGCGGGCGGCGGCGCTGGCCGGCAGTTGGCGGCTGGAGGGCTGCACGCTCGTCGTGACGCTGGAGCCCTGCACGATGTGTGCCGGCGCGCTGGTGCTGGCCCGGGTGTCGACGCTCGTGTTCGGGGCGTGGGAGCCGAAGACCGGCGCGGTCGGTTCGCTCTGGGACGTGGTGCGGGACCGTCGGCTCAATCACCGGCCGGAGGTCTACTCCGGGGTGCTCGAGGACGAGTGCGCCGCGTTACTCCGGAACTTCTTCCGTTAGAGCAGCCGGGTTCGGTGCTCGCTGCGGTTGGGGGAGCTGTCACGCGTACATCTGAGGGTGCCGCGGCGTCGCGAAGAGTGACGCCGCGGCAGAACGCTCAGGAAGCGCCGGTGATCGCGGTTTCCAGGCCGATCTTCACCATGTCGCCGAAGCCCTGCTCACGCTGGGCCGAGTCCATCTTCTCGCCGGTCTTGATGTGGTCGCTCACGGTGAGGATGGTCAGCGCCTTGGCGCCGTAGCGTGCGGCGATCGTGTAGATCGCGGCCGACTCCATCTCGACCGCGAGCACACCGTAGTCGGCCAGCGAGTCGTAGAGGTCGGGCCGGTCGGTGTAGAACGCGTCGGCGGCCAGGATCGGGCCCACCCGCAGGCTGGTGCCCTGGCGCTCGGCGACCTCGACGGCCGTGCGGAGCAGCTCGAAGTTCGCGACCGGCGCGTAGTCGATCAGGCCGTCGAAGCGGGACCGGTTCATGTTCGAGTCGGTCGCCGAGCCGATCGCCGCGATCACGTCGCCCAGCTGCAGGTCCATCGCGAGGGCGCCGCACGAGCCGATCCGGATGACCGACTTCACGCCGTACTCGTTGATCAGCTCGTGGGTGTAGATCGACGCGGACGGCATGCCCATGCCGGAACCCTGCACCGACACGCGAACGCCCTGGTAGGTGCCGGTGAAGCCGAGCATCCCGCGGACCTGGGTGTAGCACTTGGCGTCCTGCAGGAAGTTTTCGGCGATCCACTTCGCCCGCATCGGGTCGCCCGGCAGGAGCACCCGCTCGGCGATATCGCCCGGCTGCCCGCCGATGTGCACGCTCATGCCAGCTCCTCGCTTCGCTCCGAGCTGCCAAGAGCAAATTCCGCACCGTGCTTGCTGATTCGCTCGCTGCGCTCGCTCATGCCAGCTCCTCTGCTCGGTTGCTCATGCCGCCGATCCTGCCAGGTCAGGAGCGCTGGCCGGGGTTATGGGTGACCCGCCGCCGGGCAACCGCGCGCCTCCTGTAATCTACTTCGCGGTGGTGTGTCCGAGCGGCCTAAGGAGCACGCCTCGAAAGCGTGTGAGGGTGCAAGCCCTCCAAGGGTTCAAATCCCTTCACCACCGCATCAAGCCCGGCGGTTCCTCACGGAACCGCCGGGCTTTTTTGATGACGATTCGGGATCACTGTCGGTGGTTGAAGATCATTCAGCCGTACGGGTCGTCGGTGCTCGTCCGTTCGGCTGTTCCCCATGATCAGATGTCCTGCGCGTAACGCCGTCGTTTCGGCGTCAAGAGGCCTTGGTCATTAGCTGGACCGATTACCAGGCGTGACGACGAGGGGACTGCCCTAATACCTAGGGTGTCGCGCAAGTCACGGGGCCAAAAACCACCGGATCAGACAATGTGCTCTAACCGGCTGGCGAGAAGTTTTCACAAGATTGCCCTACGCCGATATCCGAAATCTGTCCTAGATTTGACACGTGAGAGTTGAGCATCACTGGTGGAATGGTGACGTCCGGGTCGCACGCCGTGACGTCTATGTCCGCACCGACGGCCAAGCCTGGGAGGTCGAAGCCCAGATGGGTGGACCCGAAGGGAAGTCGAAGGTGCAAACGTGTCCGGGCAAGGCCTCGGCTTTGATCCTGGCAGACGCGTGGCGTGGTCCACGCTGGAGTTGGCGCGAGATCTAGCGCCTTGGCCGGCTGCGCCGCTCGCCGTGACAACCATCGGCCAGCCGATATTTTCCGAACGGGCCGGACCTCTTTCGAGGTCCGGCCCGTTCGCGTAGGTCCGGATCGGACCGATTGTCCGGTAGCAATCAGTCGCGTGGATCTAGCGTTTTGTCCCATGCAGGCCACTGTCACCGACCACCGCTGCGATGTCGCGGTGCTGCATCTCAAGGGTGAGTTGGACTCCGAAACGTTCGAGAAGCTCCGCAGCACGCTGGCCGAGTTGCTGGAACGCCCCGTCCCCCGGATCGTCGTCGACCTGACCGACCTGAAGTTCTGCGACTCGGTCGGCTTGAGCGCTTTCATCACGAGTAAGCAGGTGATCACCGCACGCGGAGGCTGGCTGAGCTTCGCCGGCGCCAGCCCGTTCCTGGTGAGGCTCCTGGAAACCGTCGGCCTGAGCCGGTATTTCGCCATCTTCCGCGACGTGGACGACGCGATAGCCGCCGCTCAGCTCTGAGCACCCGTCACACACAGAAGGCCGGACCCGCGCGGGTCCGGCCTTCTGTGATGCAGCTGGCGGAGGATACGAGATTCGAACTCGTGACGGGTTTCCCCCAACACGCTTTCCAAGTCTGCTTCTCCCCGTACGCCGGCATCCGTGGCTGCTTGCGGCCGGCGTCTGAGCGGCCGACGGAACAGTCGTGGTCGCGGGCGGTTAAGCCCGAACGAGACGGAGATTGAGACAGATCGAGGTCGATGTTCTAAGAAGATCGACTCTTGCGTAGCCCCAAGTGCAGAGCCAAGGCGTCGCGTAGCGGCTCGTGCAAGGCCCCCGGGAGCCGGCCCAGGTGCCGACCGATGCGCGCTACATCGACGGCGCGGATCTGTTCGACCTGAACTTTCGACTCCGCGGTGAGGCCTGCCTCGCCCTGGTCAGAGGCGATCAGAACTTGGAACGGATAAACCTTGGTGACGTTGGAGGTGATCGGTGCAACGGTGACGACACCGCGACCGAATCGTTCCGCGGCTCGGTTGGCACCGTCGTTGCTCACGATCACCGCAGGTCTGGCCTTGTTCGCCTCGCTCCCGATGACAGGGTTCAGGTCGACCCACACGATGTCGCCCCACCTCACGAGGAGAGGCCGTCTGAAGTGGCGGTGTCCCATAGCTCTGCATCGGCTGAGTCGCTCCACTCGCTGAACGCCTCAGCGTATTGCTCGGCGAGTTGCCGGTCGCGTAGTAGGGCGACAGCCTCGTGGAGGGCGGCCGACCGGTTCATTCCCTGCTCGTCGAGGAACCTGACATCCTCCTCGGGCAGGCTGACACTTATCTTCATGTGCGGATCCTACCAGCGGTAGCATCAGGGTTGCCACCATCGATGGGTAGCAACAGGCCGATCGGGTAGTACGGGCCGGAGGGCTTCAAGGTTGGTCTTGCGGCTGAATCGAGCACACAGAAAAGGCCGGACGTGCCACGTCCGGCCCTGCCTGTGTCGCTGGCGGAGGATACGAGATTCGAACTCGTGAGGGGTTTCCCCCAACACGCTTTCCAAGCGTGCGCCCTAGGCCACTAGGCGAATCCTCCGTCGGCCAGAATACAGACTTCCCGGACGGGGTTGCGTGCGGGTCCGCGCGCGGCGGTGATCCGGGGTTCGGTAGGCTCCGGGGTAGCCCCTCGTGCGGCGTGTATCTCGTGAACCTCCCCAGGGCCGGAAGGCAGCAAGGATAAGCGGGCTCTGACGGGTGCACGGGGGGTCCTTTGTTTTGGTTCTTGTCGTACCCCCGACGGACAATGGCGCGGTCGTTGAGGAGGGGTAGTGGCACTCGCTCTGTACCGCAAATATCGTCCACGGACCTTTGCTGAGGTCATCGGGCAGGAGCACGTCACCGAGCCGTTGTCGCAGGCACTGCGCAGCGGCCGGTTGCATCACGCCTACCTGTTCTCCGGTCCACGCGGCTGTGGCAAGACGTCCAGCGCCCGCATCCTGGCCCGCTCGCTCAACTGCGAGCAGGGCCCCACGCCCGAGCCGTGCGGGGTGTGCGCCTCGTGCCGCTCGCTGATGAACGACGGCGCCGGCTCGATCGACGTCATCGAGATCGACGCGGCCTCGCACGGTGGCGTCGACGATGCCCGTGACCTGCGGGAAAAGGCGTTCTTCGCGCCCGCCAGCAGTCGTTACAAGATCTACGTCATCGACGAGGCGCACATGGTCTCGCCGGCCGGCTTCAACGCGCTGCTCAAGCTGGTCGAAGAGCCACCGGAATACGTGAAGTTCATCTTCGCCACCACCGAGCCGGAAAAGGTGCTCGGCACCATCCGCTCGCGCACCCACCACTACCCGTTCCGGCTGATCCCGCCGGCCACCCTCCGGCCGTACCTGCAACAGCTCACCGAGGCCGAGGGCGTCCACGTCGAGCCGGCGGTCTTCCCGCTGGTGGTGCGGGCCGGCGGTGGCTCGGCCCGAGACTCGCTGTCGGTTCTCGACCAGCTGATCGCGGGCGCCGGCCCCGACGGGGTGTCCTACGCGCGGGCGGTCGCCCTGCTCGGCGTCACCGACGTCGCCCTGCTCGACGAGATGTGCGACGCGCTGGCCGCCGGCGACGGTGCCGCCGCCTACCGCACGATCGACCGGGTCGCCGAGGCCGGCCACGATCCGCGCCGCTTCGCGTCCGACCTGCTCGAGCGCTTCCGCGATCTGATCATCCTGCAGCAGGTGCCCGACGCGGTCAGCAAGGGCCTGATCGACGGCCCGGCCGACCAGCTCGAGGGGATGAGCGCGCAGGCCGGCCGGCTCGGCCCGGCGACGCTGTCCCGCTGCGCCGACATCGTGCACAACGGCCTGGTCGAGATGCGCGGCACCACCGCGCCGCGGCTGCTGTTGGAGCTGGTCACGGCGCGGATGCTGCTGCCCGGGGCGGAAGACTCGACCGGGGCGCTGCTGCAGCGGCTGGAGCGCATGGAACGGCGGTTCGCGCAGGGCGGTGAGCCCCTTGCCGCCCGCGATGAGCCGGCGCCCGTTTCCGTCTCGCCCGTCTCTGGCGTGCCGGCCGAGGTGGCCGGTCCCGCGGCTGAGCCAGTTTCGGCCGGTGGCGGCGGGAAGGCGGCCGCCCTGGCGGCGGCCAGAGCCGCGGCAGGCGGCCGGAAGTCCGCGTCGAGCACGGGCGCCCGGCGTCCCGCGGCGCCATCGTCGGCTCCCGAGCCGTCGGCTCCCGAGCCGTCGGCTCCCACGTCGGCCGCTCCCGAGCCGTCGGCTCCCACGTCGGCCGCTCCCGCGCCGTCGGCACCCGCGTTGGCCGCGCCCGCGCCACCCGTCGCTCCTGCGCCGTCCGCCGCCGCTCAACCGGTGCCCGCACCGGAAGCGCCGGCCCCGATCGCGCCCGAGCCTTCCGAGGCGGTGACGGCGTCTCGACCCACTGCGCCTCCACCCGGGTCGGCTCAGGCGATCGCTGGGCCGCCCGGCCCGCCGGCGGAGACGGCTGAGTCGATGCTGCCCTCGTCGGAGCACGACTTCGACGACGAGCCGCCGTGGGACGACGAGCCCGAGTTCGAACCTGCCGCTGAGCAGACCCGGCCACTGCCGTCAGCCCGCCCGGCGCCCGATCCGGAGGCCGAGAGGCCGACGCCCGACTTGGCCGAGACTTCGCCGCACCGCGCGGCGGCGGGTCCGGAAGCCGAGACCTCGCCGCAGCGGCCGGTGCCCCCTCCGGAAGCCGAGACCTCGCCGCAGCGGCCGGTGCCCCCTCCGGAGGCTGAGACTTCGCCGCAGCGGCCGGCGCCGGTGCAGGCCCGGTCGTCGGAGATGGCCGGTCTGCTGCCGGACGCCCCGGAGGAGCCGGGTGCCGCCGCGGTCGCCGATGTTCCCGATCAGCCGGCGGTGGAAGAAGTGCGCTCGCGGTGGGCGGAGATCACCGCCGCGGTCAAGAAGCAGCCGAGTGGCAAGGCCCCCGGCGCGATGGCCGACAACGCCGTGGTCCGGGCGATCGAGGGCGACACGGTGGTGCTTCTCTTCCAGCACCAGGCCCACGCCGACCGGGTCGGCGAGTCGGCGGCGATGTTCGTCGACGCGCTCTACGAGGAGCACGGCTACCGGTGGCAGATCCGTTGTGAGGTGGGCGGGCCCGGCGGCGCGACTCCTCCGCGCGCTCCGGCCCGTCGCGAGGCGCCGCCGAACAGCGGCCGTCCCCCGTCGCGAAACGAGAACGTCCGCGAGACCGCGCGGGCCCAGGTGTCGACCGCGCCGCGAGCCGCCTCCGGCGCGCAGCAGTCGCAGGCAGCTGCCGCTCGGCCGCCGCAGGCTCGCCGCCAAGAAACAGAATCGCCCTCCGGTGGCGACGACGACTGGCCAGAGCCGGCCAAACCGGGTGGACTGACGACGGCACCGGCTCCGGTGACCCCGGAAGCGGTCGTCGACGACGAGGAAGACTGGCCGGAGGTCCACCCCGTCGGGGTCGCCGCCGCTGCGCCTCAGGCCGCTGCGCCTCAGGCCGCTGCGCCTCAGGCCGCTGCGCCTCAGGCCGCCGCGTCTGCGGCCCTTGTGCCTGGGGCCGCCGCGCCCGAGGCCCCCGCGCCGCCGCCGACGACGAGCGACGACTATCCGGGCGCCGGTGATGGCCGCCAGGCGCAGGCCGGCTCAATTGCGGTCGTTCCCGAGCCGTCCACCGACGATCGCCGTGGTGAACCCGCTGAAGCGGAACCCGCTGAAGCGGCTCCGGCCGCACCCAGCGGCGCCTCGGGTGGTTTCCCGGCCCAACCGCCTGCCCAAGCGCAGGGTGCGGGCTTGGCCGCTGCGCGGCAGGCCGCCGGTCGTCCGGCGGCCGGCTCGGCTCGTTCCGTACCGCCCGCCACGGCTTCGCCTGCTGCTTCCGGGGCGGGCGCCGCCGCGGCTGCTCGCGCTGCGGCCAATGCCACCGGCCGGGGCGGCGGCGGGCTGGCGGCCGCCCGGGCCGCTGCGGCGCGTCAACCGACAGGCCGCCCGGCTGCCGGAGCGGCGGCGGGGGCGACTAAAGCCTGGACGGATGGCTCGCCCACCGAGGAAGCGCCGTACGACCCGGAGTTCGACGGGCCGCCGAAGGCCGGCTTCGAGGGCTTCGACCCGGGTGACGAACCGCTGGACGACGTGATCGACGAGAAGACGGCCCGTGAAAGCAGCGAACAACAGGCCATGAGACTCCTGCAGGAAGTGCTCGGCGCGGAGAAGATCGGCGAGAGCTGACACGGCGGTCAGAGCGGGGGTGCCCCTCTGGCCGGCGCCGGGCCTGCGGCGGCTGAGCGGCCGCTGGGTGGCGTGTGGCCGATGGGGACACTGAGGCGGCTACGCTGGGCGGCGATCGGCGCGATTGGCGTTGGCCGCCGGGTGGGTAGACACGGCTGAAACCCGGTGACTTTGAGTTCGAGGAGTGGCAATGCGGCCCGGTGGACAGCCGAACATGCAGCAGATCATGAAGCAGGCCCAGAAGATGCAGCAGCAGGTGGCTCAGGCTCAGGCCGAGCTCGCCGAGGCCGAGCTGACCGGGAGCGCCGGCGGCGGCCTGGTCAGTGTGGTCATGACCGGGCTGGGCGAGGTCAAGTCCGTGCGCATCGACCCGAAGGCCATCGACCCGGACGACGTCGAGGCGCTGGAGGACCTGGTGCTTGCCGCCATCCGCAACGCGGCCGAGGCGCAGCGCGAGCTGACCGAGGCCAAGATGGGCCCGGCCACCGGTGGCCTCGGCGGCCTGACCCTGCCAGGGTTCTGACCCGGTGTACGAAGGTGCCATCCAGGACCTGATCGACGAGCTGGGGCGGCTCCCGGGCGTGGGCCCGAAGAGCGCCCAGCGGATCGCCTTCCACGTCCTCTCGGCCGACCCGGCCGACGTCAACCGGCTCGCCACCGCCCTGCGCAAGGTGAAGGAGCTGGTCCGCTTCTGCACGACCTGCTTCAACGTGGCCGAGTCGGAGCTGTGCCGGGTCTGCCGCGACACCCGCCGTTCGAACGACGTGCTCTGCGTGGTCGAGGAGCCCAAGGACGTGGTGGCGATCGAGCGGACCGGTGAGTTCCGCGGGCGCTATCACGTGCTCGGTGGGGCGATCAACCCGCTCGAGGGCATCGGGCCGGACAATCTGCGCATCCGTGAGCTGCTTCTGCGGATCGGGACCGGTGAGATCAAGGAGTTGATTCTCGCCACAGACCCGAACACGGAGGGTGAGGCGACGGCGACCTATCTCGCCCTGATGATCAAACCGATGGGGATCTCGGTCACCCGTTTGGCGAGTGGTCTACCAGTGGGCGGCGACCTGGAGTACGCCGATGAGATCACTCTCGGTCGAGCATTCGAGGGACGCCGCGCTATTTAGATCAACGCCGCGTAACCCAACTGTAACGGCACGCACGTGTTTTAGTCCGGATTAGCTAGATCCGATCCGTCTGACGCGGTAGTTTCCGTTTGGTCGGTGCCACAGGTCACAGCCGTATCACGAGGGAGACACGGAACTGACCGTGTGCGGTCCGTGAACTTGACCGAGGCACCGCATTAGGTGAATGTTCCTTGCGATGGCGGCACCCCCGCCGTCGAGTGCCTTCGTGGGGCGGACTCATCTGACCGCAACGACGAGGGTCGGCACTCGAGGCACGAGACAACCGATCGGTTGGCCGGATGCTGCGGGAGCCATCGCCTACGGCCGCCCTCGCTGGCGTGCTGCTGGGCTGTGAGCTGCCCGCTTTGCGCTGGTCACCGGGAGAGGACCGGCGCTAGATGTCGCTTGGCCCGGAGACGTCGCTCCATGATGAGTCGACGCCCACCGCCGACGCGGCTCAGGAGCGAGGCACGAGCGAAAAAGCGATCGCCGGGCGGTCGCTCAAGCAAATCGCTTGGCGGCGGCTGAAGAAAGACCGCGTTGCGGTCGGCGGCGGCGTCGTCATCCTCGTCCTGATCGTGATCGCGATCCTCGCCCCGTTGCTGATCAAGCTGCTCGGGCATCCGTTCGACGAGTACCACAACGACAAGGTCGATGCGACGCTGAGCCTGCCGATCGGCAAGCTGGGCGGCATCTCGAAGGATTTCATCCTCGGCGTGGAACCGGTCAACGGCCGGGACATCTTCAGCCGCATCGTCTACGGTGCGCAGACCACGCTGACCGTCGCCTTCCTGTCGGCCTTCCTGTCGACGATCCTCGGCGTGCTGTTCGGCATGAGCGCCGGCTTCCTCGGCGGCTGGGTCGACTCGATCATCAGCCGCATCATGGACTTCCTGCTGGCCTTCCCGCAGCTGCTGTTCTCGATCGCGCTGGTCTCGGTGCTGCCGCAGACGATGTTCGGCTTCAACAGTCGATGGTCGCGAACACTCGTGCTGATCGCGGTGATCGGGTTCTTCGGCTGGCCGTACATCGGCCGGATCGTTCGCGGTCAGACGCTCTCGCTGCGTGAGCGCGAGTTCGTGGAGGCGTCGCGGAGTCTGGGTGCGCGCTCGCCGCGGATCCTGTTCCGCGAGATGCTGCCGAACCTGGCGGCGCCGATCCTCGTCTACACGACGCTGATCATTCCGACCAACATCCTCACCGAGGCGGCGTTGAGCTTCCTCGGCGTCGGCATCCCGCCGCCCTTCCCGTCCTGGGGTGGCATGCTCTCGGACGCGCTTCAGTTCTATCGGTACGACCCAATGTTCATGATCATCCCAGGCGCGATGATCTTCATTACCGTGCTGGCGTTCAACCTGTTCGGCGACGGCCTGCGCGATGCACTCGATCCGAAGGCCCGCTGAGTAGTCGAAGCGGTTCCATCGCATGAATCTCGGCGACTCCCGCAGGTCGCCGTCCAAGAAGGTAGGAGTTTAGGTGGCAGGCAAGACGAAGGTGATGTTGGCCGCGACGGCCGCAATCACATTGGGACTGACCGCCGCATGCGGTGGCGGTTCCGACGACAACAAGAGCGATGACAGCTCGTCGAGCACCGGTGCGGCCTTCAACGCGGCGGCGACCAAGGTCGTCAACGCGAGCGACAAGAAGGGCGGCACCCTCAACCTGTGGAGCCCCCAGGACGCTGACTCTTTCGACCCGGCGATCTCGTACTACGCCTGGACGATCAACATGAACCGGCTCTACAGCCGGACCCTGATGACCTACACGCCGAAGCCCGGCGCTGACGGCCTTATCCTGACCCCGGACCTGGCCTCGGCCGCCCCGGAGGTCAGCGCGGACGGCAAGACCTACACCTTCAAGCTGAAGAGTGGCATCAAGTTCGACGATGGCACCGCGATCACCTCGAAGGACATCAAGTACGGCATCGAGCGCATCTTCGCGCAGGACGTCGTCCCCGGTGGTCCGCTGTACCTGACGGACGAACTGGACCAGGGCCAGAAGTACACGGGCCCGTACAAGGACACCGACCCGAACAAGCTGGGCCTGAAGACCGTCGAGACGCCGGACGACTCGACGATCGTCTTCCACCTGGCGAACGCGAACGCGAACTTCCCGTACGAGCTGGCCCTGCCGGGCGGCGCCCCGGTTCCGCAGAAGCGGGACACCGGCGCCAAGTACGGCCTGGCCCCGGCCTCCTCGGGCCCGTACAAGTTCGAGAGCATCGAGCCGGGCAAGGGCGCGACCCTGGTGCGCAACACCAACTGGGACGCGACGACCGACACGGTCCGCAAGGCTCTGCCGGACAAGATCACCCTCACGATCACCACGAACGCTGAGGACATGGACTCGCGCCTGCTCGCCGGCACGGCGGACATGGACGCGAGCCAGAGCGGTGTGGCCACCCAGGCGCGCACCCAGATCCTGACCGACGAGAAGCTCAAGGCGAACGCCGCGAACCCGAACAACGGCTTCATCCGGTACGCCGCGATCTCGCAGAACGTCGCGCCGTTCGACAACATCGAGTGCCGCAAGGCGGTCGTGTACGCCTCTGACCCGACCACGCTGCAGACCGCCCGTGGCGGCCCGGTGGCCGGTGGCGACATTGCGACCAACATGCTGCCCCCGAACATCCTCGGTGCCGACAAGAGCTACGACCCGTACGGTCGCGCGCAGGGCAAGCCGCAGGTGGACAAGGCCAAGGCGGCCCTGACCGCGTGTGGCAAGCCGACCGGCTTCGACACCAAGATCGCGGTCCGGAACAACAAGCCGGCCGAGATCGCGACCGCGACCGCCCTCCAGGCGGCGCTGAAGACCGTTGGCATCAACGCGTCGATCGAGCAGTACGACGGCTCGCAGATCGCCACCGTTGTCGGCTCGCCGAACAACGTGCACAAGAAGGGCTACGGCATCATGATCGCCGGCTGGGGTGCTGACTTCCCCACCGGCTACGGATACCTCGCCCCGCTGGCGTCGAGCAAGTTCCTCGCGGCGAACGGCAACTACAACCTTCCCGAGATCAAGGACCAGGCGATCGACGATCTGTTCGCCAAGGGCCTGGCCGAGAAGGACGCCACCGCGGCCGGCACGGACTACCAGGAAGCCAACAAGAAGGTCATGGACGGCTTCTACTACCTGCCGTTCGTGTTCGACAAGGCGCTCAACTACTACAACCCGCGGCTGACGAACGTGTACTTCCACTCCGGCCTGGCCATGGTGGACTTCGCGTCGCTCGGCGTCAGCGACGGCAAGTAATCCGCTCGCTGTAGCAACGGGTAAATCGAAGGGCAGGTGAAGGCCGCCCCCGCTGGGCGGGTGCCGAGTTCGCAAGAGCTCGGCGCCCGCCCGGTATCCGGCCGAAAGTCGTGGTGGCATACCTCATCCGGCGGCTGATCAATGCCGTCGTGACGCTGCTCGTGGTCACACTCGTGACTTTCGGCGTCTTCTTCCTAGTGCCAAAAGCCACCGGTAGTGATCCGGCGCTGTTGTACATCGGCAAGCAGGCCGACCCGATCGCGGTCGAGGGCATCCGGACGAAGCTCGGGCTCAACGACCCGATCATCGTGCAGTACTGGAAGTTCTTGAAGGGCATCGTGGCCGGCCGGGACTACTCCAACGGCCCGGACATCACGCACTGCTCGGCGCCCTGCCTCGGGTACACCTTCAAGACCAATCAGGAGGTGTGGCCGATTCTGATCCACGCCCTCCCGATCACCATCTCGCTCGCCATCGGCGCCGCCGTGATCTGGGTGCTGATGGGCGTGCTCTTCGGCGTGATCTCCGCGCTGCGGCGCGGCACCATCTGGGACCGCACGGTGATGACGATTGCGCTGGCCGGCGTGTCGCTGCCGATCTACTTCACCGGCCTGCTCGCGCTGAGCATCTTCGTCTACGGCTTGGGTTGGTTGCCGAACGCGGACTACACCCCGTTCTTCGACAATCCAGCCAAGTGGTTCACCGGGTTGCTGATGCCGTGGGTGACGCTGGCGTTCCTGTTCGCCGCCACCTATGCCCGATTGACCCGGGCCAACATGCTCGAGACCCTCGGTGAGGACTACATCCGCACCGCACGGGCCAAGGGCCTGAAGGAGCGCACGGTCATCGGCAAGCACGGCCTCCGATCCGGTCTGACCCCCCTGGTCACCGTCTTCGGCCTCGACCTGGGCGCGCTGCTCGGCGGCGCGATCCTCACCGAGGCGGTCTTCAACCTGCGCGGTCTCGGTTACTGGGCGCTGAACGGCATTCGCACCAACGACTTGCCGACCATCCTCGGTGTGACCCTGTTCGCCGCGTTCTTCATTGTCATCATGAACCTGATCGTCGACCTGCTCTACGGCGTCATCGACCCGCGCGTGCGGCTGGGCTGAGGGAGGAAACCGCATGTCCATCAGCTCCTCCATCGGCGCAAACCAGCGGCCATTCCTCGAGGTAAAAGACCTCACCATCCGTTTCGAGACCGACGACGGCATCGTCCAGGCGGTCTCCGGCTCGTCGTTCACGCTGGAGAAGGGCGAGACCCTCGGCATCGTGGGCGAGTCCGGCTCCGGCAAGAGCGTCACCTCGCTCGGCGTCCTCGGCCTGCACCGCACCCGCAGCAACGCCAAGGTCACCGGCGAGATCTGGCTCGACGACGAAGAGCTGATCACCGCCGCCGACGAGAAGGTTCGCCTGCTGCGCGGCGGCAAGATGGCGATGATCTTTCAGGACCCGCTGAGCGCCATGCACCCGTACTTCACCGTCGGGTCGCAGATCGTCGAGGCGTACCGGGTGCACCACCCCGGGACGAACAAGAAGGTGGCCCGCGAGCGGGCGATCGACATGCTCGCCCGGGTCGGCATCCCGCAGCCGGAGCGTCGCTTCAACGACTACGCCCACCAGTTCTCGGGCGGCATGCGGCAGCGCGCCATGATCGCGATGGCGCTGGTCAACGACCCGCAACTGCTGATCGCGGACGAGCCCACCACGGCGCTCGACGTGACCGTGCAGGCGCAGATCCTTGACCTGATCCGGGACCTGCAGGAGGAATTCGGCTCGGCGGTCATCATGATCACCCATGACCTGGGCGTGGTGGCCGAGCTGGCCGACGAGGTCCTGGTGATGTACGGCGGAAAGATCATCGAGAAGGGCCCGGCGCTCGACGTATTCCAGAACCCGCAGCACCCGTACACCTGGGGTCTGCTTGGTTCGATGCCGCGTCTGGACCGGGACGTCCGCGAGCGGCTGACGCCGGTCAAGGGCACCCCGCCGAGCCTGATCAATCTCCCGGACGGCTGTGCCTTCCACCCGCGGTGCCCCTACGCCGGGCGCAACGGCAACCGGTCCTTCACCGATGTGCCGCTGCTGCGCGACGCCGGGCTCGGCGGCGAACACCTGGTCGCCTGCCACCTGCCCCCGGAAGAGCGCACCAAGATCTTCCAGCAGGAAGTTCTGCCGAACCTCTGAGCGGAGGAAGGAAAACGATGAGCGAGAACCTGCTCGAGGTGTCGGGGCTGGAGAAGCACTTCCCGATCACGAAGGGTCTGTTCCGGCGGCAGGTCGGCGCCGTGCGTGCGGTCGACGGTATCGATCTGCAGGTGCGGGCGGGCGAGACACTGGGTCTGGTGGGTGAGTCCGGCTGTGGCAAGTCCACTACCGGCCGGCTGTTCACCCGCATCCTGGAGCCGACCGCCGGCAAGATCATTTTTGATGGCAAGGACATCAGCCACCGGTCCGTCTCGCAGCTGCGGCCGCTGCGCCGCGACATCCAGATGATCTTCCAGGACCCGTTCTCGTCGCTGAACCCGCGGCACACGGTCGGGTCGATCATCGCGGCGCCGCTGCAGATCCAGAGCATCCCCACCCCGCAGGGCACCAAGAAGGCCGTGCAGGAGCTGCTCGAACTGGTCGGGCTCAACCCCGAGCACTACAACCGCTATCCGCACGAGTTCTCCGGCGGCCAGCGCCAGCGCATCGGCATCGCCCGCGCGCTCGCCCTGCGGCCCAAGATGATCGTCGCGGACGAGCCGGTGTCGGCGCTCGACGTGTCGATCCAGGCCCAGGTCGTCAACCTGCTCGACGACCTGCAGCGCGAGTTCGACCTGACCTACGTCTTCATCGCGCACGACCTGTCGGTGGTCCGGCACATCTCGGACCGGGTCGCGGTCATGTACCTCGGCAAGGTCGTGGAGATCGCCGAACGGGACGAGCTCTACCGGAACCCGCGCCACCCGTACACCGTGGCGCTGATGTCGGCCGTCCCGGTGCCGGACCCGGCCCGGCGCGACCGCGCGCAGCGCGAACGCGTGCTCCTCACCGGCGACGTGCCCAGCCCGATCAACCCGCCGTCCGGTTGCCGCTTCCGCACCCGCTGCTGGAAGGCGCAGGACATCTGCGCCGCGGAAGAGCCGCCGCTGGTCACCCGCCTGGACGACCCCGAGTCGCACCAGACCGCGTGCCACTTCCCGGTCGTCGAGGACGAGTTGGTGGTCGGCCGGAAGCCCGCTTCGACACCGGCCTGACTCCGGTCCGGCGGCTTGCTTCAGCGCCGGCTCAATTCAAATCCAGCGATACGCGGAGCATCGCACTCGCCGGACCGGGCAGTCCCCGGCCCGACGGGTGCGCAAGCCCTCATGACCCCCACGCCAAGCGGCGCGCCTCCAGCCCGCAGCGATTCGCCCGGCCGGGCCAGCGCGGGTGTGGATCTAGGCGAGTTGCTGTGTGGAGGTCGCGCCAACTCGCCAAGATCGCTATTTCCGGTCCGGGTCGCGGCGAGTCGCATCCGCCGGGCCCGCGCGGGTGTGGATCTAGGCGAGTTGCTGTGCGGAGGTCGCGCCAACTCGCCAAGATCGCCATTTCCGGTCCGGGCCGCGGCGAGTCGCATCCACCGGGCCCGCGCGGGTGTGGATCTAGGCGAGTTACTGTGCGGAGGTCGCGCCAACTCGCCAAGATCGCCCTTCTGGATCAGCCTTCGGGGCGGTTCAGGATGCCTACCGCGACCTGGTGGATGGCGGCGGCGTCGGCCGGGTCTTTGATCTTGGTCTTGGCGCCGGTGACCACGTACCACTCGTCGGCTTCCTTGTATTGCACCCGCACAACGACGTCGTTGCCGCTGACCTCGGTCTTCAGCGTCAAATCGCCGGTGACCACGCCGACCTCATCGGTCATGACGCCGCCCTGACCCGCCGTGATGTCGGTCGTAAGCGCCGGCGCGGCGGTGGCGGTATCGGCTTTATCGGATTTGTCGCCCGCGGGGCCAGCGGCCGGCGTTGCCGCAGCGGGTGCGGCAGCGGGCGCGGCTTCGACCGGGGCGGCGGGGGCGGCTTCGACCGGGGCGGCGGGTGCCGCAGAGACCGGGGCCGCGGGCGCGGCGTTTGACGGCGCTGCGGGCGCGGCGTTGGGCGGGGCGGCTTTGGGCGGGGCGGCTTTGGGCGGGGCGGGTTTGGGCGGGGCGGCCGGCCGGATGGACGCGGCTGGCTCGGGCGGGGTGGAGCCGGTGGGAGCGGGGTCGCTCATCAGCACTTCTCCAGCATGTCGGCGAGGGCGGTCTTCTCCTTGGTGAGGATCGTGAGTTTCCACTTGGTCTTCACCGCGATCCAGTCTTCCGCATACTCGCACCACGCGCTGCTGTCGGTCGGCTTCCAGGTCGACGGATCCTGGTCGCCCTTGGACCGGTTGGACGACGCCGACACCGCGACCAGCTGCGGATCGTCGAGGTCGTTCGCGAACGCCTTGCGCTGATCGGTGGTCCACGCCGCGGCGCCGGAACGCCAGGCATTGGCCAGCGGCACCACGTGGTCGATGTCCACCTGGGCCGGCACGGTGATCGTCTTGCCGTCGTAGACGCTCTTCCAGGTGCCGGCGACCACGTTGCAGCCGGAGAACTTCACCTTGGTGCCGTCCCGCTTGAGCACCGAGTCACGGGTGTCGCAGTTGCTGCCGGTGCTGATCCAGTGCGGGAACTTCTCCCGGCTGTAGCCCGTCATCTTGCCGGCCGTGGCCACCTTCAGCTTGTCCAGCTGGGCTTTGGCACTGGCGGCCGAACCGGCCCCCGACCCGGATCCGGACGTGGTGGCGGTGTCGGTCGGGAACGGGCCGACATCAATTTTGACTTGGTCGCACGCGGTGGTGGCGAGGGTCAGGGCGGCGGCGGCGAGGAACAGGGTCCATCGAGGAGCATGAGGGGGCACCGCCTGAGCCTAAGGGCGCAGTGCCCGATGTGTCCGAGTCGATCACCCGTGGGTGGATCATCCCGCGCGCCGACGCGGCGGCGCGCGGGATGCCCTGAAAACCTCAGCGAGCGCGGTTGATCGCGCTGGTCACGGCCTTGATCGAGGCGCTCACGATGTTCGCGTCGATGCCGACACCCCACACTGTGCGGTCGCCGACCTCGACCTCGACGTACGCCGCGGCCTGCGCGTCGCCGCCCGCGGTCATCGCGTGCTCCTGGTAGTCCAGCACCCGGGCCTGCACCCCCAGCGGGGCCACGGCCTGCACGAACGCGTCGATCGGGCCGTTGCCGACCCCCAGCAGCGGACGCCGGACGCCGCGGTGGAAGACCTCCAGGTCGATCTCGACCTTGCCGTCCACGGTGGCCGTGCTGTAGCCCTCGATCTTGAAGGCCGCCGCCACCTGGTGCTCGATCAGGTATTCGGCCGCGAAGATGTCCCACATCTCCTGCGGCGAGACCTCGCCGCCCTCTTCGTCGGTGTGGTGCTGCACGACGCCGGAGAACTCGATCTGCAGGCGCCGCGGCATGTCGAGCTTGTGCTCTTCCTTCATGATGTACGCCACGCCGCCCTTGCCGGACTGCGAGTTGACCCGGATGACCGCCTCGTAGCTGCGGCCCAGGTCCTTCGGGTCGACCGGCAGGTAGGGAACGCCCCAGGTGAACGCGTCGATCTCGGTGCCGGCCGCGTCGGCGTCGGCCTGCAGCGCCGCGAAGCCCTTCTTGATCGCATCCTGGTGCGACCCGGAGAACGCGGTGTAGACCAGGTCACCCACGTACGGGTGACGCTCGTGCACCGGCAGCTGGTTGCAGTACTCGACCGTACGTTTGATCTCGTCGATCTGAGAGAAGTTGATCATTGGGTCGATGCCCTGCGAGAACAGGTTCAGGCCCAGGGTGACCAGGTCGACGTTGCCGGTGCGCTCGCCGTTGCCGAACAGGCAGCCCTCGATGCGGTCGGCACCGGCCAGCAGGCCCAGCTCGGCAGCGGCCACCGCGGTGCCCCGGTCGTTGTGCGGGTGCAGCGACAGCACCACCGACTCGCGGCGGGGCAGGTGGCGGTGCATCCACTCGATCGAGTCGGCGTAGACGTTCGGGGTGGCCATCTCGACCGTGGCCGGCAGATTGATGATCAGCGGCCGGTCCGGGGTCGGATCGATCACGTCGATGACGGCCGAGCAGACCTCCAGCGCGTACTCCAGCTCGGTGCCCGTGTAGGACTCCGGCGAGTATTCGTAGAAGATCTCGGTGTCCGGGGTGTGGATCTCGGCGTACTTCTGGCAGAACCGGGCGCCGCTGGTGGCGATGTCGGTGATGCCGTCCTTGTCCAGCCCGAAGACGACCCGCCGCTGCAGCACCGACGTCGAGTTGTAGAAGTGCACGATCGCCCGCTTGGCACCGCGCAGCGACTCGAAGGTGCGCTCGATCAGGTGTTCCCGGCACTGGGTCAGCACCTGGACGGTGACGTCGTCCGGGATCAGGTCCTGCTCGATCAGCTGGCGGATGAAGTCGTAGTCGGTCTGCGACGCCGCCGGGAAGCCGACCTCGATCTCCTTGTAGCCCATCTGTACCAGCAGCATGAACATGCGCTTCTTGCGCTCGGGGGACATCGGGTCGATCAGGGCCTGGTTGCCGTCACGCAGGTCGACCGCGCACCAGCGGGGCGCTACCTCGGTGACCTTCGCCGGCCACTGCCGGTCGGACAGGTCGACGGCGAACTGCTTCTGGTACGGCACGTAGCGCTCGAACGGCATGGCGCTAGGACGCTGAGTGTCGAAGGAGTTGGACATGTGGATGCTCCTGAAAGGGCGAGACCTGGGAGGCGGGCGCGCGTCAACTCCGCGACGAGGTGCCGGCCTGGGATGGGGCCTCGTCGCGGCAGCGAAGAAGGAGTGCCTGCCACATGTCAAAAATGACCCTACGTGATCAACTCGAACGTCGCTAACTCTACGCCCGGATCGTGGGAACGCCGGGGTCAGGCCGACGGCGCGAGGCTGGTGGGCAGCTGATTCGGGTCGGGCGGGGCGGGTGCGTCCAGGCCCATCGCCGGGCCGGGCGACTCGGGGCCGGGCAGCGGCACCGTGGCCGGGCCGGCCACCTGGCTGACCAGCTTGAGCACGCCGAAGCCGACCCGGGCCGCGGTCAGCACGCCGTCGTTGGCGTAGCAGTAGATGCCGACGTCGACCGGCGCCTTGATCGACGCGGCGATCGAGTCGACCGAATAACAGGTGCCCTGCGCGCCGGACAGTGGCTGGACCTCGGTCACCGAGAGCGCCGACTGCCGGTCGCGAAAGACCGGCAGCCAGAGCCGGAACAGCCGCTCCACCTGGGGCGAGTTGTCCTTCGGCACCTTCTTGCCGGCCGCCGCGACCTTCACGCAGCTGGGCGTGACCGGGTTGTTCGGCGAGGCGACCGTGCACTGATAGGTGCCGGCGGCGGTGGAGACGATCGACACGTCGGTGGTGCCGTCGTACATGCCGTCGCTCACATCGACACGCCAGGTGCCGTCGGCGGCGATGGTGGCGACCACGTTGTGCTGCCGGCCGTCGCCGTCGTCGTCGAGCGTGTAGAGAGCCGCGTACGCCTTGTCCTGGGCCTGTGCCGCCTTCGCGGCCAGGTCGGTGCGGGCGTCGAGCGCGTCGGCGTTGCCGGTCGGCGCGGCCGAGGTGGAGGGTGTGGGTGTCACGGCGGGCTCGCCGCCGCAGGCCGCCACGCCACCCAACATCAGCAGGGCGGCGGCGGCAGGCAGCAGGCGGGTGCGCACCGAGACATTCTCGCCTCCGCGGGCCGAACCGGGCGGTGTCGGGCGTCTGGCGTGTCGCGGCCGGGTTTGTCGGCAGCCAGGGCAGCCAGGGGCCGAATCCTGGGATCGGCTGTCGGTGTGCCGCCCGGGCGCGGCTAGTGTGGTGGCGATTGTCCTGGCCGGCGGTTTTCCGAAGACGTCAAAGGAATGGTTACCCCGTGGCACTGGTGGTGCAGAAGTACGGTGGCTCGTCCGTTGCCACCGCCGAGCGCATCAAGCGGGTGGCGGAGCGCATCGTGGCCGCCCGCAAGGGTGGCGACGACGTGGTGGTCGTGGTGTCGGCGATGGGTGACACCACCGATGAGCTGCTCGACCTGGCCAACCAGGTGAGTCCGCTGCCGCCGGGTCGCGAGCTCGACATGCTGCTGACCGCCGGCGAGCGCATCTCGATGGCACTGCTCGCGATGGCGATCCACAACCTCGGCTACGAGGCCCGGTCCTACACCGGCTCGCAGGCCGGCGTGCTGACCACCTCGACGCACGGCAAGGCGCGGATCATCGACGTGACGCCCGGCCGGCTGCGCTCGGCGCTGGACGAGGGCGCGATCTGCATCGTGGCCGGTTTCCAGGGCGTCTCGCAGGACACCAAGGACATCACCACGCTGGGCCGCGGCGGCTCGGACACGACGGCGGTCGCCCTGGCGGCGGCGCTGCACGCCGACGTCTGCGAGATCTACACCGACGTCGACGGCGTCTTCACCGCCGACCCGCGGATCGTTCCCGACGCGAAGCACATCAAGCAGATCACGTACGAGGAGATGCTCGAGCTCGCCGCCGGTGGGGCGAAGGTGCTGATGTTGCGATGCGTGGAGTACGCCCGCCGCTTCAACGTGCCGATCCACGTACGCTCTTCGTATTCCAACAAGCCCGGCACGATGGTCACCGGATCGATGGAGGACCCTTCTGTGGAACAAGCGCTGATCACCGGGGTCGCCCACGAGCGGAGCGAGGCCAAGATCACGATCGTCGGTGTGCCCGACGAGCCCGGCGCCGCCGGCCACATCTTCAACACGGTGGCCCAGGCCGAGATCAACATCGACATGATCGTGCAGAACGTCTCGACCGAGGGCACCGGTCGCACCGACATCTCCTTCACTCTGCCGAAGGCTGACGGCCCCACCGCGATGGCCGCCCTCGACAAGATCAAGGAAAAGATCAATTTCAAGAGCCTGCTCTTCGATGACCACGTCGGCAAGGTGTCGCTGATCGGCGCGGGCATGCGCTCGCACCCCGGTGTGGCCGCCTCGTTCTTCGCCTGCATCGGCGAGGCCGGCGTCAACATCGAGATGATCTCGACCTCGGAGATCCGCGTCTCCGTGGTCTGCCGCGACACCGACCTCGACACCGCCGTGCGCGCCGTGCACGACCAGTTCGAGCTCGGTGGCAACGAGGAAGCGGTGGTGTACGCGGGCACCGGCCGGTAAGGCCGATGGCGCAGCCGACGCTCGCCGTCGTCGGAGCCACCGGCTCCGTCGGCACCGTGATGCTCGAACTGCTTTCCTCCCGGCGCAACGTCTGGGGGGAGATCCGGCTGCTCGCCTCCAGCCGCTCGGCCGGCAAGCAACTGAGCTGCCGCGGCGAACAGCTGACCGTGCGGGAGCTGACTCCGGAGGCGTTCGACGGCGTCGACGTGGCCATGTTCGACGTGCCCGATGACGTGTCGCTCGAGTGGGCGCCGATCGCGGCCGCCCGCGGCGTGACCGTGGTGGACAACTCGGCCGCGTTCCGGATGGAACCGGACGTGCCTCTGGTGGTCCCCGAGGTCAACAAGGAAGCGGTGCGCGACCGGCCCCGCAGCATCGTCTCCAACGCCAACTGCACGGTGATGGCGATGATCATGGCGATCGCCCCGCTGCACCGCGAGTTCGGTCTGCGCGAGCTGGTGCTCGCTTCCTACCAAGCCGCCTCGGGCGCCGGTCAGGTCGGCGTGGACACGCTGCACGACCAGCTCAGCAAGGTGGCCGGCGATCGCTCGCTGGGTTCCCGGCCGGGCAACGTGCGGCAGGCGGTCGGCGACGACCTCGGCCCGTTCCCGGCGCCGCTCGCGCTCAACGTGGTGCCCTGGTCGGGCTTCCTGGAGCCGCTCGGCTGGTCGTCCGAGGAGCTCAAGCTGCGCAACGAATCCCGCAAGATCCTCGAGCTGCCGGCGCTGAAGGTCTCGGCCACCTGCGTGCGCGTCCCGGTGGTGACCGCCCACTCGATCGCCGTGCACGCGGTGTTCGGCTCCGAGGTCACCGCGGACGGCGCTCGTCAGGCCCTGCGCGGCGCGCCCGGCGTGATCCTGGTCGACGACCCGGAGGCCGGCGAGTTCCCGATGCCGATCGACGCGGTCGGCACCGACCCGTCCTGGGTGGGGCGCATCCGCCGGGCGATGGACGACCCGCGGGCCCTCGACATGTTCGTGACCGGCGACAACATGCGCAAGGGCGCCGCCCTCAACACCGTGCAGATCGCCGAGCTGATCGCCGCGGAGAAGAAGTGACCGGCACCGGAGTCGTCGAGGTCGTGATCACCGCGGCCGACGCGCAGTGGCTCGACGCCTTCACCCGCCGCCTGGTCGAGGAGCGGCTCGCCGCCTGCGGGCAGCAGGTCGCCGGGATTCGCTCGATCTTCCGCTGGGACGGCGCGGTGCAGGACGAACCCGAGGTCCGGGTCGCCCTGCACACCCGCGCCGAGCTGGTCGACAAGATCGTCGAGCGCGCCAACGCCGAGCACCCGTACGACGTGCCCTGCGTGCTGGCGCTCCCGGTCCTGGCCGGCAACCCGGCCTACCTCGACTGGGTCTACCGCGAGACCGGCACCTAGGAGAGGTCCTCGCGGGTCAGCAGCGCCCGCAGGGTGATGCCGTCGGCCGCCAGGGCCTGGGAGCCGCCCTCCTGCCGGTCGATCACGCAGAGCGCGTGGTCCACGTGCGCGCCGAGCTTGCGCAGCTCGCCGGTGGAGATCACCACCTGGCCGCCCGACGTCACCACGTCCTCGACCACCAGCACCCGGCGGCCGGCCACCTCGGCGCCCTCGCACAGCCGGGCGGTGCCGTACTTCTTGGCCTCTTTCCGCACGAACGCGGTGGGCAGTTTCGCGTGCCGGGCCAGCGCGGTCACCACCGCGATGCCGCCCATCTCCAGACCCGCCAGCACCTCGGTGCCTTCCGGGATCAGCACCGCCATCCGCTCGGCCAACTGGTCGAGCAGCTCCGGGTCGGCCTCGAACTGGTACTTGTCGAAATACTCGGTCGCGGTGCGGCCGGAACGCAGGACGAACTCGCCGGTCAGCCGGCTCACATCGCGGACCCGCCGAGCCAGGTCTTCAGAGGAAGTCACAAGTACCAAGCCTGGCAGGCCGCCCGGGGACGGATGACAGCACCCCACACGCAACGACTCAGCAACCGACAAATCGTGCCGATCAGGGGATCATGCAGAGCATTCCGCACCGTTGGTTCGGCGCGGGGCAGAGCAGCGCTGCGGACTCCGCGAAGGCCGGCGCCGAGGCCGTCGCGGAGGCCGTCGGCGGCCGCGAGCCCAAGGCCGTGCTGGTCTTCTGTTCGGTGGCCCATGACCTGCGGGCCCTGCTCGCCGGGGTGCGCGCGGAGGCCGGCCCGGACGCGGCCGTCATCGGCTGCACCACGATGGGCGAGCTCGGGAACTCCGGGATGACCACGGGTGGCGTGTCGGTGGCCGCGCTCGGTGGCGACGGCTTCACCGTGCACACCCGGGCGGCGCACATCAGCGAGTCCGACCCGCGGGCCTCGGGCGCCGCGGTCGCCGAGGCGTTGCGCGGTCTGCACGACGACCACAAGGTGTTGCTCCTGCTGTGCGACGGGCTGACCGGCCATCCGCACGACATCGTCCGCGGCGCGTACTCCAGCGTCGGCGCGGTCGTTCCGCTGGTCGGCGGCTTCAGCGCGGACGACCGCAAGTTCGAGCGGACCTACCAGTTCTACGGCGACGAGGTGCTGACCAACTCGGTGGTCGGGCTGGCCCTCGGCTCGGACGGGCCGATCGGCATCGGCATCGCGCACGGCTGGCGCCGCGTCGAACCGCCGATGATCGTCACGAAGAGCCAGGGCGCGCACATCTATCAGCTCGACGACGAGCCGGCCCTGGACGTGCTGCTGCGCCGGAACAACTTCGTCGGGACGGCCGAGGAGTTCTTCGACAACGGCAGGCAGTTGCAGCCGCTCGGGCTGTCCCGCCGCAACGGCGAGGACATCCGGGTGATCCACCAGGGCGACGACGAGGAACGTACGGTCTGGGGCACCGCCGACATCCCGCAGGGTGCGCTGGTCTGGCTGATGGAGGCCGACCGGCAGGCGCTGCTCGACGGCGCGACCTGGTCCTGCACCGAGGCGCTGGCCCGGCTCGACGGCCTGGCCCCGCTCGGCGTGATCGCCTTCGACTGTGCCGGTCGCCGGGCCGGACTCGTCGAGGGCGGGATGGACGAGGAGATCACCGTGCTCCGGCAGGCGCTGAACGGCGCGCCGTTCGCCGGTTTCTACACCGGTGGCGAGATCGCCCGCGTGCGCGGCGCGAGCGGCCTGCACCACCTCACCCTCGTCACCCTGGCGCTGGCCTGACTCGATGATTAACTGGTCGACGCACCTGCTCACCGAGTTCTTCACCGCGGTCAACGCGGCCGAGGGCGAGATGGTGGCGATCACCAACGCGGTCGAGCGCGCGACCGAGATGGTCGAGGCCGAGGTGGGCGCGGTGGTGCGGGAAGGCAAGGTCCTGGGCGCGTACGGCTTCGGACCGGCCGTCCCGGAGGCCCGGCTGCTCGCCGTGGCCGCCGGCGAGACCCTGCTCGACGTGATCGGCATCGGCGAGATGTACGCGGTGGCGAGCCCGCTCGGCGGCGAACAGGCCGACGCGCTGATCGTGGGCCGGCTGGACGAACCGTTCGGCGCCGAGGAACGGCAGATGCTGCAGGGCATGGCCCAGGTGCTCGGCCTGGGGCTGCGCAGCATCCGGGTGCTCGCCGCCGAGCGCCACCTGCGCGCCGAGAAGGAACGGCAGGCGACCAGTGCGCAGACCGGGCAGCGGCTGGTCGAGTCGCTGCTGACCATCCAGCGGGCGATCTCGGCCCGGCGGCCGCTGCCGGAGATCCTGGACGCGGTCACCGGCGGTGCGTCGGAGCTGCTGGGCGGGGCCACGGTGGCGCTGCTGCTGGCCGAGGGCGGCCCGGATCGTCGCCTCACCGTCGCCTCCACCTGCGGCGGCGAGGACGGGGAACCGCTGCACGAGGCGGCCGCGCGGGCCGCGATGGCGTCCGGCTCGGTGCTGGTGCGGCCGGACAGCACCGGCACGGTGATCGCGACCCCGGTGCGGGTGACCGGCGAGATGGCCGGCTGCCTGGTCGCGCACCTGCCCGGCGGCACCGATCAGCATTCCGAGGAGGCCGACCAACTGGCCGCCTTCGCCCAGCAGGTGAGCCTGGCGCTGACCGATGCGCGCACCGTCGAGGCGGTTCGCGAGGCGCACCACGACCCGGTCACCGGCCTGCCGAACCGGGCCCTCTTCCTCAAGATCCTCAACCGGGTGCTGGCGTCCCGGGGCACCTCGATCGACCCGACCAGCGTGCTCTTCATCGACCTGGACCGGTTCAAGGCGGTCAACGACAGCCTCGGTCACGAGGCCGGCGATCAGTTGCTCGCGCTGGTCGCCCGGCGCCTGCGCGGTTGCGTCCGGGCCAGCGACACCACCGCCCGGCTCGGCGGGGACGAGTTCGCCGCGATCCTGCACGACTCCCCGATGGAGGCCGCGACCCTCGTCGGCGAGCGGGTCGTCGCCGCGATCAAGGAGCCGTTCCGGGTGGCCGGGCGGGAGATCTTCATCGGCGCCAGCGTCGGCGTAGCGATCTCCCGGGAGGAGTTCGAGGAGTCCGAGGCGCTGCTGCACAACGCGGACGTGGCGATGTACCGGGCGAAGAAGGACGGCCCGAACCGGGTGCTGGTCTACGAGCCGTACATGCACGCCGAGGCGCTCGACCACCTGAGCCTGCGCGGCGACCTGCAGCGGGCGCTGCGCGAGGGCGAGTTCCGGCTGCAGTACCAACCGCTGATCCGGCTGGCCGACGGCGCACCGGCCGGCGTCGAGGCGCTGATCCGCTGGCACAGCCCGACCCGCGGATTCGTCTCGCCGGTCGACTTCATCCCGATCGCCGAGGAGTTCGGGCTGATCGTCGACATCGGCCAGTGGGTGCTCGAGACCAGCGCCCAGCAGGTGGCCCGCTGGCGGCGCGAGTTCCCCGACCTGGCGCTCAACGTCAACGTCTCCGGGCACCAGCTGATGCACCCGCGCTTCGCCGACAACGTGATGCGGGCGCTGGCCATCGCCGGCCTGCCGTCGAGCGCGGTGACGCTGGAGCTGACCGAGTCGGTGCTGATGAGCGAACCGGATCTCGGCAAGGCGGCGCTGCACACGCTGCGCGGGCTGGGCGTGCAGCTGTCCATCGACGACTTCGGCACCGGCTATTCGTCGCTGGCCTACCTGCGTGAGCTGCCGGTCGACGAGCTGAAGATCGACCGGGCCTTCATCGCGCGGGCCGAGCTGACCGGGGAGGACCTGGCGCTGGTGCGCACGATCGTCGAACTCGCGCAGATCCTCGGGCTGCGCACGGTGGCCGAGGGGATCGAGAACGCCGCCCAGCTGACCGCGTTGCGCCGGCTGGGCTGCGGCTATGGCCAGGGCTACCACCTGTGCCGCCCGACCGACGCCGAGGAACTGCCGTCCCGGCTGCTCACCCAGCTTGTCGAGAACCGCGCCGGTTGATCATCACCCGTCCGCGTACTTGATCTCAGCGGTACAACATGGAAGATCCTTTTGGGGTACTTTTCGCCTAATTGGTGCTAATCACTCGGAAGGAACATTTCCGTGACACCCTTCGCTTTGTTCTTCCTCATCGCACTGGCCGGTTCCTCCTGCTTCGCCCTCGGCCGGGCCCTCGGCCGCGGCGAACGCTACGAGAAGGGTTACCGGGAAGGCTTCCGCGACGGCGAGACCGGCTCCCTCGCCCGCGCCGCCCGGTTGATCCAGCTCAACGGCCGGCCGGCCATCGCCCCCGCGGTCGAGACGATGCTCGGGCCGTACGCGGTGCCGCAACAGCAGCTGCCCGGCCGGACGGTCGGGCCGGCCGTGACGTCGGTCCCGGTCCGACCCCAACTCGCGCTCTAGTTTCTTCTTAAACCCAAGACCCGGGGTGTACGGCGTGAAGCCGGCCCCGGGTCCTTCGTTTTTCCGGCCCTTACGACACCAGGTGGAGCACGATGCCCAGCACGGTGCAGCCCGCGGCGACGTTGACGCCGACCGGGCCGAGGTTCTCGCCGCGGCGGGTGGCCAGGAAGCCGAAGACGACCGCGGCCGCACCGGCCGGGAAGAAGAGCACCGCGACCGCGGCCAGCACGAACGACAGGACGCTGAAGACGCCGACGACCTCGTGGTTCACCGGTTGCAGCGGTTCCGGGCCGGCGGCGACCACCGGCTCGGGGTCGGCGACCACCACAGCGGGGAACTCCTGCGTGTCGTCCATGTCCGGCGGCGGCATCGGGACGACGGGAGCGGCCACGCCGACGGCCACGACGATGGCGGGAAACTCCATCGTCTGCTGATCGGCAAACGGATCCACCAGCAGTTCGTCGGCCGGCGGGGAGATCGTCGCTATGTCGAGCACCAGGCCGCTGGGTGGCGGTGAGATCGGGGTTATGTCCGGCACCAGGCCGCTGGGTGGTGGGGAGACCGGCGCATCGCCGAACGGGACCCAACTGTCCGGGGGATAGGCCGGGGCACGCTCGAGCAACGTCATCTCGGGCGGAGGTGGCGTCGGGAGGGCGAGGTCGGCCGGTGCCGGCGGTGGGCCGGGATCGGTGTCCACCAGGTACCCGATCGGCGCCGGGGAGTGCGGGGCGGTGCCGAACGGGAGGCCGCCGGACGGGTCGTAGGGGCGCGGGGTCCCGAACGGTGACTGGGCCGGGGCCGAGCCGGCGTAGTCCCAGGCCGGGGTGGTCTGGGCAGATGCCGGGGCCGCATAGGGGATCGCCGGGGAGATCGGCACCACGGACGGCTCGCCGTGCGGGTTGCGCGGAGAGCGCTCGATGTTCGTGAGCGGGTCCCAGCCGGCCGGGACCGGGGGCCAGTCCGGTGGCGGGGCGCTCGGGGAAGAAAGCGTCGGCTGGCCGCACGTGCCGCAGTACGGGGTCGGCCGGGACAGGGCCGAGCCGCAGTTGACGCAGTTCATGTGCTCTCCCGGAGTAGTCCTGAGGGAGCACATCGGTTGCTGATGGCCGAACTTTAGGGTGCGGCCTGCTTTTCGCGCGGGAGCCGTCGCGCACCGCTGTTGCGGTTGGCGACGGCGCACGCGCGTACTCCTTAAACGCCCAGCTGTTTGCGCACCTCAGCCGCCACGCGCCCACCTTCCGCACGCCCGGCGATGGCCGCCTGAGCGGCCTTCATGGCCGGGCCCATCTGGGCCTTGCCGGTGAAACCGCCGGCCGCGAGCGCCTCCGCCACCGTCTCGGAGATCTCCTCGGCGCTGAGCTGTTTCGGCAGGTAGCGGTCGATGACCTCGCCCTCGGACAGCTCCTTGGCCGCCTGCTCGGACCGCCCGGCGTCGGCGAAAGCCGTCGCCGCCTCACGCCGCTTCTTCGACTCCTTGGCCAGCACCGCCAGCACCTCGTCGTCGGAGAGCGCACGCGCCTCGCGCCCGGCCACCTCGGCGTTGCGGACCGCGGCCAGCGCCATCCGGAGCGTCCCGGTGCTCAGGTCGTCGCGCGCTTTCATCGCGGTGTGCAGGTCATCGTTCAGGCGGTCTTTCAGCGTTCCCATGGACGGAGAAACTACTCTTGCCGTCATGCGTAAGCGTCCCTTTATCGGCCTGGCCGCCGGCGTCGCCGCGGCCGGCGCCGCCACGTTCGCCTATTCCTCGCTCATCGAGCGGAACATGTTCACGCTGCGCCGTTTCGATGTCCCCGTGCTCGAACCGGACGCCGAACCGCTGCGCATCCTGCACATTTCCGACCTGCACATGATGCCGTCGCAGGCGCGGAAGCAGGCGTGGGTCGCCGCCCTGATCGGCACCGACCCCGACCTGGTCGTGGTGACCGGCGACAACCTGTCGGACCCGGCGGCCGTCCCCGGCGTGCTGCGGGCGCTGGACCCGTTCCTGTCGCTGCCCGGCGCGTTCGTCTTCGGCTCGAACGACTATCGCGGCCCGGTGTGGGGCAACCCTTTGCGGTACGTTTTGCCCGGTTCACGGGAGTACGTGCAGGGTGTGGAGCTGCCGACCGAGGAGTTGCGCGGCGCCCTGGCCGACGGCGGCTGGGCCGACCTGAACAACGCCCGCACCGTGGTGAAGGCGGGCGGCCGCTCCATCGAGCTCGTCGGCGTCGACGACCCACACGTGGACCGCGACGACTACGCCTCGGTGTCCGGCCCGATCTCCGGCGGCGCCGACCTGCACATCGGCGTCACCCACACGCCCGCCACCCGGGTGCTCGACGCCATGGCAGCGGACGGCTTCTCCCTGCTGCTGGCCGGCCACACCCACGGCGGCCAGGTGTGCGTCCCGTTCTACGGCGCCCTGACCACCAACTGCGACCTGCCCCACGCAATGGCCAAGGGCCTGCACCGCTGGCCCGGCTCCGACGTCTGGCTGCACGTCTCAGCCGGCCTGGGGACCCACCCCACCGCCCCGATCCGCTTCGCCTGCCGCCCGGAAGCCTCGGTGCTGACGTTGATACCGCGCTGACCTGCGGTTTTGCTGCATGGGGGATACCGATTTCGCCGATCGCGTAGGCGTCGGATAGTATTTCCTGGCAGCTCGGGGTATGGCGCAGCTTGGTAGCGCGCTTCGTTCGGGACGAAGAGGCCGTCGGTTCAAATCCGGCTACCCCGACCAGGTTAGAGGCCGTTTCCTTCATTGGAAACGGCCTCTGCTGTTTCCGGAGCGCCGGTCAGCGGGTCAGTTCGTTGTAAGCCGTCAGGACGGCGGTGGTGTGGTCGGCCAGGTCTCTGGCGTTGTCGGCCGGCGGTGTCAGCTCTGTTGCCTCGAAGAGGTAGTCGGCATCTCGCAAGGCTTCTCGGGCCCGGGCCAACGAGTCCTGGCGTTGGATGAAGGCCTCGGTCTCGTCGGCCAGCTTGGTCAGGTGGGCTATCCGCGACGTAGTGTCCGCGGTCAGCCGTTCGAATAAGGCTTGTGCCCTGTTCACCCGGTCGGCGGTCTCGGCGTGGATCGGGGTGTCCGGCGGGATCTCCTCGAGGATCTGGGCCAGCTCGGACCAGGTGTCCCCGACCCGCTCGCGTTCCAGCAACGTGCCGGTCAACTCCCAGATGGTGGTGGCGATCGTCGGGCTGGGGTCGTCCAGGTTGAGGTGCCGGCGCAAGGCGGGCCAGCGGTCGAGGGTCAGGATCGTGGCGTCGATCGCCCGGCGCAGGTCGTCGCGGTCCTCGGGGACCGTCAGCACGCGGTAGTCGGCGGCCGAACGGCCCAGGAGGCGCCAGTTCGCGGTCGCGGGGATGCCGACCTCGTCGGAGCGCTGCCTCAGCCGGACTATCACCACCGAGCCGAACTCCAGGTTGTCGCTGGGGCCCGAGACGGTCGGTGGGCGACGACTTACCAGTGTCTGAGTCTTGCCGTCGGCCAGAAAGAGCTTCACACCTGGATTTTGCCGTATCGCCGCGAGGATCCGGGGAGTCGCCCGAGTACGGGCTGGTCCGCACCGGCGGCGGCGATCGGAAGGCGGTCGTGGTCGCGCGGAGCTGGCTGGACAACACCCGGGCCGCCCTGGTGCGGATGTGCGCGGACGTGGCGCCCCGGCTCGCCCCGTCACCGGCCGTGGCCGCCTGGTGCGCGGTCCCGGCCGGGATCGAAGCCATCCGGGACGCGATGAAATAAGGGGCGCGGCCTAACGCCTTGGTCTGGTCGGCCCGACGGTGGGCTGGCCCGGTGCCGTCGGCGGGTCGGGCTTGTTGTCCTTGCCGTTGCTCTTCTGGATCACCACGACGCCGCCCTTGATGGTGCGGCCGCTCGGGTCGGTGCCGGCCGCGGTGCCGGCCGGGCAGGACGAGTCGGTCTCGCCGCCGACGCTGACGTCGAAGCCGGCGCCTTCCAGGCGGCTGCGGGCGCTGTCGATCGAGTCGCAGGTGACGTCCGGGATCGAGCGCTGGTCGCCGACCGCGATCTTCTTGTTGTCCGGCGTCTTGAACTGGACCTTCGGCTTGCCGTCCATGAAGTCGCCCAGGGTGTTCCAGACCGCCGGGTTCACAATGCCGTGCGACATGCGGTCGGAATGGTCCTGGTAATCGGGGTTGACCAGGTAACCGGCCACCACCAGCGACGTGGTGCCGGCGATCAGCGCGGCGGTCTTGTCACTGTCGGTGGTGCCGGTCTTGCCGAACACCGGGTGCTTCACTACGCCGTGCGTCTGGCCGGCCGTGGTGCCGTGGCATTGGCCGAGCTGGGCCGAGTCGCCGACCGGGCAGCGGGCCGCGTCGAGCGCGGCGCGGGCCACGTCGGCGCTGGTCGCCCGGATGCAGTGGGATTTGCCGACGTCGAGCTTCTCGTTGTCCTGGGTGGCGATCTGCTCGATCGGGGTGGGCTCGCAGTACATGCCGTCGCCGGCCAGCGTCGCGTACGCGTTCGCCATGTCGAGCGGGGTCGACGCCGAAACGCCCAGGGTGAAGGCGCCCCACTGGTTGGCCGACACCGGGTCGTTCGCGAACGTCGCGTCGGGATAGGAGACGCGGAACTGCACGCCGAACCGCTTGGCCACGGCCACCACATTTTCCGCGCCGGCCCGTTCCTCCAGCGGCACGAAGAACGTGTTCACCGAGTTACCGAAGCCGGTCCACATGTTGTAGACGCCGGCTTCACCCTCGCCCGCGTTGCCCGGACACCAGAAGTGCGTTCCGGCGCAGGCGGACGGGTTGCTCGAATTGATGATGTAGCCCGATTTGTAGCGAACCGGAGCATTGATCGTGTACCCGAGCGGATAGCCCTTTTCCAGGGCGGCCACCATCGTGAACATCTTGAACACCGAGCCGGCCTGGTAGCCGGTGATGTCGCCGCCGCCGCTGAGCAGCGGGTTCGTCGTGTTCGGGTAGGTGCCGAGGATGCCCTTCTTGGCCTTCTTCGGGTCGGACGAGATCTTGTTCTGCGGGTGGGCCGGGTCGTCCAGCTTGTAGCGCCGGTTGGCGGCCAGCGCCCGGACCTTGCCGTCGCCGGGCTCGACCGCGGCGATCAGCAGAGCGTTCTTGTCCTTGTCCGAGATCTTGTCGTTGATGTTCTTGCGAGCGGCGTCCTGCGCCTTGATGTCCATCGTCGTGGTGATGCGGTAACCGCCGCTCTTGAGGCGACGCTCCCGGTCGTACGCCGTCTCGCCGAACTCCTCGCGCCCCATCCACCAGCGGTAGAAGTAGTCGCAGAAGAAGCCCCAGGCGTTCTTGGCCACCGAAACGCAGCCGTTGCCGATCGGCTTGACCTGGCGCGGCAGGGTTTCCTTGACCGCCTTGTCCGCCTCGGCCTGGGTGATGGCGCCCATCTCGACCATGCCGGGGATGACGTAGTTGTTGCGGCGCTGGAGGATCTGGTCGTAGCCCTCCTGGCTGGTCGGGTTGAAGCTGGTCGGCGCCTTGACGATGCCGGCCAGCATCGCCGCCTGGCCGATGGTCAGATCCTTCGGCTTCTTGTTGAAGTAGATCTGACTGGCCGCGAAGACGCCGTACGCCTGGTTGCCGAACGGCGCGATGTTCAGGTAGCGCTCCAGGATCGCGTCCTTGCCGAGCTCCTTCTCCACCTGAATCGCGTACTTCATCTCGGTGATCTTGCGTTTCGGGGTGTCTTTGGTGGCGTCGACGACTTCCTGCGGGTTGGTCGCCGAGTAGGCCAGCGACATGCGCACCCACTGCATGGTGATCGTCGAGGCGCCCTGCTTGCCGGACTTGCCGTTGTTGTTGCTGACCACGGCGCGGGCGACGCCCTTCAGGTCGACGCCGTTGTGGTGGTAGAACTCCCGGTCCTCGGCGGCCACGATCGCCGCCGCCATGTATTTCGACATGTCTTTCAGCGCGACGTCGCTGCGGAACTCGTCGTAGAACTGCGCGATCTGCGTCTTGTTGTCGGACGCGTAGATGCGGGTGATCTGTGGGGAGCTGAAGGTCTTGAGCTCACTGGGCAGGTCCGCGAACGTCTTCCCGCCGGCCTTGGCGGCCAGTCCCGACATGGCGGCGGCCGGGAAGGCGGCGGCCGCGACGACGACGCCGGCGAGTAAACCGCAGATCAGCAACGACGTCGCGTTGGCGAAGATGTTGTGATCGCGTCTGCGAATCCAGGAGGTCACCTGAGCAGGGTACGCGAAGGCGACCCGCGGTCACGCCACGAGAAGGGCGCGCTTTGCCCAGAATCATTCTCCCCGGTCAGCATTGATGCGGGGCGGAGTTTGGCCAAGAAACTGGGTGGCCTTTGCCCGGTAGGCCCGAGCTATGCGTATTTGACGGACAACGTTGCGTAATCGCCCGACTACAGAGCATGATGGTGCGGCGAGCTATCGCAGGACGTCTGCACTGCTTGGGGGACATAAGAGCGCGGGCGTCTGGGGGTGAACGCAAGGGGGGACGTGTACAGATGGGGATGATCAGCGACTGGCCAAGCATGGCGGCGTGTCAGAGTGGCGACCCTGACGCGCTGTTCGTGCAGGGCGCTGAGCAGAACGTGGCGAAAAGGATCTGCCGCAGCTGCCCGGTCCGCTATGAGTGCCTCGCCGATGCCCTGGACAACCGGATCGAGTTCGGCGTCTGGGGCGGGATGACGGAACGGGAGCGGCGAGCCCTGCTCCGCCGTCACCCGCACGTGGCGAGCTGGCGGAAGATGTTCGAGGCCGCGCTGAAGGAGAAGAGCGCCGACAAGGTGCTGGTCCCGACCCGCTGAGCTCAGCTCACGAGCAAGGCGCCGATCGTCCGTAGCCCGTCGACGTCATGAACGTCGGCGGGCTGCGCAGTGATCGAGACGGCCGGAACCGCGGGGAAGCTCCCGGTGAACGTCTCGGCCACGCGTACCTCTCTGGTTGCCTGCCGCATCAGCGCGGCGTGAATCCGCAGCGCATCGGCCGTCATGGCCTGATCGCCGGCGTCCGTCAGGGCCTCCGCCGCCTCTTCGCTGCGCTCCGCCGAGAGGTCATCGATCGTCGAGTCGTGCATCCGGTTGAGGACCAGCCCGGCGAGCGGCATCCGCTCGGCCACCAGTCGCTCCGCGAAATAGGCCGCCTCCCGGACCGCATCCCGTTCCGGGGCCGCGACGAGCAGGAACGAGGTCTCCCGGTCCTGCAGGATGCGGTAGGTCTCGTCGGCGCGGTGCCGGAATCCGCCGAACATCGAATCCAGCGCCGCCACGAAACCCGACAGATCAGTCAAAAGCTGAGCACCCAAGATTTTTTGTACGGCGCGGGAGAAGATCCCGAACGACGCCGTGACCAGGCTGAACATGCTCTTGCCGGAGCGCGCGGGGGCCAGAAGTAGGCGCAGCATCCGCCCGTCCAGGAAGCGGGACAGCCGGGCCGGGGCATCGAGGAAGTCGAGCGCCGACCGCGACGGCGGAGTGTCGACCACGATCAGGTCCCACTCGTCGGTGGCCCGCAGCTGGCCCAGTTTCTCCATCGCCATGTATTCCTGCGTGCCCGCGAACGTCGAGCTCATCGCCTGGTAGAACGGATTCGCGAAGATCTCGGCGGCCCGCTGCGGCGTGGTGTGCTGCTGCACCACCTCGTCGAACGTCCGCTTCATGTCGAGCATCATCGCGTGCAGCTCGCCGCCGTTCTCGGTGTCGATGCCCTTCACCTGGCGGGGGGTGTTGTCCAGCTCGCTGAGGCCCATCGATTGGGCGAGCCGGCGGGCCGGGTCGATGGTCAGCACCACCGTGCGCCGGCCGTGCACCTCGGCGGCGCGCACACCGAGCGCGGCCGCGGTCGTGGTCTTACCGACGCCGCCGGCCCCGCAGCACACGATGATCCGGGTGGCCGGATCGGCGAGGAGGCCATCGACGTCGAGGCGAGGGGCGGCAAGCTTCAGGGGCACCCTTCGAGCGTACTGAGGCGAAACCGCTACGGCCCTGTAGATCAGGTCACCCAGGTGGCCACCTGTTTTCATATGCATCTACAAGCTTGAATTGCCGATGCCCTGGTGATCCCACGTTCGACGCGACCACCGGCCGGCTCACCCGCGTGAGGAACTGGCCGGGCTCGGCTCGACCGCGTTCGCCTACGACGCGGCCGACAACCCGACCACGGTGGGCACGGCGACCCAGGCGTTCGACCCGGCCGGCTCTGCTGGTCGCAAGCGAGCGGTACGGTCACCAGCCCGGCCTGCGGCACGGTGCCGTCCGGCGCGACCGCGTACACCTACGACGACCTCGGCAACCGGCTCACCGCCGGATCGAAGACGTACGCGTACGACCAGGCGTCCCGGCTCGTCTCGGCCGCCGGCGCCACCTATAAGTACGACGGCGACGGGCTGCGGACGAGCAAGACGGTCGGCGGAGTCACCACGACCTTCGTCTGGGACGGCAACGCGACGCCGAACCTGCTCAGCGACGGCACCGCCAGCTACCTGTACGGGCCGGACGGCACCCCGATCGAGCAGATCAACGCATCCGGTACGGCGTTCTACGTGCACGACCAGGTCGGCTCCACGATGGCGCTGCTGACCTCGACCGGCACCATCGGCGCGACGTTCGCCGCTCGGCACCGGCCTGATGGTGCTGGGGGCCGCGGCGGCGGTCACCGGCTGCATCGTCCTCGAGCCGTGCGGCGCGGCGGCCCTGGTGGTCGGCGGCGGCATCGTCATCACCGACGCGGTGGCACTGGGCGGCACCGCCATCCTCGGCGCGGCCGGCGGCTACGCCCTCGGCGCCATGCACTCCTCGGGCGGCGCCACCGCCGGCTGGAATCCCGACTGGGAGAACCTGGATTGGGACTCCGGCGACGACGATGACGACGGTTACCGCACCTCGCACAGCCGGGAGGCTCAGCAGGAGCAGGCGGACGCGGCCTGGGCCGCGATCAAGCGGCGGGCCCGCATGGTCGGCAAGGATCTGACCGAGGCCGACAAGCGCAGGTGGCACGATGCCATCACCAAGCAGGGCGGCGACTACAACGACATTCTCAAAGAGGGCCTCAAATTGTTCTGTGACGAATGATGGGTAGCACCAGGCAGGACCAATCCGAGCTGGCCTCCGCCGTCCGCGCCCTCGAGGGGGCGCGGCTGGTGGAGGTCCGCCGGACCCTCAACATCGCGATCGTCGGCCTGCTGCGCGGCGACGAAGAGGTGCGTCTGCACGCGCAGTGCCCGCTCCGGATCGGGGTCGGCGACCGGCTTCTGATGGCCTCCGGTGACATGCGGTACCCACTGAGCGGCGCCGGTGACCGGGCGGAGGCGTTCGACAGCTACCGCACCAACTACGACCGGTTCGCCGAGCAGGTGACGGCGCGGTTCGCCGCGCACGACTTCGACATCATGCGGGCCGAGCTGGGCCGGGGCGGAAAGATCACCCTGGAGGCGGTGGACGACTTCTGGATCGAGGTGGCGCCGGACGTCTCCGGGCCGATCGAGTGCTGGCGGCTGTTCGTCAAGGATTCCGACGAACACTTCGTCTATCAGGCCCGCTAGGCCTTCATCAGCAACGCGGCGAGTTCGTCGAGGGCGGCCCGGTCCACGCCACCGGGCAGCAGGGGCAGCTCGACGATCGGGTGGCCTGCCTCGGCGAGCTCGCCGCGCAACGTCTCCTCCAGATCACGCCGGGCCAGGTAGGCCTTGGCCTCCGCGGCCAGGCCGTTCACCGTCGTCGCGTCGGTGGCCAGGCCGGCCTCGGCCAGCCCTCGCTTGAGTTCGGCCTTGGTCACCTTGCCCCCGGTCAGCAGCGCCGGGCGGGCGTTGTTGACGATTATCCGGCCGAGCGAGATGTTCAGCGCCTTCAGCTCGGCCATCGCGTCGAGGGTCTCCTGCACCGGCATCTCCTCGAGCAGGGTGACCACGTGCACCGCGGTGATCGGCGAGCGCAACAGCGACGAGACACCATCACTCTGCGTCTTGATCGGGCCCATCTTCGCCAGCTTCGCCGTCTCGGCGGTGACGTTGAGGAACCGGCCGATCCGGCCGGTGGGTGGGGCGTCCAGCACGACGGCGTCGTAGATCCGCTTGCCGTCCTGCGAACGGGTGGTCGCCTCCTTGACCTTGCCGGTCAGCAGCACGTCCCGCAGGCCGGGGGCGATCGTGGTGGCGAAGTCGATGGCGCCGACCTTGCGCAGCGCCCGCCCGGCCGCGCCCAGGTGGTAGAACATGTCGAGGTATTCCAGGAGCGCTTCCTCCGGGTCGACGGCGAGCGCACGCACCTCGCCGCCGCCGGGCACCTGCGCGATCCGCAGCTCCTTGTAAGGGAGCGGTTCCACCTCGAAGAGCTGGGCGATGCCCTGCCGGCTCTCCACCTCGACGAGCAGGGTGCGGCGGCCGCTCGCGGCCAGGCCCAGCGCGAGCGCGGCAGCCACCGTGGTCTTGCCGGTGCCGCCCTTGCCGGTGACGACGTGCAGCCGTTCCGGCCATCTGCTGTTGACGCGCTCGCCCATGCCCCCCACGTTACGGCGGCCGATCAGCCGGCCACTTCGCAGACCAGCCAGCCGGTCTTGCGGATCACTGTGAACTCGAGGTCCTGCTTGGCGGTCTTTTCGTCGGCGGTGGAGAGCGTGAGCTGCACGGACACCAACGCGCGGTTCTCCCCGGAGTTGGACACGGCCGGCTCCTCCCACCGGTAGACCGGGTCCTGGTAGCCGTCCGAATAGCTTTTGATCTCGGCCACCCGGTCGGCGAGCTTCGTCTTGTCGCGGGCCTCCCGGCAGACCAGGTTGTCGGCGGCGGTCGCGTCCTGCTGGGTGTAGACCGCGGTGAGGAAGCGGTTGACCGCGGTCGCCGGGTCGGCCGAGCCCGGATTGTCGGCGTCCCGGAGCAGGAAATAGGCCGAGACGGCGCCGCCCGCGCAGAGCAGCAGGGTGGCGGCGAGCGCGAGCGACACCCAGACCGCCCCGCGCCGGCTCTTGCCCGCGGGCGCGGCCGGTGCCGCCGGGGCCTGCTGGGTGCCCGACCAGATCGGCTCCGCGGCCGGCGGCGCCGATTGGGGCCACGCCAGATGGTCGGGCGGCTGGGTCTGCCACTCGCCCGGAGCCTCGTGCTGCGCATGCCACGGCTCGGCCGGAGGTATCACTTGGGTGTATTCCGCCGCGACGGCCGGCATCGTGTCGGTGGGCACCTCGTCCGACCAGCCGGCCGGAGGCAGGAACGGTTCGGACGGCGCGCTGAGGTAATCGCCGGCCGGGTGCCGTGGCCACGTGTGCGGTGGCTCCGGCGCCGGGACCGGCTCGGCCGGCGGGATGGGCTGCGGCGGCTCCGGATCTGGCGACGGCACCGGCGAAGGCTCCGGGTGACCCGGATGGCCGCCGTACGGGTGCGTCATGTCGCCCTCCGTGATCTCGCTTGGTGTGTCTCAGCCTAACTAAGCAGACCCTCCCGCGGGTCCTAAGCTGACGCGGTACCCGACGATTAGGGAGTATCCAGGCGATGCAGAAGTGGGAGTACGTGACCGTGCCCCTGTTGGTCCACGCGACCAAGCAGATCCTCGACAACTGGGGCGAGGACGGCTGGGAGCTGGTTCAGGTGGTGCCCGGGCCGAACCCGGAGCAGTTGGTCGCGTACATGAAGCGGCCGAAATCGTGACGACACCTATCAGTGGTGAGGGCGGCGTGGACGCGTACGGCCGGTTGGCCGAACTCGGTCTCACGCTGCCGCAGGTGGTGCCGCCGGTGGCGGCCTACCTCCCGGCCGTGCAGTCGGGCAACCATGTGTACGTCTCCGGGCAGCTCCCGATGGTGGAGGGCAAGCTCGCGGCGACCGGCAAGGTGGGCGCCGAGGTGACCGCGGAGCAGGGCGCCGATCTGGCCCGGATCTGCGCGCTGAACGCGCTGGCCGCGATCGAGGCGCTGGTCGGCCTCGGTCAGCTCGTGAAGATCGTCAAAGTGACCGGGTTCGTGGCATCGGCGCCGGGCTTCACCGGTCAGCCGGCCGTGATCAACGGCGCGTCGAACCTCTTCGGGGATGTCCTCGGTGAGCAGGGCACGCACGCGCGCAGCGCGGTCGGCGTGGCCGAGCTGCCGCTGGGCGCCCCGGTCGAGGTCGAGGTCATCGCCGAAGTTCAGTAAAAAGGTTGCTCTGCGTTACCTGAGCGGCCGCTGAGATCGCACATCCGGTCCTCGGCTTATCCCCCATGCGCGACGTACGATTTCGCGCATGGGGGGTGCTGCGCTCGACGGACTGCCGGGCTGGGTGACGCTGCTGCGCGCGCCGAACCCGGGACCGATGACTCTGGATGGCACCAACACCTGGGTGTTGCGCGCTTCGGGCGAGGGCCTGGGCGTGGTGATCGACCCCGGTCCGCTGGATGAGTCGCACCTGACCCGGATAGCCGAGCACGGCCCGTTTCGCTCCATCCTCATCACGCACGGTCACCACGACCACGTGGAGGGTGCGGCCCGGCTGTCCCGGCTGCTCGGTGGCACGCCGGTGCTGGCGGCCGACGCCGAGCACGGTGAACCGTTCGATGGCGTCGGTGACGACGACGGCCTCAAGATCCAGATCGTTGGCACACCCGGACATACGGCGGATTCGGTGTGTTTTCTCGTCGAACACGGGAATACGTCCGCAATGTTCACCGGAGACACGATTCTGGGCCGTGGGTCGACGGTGGTGGCCGCCCCGGACGGCGATCTCGGCTCCTACCTGACGAGTCTCGAGGTGCTCACGGCGTACGAAAATGTCCTGATGTTGCCGGGTCATGGCCCGGCGCAGGACGACGTCGCTGTTCTCGCGCGGGGTTATCTGGCCCATCGCCGCGAGCGTCTCGCGCAGGTGGAAGCGGCGATGTCCGCGGGCGCCGAGACCCCGGAGCAGGTGGTCGATCTCGTATACCCGGACATCGATCCCGCCATCCGATTTGCGGCGATCTTCTCGGCCAAAGCTCAACTGGATTATCTCGGTCACAAAAATCGGGAATCAGGAACAAGGGCGAACGGGTTGGATCGGCTGTGACTTGCCAGGTGTGTGGAACCGTCGCCGTGCCCGGCGCGCGCTTCTGCCACAACTGCGGCGCCGCTCTGCCGGCCGCGGCCACCCTGCCCGCCACCGAGCGGCGCATCGTGACCGTGCTCTTCGGTGACCTGTCCGATTTCACCTCCTGGTCCGAAGACCTCGACCCGGAACGCGTCGGCGCCGTGACCGACCGGGTGCTGGCCGCGCTCGCCGGAGCGGTGAAGACGTTCGGCGGACATGTCGACAAGCTGACCGGCGACGGGATCATGGCGGTCTTCGGCGCGCCGGTGGCCCACGAGGACGACGCCGAGCGGGCGGTGCGGGCGGCGTTGAGCATGCAGCGCGCGGTCCGCCGGGTGCTGGACGACGAGCGCGGCGGTGGCGCCCCGCTCGGCCTGCGCATCGGGGTCAACACCGGCGAGGTGGTGGCCGGCATCCAGGCCGGCATCGAGTACACGGTCATCGGCGACACGGTCAATACCGCCGCTCGGTTCGCCGACGCGGCCGCGGTCGGCGCCGTCTATGCGGGCCAGCGCACCAGCGGTGGCACCCGGCACGTCGCCTCCTGGCGGCAGTTACGCCCGCTGCGGCTCAAGGGCAAGCGTGAGCCGGTCCCGGCGTTCGAGCTGCTCGGCCTGCACGACGCGCCCGGCACCCGATCCGGTCTCGGCGACGAGGCGCCGTTCGTGGGCCGGGAATCCGAGCTGGGCCGGGTCGCCGGCCGGCTCGCCGAGGCGATCGACTCGAACACGGCGCGCGTCATGGTGATGACCGCCGAGGCCGGCATCGGCAAGTCCCGCTTCGCGGGCGAGGTCAAACGGCTCGCGGCGGGCTACGACATCAGCGCCGGCGGGCGCTACGCGGCGCACACCGGCGCCCGGGTGCTTCGGGTGCGCTGCCGCGCGTTCGGCGAGCGGCGCCGTTTCGCGCCCCTGGCCGACCTGGTCCGCAAGTCCGTCGGACTGCCGAAAGATGTGGTCTCCACGGTCGGCCGGGTGGTCGTCGAGGAGCGGTTGCGCAAGCTCGCCAACCGGCTGAGCCGCGACGGCTCGCCCGCCAAGATCGACATCGACCGGCTGCTGGCGCTGCTCGGCTACGGCGAGGCCCCGGCCAATCCGGTCGGCCCGGCCGCCCCCGCCGACTGGCACCCCACCGCGCGGCGGCTCGACGCCGAAGCCATGTCGCTGGCCGTCGCCGAACTGCTCACCGCCCTGGCCGCGGAGACGCCGCTGGTGGTCATCGTGGACGACCTGCACGACGCGACCGCGTCGACGGTCGACGCCCTCGGCCGCACCCTGTCGCTGCTCGAGGGCCCGGTCGTGGTGCTGCTGCTGGGCCGGCCCGAGCTGGTGCGCACGGCCGGCGCGCTGACCCGGCTCGCCGACGCCGAGGTGCACTCGCTGCCCCCGCTGCGCGGCGCCGACGCGTCCCGGCTGCTCACCTCCTATCTCAACGGCGGCAAGCTGCCGCAGCCGGACAACGACCGATTGCTGGCCACCGCCCAGGGCAACCCGTTCTATCTGGCCGAGATGGTCACGCTGCTGATGGAGCGGGGCGCGCTCACCCCGGCGATCGGCGCCAACGCGGCCGGCAAATGGCAGCTCGCCGCCGGTTCGCTCGGCAGCCAGCTGCTCTCCCGCGACCTGGCCGCGGTGCTCGCGGCGCGGATCGACGCGCTGCCGGCCGAGCCACGCGCGGTGCTGCGCGACGCCGCCGTGGTCGGCGACACCGTGCCGACCGGGGTGATCGAGGCGCTGCGCGAGCGGCGGGCGGCCAGCGACGCGCGCCCCGGTGCGGTGGCCGCGGTCGAGCTCGAGCGCTCCATCGACGAGCTGCTGCAGCGCCGCATGCTGCACCGGGCGCGCGGCGGTTACGCGTTCACCACCCCGCTGATGCGGGAGGCGGCCTACGCCGGCATCGGCAAGGCCGACCTCGCCGACCGGCACGCCTACCTGGCGACCTGGGCGGCGCCCGAGACGATCAGCCGGCTCGGTTACGACGGCGCGAGCCGGCTGAGCCTGACCGAAAACGAACGGGACGCGTTCGTCGCCACCCATGTCGAGTGCGCGGTCGAGCTGGCCGACCAGGTGCGGCTGCGGCCGGAGGCGTCGGTGCGCGACGTGGCCCCGATCGGCGTCGCGGCGCTCGGCCGGCTGGCCCGGCGAGCCCTGGCCAACATCGAGCCGGCCGCCTCGATCGAATACGCGGAACGCGCCGCCGTGCTGGCCAAGGAGCCGCTGCCGCTGCCCGACCAATTGGTGCACGCCCGCGCGCTGCTGCGCCTGGGTCGCGCCGAGGAGGCCCTCGCGCACGGCGCGAAGATCGCCGAACACTCGGCCGAGGAACCGGTCTGCCGAGCCGAGGCGCTGCTGGTGGTGGGCCGGGCGCACGAGGCGCTGGGCGACGGCGCGCTGGCCGTGACCGCCTGGCAGGAAGCGCTCGACGTGGCCACCGAGGCCGAGCTGCTGCCGGAACGCGCCAACGCGATGCGCCGGCTCGGCATGGCCGACTTCCTGGCCGGCCGGCTCAGCCAGGCGAGCAGCCGGTTCGCGGCGGCCTACCAGGTGACGCTGGCCGCCGGCGACCGGCACGGCCAGGCCTGGGCGCTGCAAAATCTGGCCTGGGTGACCACCACCCGGGGCGACTTCGCCGGCACCGACGCGGTTCTCGGCCGGGCGGCGCGACTCTTCGCCGAGCTCGGCGACCCGGTCGGCCGGTCCTGGCTGCGCGGCACCACGGCGTTCGCCCGGCTGTTGGCCGGCCGGCTGCAGGAATCGCGCCGGCTGGCGCGGGTCTTCCTGCCCTTCGGCGACCGGGTCGGTGAGGCCTGGGCGGTCGGCACGCTGCGCGCGGTCGAGGCGTACGCGTCGAGCGAGCTCGGCGAACTGGGGGAGGCGGACGGCGAGGCCCGGCGGGCGTTCCGCGACTTCAACGCGGTTGGCGACGACTGGGGCCGCGGGCTCGCGCTCGTGGTCCGGGGCGCCATCGCCCGTGGGCTGGGCGAGTTCGACCACGCTTTCGACCTGCTCACCGACGCCGTGGGCTACGCCGACCGGACCGGTCACCCGCTGCTGCTCGGGATGGCCGGCACGCTGCGCGGCTTCGTCTCGCTGCACCGCGGCGACCTGGGCCTGGCCGAGGAGGACGCCCGCCGGGTGATCGCCGCGGTCGAGCCGCACAATCCGCTCGCCCCGGCCCAGGCCGGCCCGCGGGTGCTGCTGGCCGAGGCGCGCAACCGCTCGGGTGACGCGAAGACGGCGATCGGGCTGCTCGCGCCGATCGCCAGCGACACCGCGCCGTCGTTGCTCTTCTCCCGGCGGCACGCGCTCACCGCCTATGCGTCGGCGCTGCTCGCCGACGGCCGGGTGGAGTCCGCGGCGAACTGGATCGAGCGGGCTCGCGACGTGCAGTCCGAGGACGTGCGCAGCGGTGTGCTGTCGGCGATGGTGCACGCCCGGGTGCTGGCCGCGAGCGACCGGTGCGACGAGGCGAGCGAGGCGGCCGAGGAAGCGGTGCTGCTGGCATACGCCACCGAGCAGGCCAGTGAGCGGGTGGCGGCCGAGGAGCTGCGGGCGACCCTCGCGTCGGCCCGGATCGAGCCGTCACCGCCGGAAACTGTCGCCTACGCGTCCGACGTGCCCGGATGATGAGCGCGTAAGTTCTGTGGAATGACGGAGACCCCGCCAGGACGACTGCCTACCCCGTACGTGCCTGGCATGTCGGGTTTATCGGTTATGGCTCGTGGGGGGCATGCGACCGTCTATCGCGCCACCCAGGATTCGGTCGGCCGCGAGGTCGCCATCAAGATGGAAAATCGGCGGCTGGAAAGCAACCGTGACCAGGCCCGATTCCTGCGCGAGGCGCGGGCGGCGGGCAAGATGTCGTCGCATCCACACGTGGTCGACCTGTTCGACGTGGGCGTCACCGTCGACCAGCACCCCTACCTGATCATGGAGCTGTGCGACGGGTCATACCTCGATCGCATGCGCGTCTCCCCGCTGGGCGCGACCGAGGCCCGCGACCTCGGCATCAAGATCGCCGACGCGCTGGTGCACTCGCACGCCAACGGGGTGCTGCACCGCGACGTGAAGCCGGCCAACATCCTCTACTCGCACTTCAACTCGGCTGTCCTCGCCGACTTCGGCCTGGCCGTGCTGGGCGAGATGCGCGACTCGTCGGTCAACCTCGAGGTGCTCACCCCGGCGTACGCTCCGCCCGAGTCGTTCCGCCACGACAGCCCGTCCCCGTCGGTCGACGTCTACGCGCTGTGCGCCACGCTCTATGCGGTGATGCGCGGCCATCCGCCGCGCTGGGACACCGACCGCAGCCCCAGCCTGATCACCCTGATGGACCTCTTCCACCGGCCGATCCCCGACCTGCCGGGCGTGCCACCGGAGATGACCCAGGTCCTGCGGTACGGCATGGACAACGACCCGGCGTCGCGGCCCACCGCCGAGCAGTTGGTCGCCCTGCTCACCAAGGTCGACCTGGACGACAGCCGGCCGGCGGGGCCGTGGGTGCCACCGCCCCGCTACGGCGGCAGCGACGACACTCCCACGGTGCGCCACCAGCTCAAACAGTCGAAGAAGCGGTGGTTCTTCGGCCTACTCGGGATCGAGCACCGCTAGCAACTCTCCGGTGTCCACCTCGGCGCCGGGGTGCACCGGCAGCGAGGCCACCACGCCCGCGCTCGGCGCGTGCACCGGGTGCTCCAGCTTCATCGCCTCCAGGGTGAGAAGCAGCTCCCCGGCCCGCACCCGCTGACCGGGCACCACCAGCACCCGGCGGACCGCGCCCGGCAGCGGGGCGATCAGCGAGCCCTCGGCCGCCTCCGGGGCCGGCAGCGGGAAGCGGGACAGCTCGCGCAGCGCGACCGAACCCTCCGGGCTGTCGACGTAGGACACCTCGCCGACCCGGTGCACGTTGAAGGTCAGCCGGATGCCGTTGACATCCAGCACCACCCGCTCGTTGCCGGTCTCGATCACCACGGTCCGCGGGTGGTCGTCCAGCACCGGCGCCTGCCCGAGCCCGGCCAGGTCCAGCTCCTCCGGGTCGACGGCGCGCACCCACCAGCCGGCCAGCTCGCCGTGCCGGTTCATCCGGTAGCCCACCTCGACCGGGCCGGCCGGGCCCCGGTACACCGCGGTCTGCGAGCCCGACGGCACGTTGCGCCAGCCGGACGGCAACGACGCGAGCACGGCGGCGGTCGCGCGCCGATCGGCCGCTCCGGCGAGGGCGGCGGCCAGACACGAGATGCGTACGGCGTCGACCGCGGACAACAGCGGCGCGAACACCTCGGGCCGCCGGTCGAGGAAGTTGGTGTCCAGTTCGCCGGCCCGGAACGAATGGTGCCGCAGCACCCGGACCAGCAGGTCCCGGTTGGTCGCCACGCCGTGCAGCTGGGTGCGGGTCAGCGCGGACGCGAGCATCCGGGCCGCCTCCTGCCGGGTCGGCGCCCAGGCGATCAGCTTGGCCAGCGTCGGGTCCGGGTGCACGCCGACGACCGAGCCGTCCTCGACCCCGGCGTCCAGGCGCAGGCCGGGCGCGGGCAGCGGGCGGAACACGCCGGCCACGTCGGGGACGAAGAAGCGGTGCAGCGTGCCGGAGGCGGGCAACCAGGCGTACGCCGGATCCTCGGCACAGATGCGCACCTCGATGGCGTGCCCGCGGATCGGCGGCGGACCGGGCATCGGCAGGACGCCGCCCTCGGCCACCAGCAGCTGCAACCGGACCAGGTCGTAGCCGGAGACGCACTCGGTGACCGCGTGCTCGGCCTGCAGGGTCGGGGTGAGCTCGAGGAACCAGAAGTCGCCGTCCGGATCGAGCAGGAACTCGACGGCGCCGGCGCCCACGTACCCGATCGCCCGGACCGCGACGATCGCGGCGCGGCACAGCTCTTCGCGCAGACCGGGGTCGACCGCCGGGGACGGGGTCTCCTCGATGATCTGCTGGTAGCGACGTTGCACCGAGCACTCGCGCTCGCCGAACGGGATGATCGAGCCGTGCTCGTCGGCCAGGATCGGGATCTCGATGTGCCGGACGTCCTCGACGTACGGCTCGCAGTAGACGTCGCAGCCGACCTCGCGCCGGGTCGAGGCGACCGCCTCGGCCAGCGTGGTGGCGTCCCGGACGACCCGCATGCCGGCGCCGCCGCTGCCGCAGTCCGGCTTGATCAGCACCGGAAATTCGGGCACCTTTGCCGGGTCGGTCCAGGTCGGCAGCACCGGCACCCGGGCCTCGGCGACGAGAGCCTTGGTCTCGCTCTTGCTGTGCAGCGTGGCGAGCGTCTTGGCCGGCGCGCCCACCCAGATCATCCCGGCGTCGACGACCGCGGCCGCGAACTCCGGGTCCTCGGCCAGCGGGCCGTTACCGGGGTGGATGGCGTTCGCACCGGTCCGCTGGGCGGCCGTGATGATCAGATCGCCACGAAGGTACGCGGCGGCCGGTGTGCCACCGTCCAGCCGGACCCCGTAGTCCGCCTCACCGACGTGCGGCGCGTCGGAGTCGGCATCGGAATAGACGGCGACCGTCTCGATACCGACCAGGCGGCAGGTGGCGAACACCCGGCGGGCGATCTCCCCTCGATCTGCCACCAAGAGACGTCGGATCACTGGTCTACCTTTCCGGAACGGAACACGCCGACGTGCCCGGCGCCCTCGACGACCGCGCTGTGCACGGCGGAGAGGCAGAGTCCGAGGACGGTACGGGTGTCGCGGGGGTCGATGACACCGTCGTCATCACGGCCGGCCGGCTCATCGGCCGGCCAGCTGAACACGAAACGTGGATCGCCGGCCCGGCCGGTGCCGAGCGCGAGATGCGGCACGGCGGAGTGCGCCAGCGCCTCGATCTCGGCCGGGCCGAACTGGGCGGTCAGAAACACCAGGGCGGTGTCGGTGGTGTTGGCGAGCTGGATGAAGTGCACGGCCTTCTGCGTCTCGACCGTGGTGTGCGGCGCGCCGGTGCCGGCCAGCACCCCTACCGGATAACCGTGCAGCTCGCCCCAGCCGGCCACCAGGGCGGTGCCGAGGTCGGGCATGAACTCGTCGAAGTCGCTGCCGTCCAGGATCCGGGCGAGGATCTCGCGCGGGTCGATGTCGGGCTTCTCGATGCCGGCGATGGAGAGCAGGTCCCCGGGGTCGTACTTCGGTGGCGCGGGCGGGAAGGTGCGTGGCAGCGGGCCACGCTTGCGCCAGTTGAGCCGGCGGACGCACTGACGGGCCAGCCGCAGGCCGTCCCGCTCGTCCTCGGCCAGTTGGTCGGCCGGGCCGGCGCCGCCACCCATGATCCGGACCATGATCGTGTAGTCGGAGAGCTCGGGCAGGTAGGCGGCCTCACCGCTGACCGGGCCGAAGACCACGCAGAACGTGGGCACCCGGTCGGTGGCCAGCCGGCCCAGGTCGCGGGCCAGGCCACCACCGGGGGGAGGCCCGCCCGCCGGGGCCTCGGCGGCCGATTCGACCAGGCCGACCAGGGGCAGGCGGTTGGTGGCGGCGATCCGGGCGGCCCGGCGGATCTTCTCGACCGGGTACGGGTCGACCGGGTTGCGCGGCAGGGTCGGGTCGGTCGCGACGATCATGCATTCGACGCCCTCGACCACGCCGATGCCGGTGACCACGCCGGCGCCGACCGCGAACTCGGTGCCCCAGGCTGCCGCCGGAGACAACTCCAGGAACGGGCTGTCCTGGTCGAGCAGCATTTCGACGCGTTCCCGGGGAAGCAGCTTGCCGCGCGCGTGGTGCCGGGTCACGGCCTTCTCACCGCCACCGGCCCGCGCGGCGTCGAACGCCGTCTCCAGCTTGCCGAGCCGTTCCAGGGCGACGCCGCGGTTCTCCAGGTAGGCAGGGGTGCGCGGGTCGATCGCCGTGTCGAGCACGGTCACGACGGGACCCCGTTGCGCTGTACCCCTGTGTTCAAAGCCGCGCCCTCTCGTGTTCGCCGGTGCCTCTCGACCACCTCCGTAACGAGTGGCCGAGCGGGTGCGACACGGATCTGAATGCGGCGGCTTTGTACCCTTTTCAGGGGTAATAAGGGCGTTTGCGGGGCTTTGCCCGCAAACGCCCTATATCTAGATCAGACGCGAGCGCGACGCGCGAGGCGCTCGGGGTCCAGGATGATCACGCTCTTGCCGTCCAGGCGCAGCCAGGCGCGGGAGGCGAAGTCGGCCAGCGCTTTGTTCACCGTCTCGCGGGAGGCGCCGACCAGCTGGGCCAGCTCTTCCTGCGTGAGGTCGTGAGTGACGCGCAACACACCGCCGTCCCGGGTGCCGAAGCGGCCGGCCATCTGCAGCAGGTTCTTCGCCACGCGGCCGGGCACGTCGGTGAAGATCAGGTCGGCCAGCGCGTCGTTGGTGCGACGCAGCCGGCGGGCGAGCACGCGCAGGAGCTGCTCGGCGATCTCCGGACGGTTGTTGAGCCACGGGCGCAGCGACGTCTTCTTGAGCCGGGCCAGCCGGGCATCGGTCACCGCGGTCGCGGTGGCCGTGCGCGGGCCCGGGTCGAACAGCGAGAGCTCGCCGACCATGTCGGACGGGCCCATGATCGAAACCAGGTTCTGCCGGCCGTCCGCGGCTCGACGGCCGAGCTTGATCTTGCCGGACAGCACGATGTACAGGCTGTCACCGGCCTCGCCCTCGTTGAACAGGACGTCGCCCTTGCGGACCTCGACCGTGTCCATCTCCTTGGCGAGCGCCTCGGCGGCTTCCGGGTCCACGCCCTGGAAGATCCCGCTCCGCGCCAGCACCTCATCCATCTGCCGCACCTCCGAACACGCGCAACGCCTGCGCTCGATCAGTCTAGGCGCACGCGGGCGGGAATCGGGCAGGCACCCCTTGATCCAGATACCGCAGGGTAACCAATCCGACCGTGACGGGCCGTGTTTTTCGTTCCCTTGGACGGAGCGTTACGGGCCTTTCGTCGGGTCGTCCGCGTTGCTACCTGAAGGTATCGTCGCCGTCGATGAATTCCCAGCCCCCTGCAGCGCGGACGGGCCTTTTCGGACGTCCTGTCCTCACAATCACGATTGTCCTGGCGGCACTGGTCGGTGTCGGTGCCGGAACTGTCGCCTTTGCGAATAATGTGGGCACTCGGAAACCGCAATGGCAACAGCCGGTCGCCGGTTCGACAAAAGCCGCGACTTCGGCGAAACCCGCTAGAACCGAATCGGCGCCGCTCGACACCATCACGCTTTCCGCCACCGGCGACATCATGATGAGCAACGCGCCCAGCCGGATGCCGCCGAATGACGGCGACGGCTTCTTCAACTCGGTTCGGGACGGCCTGAAGTCCGACCTCGTGATGGGCAACCTCGAGCAGCCGCTCACCAACGACACCGGCGCCTCCAAGTGCGGATCGCCGCCGACGCCCAACTGCTTCGCCTTCCGCTCCCCGCCGTCCTACGCCAAGCACCTCAAGGACGCCGGGTTCGAGCTGATGAACCTCGCGAACAACCACACCAAGGACTTCGGCACCGACGGCGCGCGCAACACCCGCGCCGCCCTCGACGACGCCGGCCTCAAATACACCGGCAACACCGATGAGATCACCGTCGTCGAGGCCAAGGGGATCAAGGTCGCGGTGGTCGGCTTCTCCGGGTACGCCGGAGCCAACAACCTCAACGACCTCGACCACTCGCGGGCCGTCATCAAACAGGCCAAGCAGCAGGCCGATCTGGTCGTCGTGCAGGTGCACATGGGCGCCGAGGGGGCCGGCATGCAGCACGTCAAGCCGGGCAGCGAGCTGTTCCACGGGGAGAACCGGGGCGACCCGATCAAGTTCAGTCACGCGGTCATCGACGCCGGGGCCGATCTGGTCGTCGGGCACAGCCCGCACGTGCTGCGCGGTATGGAGTTCTATAAGGGCAAGCTGATCGCCTACAGCCTCGGCAACTTCGCCGGCGGCGGGAAGACGCTCTCCAGCTCCGGCGTGCTGAAGTATGGCGGGATCCTGCGCGTCAAGCTGACCCCGGACGGCGCCTACGGGGGCGGGGAGTTCCTTTCGACGTACATGAACTCTGTCGGCCTCCCGACCCGGGACTCTTCACAGGAACAGGGCCGCAAGCTCGTGGCCCAGCTCAGCGAGGACGACTTCGGCGACACCGCGGCGGTGATCGGCAAGGACGGCTCGATCCGCCCGCCGGCGTGACCGAAACCTGTCGTACCCACGACGTACTCTTTACCGGTGACTCTGGTGGGGCGATCGATCAAGCGGTTCGCGGGGGAGACGCCGATCGGGCGCAAGCGACGCGCCCGCAAGATGGCCAAGGTCCTCGCCGAGACGCATCCTGATGCGCATTGCGAGCTCGACTTCACCAATCCGCTCGAGCTGGCGGTCGCCACGATCCTGTCCGCGCAGACCACCGACGTGCGGGTCAACCTGGTCACGCCGACGCTGTTCAAGCGCTACCTCACGGCGGCCGACTACGCCGCGGCCGACCGCGCCGAGATGGAGGAGCTGCTCCGCCCGACCGGCTTCTTCCGGGCCAAGACCGATTCGCTGATCAAGCTCGGCCAGGCCCTCGTGGAGAAATACGACGGGGTGCTGCCGGCCAAGCTCGACGAGCTGGTCGCCCTGCCCGGCATCGGGCGCAAGACGGCCAACGTGATCCTCGGTAACGCGTTCGACGTTCCCGGCATCACCGTCGACACCCACTTCCGCCGGCTGACCAACCGCTTCGGCTGGGTGCAGGAGGAAGACCCGGTCAAGATCGAGTTTCAGGTCGCCGAGCTGATCGAGAAGCGCGACTGGACGATGCTGTCGCACCGGGTGATCTTCCACGGCCGGCGGGTCTGTCACGCGCGCAAGCCGGCCTGCGGCGCCTGCACGCTCGCCGCGATGTGCCCGTCCTACGGCACCGGCCCGACCGAGGCGGCCGCCGCGGCCAAGCTGCTCAAGGGCCCGCGCGCCCGGGAGCTGGCGATCGCCGCCGGCGTCGACCCCGACCTGGTCCCGGCGGCGGCGGTTCTCGCGCCGGAGGCGCCGTGAGACGGCTTTTCTACCTGTCCGCCGTCCTGCCCCTGCTGGCCGTCCTGCCCCTGTTATCAGGCGGCTGCACCGCCGAGGCCAAGTCCGCCGAGACGCCCTCGCCGTTCGCCGCGTGCACCGCACTGACCTCGTCCACCGCGTCGAACGCGTTGCCCGACCTCGAGCTGCCCTGCTTCACCGGCAAGGAGAAGGTCGCGCTGCGCTCGCTGCGGGGGCCCGCCGTGATCAACCTCTGGGCGTCCTGGTGCGAGCCGTGCCGCCGCGAGCTGCCGGTCATGCAGCAGCTGGCCCACACGGCCGGCGACAAGCTCACCGTGCTCGGCGTCGACACCGGCGACGGGCGGGAGGCGGGCGCGTCGTTCGCCGCCGACAAGGGCGTGACGATGCCGTCCCTGTTCGACGAGGACAAGAAACTGGTCAACGCGGTCGGTGGCATCAACCTGCCGGTGACCATCTTCCTGGACGCCTCGGGCAAGGTGTTCGTCAACAAGCTGCCGCTCGACGCGGCCAAGCTCACCGCATTGGTCAAGGAGCACACCGGAGTGGCGGTTCCGCTATGAGTCGCGGCCGGTTGCTGTCGCGGCCCGACGACCTGCCGTCCTGGTTCGAGCCGCTGCTGAGCCGGGTGAGCACCTGCAGCACCGAAGACTTCACCGCTCTGCGGCCGCCGGTCGGCGGCGGTCGGCCCAGCGCGGTCCTGGTGCTGCTCGGCGAGAGTGAGCCGGGCAACCCCGATCTGCTCGTGCTGCAACGCGCGGCAACCATGCGCAACCACGCCGGCCAGCCGGCCTTCCCGGGCGGCGGCACCGACCCCGAGGATGCCGACGCGGTCGCCACCGCGATGCGCGAGGCGCAGGAGGAGGTCGGTCTCGAGCCGGCCAGCGCCGCGGCCCTGGCGCTGCTGCCCGACCTCTACATCCCGGTCAGCTCGTTCGTGGTCACCCCGGTGCTGGCCTGGTGGCGGCACCCGCACCCGGTGAGCCCCCGGCAGCCGGCCGAGGTGGCGCACGTCGCGCGGTTACCGATCAGTGAACTCGTCGACCCGGAGAACCGTATCCGGGTGCGACATCCCAGTGGCTGGGTCGGCCCGGCGTTCCAGGTTCGCGGGTTGCTCGTCTGGGGCTTCACGGCAGGGGTGATTTCGGCATTGCTCGACATGGGTGGCTGGTCGCGGCCGTGGCAGCCGGGTCGCATAGTGGAGTTGCCGGACGCATCCGCCCCGGTGCCGGCCGCGCGGGGCGGCGCTCCCGACGAGGTTCTGCCATGATCGTGCACTGGCCCGCCGTCTCTACGCTGAGTGGGTGCCCGTGGTCGACGCCATCCTGATCGTGCTCATGCTGGTCTTCGCGATCAGCGGCTATCGCCAGGGCTTCGTGGTGGGCGCGCTCTCTTTCGGCGGATTCTTCAGCGGTGTGCTGATCGGCCTCCAGATCGGCCCGCTGATCGCGGAAAACTTCGCCGACCCGACCGCTCGCCTCGTGGTCTCCCTCGGCACGATCTTTGCGCTGGCGGTGCTCGGCCAGACCCTGGCCGGCTGGCTCGGCACCCACCTGCGCCGGCAGATCTCCAGCAAGCCGCTGCAGCGCGTCGACGACGCCGGTGGCGCGGTGATCTCGCTGCTGGCCGTGCTGCTGGTGGCGTCGCTGATCGCGGTGCCGCTCGGGTCCACCCCGTTCGAGGGTCTCAACGGGCAGGTCCGCAACAGCGCCATCCTGCGCGGCCTCGACGGTCTGCTGCCCGACCAGGCCGAGGCGCTGTCCTCGGCGCTGCGCAACACGCTCGACACCAACGGCTTCCCGGACGTCTTCGGCGGCCTCGCGCCGACCAAGACCAAAAATGTCGCGGCGCCCGACCCGAAGCTCAAGAACTCGCAGATCGTCCAGAAATCGCAGAGCTCGGTGATCAAGGTGCTGGGCACCGCGCCGAGCTGCTCGCGGCGCATCGAGGGGTCCGGTTTCGTCTACTCCACCGAGCGGGTGATGACCAACGCGCACGTCGTGGCCGGCACCCGTTCGGTCAAGGTCGAGGCGAACGGCGACACCTTGGAGGGCAAGGTCGTGGTGTACGACCCGGAGCGCGACCTGGCGGTGATCTACGTGCCCGGCCTGCGCGCCCCGATCATGCCGTTCGTGACCAAGGAAGCGGCCAGCGGCAACAGCGCGATCGTCCTCGGCTATCCCCAGGACGGTCCGTACGATGCGCAGTCCGCCCGGGTCAGCGACGTCGGCAACATCACCGGCCCGGACATCTACGACTCCGGCGACGTGACCCGCGAGATCTACACGATCCGGTCGCTGGTCCGCAGCGGCAACTCGGGCGGGCCACTGATCAACCCGAACGGCCAGGTGCTCGGCGTGATCTTCGCGGCGGCGGCCGACGACAAGAACACCGGCTTCGCCCTCACGGCCAAGGAAGCGGCCCCGGTCGCCACTTCGGGCCTCAACCGCACCCGCGGGGTCTCGACCGCCGACTGCGCCTGAGCTCAGGTGGTGTGGGCAAAGCGGCGCACGGTCAGCGTTGCCGCGATCGCCGAGATCAGGAACAGCAGACCGGCTAACCACCAGGCGCGCTGCTTCGGCGCCGGCGGGGCCGCGATCGGCGCGGCGGCCTGACCGGCGGCCACGGCGCGCTCCGACGGAGTGCCCCAGGCATCGGGCGCGGACTGGGCCTGACCCGGCACCGGAGCGCTGCCGAACCGGGCGACGCCCGGCGACGGGGTCGTGTCCAGCGGGTTCTCGAAGATGGCCGGGACGTTGGCGGTCAGCGCGCCGGTCGGGTTGATCTCGCCGAAGCCGAAGGTGGCGTCGCGCCCGGTCGGGCCGAGGTCCTTGGCGGTGCGGATGATCCGGTTGATCACCTCACCGGCCGGCATGTCGGGCCAGCGGGACCGGATCAGCGCGGCCGTGCCGGCCACCATCGGCGACGCGAAGCTGGTGCCCTGCACCTTCCAATACTCGCCGCCGGCTCGGGCGCCGACCAGCTGGGTGGCCGGAGCGGTCACCACGGTCTCCTTGCCGGTGATCGAGCCGGACCAGAGGGTGTTGGCGTCCTTCTCCATGCCGGCCACCGCGATCACGCCGGGCTCACGAGCCGGGTACCACACCTCGGTGTCCGATGACGCGCTGGTGTTGCCGGTGCAGGCGACCACGACGACGTCCTTGGCGAACGCGTAGTCGATCGCCGCGGCCAGGGTGGCGCTGCTGCCGTTGCCGCCGAGCGACAGGTTGATCACCTTGGCGCCGTGGTCGACCGCCCAGCGGACGCCCTTGGCCACGATGATCGCGTCGCTGTACCGGTTTTCCTCGTCCAGGACCCGGACCGGCAGGATCTTCGCCTTGGGCGCGATGCCGATGATGCCGGCGGTGTCGTCGCCGCGGCCCGCGATGATCGCCGAGACGGTGGTGCCGTGCCCGACGAGGTCGGCGTCGCCGTTGCCCTTCGGGTCGACCAGGTCGAGGCCGGGTAGCACCTGACCCTGCAGATCGGGGTGGGTGGAGTCGACCCCGGAGTCGATGACGGCGACGGTGACGCCGGTGCCGTTCGCGTACGTCCATGCGCCGGCCACGTCGAGCGTTTTCAGATACCACTGGTCGTCGCGAACCTGGTCGCCGACCAGTGGATTGGCCGGCTCGGCGACCGGGGGCGGCGTTGCCAGCGCCGGGGCGGCCGGGGTGCTCAGCCCGACGAAGCCGGCGAGCGCGGCCGCGACCAGAACGGCCCCGGGACGGCGTGGAGTCAGCAACGGGCACCGCCGACAGGTGCGCACCATCGCGCCCTTGCGGGCCAGGGACTCACGCTCGCAGCACTCATCGCCATTCCAATCCCGGATGGTCGATGCAGATTACTCCGAAACCTCGTCGTGTTGGTGGGGTCGGTCGATCCATATCGCACTGCGAGTCTGTTAAATCCGTCGCTTCTACGCGTACGGCGGGAGGTGTGCCAGCTGCACGAGGCGTACGCCCTCACGGCGCGTGATGAGGCGGCCACGGCCCGGCGGCATCAGGGCCGGCCGGACGGCGCCGATCAACGGGCCCTCATCGGACGGACCGGACATCACCAGGCCCGGCGCCGAGAGCTCCCGCAACGGCTGGATCACCGGATCGAACATGGACCGGCTCGCGCCGCCGGCCCGCCGGGTGATCACCAGGTGCAGGCCGATGTCGCGGGCCTGAGCGATGTATTCCAGCAGCGGCGACAGCGGGTTCGTCGGCCCGGCGACGACCAGGTCGTAGTCGTCGACCAGCACAAACAATTCCGGGCCGGTCCACCACGAGCGGTCGCGTAGTTGCTGGGCGGTGACGTCGGGGCCGGGCAGGCGGCGTTCCATGTACCCGGCCACCGACTGCATCAGCTCCAGCGTCTTCTGCGCCTGGATGCCGTATCCGATGCGGTGTTCGGACTCGGGCAGGTCCATCAGGCCGCGGCGGTAGTCGACCAGGATGATCCGGGCCTCGTCCGGTGCGAACCGCCGGATCACCGTGGTGGCCAGGGACCGCAGGAACGAGGTCTTGCCGCACTCGGCGTCGCCGAAGAGCAGGAAGTGCGGCTCGGTCGCGAAGTCGAGCTCGACCTGCTGCAGATCAGCCTCGGAGATGCCGATCGGCAGCCGCAGACCGCTGCTGCGGTTGAGATCCATCTCGGCGTACGGCACCGAGGCGGGCAGCATCCGCACCCGCGGGGCGAGCGGGCCGTGCCAGTTGGTGGCGATCGCCTTCACCAGCGCGTTGGTGTCGGCCATGGTGCTCAGCTCGGGCCGGACGGTCAGCAGGTGCAGGAACTTGTTCTTGTCGGTGGGGTGGTCGGTGATGCCACGGCCTGCCTTCTCCGGCACGGCCATCGCGGCCCGGCGGTTGACCACCGAGTCGCTGGGGTCGCCCAGGCGCAGCTCCACCCGGGAGCCGAACAGGTCGCGGATCGCCGGGCGGAAGTCCATCCACCGCGAGGTCGCGGCGACCACGTGAATGCCGTACGACAGGCCGCGGGTGGCGATGTCGGTGATGACGCCCTCGAGCTCCTCGTATTCCTTGCGCAGGGTCGCCCAGCCGTCGACCACCAGGAACACGTCGCCGAACGGGTCGTTGTCCGCCGCGTTGCCGCCCAGGTCGGCGGCGTTCGCCCGGCGGCGGCGGTAGGACGACATCGAGTCGATGCCCATCGACGCGAAGCGGGCCTCCCGCTCGCTGAGCAGCGTCATGATCTCGCCGATCGTGCGCCGCACGCCGACCGTGTCGAGCCGGCCGGAGACACCGCCGACGTGCGGCAGGTCGCGCAGCGTGCCGAGCGACCCGCCACCGAAGTCGAGGCAGTAGATCTGCACTTCGGCGGGGGTGTGGGTCAGGGCCAGCCCGCAGATCATCGAGCGCAGCGCGGTCGACTTGCCGGACAAAGTGGACCCGACCACGGAGACGTGGCCGGCCGGGCCGCCCAGTTGCAGCCACTCCACGTCACGCAGCTGCTCGCGCGGCTTGTCGACCAGGGCGATCGGCACCTGCAGGGCGCCGTGCAGCTCCGGGTTGGCGAAGGCCATGCCGCGAACCGGGTCGACCACCACCGGGCCGAGCAGTTCGTCCAGCGCCACCGACTGGTTGAGCGGCGGCAGCCACACCTGGTGCGCCGGCGGGCCCTGGCCGTTGAGGCGGTCGACCAGCACGTCGAGCACGCTGTCGCCGGCCGGGAGCTCCTCGGGCTGGGGCTGCGCCGGCTTCGGCGGCTTGGGCGCCGGGATGTAGCGGGTCGAGTATTCGAGCACCTGCGGCACCGCTCCGGCGCCGCCGGCCGCGGCGCCCGTGCCGGCCCTGCGCATCGGCCCGGACACGTACGCCGCCTTGAAGCGGATCAGCGGCTCGGTGCCGAACTTCAGGTAGCCGTGGCCGGGCGAGCGCGGCAGCTCGTACGCGTCCGGCACTCCGAGCACGGCCCGTGACTCCAGCGCCGAGAAGGTCCGCAGGCCGACCCGGTAGGACAGGTGGGTGTCGAGGCCGCGCAGCCGGCCCTCCTCGAGTCGCTGGCTGGCCAGCAGCAGGTGCACGCCGAGCGACCGGCCCAGTCGTCCGATCTGGACGAACAGGTCGATGAAGTCGGGCTTCGCGCTGAGCAGCTCGGAGAATTCGTCACAGATCACCAGCAGGGACGGCAACGGTGGCAGCGCGGCGCCGCCGGCCCGGGCCTTCTCGTAATCGCGCAGCGAAGCGTAGTTGCCCGCCTTGCGCAGCAGCTCCTGCCGGCGGATCAGCTCGCCGTCGATCGCGTCCACCATGCGGTCGACCAGCACCAGTTCGTCGGCCAGGTTGGTGATCACGGCGGCGGTGTGCGGCAGCCGGTCGAGCGAGGAGAAGGTGGCGCCACCCTTGAAGTCGATCAGCACGAAGTTCAGCGTCTCGGACGAGTGGGTCGCGGCCAGCGCCATCACCAGCGTGCGCAGCAGCTCCGACTTGCCGGAACCGGTCGCGCCGATCAGCAGGCCGTGCGGGCCCATGCCGTCCTGTGCGGACTCCTTGAGGTCGAGCTCGATCTGGCCGCCGTCGGCGCCCACGCCGATCGGCACCCGCAGCTTGTCGCGGTTGGGCCGGGGCATCCAGCTGCGGGTGACGCTGAACGTCTCCGGGTCGCCGAGGTTGAGCAGCTCGGGCAGGCCCATCTCGGCGGCCAGCGGGGTGTCCGACGACTTGGACATCGCGGCCAGCCGCAGCGGGGACAGCCGGCGGGCGACCGCCTCGGCCTGCGGGACGCTGAGCCGGTCGGGCGTGCCCACCTCGGCCTCGTGGTCCATCGCGTAGGTGTTCAGGACCCGCCGGCCACCGTGGTGGGCCACCTCGAGCACCAGCAGCGACCGGTCGAGCAGGCGCGGCGGTTGTTCGTCGAGGTCGAGCACGGTCACGCCGTCGATGCCGTCGTCGAGCTGGGTGGCGCCCTGCAGGTTGATGCCGTCGAGCACGATCACCACGTGCGGTGAGCCGGTGCTGACCCCGGCGGTGTTGAACCGCGGCCGGTTGCCGATCACGTCTTCGAGCAGTTTTTCGAGGTCGGGGCCGGTGCTGGCGACGAGCCGCACGTGTCCGAGCGCGTCCGTGCGGGACGGGTGCAGGTTGTGCGGGAGCCACTTCACCCACTCCCACTCGGCCCGGCGGTCGGGGCCGGCGCAGATCGCCACGATCATGTCGTCGGGTGCGTGGAACGTGGCGAGCTGGCAGACCACGGCCCGGGTCAGGGCCCGCGCGTCCGGCTCGCCGCCGGGGCCGGAGCCGCGCAGGAAGACCCGCGCGAAGCCGCGCAGCGAGGCCGCGACCGGCAGTTCGGGCACCACGGAATAGGCGTCCAGGAAGCGGCGCAGCGCGCCGGCGGTCATCGGCTCGAGCTCGTCGAGCGGCCGGGTCACCGGCGGGATCAGCGGGGTGGCCAGCGTCTGCGGCCCGAGCGCGAGCCGCACGACGCCGAAGTCGGGGTCGGCCGGCCGTCGCTCCCACACCCGGTGGCTGCCCGCGGTGGACCAGAGCTGGGTCGGTTCGGGGTGCCGGTAGAGCAGGCCGACCCGCTGCATGAGGGCGGTCTCCCGGACCCGGCGGCGCAGGCCGGAGAGGTGCCGGAGGTATTCCCGGCGGGCGGCCATCATCTCGGCCTTCTTCGGCGAGCCGGAGGAGCCGAAGCTGGTGGTGAGCATCGCGATCGAGGAGACGCCGAACAGGCCACCGACCACATAGGAGTACGCGCCGCCGCGGCCCTGCCCCATCATCATGGCCATCGCCACTGAACCGCCCAGCATCGGCAGCGCCATCATCGCCTGCTGCCAGCGACCGCCCGCGTTCTGCGGGATCTCCGGCGGCGGCTCGACGGCGATCTCCCCGGTCGGAATCTCCGGCGCCGGACGGCGTGCCGACCGCTTGATCACCACCGTGCTCATGCCTGGAATGTCCCCTTCGTCCACAAGGGGAGGTCGTCACTCCCCGTGCGCTCGCCGTTCACCGGCCATCGCGTAGCGCCCATGGTAGGTAAAGTGCGCTTCGTTCCGCAGCCTCGTCACCATCGATGGGAAAAAGGTCATGAGCCATAGGGAAGTGTTGATAGTCCCGCTCATGGAGGTAATGGCGTGAGCGTCGGTCTCGCCCGGGTCACCATCAGCGCCCCGCACCGCCGGGTCGACGTCGCGCTTCCGGAGCACGTTGCCCTGGCTGAGCTGCTGCCCGAGGTGCTCCGGCACGCCGGCGAAGGACTCGCCGACGACGGCGAGAAACACGGCGGGTGGATCCTCCGGCGCACCGACGGGGTTGCGCTCTCGACGTCCCAAGGGCTTTTCCCCCAGGGCGTACGCGATGGTGAGGTTCTTCACCTCGTCCCGGCCCACGACGAGTGGCCCGAACTCGAATACGACGACGTCGTCGAGGCGATCGCCGAGGGCGCCCGCCGTCGCGGCAGCGCCTGGACGCCCGCCTCGACCCGCACCGCCACCCTCTCGGCCGCCGGAGTGTTGCTCCTGCTCGGCCTGATCGCGCTGCTGCTCGCCGGTCCGGCCTGGAACGCCGGCGCCACCGTCGGGCTCGTGGCCGCGGTCGTCCTCGCGCTGGGCGGCGTGACGGCTTCCCGGGCGTACGGCGATGCCCGCGCCGGAGCGGCCCTCGGGGCGTACGCGATGCCGTACGCATTCGCCGGCGCCGCGATTCTGGTCGGCTCGCCCGACCGGGTCGGCGTGCTCACCCCGATTCCCTGGCTCGGCGACTCCGAACTGCTGGCCGGCTCGGTGGCGCTGCTGCTGGCCGCCGCGCTCGGCGGGGTCGGCGTGGCCGCCTCGCTGCGACTGTTCACGGCCGGGGTGGTGGTCGGGCTGCTGGGCGCGATCACGGCGCTGGTCAGCATGCTCACCACGGCGGCCGGCGCCGCGGCGGTGCTGATCGCCGCCCTGGTCTGCGGGATCGGCGCGCTGCCGCTGCTGGCCATCCGGTTCGGCAAGATGCCCACCCCGCCGGTCACCCTGCCGACCGGCACCGACGCGTCGGCCGGCTTCACCGGCGCCAACAACTCGCTGGACGCGGCCCGCGAACGGCCCGACCGGGCCACCGTCTTCGCCGCCGTGACCCGCACCGAGGAACTGCTGGCCGGCATGCTGCTCGGCCACGCGGTGCTGGCCGCGGTCGCGTTCGCGGTGCTGGCCACACCGGGCACGCTGTCGGCGCGCATCCTGGCCGCGGTCTCGGCGGCCTCGCTGCTGCTGCGTTCCCGGCTCTTCGTCACGCTGCGGCAGCGGGTGCCGCTGGTGGTCGGCGGGCTGTTCGGGCTGTTCTTCCTCGGTGTCGACCTGATGTTGCGCGCCGACGGCACGACGCTGCTGGCGGTCGTCGGCAGCGCCGTGGTGCTGGCCATCGTCACGGTCGTCGCCGGCGCCACGTATTCACGCAAGCCGCCGTCGCCCTACCTCGGGCGGGCCGCCGACCTCTTCGACACCCTCGTCGTGGTGTCGGTGATTCCGGTGGCGTGCGCGGTGATCGGTCTCTACGACGCGGTCGGCGACATCAGTCTCGGCTGACGCCTATTTGTTTCGTTCTTGATCGGCCCGGCCGGTCAAGAACGACAACGCGGGCGGCCAATGGCCGCCCGCGCAGAATCGAATCGGTGGGGATGCGGCCGGGTCTTCGCAGAATCGGCCGAAATGGTGGGGGCAGACCGACCGGTCAGTGTGCTTCGTGCTCTTCTTCGGTCTCGGCGCGCTTGAACGACGCCCGGATCTCTTCCTCGGCCTCGACCCGGCCGACCCAGGTCGCGCCCTCGACCGACTTGCCCGGCTCCAGGTCCTTGTAGACCGTGAAGAAGTGCTGGATCTCCATCCGGTCGAACTCGCCCAGGTGGTGAATGTCGCGCAGGTGCTCCTGGCGGGGGTCCTCGAAAGGCACGCAAAGGACCTTGTCGTCGCGGCCCTTCTCGTCGCTCATCCGGAACATGCCGATCGCCCGCGCCCGGATCAGGCAGCCCGGGAACGTCGGCTCCTGCACCAGGACCAGGGCGTCGAGCGGGTCGCCGTCCTGCCCGAGGGTGCCCTCGATGAAGCCGTAGTCGGCCGGGTATTGAGTGGCCGTGAAGAGGGTCCGGTCGAGCCGGATGCGGCCGGTCTTGTGGTCCACCTCGTACTTGTTGCGCTGGCCCTTGGGGATCTCAACCAGAACGTCGAAATCCATGATTAGCTCCCTTGACTCGCCCACCGAAAAGTGCCGGTCACGACCGCGGGGAAAGACGGCAGGAAATCAATGCCTGCCGGATCCGCGCGCAACGATGTGCCGGATGTCGCTAGTCTCCCCTAAGTCTCACGCGACGGAAGAGGAGGGGCGCGTGGGGAGGCAAGATTCACACAACGGGCCCGTTCGCGACGGCGCGCCCGAGCCGCATCATGCCTCCGGCAACGGTAACGCACCCGTCCGCCGCCGGAGCGACCCTTCCGGATCTTTTGATACCCGGCATCGGCCACCCGGACGGAATGCCGGCCCGACCGGTCGTCACCGCGTTCCGGGGCTGAATACGCGGCTGCGTACTTGGCGCGGCGCGGCGGCGAATGCTGGGATTCCGGTGCGGGGCGGATGGCGTGCGGCTTCGGTGGGGGTGCGCCGACCGGCGTGACCTGGAGTGTTCCTCGCAAGATGAGCGCGGCGGCAGAAAACGGGCGGAAGATCAACAAATGCAACCCGAAAACCCCGGCGACGGTGTACGGCGACCGGACCCCTCGACGCAGCAGCCCGGTCCCGCCGGACGTGCGCGTGTGCCGGGAAACAGCGGGTCGGAAATCGGACAACCGCCCCAGATCGATCGGGCGGAACTGGCCGGTGGCCCGTGGGCGTCGCCGCCCGCCCGGGTGACGGGGGCCGGGGTTCATGGGCAGGTGTCGGTTCCGACGGATGCCGCGCAGCCGACCTCCCCGGCCGGGCCTTCCGCCGTGGCGGGTCCGGCCGGATTGAGCGGGGTGCGTCCGGCGGTCGAGGGCGCCGCGACTTCGGGGGCTCCTGCTGGTTCGGGTGGCTTTGCGGGGCTTCCGAAGCCGGCTGACCCTGGATCGGGGGCTCGGGACGCGGATCCGGGCCGTGCGGGCGCAGCGGCCGTGACCAGCGACGGTGGCCGCCCTGAGGAGGCGGCGGGTGTTGGCCAACGCCGTATCCATAAAAAGCGGAGCCTCATCGCCCTGCTCTCCGTCGCGGTGGTTTTGATCCTTGGGGTGGCTTTTGTCTTCGTGGTTCGGCCGGGGCCGGTTGATCGGCTGCTCAGTGCGGCGACCACCCCGGCCACGACGGCCGCTCTGACGCCGGATCCGACGCCGTCGGCCGTGCTGGCGGCCGCGTCCTCCGGTGGGACGGCGCCCGATGCGGCGAAGGTCAAGGCCGCGCTCGATCCGCTGATGAAGTCGGCGGCGCTCGGGAATGAGGTGCATGCGTCGGTGCTCGACGCGGCTACCGGGAGTGTGCTCTATGAGCAGCTCGCGGACGTTCCGGCGACGCCGGCGTCGACCACCAAGCTGCTGACCGCGGCCACCGTGCTGGCGGTTCGCGGGCCGGCCTATCGGCTGACCACCCGGGCCGTCGCCGGGAGCGCGGGTGAAGTGGTGCTGGTCGGCGGCGGTGATCCGACGCTGTCGATGAACAAGACGGCGCTGTTCCCCGGGGCGGCTCGGCTCGATCAGCTCGCGGCGCAGGTCAAGACGGCGCTCGCCGGGGTCGCGCCGACCAATGTCATCGTGGATACGACGCTGTTCAGTGGGCCGGAGACGGCCACCGGATGGGCGTCCGACGACATCTCGCCGCTCGGGCAGGTGGCCCGGATCCAGCCGCTGATGACCAACGCGGGGCGGATCAAGCCGGTGCACAACGAGCACGGTGGGGATCCGCGCTACCCGGATCCGGCGATGGCGGCCGGCAAGGCGTTCGCGAAGATGCTCGGCGTCCCGGCCGTCGCCCGGGGTAAGGCGCCGGCCGACGGCAAGGAGCTGGGCGCGGTGCAGTCGCCGCCGCTGGTGCAGGTCATCGACTGGATGCTCGAGCAGAGCGACAACACCATCGCCGACGTGCTGGCGCGGCAGGTGGCGATCGCCGCGGGCAAGCCGGCGACGTTCGACGGCGCCACCGGAGCGATCGCCGCGAAGCTGACCGAGCTGGGGCTGCCGGGCGACGAGGCCGACCTCTACGACGGGAGCGGGCTGTCGCGGCACAACGGGATCAGTCCGGCGCTGCTCACCCAACTGCTGGCGCTCGCCGCGAGCGGGAAGCAGCCGGCCCTCACCGCGATCTTCGGCGGGCTGCCGGTGGCGGGCTGGTCGGGGACGCTCGAGGAACGGTTCGCGACGCCCAAGCCGAACCAGGTCGCGCGGGGCGTGGTGCGGGCCAAGACCGGGACCTTGAGCGGGGTCAACACGATGGCCGGGCAGCTGGTCACGGCGGACGGGCGGCTGCTGGTCTTCGCGATCATGGCGAGCGGGTCACCCAGCGCTTATCCGGCCAAAGCCGCTCTCGATCGGGTGCCGGCCCGCTTGGTTCTGTGTGGTTGCTGATCAGGGTTTCACCTGAGTGCGGGCTGGATTTCCGCGGGTACGGTGGGTTCATGGCGCAGTTCGTTGATTGGGATCTGGCCGCTGCGACTGCGGGGGCGCTGTCGAAATCCGGCCCCGCGGTCTCCTATAAAGACGCGATGCAGGTGGTGTCCGAGCTGCGGGCGCTGACCGACGAGGCGGCTGGGCACGTGTCCGCCTATACCGGGCTGATCCCGCAGGTCGAGGTCCCGCCGGTGCGGGTGGTCGACCGCAAGGACTGGGCCGCGGTCAACATCACCGGGCTCAAGCAGGTGATCATCCCGCTGGTCAGCAGGCTCTCCGGCGACAAGCCGCCGGGCGGCCTGGCCGACGCGATCGGCTCCCGGGTCACCGGCGTGCAGGCCGGCACGATCCTCGCTTATCTTTCCGGCCGGGTGCTGGGGCAATACGAGGTGTTCTCCGGCAACCCCGGCCAGCTGCTGCTCAACGCGCCCAACATCGTCGAGATCGAGCGCAAGCTCGGCGCCGACCCGCGCGACTTCCGGCTGTGGGTCTGCCTGCACGAGGTCACCCACCGGGTTCAGTTCACCGCGGTGCCCTGGATGCGGGGCTATTTCCTGGGCGAGGTGCAGGCGTTCGCCGACGCGTCGCAGAGCGGCGGCGAACACATTCTCGAGCGGCTGCGCCGCGGCGTCGGCACCCTCTCCGAGGCGCTGCGCGACCCGGAGAGCCGCGCCTCGGTGATCGACATCGTGCAGACCCCCGCGCAAAAGGCAGTGCTCGATCGCCTGACCGCGCTGATGACGCTGCTCGAGGGGCACGCCGAGTTCGTGATGGACGGCGTCGGCCCCGAGGTGATCCCCTCGGTCGAGTCGATCCGGTCCAAGTTCAACCGCCGCCGCGAGAGCGGCAACCCCCTGGAAAAGGCGATCCGGCGGCTGCTCGGCATCGAGGTCAAGATGCGGCAGTACGCGGAGGGCCGCAAGTTCGTGCACGGCGTGGTCGAGCGGGTCGGCATGGAGGGCTTCAACAAGGTCTTCGACTCGCCGCTGACCCTGCCCCGCCTCGACGAGCTCGGTGACCCGGACGCCTGGGTGACCCGGGTGCACGGGTCGCAGCCGGTGATCGGGGGGTAAGTGGCCCGGATCCCGCCGTCGGTCGCGGCGGTGCGGCAGGCGGTCCGGCGAGCTGTTCCGCCGGGCCTCGTCCTGGTCGCCTGCTCCGGTGGCGCCGATTCGCTGGCCCTGGCCGCGGCGGCCCGGTTCGTCGCGTCATCGGCCCGCCCGTCTTCGGCGGGCTCGGGGTCGGTCGGCTCGGGGTCGGTCGGCTCGGGGTCGGTCGGCCTGGTCACCGTCGATCACGGGCTGCAGCCGGGGTCGGATCGGCGGGCGCTTGACGTCGCGACGTGGGCGCGTGAGGCCGGGTTCGCGCCGGTCGAGGTGGCCACCGTGTCGGTGGCCGGCCTTCCCGGCGGGCCGGAGGCGGCGGCGCGCACCGCCCGCTATGACGCGCTGTCCGCGGTGGCGGCGCGGGTCGGGGCGGCCGCAGTGCTCCTCGGGCACACCCGGGACGACCAGGCCGAGACCGTGCTTCTGGCGCTCGCCAGGGGTGCCGGGCCGCGCGGGCTCGCCGGGATGCCCCGGCGCCGTGGGATCTTCGTGCGGCCGCTGCTGGACGTGGGGCGGGCCGATACGCGCAAGGCCTGCGCCGCTCTCGGACTTGTGCCCTGGGAGGACCCGCACAACTCGGATCCGGCCTTTGCTCGCTCCCGGGTGCGAGGCGGGGCGTTGCCGGCACTGGTCGACGCTCTTGGTCCCGCGGTGGTCGCGAATCTGGCGCGCTCGGCGGAGCAGATCGCCGCGGACAGCGCGGCTCTGGACGCGATCGCCGAGCGCGCGTATTCGTCAGACACCCTCGATGTTTCGGACTTGTCCGGAATGATGCGCGCGATCCGGACCCGTGTTCTGCACGGCTGGGCCAAGTCGCTCGGCTGCTCCGGGTCGGCGCTCTCGCATCGGCACGTCGAGGCGCTCGATGCGCTGGTCACGGGCTGGCACGGGCAGGGAGCCGTACACCTTCCCGGGGGGATTCGAGTGGCCCGGGTGCGCGGACAACTCGTTCGGGTGCCCGATTGACTTGTGAGAACTGTCACTCACCGTGTCCGATTCACCGGTCAACTGGGGCTTTCCGTGCGGTTTAGCAGTCATGAAGTGCTGCCCCGTGCGACGGACGGCAACCTCGATGCGGCAGTCTTACTCCCATGGCTGACGGCTCCTGGTACGACGCCGACATCGATCACGTAATCATTTCCGAGGAGCAGATCCGGGAAAAGATCGCCGAGCTGGCGAAGCAGGTCGCTGCCGACCACGCCGAGGCCGACGAAGGCGTTCTGCTGGTCTGCGTGCTGAAGGGCGCGGTCATGTTCATGGCCGACTTCGCCCGGGCGCTGGGCACGTTCGGCCCGTCCACCGAGATGGAGTTCATGGCGGTCTCCTCCTACGGGCAGGGGACGACCTCCTCCGGCGTGGTTCGCATCCTCAAGGACCTGGACCGCGACATCGCCGGCCGGCACGTCCTGATCGTCGAGGACATCGTCGACTCCGGGCTGACGCTCTCCTGGCTGATGAAATACCTGCAGTCGCGGCAGCCGGCCGGCGTCGAGGTGGTGGCGCTCTTCCGCAAGCCGGACGCGGTCAAGGTGCAGGTGCCGGTGAAGTACGTCGGCTTCGACATCCCGAACGAGTTCGTCGTGGGTTACGGCCTGGACTTCGCCGAGCGCTACCGCGAGATGCCGTACGTGGGAGTTCTGAAGCCCGAGGTCTACGCCCGTAGCTGAACCACTTTCTCAGGTTCTTCTCAGAAATCGTCTTTATGGGTGGATTTGGCACGAAACCGTACTGAACGGACGGTCGCATCGAAGTGTCCGGCCCCCGGGCTCACGGAGTCGCGACCGGCACCCACGGTGTACGGTCGAGTGACCAATGGCGCAGTGTCACTTAGCGCTGGAGGGGCCGCCGGAGGGCGGCGACGTTGAGGTCACCAGGACGCTGATCAGGAGGGTCCGGGCGCTCGTCGCCCGACAACAGCATGGAGCGTACGCGTTTCTTCCGCCGCCCGGTGGTCTGGATCATTCTGGTGATCATCGGCGTTATCGCGCTGAGCTCGTTCTTCACCAGTGGTCCGAGCTACCAGCGCGTCGATACCTCGGTGGCGCTCGAGCGCCTGAACCAGCCCGGCATCAAAAAGGTCGTCCAGAAGGACAAGGAGCAGTCGCTCCAAATCGACCTGGCGAGCCCGGAGAAGTTCGAGGGCAAGACAACCGACAAGATCGAGACCCAGTACCCGTATGAAGTCACCAGTGACATCTGGGACGAGGTCCTGCAGGCCAAACAGGCCGGCCGGATCACCGGGACGATCAACACCACGGTCTCCGGCGACAACATTCTCTTCAGCCTGCTGATCAACCTGCTGCCGATCGCCATTCTGGTGATCCTGCTGCTGCTGTTCATGTCGCAGATGCAGGGCGGCGGCTCGCGGGTGCTCAACTTCGGCAAGTCCAAAGCGAAGATGATCACCAAGGACACGCCGAAAACCACATTCGCCGACGTGGCCGGTGCGGACGAGGCGGTCGAGGAACTCCACGAGATCAAGGACTTCCTCCAGAACCCCGCGAAGTACCAGGCGCTCGGTGCCAAGATCCCGAAGGGCGTGCTGCTGTTCGGCCCGCCCGGAACCGGTAAGACGCTGCTCGCCCGGGCGGTTGCCGGCGAGGCCGGGGTCCCGTTCTACTCGATCTCCGGTTCCGACTTCGTCGAGATGTTCGTCGGTGTCGGCGCGAGCCGGGTCCGTGACCTGTTCGAGCAGGCCAAGTCGAACGCGCCGGCGATCGTCTTCGTCGACGAGATCGACGCGGTCGGCCGGCACCGCGGCGCCGGCATGGGCGGCGGTCACGACGAGCGCGAGCAGACGCTCAACCAGCTGCTCGTCGAGATGGACGGCTTCGACACCAAGGGCGGGGTCATCCTGATCGCGGCCACCAACCGGCCCGACATCCTCGACCCGGCGCTGCTGCGCCCGGGCCGTTTCGACCGGCAGATCCCGGTGGACAACCCGGACATGGAGGGCCGCAAGGCGATCCTGCGGGTGCACGCCAAGGGCAAGCCGTTCACGCCCGACGTCGACCTCGACTCGGTGGCCCGCCGCACGCCCGGTTTCTCGGGCGCCGACCTGGCCAACGTGATCAACGAGTCTGCGCTGCTGACCGCGCGTAACGAGAAGCGGGCGATCTCCAACGAGTTCCTCGAGGAGTCGATCGACCGCGTCATCGCCGGCCCGGAGCGCAAGACCCGGGCGATGAGTGACAACGAGAAGAAGATCACCGCCTACCACGAGGGCGGCCACGCCCTGGTGGCGTACGCACTGCCGCACTCCGCGCCGGTGCACAAGGTGACGATCCTTCCGCGTGGTCGCTCGCTGGGTCACACGCTGGTGCTGCCGACCGAGGACAAGTACACCCAGACCCGGGCCGAGATGATCGACACCTTGGCGTACGCGCTGGGTGGCCGGGCCGCCGAGGAGCTCGTCTTCCACGAGCCCACCACCGGCGCCGGCAACGACATCGAGAAGGCCTCCGGTCTGGCCCGTGCCATGGTCACGCAGTACGGCATGAGTTTGAAGCTGGGCGCCGTGAAGTACGGCACCAGCGGGGACGAGCCGTTCATGGGCCGCAACATGGGGCACGAGCGGGACTACTCCGACTCGGTAGCTGCCGACATCGACTCGGAAGTGCGGGCGCTCATCGAGCTCGCACATGACGAGGCGTGGGAGATCCTGGTGGAATACCGGGACGTCCTCGACAGCATGGTCCTCGAGCTGATGGAGAAGGAAACCATCACCCGCGAGGACATGGACCGGATCTGCGAGCGTGTGGTCAAGCGCCCGCCGATGTCGCCGTTCAACGGCTTCGGCAAGCGGCTGCCCTCCGAGGCGCCGCCGGTCCTCACCCCCGCCGAGCGGGAGAAGCTGAAGGCACAGGCCGAGGCGGACGGGCAGATCGCGGTCGGCCCGAACCCGAACGGCACGGTGGAAGGCAGCAACTGATCTCCGACGACGACGAGCTCGACTATCTCGCCGCGCGCCTGGTCGACGGCAAGCTCACCGGAACCCCGGTGGAGCAGGCCGTCGACCTGGCCCGGATCGAGAAAGCGGTCCGGGAAATTCTCATCGCGATCGGTGAGGACCCGGACCGCGATGGTCTCACCCGCACCCCGGCCCGCGTCGCCCGCGCGTACGCGGAGCTCTTCGCCGGCCTGCGGGTCGACCCGGCCAAGGTCCTCACCACCACGTTCGAGGCCGATCACGAGGAGTTCGTGCTCGTCCGCGACATCGAGGTGATGAGCATGTGCGAGCACCACCTGCTGCCGTTCAAGGGCGTGGCGCACGTCGGCTACATCCCGGGTCCGCACGGCCGCATCACCGGTCTGTCGAAACTGGCCCGGCTCGTCGAGGTCTACGCCCGCCGCCCTCAGGTGCAGGAACGCCTCACCTCGCAGATCGCCGACCTGCTGCTGGAGCGGCTCGAGGCGCGCGGAGTGATCGTGGTGCTCGAGTGCGAGCACCTGTGCATGGAGATGCGCGGGATCCGCAAGGTGGGCGCTCGCACGGTGACCAGCGCGGTCCGCGGAGCCTTCCAGACCGACGGCAAGGTCCGCGCCGAGGCGATGGCGTTGATAAACGCCCGCTAGGCCCTCACCAGGCGATTCGCCAGGGTCGACATCGTGTAGGTGCCGATGCCGAGCACCACCTCCAGGGCGTTGCGGGTCGTGTAACCCGCCTTTTGGAACTCCTCGATCTCCTCGTCGGGCACCTCGCCCGCGGTGGCGAGGACTTTTTCGACAAACTGCCTGAGTGCTTCTCGCTGCGGATCGGGGAGCGGGCCGCCCTCGCGCAGCGCCGTGATCAACTCCGGGCCGCCGGTCATTTTGCGGAGGCGGCCGGTGTGCATGGCTATGCAGACCTGGCAGCCGTTGCGGACGGCGATCGTCATGACCACCACCTCGCGGCTGAGCGGATCGAGCGTGCTGCTCTCGAAGAGCTTGCTGGCCTGCAGGAACCCGCCGAGCATCTCGGGCGACTCGGCGAGCAGGGCGATGGCCTCGTGCGTCGGGCCCTGCATGAACGGCCGGGACGCGGCCGGGGCAGACTCGAGGGTGTGCTGGATGAACACGATCTTCTCCCATAGGATCGACAACGTGGTTGTCCAAACAGTAAACCAGGTTGTCGAGTTTGCCAATGTCTGACTCCGATCCGCCCGGCTGGGAACTGCCCCTGCTGCTGTTCGCCGGCTTCCGTTCACTGATCGACCAACTGCACGCCTCGCTGGCCGAACGCGGCCACCCGGACGTGCGGCCGGTGCACGGATTCGCCATGCAGGCCATCGGGCTGCACGGGGCCAGCACCAGCGAGATCGGGCGGCGGCTCGGCGTCTCCAAGCAGGCGGCCGGGAAGACCGTCGACCGCCTGGCCGAGCTGGGCTACGTGGAACGCGTCGACGACCCGCGCGACGCCCGCAGCAAGCTTGTCCGGCTCACCCCGCGCGGCCTCGACTCGCTCCGGCAAGCGGCGGCGATCTTCGACGAACTGCGGGCCGGCTGGGTCGCGCAGCTCGGCCTGGACCGCGTACGCCTTCTGGAGACCTCGCTGCGGGCCGTCGTGCCGGCCACCGGATATCCGGTCGATGTGCCCGGCTGGTTCGGGTGATACTGCCGTCGTGCTGCACAAATTCAACCCGCCCGGCATCCACGACCCGGCCGGCTACAGCCATGTGACCATCACCGGCGAGGGGCGGCTCGCCCACCTGGCCGGCCAGTGCCCGCTCGCCCTCGACGGCACGGTGGTCGGCGCCCCCGGCGACTACGACGCGCAGACCGACCAGGTCATTGCCAACTGCCTGACCGTCCTCGCGGCCGCCGGCGCCACACCCGGCGACGTGGTCCGCTCGATCATCTATGTGGTCAGCGCGGACAGCGCCGTGCTCGCCGCGGTCTGGGATCGGCTCAACGCGTCCGCGCTCGCCGACGCCTTCACCACGGCCAGCACACTGCTCGGGGTTACCACGCTCGGTTACCGCGGCCAGCTCGTCGAGGTCGACCTGACCGCCTATCTTGCGGCTATTTGAAGAAGGCGAGCAGGCCGACGCCCATACAGGTCAGGAGCACCGGGGTGAGGCAGGTGACGGCGCCCAGGATCGGCGTGCGGTCGACCGGCTCGGGGCCGCCGCCGTACACGAAGCCGATCGTCACCCAGCCCAGGCCGAACGCCAGCACCGGCATGCTCAGCCCGCACAGCAGCGCATAGGTCGGCACCGAACCCTGCGGCGCCACCAGGTAAAGCACGATCTGCACGATCAGCACCGCGGCCGCGAACGGTCCGTACACCAACAGGTTGCGAATCCATGGCCGTAGCGGACTCGCCGGGGCCGGCCCGATGATCGTGTTGTCTGCCGCGTCCGCGGTCACTCGCGCCTGCTGCAACGCCACCACCACCGCGGCCGGGCCGCCGGCCACGGCCCGCGCTGCCGCCTCCCGCTCGGCCTGCCGCGGGATCAGCTCCCCATCCGGTACGCCGAAATCGCGCACCATCCGCAGCTGCTGGGGAACGAGCCGTGCGCGGACCGCCTCGAGCTCCTGGCGCGCGACCGTGGTCGCCGCCTGCTGCTCGCTCGCCGCGGCGCTGGCGGCGCGGCGAACCGCATCCAGGCTCTGCGCGGCGGCCAGGTATTCCGCCCACGGTCCCGGCGCCGGCTCGGCCGGCTGCACCGGAATCGCGCCGGTCGTCTCCTGCTGCTGCTCCGTCATAGCTCTTCGCTCTCGGGCTGCAGGAACGGGACCACGGTGGCGGTGCGGTCGGCATGCCGGTCGTGCAGGAGCGCGCGGTTCGGCCGCGGCTGCCAGTCGATCGGGCGGCCCAGCATCAGCGCCACATCGGACTGCGGTACGTTCAGGAACATCAGCCCGGCCACGTCACCGATGCTGCCGTCCGTTTCCTCGCTGAACCGGCGCAGGCCCCGCCACCAGGACAGCAGGTGCACCCCGCGGCCCGGGCCGTCGCACAACAGCTTGCGCAGGCCCGGCAGGCTGCCCGGGCTCACCGCGTCCATCCCGAAGACCACCCGGTAACCCGGAGTGCCGAGATCTGCCAGCTCGGCGGCCAAGCCGGTCGCGTCGACCAGCGAGACCTCCTGCCGGTGCCCGATCTCGGCCGCCAGCCGCTCGGCCAGCTGATCACCCTCGGCCACCAGCGACGCGATCACGAACCGGGTCGTACGCGGCTGGTGGAACGCGGCCACACTGCGAGCCGCCGCGTCCAGCACCTCCGAACCCGACGCCTGCGAGCCGAAGATCGCCAGGTGCCGGCCGGGCGCCGAATCCAGCGGGAACGCCGCCGTCGACAGGTTCACGTCGATCACCCGGCCCACCAGCGCCGCCGGCCGGGCCGCGCGACCCGCCAGCGCGGCCCGATAGGTCGGGTCATCGGCCAGATGCTGGTGCGCGTAACCGGCGAAGATGCGCGGCGGCAACGCCTCCGGATCGCGAGCACCCCACAATTTGTGCCGCAGATCGCTCAGCACGTCCTTGTCCGCATGCGGATCCGGGAACCGCACCACCCGCTCGTGGCCCCGGGTCGCACCACGCGGACCGCCCAGGCCACCCGCCGTGTTGACCACCGCGGTGCCCAGCGGCAGACCGGCCGCGGCATCGTTGGTCGGCTCCAGCACGTCGCCACCGCCCGGCAGGGCAATCCGAACCGGGAACTGGCCGAAGACCGAGTCACGTTTCGCGTAGAGCGCTTCCACGCCCAGCACGGTCTGGCTCGCCAGGATCAGATGAATGCCGTACGACCGGCCTTTGCGCGCCAGCGACTCCAGCAGAGCCACCGCCTCGGTGGCGATCGGGTCGTTGCCGGCCAGCAGCACCTGGAACTCGTCGATGACACAGAGGACCCGCGGCAACGGCTTGCCCTCCGCCTGCCGCAGCTCAGCGAAACGGCTGACACCCGCTTGCTCGTACGCCGCCGAGCGCCGGGTCATCTCCGAATCCAACTCGCGCAGGACCGCCAGACCGTACTCCCGGTCGGACTCGACACCCACCGCGCGGGCGTGCGGCAACCAGGTGCGGTCCCGCAGGGTCGGCACGAACTCGGCGAACGACACGCCCTCCTTGAAATCCAGGAGGTAGAGCGCCATCTCGGCCGGGCTGTAGCGAGCGCCCAACCCATACAACACGTTGATCAGGAAAGCGGTCTTGCCGCCACCCGCCCGGCCGCCCACCAACCAGTGCGGGCCCAGATCGTTGAAGCTCAACTTCAACGGGGTGTCCCCGTCCTGGCCCACCACCGTGCTCAACCCATCAGCCGCATCGGCCGCCCAGGTCTCGCCCGGGTCCGGCAGCAGGTCCGACAGGCGGACCCGGGACGCGGCGGACGGATCCGTGGCCAACTCGCGGCAAACCGCGTCGATCAGGTGCGGTGGCGGCTCCTTGTCGAGATCGACCCGCGCGTTCAGCCACCGCGCCTCCGGTATGGAGCCGAACGTCGCGCCGGGCGGATCACCGACCACCGCATACGGATTACGCACCGACACCATCATCGTGCGCGGCAACGGCGGCTGGGTCGTCTCCGCGGTCAGCGGCGGCGGAGGCCACCCCGCCACGATCAGGTGCAGGCCCGAGTCGGGCCCCTGCTGAGCCAGCGCCGCAATCCGGCGCAACTCCTCACCCTCGGTGAGCTCCGGCAGGCTGGCGATGACCACCAGCTTCATCCGGTCACGCCGCCCCCGCCGCGGCGCCGCACCCCGCCCCGGCCGCAGCCACTTCTCGGCGTCGGCCAGCACCTCCCGCAGCCCCTGCCGGTCAGTGGCCGGCGGCTCCATCAGGCCGGCGTCGGTCAGATCGGCGAACGGCGCGAACACCGCACCCCCACCGACCCCGTCGACCGCCCGCACCAGCAGCGACCCCGCCGGCGCCGCCGCGAGCAGCCGCAGCAGCAAACACCGCAGCAGCCCGAAAACCCGCTCGTCGGTCGCGCTCGCATCAATGGCCAAATGCCCGGTGCCGAGCAGCGGCACGATCACCGGGAACCGCGCGTCATCCAGCAGCTGAGCCACGCCCAGCCGAACGAACTGCGGCGGAAACACACCCCCCAGCGGCGTGTTGGCCGACTGCGCGTCGAGCGGCGCACCGAGCCACCCCGGCGCCAGCATCGACGCGGCCGAACGCAACTCCGCGGCCAGCGTGTGCTGCTCGAGCGGGTCGACGGCCAGCCCAGCGTCACTCTCCAGCACGGCCGCGGCCGCCTCGGCAGTCGCCACCGCCTGCCGGTGCAGGGCAGCAGCCTGCTGGACCCGCAAACCCGAATCCGCCACCGCCCTCACCTCCTGTGTGCGGATAAAACCTATCCCAGAGTGGGGCCGGCATCGCGTTCCCGGGGGTCAGCAGGTTGCGCGCCGCGTACATTCACATGCTTGGGTGGTGTGGCACGGTTCGGGTGCCGGGAGGCACTACTGTCGTATGTGTGCAGCCGCAGGAGCCCATAACCGGACCCGCATCGCAGCCGCCCCAGGCGCGGCCCCCGATGCCAGTGTCCGGCGGCCCACCCGGCTTCCCCCCGCCACCGGCCCTCCCCCCAGGCAAACGAGCCAACCGCCGCATCCGCCTGATCCTGGCCATGGTGGCCGGCTTGCTAGGCCTCCTATGCCTAGGCGGCGTAGGCGTAGCCATCTCCCTCTACGACGGCGCCACAGAAATCAAACGCACCGCCCCAGACGCTGTCGTCGACAATTTCGTGCGCGCCTACCTCGTGAACCGCGATGAGAAGGAAGTTCAGCTTTACGCCTGCAAATCTGGCGCGGACTTTGCGCAGCTGGATGCCTATCGAACGGACATCGAGAATCGCGAGTCTCGCTATTCGATGAGCATCCAGGTTACCTGGGAAGGCTTACGCGTCTCCACTAACGGAACGAAAGGTAGCGTCGAGCTCGACCTGACACGTGCAATCCAAGATGGCAGCGAGCAGATAACTAACACTTGGCGCTTCGATGTTGTGGATCAAGACGGTTGGCGTGTCTGCGGAGCCAACGAGGTCAAATAACCTATTCAACCCAGAGTAGGTGTATTGCGACCTCAAGCGTCCTGGGTGCCCGGCCATTCCAACCCCAACGATACCAATCCAGCTCCTCAGCTACTCGAGCGCAGATGTCGCCATCGCTGTTCGTGTGAGGCTCGGTAACTGCACGGAGATCGCGTTGCTCGCCGCCGTCGTCCAGTAGCCGGATAACTCTCCGTCCAGTTAGCGCACCGGCGTCAAGGGCTGAAACTGGGACACGACGTGGCGGTTCGTCAATGGAGACCAGCCGGGAAATCAAGTCACCGGTAGGCGCGAAAGCACCGGTGACACCGAGTTCCTCGATCCATACGCGCTCGACCGGCACGAGCGGAGCGAAGACCTCAGTCTGTTCTGCTTCGGCGCGATACCACTCGCCCTCAGACATCACCGGCACATACGTCCTGCTGCCCTGCACTACCTTCTCGTCGGCTCGCATCTCGGAGCGCCAGCCAAGGCCGGGTAGGCCGACAATCGCGCGCCTGCCACGTAGCTGACCGACCATCGTCGCAGGCGTCGGCACGATGGGTCGTGGCGGATCCAGTGCCCAGTCCGGATGCCCAGCGAAGGGGTCGGGCATTGATTCGCCCGTCATCCCTGACCTCCCAATGGCGAGCCCTGTTCCCGCATGAATGGCACCGGGTCGATGGCGCCGGCGCTGGACCGATCGTTGTTGAGGTGCACCTCGAAATGCAGGTGCGGCCCGGACGAATTACCGCTCGTGCCGACCCTTCCGATGACCTCACCGGCTGTGACTTCCTGGCCCTCTTTCACGAAGGGCCGCTGCACCATGTGGCAGTACCGCGTCATGATGTTACCGGCGTGCTGGATCTCTACCATCCAGCCACAGCCGCCCTTGCCCGGATATCCGTCGACATTACAGGTCTGCCGACCGCTGTGGTCCTCGTCGCACTTCACCTTGGAGACGATCCCGCTCGCTGCTGCGTGGATCGGCGTGTACCGCCCGACGATCAGGTCGACCCCTTGATGCGTGGGTCTGGAAGCGGTGCGGAAGCCGGAACCGACCGCGGCCTTCACCGGATTGGTCCAGCCCGAGGCGGCGATGTCGCCGGCCGCCGCGCAGACCAAGCTGACCGAATTCCCGATCGCGGCGGCGGCACCGTCTGCAAGCATGTTGACGATCTGAGTGGCCACCGGCTCGTGCTTCGCGTAAGCGTCCGGGTAGGCGCTGATCTGGACCCGTTGTGCCGCCTCGGTGAGCGGCATGTTCTCCCAGCCTTCGATCGTCTTGAGTTTTTCGTAGAACTTCGTGCTCGCATAGACCGGATCCGTGACCTGCGCGGGCGTCCCCCACCCGGAACTGGGCCGCTGTTGGAAGAGACCGAGCGAGTCGTGATCGTTGCGAGAGCCCAGATTCCCCAGGTTCGTCAGGCGGGACTCCTGCATGGCAGTAGCCACTGCGATTACCCAGGCCCGCGGCGGTAGCTTGAGGTCGCTGCCGACGTTGATGATGATTGCCGCGTTCCGGATCTGCGCTGCACCGTAGGAGCGGACACGCGGGAGCTTGGAGTCCGGGTCAACCGGGCCGCCCTTGCCACAGCCGACCGCCGTATTCAGCTTGTTCGACCCGTCGTCGGTGAGCCCTCCAAGCAGGATCGCGGTAACGCTACCGCCGCAGCACAGGAGCGCCAGCGTCGCGACCACGGCAACGAGGATGACAATCTTCCGTGGCCGCGGGACTTTCATGACCCGTCCCAGTCGATTCCGTCGACGAGCCAATGTCCGTCTGGCGCAACCAGGCGCAGATTGAGCTTGCCGGAATCCATCGTGACGACCGCGTTCACCACGGTCGTGCCGACCGGCACGAGGCTGGGCTGGCCGATTACCCGGTCGGCCGGAACGCCGGCCGGGTCAACACCGTTCAGCTCATCCGCGAGGTTTTTGGTGGCGTTGGGCAGCAGCCGGTCGCGCCACGCCTTCGGCGTGACGCCCTTGTGGTTGGCCCACGCCGAAGCGAAGGCGTAGGCGACGGTCTCTGGCTGCGCCCGCCCCGGAATCGTGGACGGGCTAGGGGGCGGGTCCGAGTCGATGATGCTGTCGTCATCGCTCGGATCGATGCTGATCGCCGGCGCTGGCGAGGCGTTGCTCAGCGACGGTGAGTTCGATTCGCCGTCGGAGAACAGCCGCCCGATGCCGACCACCGCCGCGATGATGACGACGATGACGATGGCTACGCCCCATCGCGAGCGGAAGATGCTGTTGAGACCTTGTTCGAGTATGCGGGGCATTCGAATCACTTAGCCTCGGTGCGCACCCGTGGAGTCGCCGGTTCCCGGGTGGTGTTCCCGGTCTCCGGCCGGTAGATCGCATAGGACGCCGGCTGTTCGGACACGTCCGGCTCGGTCCAGCCGGTGCTACGCCGCGGAAGATTCGGCGCACCTGGCTTCTGACGCGGCGCATCACCCGTCGTCGTCACGGGTCCGTCGTCGCGGGCCGACTCGATGCCGTCGGGTCGGGTCTGCGCCGTTGCCATCTCCCGGCCGCCTCCGGTCCGCGCCGACTCGAGTTCCCTGCGGTTGCCGGCGTGTGCCGGATCCTCGAGACGTGCTTCCGGGCGGAGGTTGGTTTGATCGGCATATACGGTCCGCCCATTCCGGCCCATGGTCGGCTCCCGGGTGCCACCTCCGTCGGCGATGTCGAGCTTCGCCGCCTCACGCATGTCCCGGAAGAATCGCCGGTGCCACGATCCGCCCGACACGATGGCCCGAGTTCCGTCCTTACCCCCCAACTGGGTGATCCGCCGATACGGACGAAGCAGCAGCCAGCCAACAATGCCGCAGAGCCACACAAGTACGACCTGCAGCCAACCGGGAAGACTGGCGGTGTTCATGATGAGATCGACCGCGAACAGATAAATGGCTGCGCCGGTGCCGAAGATCGCGATGTTGAAGACGGCGGCGACCACAGCATTGCCGAGACGCCGAATTCCTGCGCTCGCCGGTCGCAGAAGGCCGATTGTGCCAAGAATAGGTGCGGCAATGACAGCCCATCGGAAGATTAAGAAACCGAGCAGCACGAGAATCGAAGCAGTCAAATCGAACATCGCGAACATGAATGCGGCGAGCATGGCGATGAAGCCAGCTCCGATGCGATCCATGCCATTAACGCCCTGAAGATACTCGTAGGCTTCCGGATCTTCCTGCTTGATCTGTTCGGCGACCTTTTCCCACTGCGTATTCTTAGCCTTGAGCGTCGCCTCGCGTGTCTCGGGATTCTGCCGAATCTTCTCCGCCTCACCCCAAGTGAGAGACCGGGCATCGTAAAGCGCGCGACCATATTTCTGAGCCGTGACACTGTCTGCGGAACCAAGAATTCCACGAAGCCAGTTGCGATAGAGCATGGTGTCTGTCGCGGTGTCGCTAGCACGAACCGCAGGGGGCCTGTTGTCCTTGCATGCCGCGGGATCGCCGAGTTTGCATCCAGCAGAGGTATCGCCGTCGGCTGGCTGTGGACCAACCGCATCATGGACAACGCCCAATGAGGTAATAAGGCTTTGATCTGCGATATTCGCAGACTTGACTGGCCATGCGGCGATCGCGGTGACAATCACCATTATCAGAATTGCCCAGCCGGCCGTCGTGGTGGCGGCGCCCATGTCTGCTTGGCGTGAGCGCCAAAGGAGGTACAGGCCAACGATTGCTAGCGTAATGGTGCCGAATACACTGAATACCTTTTCGTAGACTGCCTTGGTGGCTTGATCGACCAGTGGATCGGCCCAGCCCCAGAGCGATGCTGGGTCCCAAGCGCGCTCACGGAGTGCGTTCGAAGCGCCGATTACGGCTGTGGCCACCATGAATTCGCCGTTGGCGACGGTCGTCTCGAATTTGTAATCAGGATCTATGAGAGTCGAAGCGCAACCACTATCAAGGTCATATGTCGTATAGCTATATCCAGCGTAGCCGTATTTACTGTAAATTCCCTGTGGCCCTGGCAAGGTGGAGGAAGCGGGGCGCTCGGCGAACCAGCCGGCGAGACCGGAGTCTGGCGTGCTGGGCGTTGGCGGCAGGAGGCACTCGGCGCGATTAGCGCTCACGTCTGCCAGGCGGCTTACACATGACTTGAAGTCCTGTTGCCATTCCTCCGTGCTGCATGCGCCGCCTGGCGCTCGCAGCACGCCGCCGCCGACTGCGGCGCCGGCCGGCGCGGGCGCAGCCACGGCCCAAACGATTGACGCCACCACCGTGACGAACATCGTCATGGCCAGCGCTAACGCCCGCCGCACCATCTCATGCCTCCAGGTCGGACGGCGACATCGGAAGTGCCGTAGGCGCCGACTTGGCCGCCGCGGGCGTGGTGTCCAGGTGCTCCAGCAGACCTTCAACGTACGACACGTCGACACGTACCTTCTGGACCCGGCCGTCCACGTCCCGCATCACGAACTCGCGGAATCCGAGTCGGCTGGACGACGACGTGTCGACCTGGGACAGCGAGGCGAGGGTGGCCTCGTACCCGTCGTGGACCGGCACCCGCAGGAGGCGCAGGGCTTCCGACGCGATCTCCTGGTCTTCGGCGATGCGGCCGACGAAGACCGTGGAGACGAGGTTTTGCACGTCCAGGCCGAGGATGTCGCGCGGGTTCTGCGAGGCGACCAGCGCTGCCAGGTTCCACTTGCGGGAGTCGCGGGCGAGGCGGACCAGGAAGGATCGTCCGGAGCGCCAGCCCTCCATGAAGTGGGCCTCGTCGAGGCCGACCATCTTGCGCGAGGACATCGAGCCGCCGTAGCAACGGCGAACCGCGAGCCGGTGGGCCGTGTGGAGCATGGGCAGGGCGAGTGACTCCTCGGCCGACCAGTACTCGCGTTCGATCTTCAGGTCGGGCAGGCGGAGGCCGGCCATGGTGATGACGGTGAGGGCGGCGTCGGCGCCGAGGAGGTGGGGCGGCGGCGAGCCGAAGAACAGCAGCGCCAGCGGCATCTCTGCGGTGTCGAGGAGCAGGTTGGCGAGTTCCTTGCCGTCGTCGTCGAGGCCCTGGAGGGTGCGGACGACGTCGTCGAGGGTGGAGGTCTCCTCGGCTGGGACCTGCCGGACGGCGTGCCGGAGCAGGGTCGCGGTGGATGCTTCCTTGGCGACCTGCGGCGGCACGAGCATCGAGCAGATGTCCTGGACGAGCATGCGGCGCTCGGCGCGGGCGTTGGAGATGGCGATCTCGAACTCCCGGTCGCCGCCGGGCCCGGTCGGGAACTCGGAGCGGATCGGGGTGGGGATCAACGCGTACGGCGCCAGCGTGCCCTGTTCGGAACCGGTCAGGTTGAGCACCCGGGAGTACGGCTTCAGCTCCGGCATGGAGCAGAGGCGGGCGAGTGGGCCGGACGGGTCGAGCAGTGTGACCTGGACGCCGCGCCGGGCGTTCAGGTAGCCGAGCGCGCCCATCAGGGTCGACTTGCCACCGCCGGGCTCGGCCACGAACACCGCGAGGCCGGAGCGTTCCCGCACCTCCATCGGGAAGTGCAGGTCGAGGAAGACCGGACGGCGGCAGGTCCCCGACGTACGCCCGATGAGGTCTCCCCGCCGGTCGCCGACGGTCGAGGCCGCTTGCGGCACCGCCGCGGCCAGCAGTTTGACCGGCATCCGCCGGACGTAGCCGGTGTTGGCGATGGGCTCGCCGGGGATGAACTCGCGGGCGAGCTGGTCCTGGTTCTTCGGGTGCTGCAGGGAGATGCGCAGCTCTCGCGAGTAGAGCTGGATGAGCCGGCGGGCGCGTTCGAGGCATTCCTCGCGGGAGGAGCCGCTGACCGCGATCCGGTGCCAGCCGTGCGCCCGGGCCGATTCGACCGGCAGGCCGGTGGTCATCTCGTCGCCGATGACCAGGGCACGCTTGGCGAGACGTTCCAGTTCGGGCGGCGCGTCGATGCCGTGCTCGGCGTAGTCGAGCTGCTGCGACCGGATCATCCGGAGCCGGTGCTCGAGGTTCTTGAACGAGCTGCCGGAGCCGAGGATGTCGATCCGCGAGGAGATCTCCATCGGCCAGGGCAGCCGCTCGTGGAAGTGCAGCCAGGGCTCGTGTTTCTCGGGGATCTCGAGGGGTTCCATCCGGCCGACGGAGAGGACGGCGACGTGCCGTTCCTCGCCGGTCATCCGGTTGACCAGCTTGACGGTCGAGCCGTACGGCGTGCGGTAGCGCTCGATCTGTTCGGTGAGGGCGAGCAGGTCGCCGGTCTCCCATTGGCCGTTGGTGATCGGGGAGAGCATCGAGGGCGGTGCCATACCCAGCGCCACCGAGCGGTAGAGCAGCCATTCCAGTTCGGCCGGTGTGATCCGGCGGCCGCGCATACCGAACGCGCTGAGCACCTCGTCGAACTGCTCGACGGTGCGGCCGAGCTTGCGTCGTTCGCCGTCGGTGGTGCCGCGCCCGAAGACCCGCATGATCCGCTCGGCGAACGTGTCGCCGAGGGAGCGCCGGGCGAACGTGACACCGAGGTAGGTCTGTCCTTCGGCATGGTTGACCGAGAGCAGGTGCCGCTGGGCCGCGACGAGGTGGTCGGACCAGGAGACCCCACCGCGTACGTCGGGCAGGGGCTTCGGGGTGAACGAGTCGACCGTGCGGGCCCACTCGTCGGCAGGGAAGGGCCGGTTGGTGCGGCGCAGGTGCAGCCGGAAACCGGCCAGGCCGGCATATTGCTCGGAGATGGCCGACAGCAGCGCCTCGCGCTCGGCGTCCGGCCGGAACGCCCAGCGCACCTCGGGCAGGGAGTACCACGCCGTGACCGTGCTCTGGGTGAAGGTCAGGTGCCCGGCGATCTCGCTGATCGCGAGCTCCATCGCCGGATCGCGGTCGCCAAACTTGATCTTGTTGGGCCGCAGCGGCGCGGGCTTGACTTCCTTCCGCTTCTTCGGCTGCGCCGGAAGGTTCTCCTTCTTCCGGGCCGGCGACTTCTCCCTGCGCTTCGTGGGTGGTTGCGCGGGCTCGGCCGGTACGGGCAGGGCCGTCTCCGGTTCCGGCTGGACCGGCGGAGCGTACGGCTGGACGGCCGCGCTCGTGTCCTCGCGGACGGCCAGGGTCGGCCACGGGTTCGGCGGTTCGGCGGTCGTCGACGGGCCGGCCGGCCACTCGTCGAAGTCGGGCCAGTCGCCGCCGTTCTCCTGATAGTAATCGGGCTTCGGCCCGGCGGGCGCCCGATTGAACGGCCCCTCGGCGGTCGGCGGAGGCGGCGGGGTGGCAAACGGTGGCCGCGCCGGCGGCGGAGGCAACGGTGAAGGCGCAGGCGGTGCGGGGGTCGGCGCCTGGATCGTCGGCATCGACTTGGGCGCCGGCGGTGTCGGGGAGTCGAAATCGAATCCGAAGTCGAACTCCGGATCGGACTGGGGCTCGCTCGGCGCCGGGCTGGCGGACACCGGCGGCGCCGCCCCGCCGAAGAGGTCGAGGAAGGGGGAGTCGATGTCCAGGGTGGGGTCGACGGTGCCGTTGCGCGGGCGGACCGGCTGGGGCGCCTGGAAGACGCCGACCGCGCCGTGACTCGGCGCGGCCACGAACTCTTCCGGGTTCGCATCCGCCGAATCAGGCGAAGAGTAGTGGTCCGAACGCATACCGTTACTCTGCCTGCCCGGCGTCGTGGCATCCGCGCGGGGCTGCCCGTGCGGTGAGGGTCCGGTCATGCGCCGGCCCCGAGGGAGCCCATGGAAAAACTGGTCATACCAACTCCTCCCGAACCCGGATACGAGTGGCGACAAGTCTTGGGTCGCGCTGCTCGACGGCCGGTTCGCGAGTGCGGCGCCAGTCGGTGAGCGCGGTCTTGATGACCAGCCGGGCCGGTCGGTCCGGGTCGACATGCCGGAACACGTAGGACGTGCTGACCATGGCGAGGGAGATTTCCCAGGCCGGGAACGGGTCGAAGTCGAACGTGATCAGGTAGTGCAGGAACATGAAGACCGGAACCAGCAGGACGAACATCCCGTACTGCGCGTACGGCAGGTGGATGGGCAGCGTGTAGCCGGGCGGACCGAGGTAGACCAGGCGCGCCCGGTAGATGTCGTCGTCGGTACGGAGCCGCATCTCAGTTGAAGATCAGCTTGATCAGGGCGTCGCCGACGAAGAACAATGTGGCCGCACCGGCGATGAACGCGAGGCCGACGATGGCGATCGCAGAGCTGGTGAGCACCTTGGATATCTCGCCCCGGCTGGCTCGTCCGATGAAGATGACGCCGAGGACCGCCAGCAGGATGGGTGCGATGTTGCTGGCGAAGAAAGTGACGATCCCTTGGGTGTTGATGCCCTTGGGGTCTGCGGCCAGCGTCGCAACGTGAGTGGCGAGCTCTGTGGCGATCATTGATAAACCTCCCCGTGTCCGGTTAGGGGGATCCGGACACGCTGCAGTGGTAAAGCCGCACGGCGACGCCCATATCGTGCTACTTCCAGCTCATCGCGTCGAGTGAGCCGTTCGGGCACTGCCATGCACGTCTGCTCTCTTCGGTTCCTTCATGATGCCCAGACCCGAAGAGTACGGCTCGTACTTCTTAGCTACAAGCGCCTAAACGTTACGCAAGGTAAAGGCGTGCATCTAAACGAGTTACTACACATCGTACACACGTGCGACACTGCGCCCGGCCTACCCTTGTCCCTGTGCCGACAGAGTCGAGGGATGCCCAGCTCACGGGCGTGGACCGAATCCGTAGAGATCACCCGGTCGTGATCGGAATCCTGAACGTCACGCCGGACTCCTTCTCGGACGGCGGCCGGTACGACAATGTGGCCGCGGCCGTCGAACATGGCACGGCATTGATGGCCGACGGCGCGGACATCGTGGACATCGGGGGCGAGTCGACCCGCCCCGGGGCCGAGCGAGTGGACGCCGCGACAGAAATCAAGCGCGTAGTTCCGGTAATCACAGGGCTGGCCGCGGCCGGCGTTCCGATGAGCATCGATACCACTCGTGCGGCGGTCGCGGCCGCCGCGCTCGAGGCCGGCGCCGTCGCCATCAACGACGTCTCCGGCGGCCTGGCCGACCCCCGGATGGCTGCGGTGGCCCGCGACGCCGGTTGCCCATGGATCCTGATGCATTGGCGCGGCCACTCCCGTGAGATGACCAAGCTGGCCGTTTATAACGATGTGGTCGCCGAGGTGCGGGACGAACTGCTGCAGCGGGTGGACGCGGCGGTCGCGGCCGGCGTCGACCCCGGACAGATCATTCTCGACCCGGGGCTCGGCTTCGCCAAGACCGCCGAGCACAACTGGCTGCTCACCCGCCATCTGGATGCCATCGTCGAACTGGGCTTCCCGGTGCTCTTCGCGGCCAGCCGCAAGACCTACCTGGGCCGCCTGCTGGCCGGCCCGGACGGCGCCCCACGCGCGGTGGACCGGCGGGAAGCGGCCACGCTTGCCACGTCGGTGCTGGCGGTGGCGGCCGGCGCCTGGGGAGTGCGGGTCCACGACGTCCTCGACACCGCGGATGCGCTCGCGGTCTGGCGCGCCTCCGGGCGCCCGCGACTGGAGAAGAAATGATCAAACTGACCGGCCTCCGGGCCAAGGGCCACCACGGGGTGTACGACTTCGAGCGTGCCGACGGCCAGGAGTTCGTCGTCGACGTGGTGCTCGAGCTGGACCTGACCCGGGCGGCGGCCACCGACGACGTCGCCGACACCGTGCACTACGGCGAGCTGGCCTCCGCGCTGGTCGCGGTGGTCACCGGCGAGCCGGTCAACCTGATCGAGACCCTGGCTGACCGCCTTCTCGCGGTCTGCCTGGCCGACGAGCGGGTCGACGCGGCCGAGGTGACCGTCCACAAGCCGCAGGCGCCCATCCCGCACGACTTCGCCGACGTGGCCGTCACGCTGCGCCGGAGCCGCTCGTGAGCCGGGCCGTGCTGTCGCTGGGCAGCAACCTCGGGGACCGCTACCAGAATCTCCGGCGGGCGGTCGGCGCGCTCGGTGGCAGCGTCGCGGCGGTCTCCGGCATCTACGAGACCCCGCCGTGGGGCGACGCCGACCAGCCCGCGTATCTCAACGCCGTACTCCTGGCAGTCGATCCGGAGGCCGCGCCGCGCGACTGGCTGGACCGGGCACATGCCTGCGAAGCCCGGGCCAACCGGGTGCGCGATCCGGAGCGCCGGTTCGGCCCGCGCACCCTGGACGTCGACGTGATCGCCGTCTGGGACGCCGACGACCAGCCGGTGATCTCGGACGACCCGGAGCTGACCCTGCCGCATCCGCGAGCCCATCTGCGGGCGTTCGTGTTGCGCCCGTGGATCGACATCCAGCCGTACGGGCAGTTGGCCGGGCACGGCTGGCTGACCGACCTGCTGAACGACCCGGCACTCGCCGATGACCTTGCCGGGATGACTCCGCGGCCGGATCTCCCGTTAGAGTTCGTGGTGTGAGCAGCAACCCGCAGGCGCCGAAATCGGACCCGTCACTGCGGCCGACGAGCATCTCGGTTCTGGTCGTGGCGGGCCTCGGCGCGGCCGCCCTGGGCTGGCTGCTGCTCAGCTTCACCTACCAATCGCTGCCCGAGCTGCCCTGGTCGCCGGTGATCGCGTTGTTCGTGCTGGCCATCGCCGAGGGCGCACTCGCGCAGAACACCGGCGCCCGCATCCAGCGCAAGCCCCGCACGCTCCCGGTCGACCCGCTCGCGGTGGCCCGCTACGTCGCGCTCGCCAAGGCGTCGTCACTGGTCGGCGCGCTGTCCGCGGGCTTCTCGGCGGGCCTGCTGTCCTGGCTCGCGATGGAGCCCACCGAGGCCGCGCACAGCGACCTGCCGACCGCCGGTGGTGGCCTGGTCGGCGCGGCCGCCCTGATCGGCGCCGCGCTGTGGCTGGAGCGTTCGTGCCGGATCCCGGAGCAGCCGGACAACAAGGACGAGGACGAGGCGGAGCGGCGTCGATAAAGGCACCTTTCGGCCTTGAACTGAGACCAACTCGTATCCGTATGCTCTGGGCGCGGGGCCTGAGTGCCCGGCGGGTATCGGCGTGCGTCTGGGCCGCACGGTAGACGCACACGAGGAGGCGCGCGATGGCGTACGACGAGACGACCTTCCGCCGCACTGAAGAGCCGACGACCGATCCGGCCGCGTACCGGGCGAACACCCTGGCCGCGGCCGATCAGCGCCGCCGGGCTGAGGAGATGGAGACCGCGGACACCGCGGCCGTCGATGTCCGCGAGGACGACGGGCGGGACCGCCTCGGCATCCACCTCGGCTGGGAGGTGGTGCTGCTGCTCGCCGCCGGCGCCTTCGGCTTCCTGCTCTGGCAGCTGGACAAGAACGCGTTCCAGCGGCCCGCGCTGGACAACCTGCTCATCACCGGCGCCGCGGTCGGCCTGCTCACCCTGGGCGCGGGCCTGACCCTGCGGGCCGGCGTGCCCAACCTCGCTCTCGGCCCGATCGCGCTCGGCGCCTCCCTGCACTACGCCGAGCAGGGCGACCTGGGCCTGCTCAAGGCGGGGATCCCGGCGCTGATCATCGCGGCCGCCGGGGCGGTCGCGGTCGGCCTGCTCATTCTCGTGCTGCACGTGCCCGGTTGGGTGGCCACGCTGGCCGCCGCGCTCGGCGTGATCGTCTACGACCAGCTCCGGGTGGCCCCGGAGGTGGTGCAGGGCCGCTACGACCCGACCGACCAGGCGTTCTTCCTGTTCGGCGGGTTCGCGTTGCTGGCCGTGCTGGGCGCGGCGCTCGGCACGGTGACGCCGGTGCGCCGGTGGCTGGGCGGCATGCGCTCGTCCGGCGACCAGGCCCGCCGGCGCGGTTTCGCGGTGGCGCTGCCGGTGATCGGCACGCTGGTGCTCTCCTCGGTCTTCGCGGTCGGCGCCGGCTTCCTGATCGCCGCCCAGTCGGCGGGGCCGATCGTGCCCGGCACCGGCCTGGAGTGGACCGGCATCGCGGTCGGCCTGGCACTGCTCGCCGGCACCAGCGCGTACGGACGTCGGGGTGGCATGTTCGGCACGCTCTTCGCGGTTGCCGCGTTCACCCTCTACCTCGACTGGTCCACCCGGAAGAACCTCGAGATCTCGTTGTTCGCGACGGCGGCCGCCGTGCTCGCGGCCGGCCTGATCGTGACCCGGCTGGTCGAGTCGTTCGGCCGGCCGCTGCTCCCGGCTCACGGCGACGAGTGGAACGCCGCACCGACCACCGCCGCCCAGAACTGGACGCCCGACCTGGAGAGCTGGACGCCGGCCACCACGACGGCGGCCCGCACCGACCGCTGGGACGACGGACCCTGGGGATCCAGCAGGTGACCCGAACGCCCGTCCTATGCTTGCCGACATGACCTCTCCGAGCTTCGCCGAGCTGGACGCCCTGCCCACCGAGGAGCTGCGCGAGCGCGCCTTCGGCCTGGCCCGCAAGAACCACGACGTCAAGTTCTTCTGGACGGTGATCAAGCACCTGCCGGATGCGGACGATGCCGCCGAGCTCGACGGCGCGCCGAACTCGATCGGCCCCACCATCGACGAGTACGTCGCTCTCTGGCGGGAACTGATCGGCAAGGGCGGTTACGAGGAGCACGGTTACGGCGAGCAGGAGGACCTGCTGCGGGCCGCCTTCATCGATTACGTGCAAAAGCACTGATCAAGGGCATTTACGACTGTCGTTTGAAAGGACCGCCGCGCTGGGAATTAACGGCGCATGGCTCTCGGTAACCGGTACAAATCTGCGCCTGGTGCGGGCACTCTCGCCGCACTCATACTGGTCCTTGTCTTCGGCAGCCCGTGGTATGCCGACTGGGCGAACGACAACACCAACGCCAACACGGCCGGCGGCTGGTTCTTGCGGCTGCTCGCCTGGCCGCACTGGACGTTCAACTCCAACGACTCGCTGCGCGAAATCATCGTCGGCGACCTCAAGGCGATCCTGCTGGTCGTCCTGACCGCGCTCTTCCTGTACCTGCTGCCCGGTTCGCAGCTGGCCCGGGCGCGCGGGACGATCAGCCAGTTCTTCGCCGGCTGGGCGTCGTACATCTTCGCCGGCGGCTTCGCCGCTCTTTTCACCACGCTCTTCCTGGCCAACCCGTCGCTGCTCGGCGCCTTCCAGTCGGCCGGCAACGGCGCGTCCTACGGCCTGTTCGTCGGCTGGATCGTCGGCCTGGCCACGCTCGGCGGTTACCGCGGCACCAGATGACCGTGCGGGCCGGGGCGGCACCAAAAGCCCCGGCCCAAACGCTCAGACCGACGCTTGCGCATCTTCCTTGGGTACGTCGAAAAGCGCGGCCCGGGACACCAATCCAACCGGCTTCCCGTCTTCGACCGCGACCACCTCGGTGACATCGCTCGCCAGCATGGCCGCGAGCGCATCGTAGAGCGTGCCGCCCACGTCGACGGACGGTCGCCCGTCGGTCGCCGCGCTCGCCTCGATCGGTCGCACGGCCGGCCGCAGCGGGGTCACGGCCAGCCGCCGGATGCCCCGGTCGGCGCCCACGAAGTCACCTACCGCGGCCGAGACGGGCCGGCTGAGCAGCTCGGCCGGCGGCGCGTATTGCAGCAGCCGGCCGCCCTCGGCGAGCACCGCGATCTTGTCGCCGAGCCGGACCGCCTCGTCGATGTCGTGGGTGACCAGCACGATCGTCTTGCGCACGGTGGCCTGCAGCTTGAGGAACTCCTCCTGCAGGCGGCCGCGGGCGATCGGGTCGACCGCTGAGAACGGCTCGTCCATCAGCAGCACGAGCGGGTCGGCGGCGAGTGCCCGGGCCACCCCGACGCGCTGCCGCTGGCCGCCGGAGAGCTCGTGCGGGTAGCGCTTGGCGTACCGGGACGGGTCGAGGCCGACCAGCTCGAGCAGCTCGTCGGCGCGCTCGGCCGTCCGCTTCCGGTCCCAGCCGAGCAGCTTCGGGACGGTGCCGACGTTGGCGCGGATGTTCTGGTGCGGAAACAGCCCGACGTTCTGGATCACGTAGCCGATGTGCCGGCGCAGCTCGACCGGATTGCGGTCGAGGATGTTCTGGCCGTCGATCAGGATCCGGCCCCCGGACGGCTCGATCAGCCGGTTGATCATCCGCAGGATCGTGGATTTGCCGCATCCGGACGGGCCGATCAGCACGGCCAGGTCGCCGGCACGCACCTCGAGACTGAAGTCGCCGACCGCCACCGTGCCGTCCGGGTAGGTCTTGCCGATGTTCTCCAGAGTGATCGATGCCGCGCTCGGAGCAGGCCCGGATTCGTTGATCGCGGTAGCGTCCACGTATGTCCTTCCTGTCGTGGGGCCCGGCAGCCGTCTCGCCGCTGGCCGCACCCGCCGATGACGGGCCCGGAAACCCGTGGTTCTCGTGGCAGTACGTCCACGACAATGCCGACACGATTGTCGCGAAGCTCGGCTTCCACGCCGGCATAACCGTGGAGACCGTACTCATCGCGCTGGTGGTCGCGGTGCCGCTCGCGGTCCTCGCCTACTGGATCAGACCGCTGACCGGTCCGATTCTGGCACTCTCCGGCGTTCTCTACACGATTCCGTCGCTCGCGCTGCTCGCGTTGCTGGCGCCGCTGCTGGGCGCGACCAACCGGGTGACCGTATTGATCGCCCTGGTGCTGTACGCCCTGCTGCTCGTGGTTCGTAACGCCCTGACCGGTCTGACGCAGGTGCCGGCCGAGGTCCGCGACGCCGCCGCCGGGATGGGTTACAGCCGATTCGGGCGCCTCTGGAACGTCGAGTTGCCGCTCGCCCTGCCCGGCATCGTGACCGGCCTGCGGCTGGCCACGGTCTCGACGGTGGCGTTGGTCACGATCGGCGCGATCATCGGCAACGGCGGCCTCGGTGACCTGATCATGGGCGGCTTCTGGAACAACTTCTACCGCGCCGAGATCGTCACCGGCACGATCCTCTGCATCGCCCTGGCCCTGGTCTTCGACCTGGCACTGGTCGGCCTCGGCCGGCTGCTCACGCCGTGGAGCCGGAGGCGGCTGGCATGAACGAGCGAAGCGAGCGAATCATCAGGCTCAGCGCGTTTGTGCCTCATGGCGATCCGGAGCGAAGCGGAGGATCGGTATGAGCTACTTCAAGGACGGGATCATCTGGCTCAACGATCCGTTGAACTGGACCAACCCCGGTGGCCTGCTCGACCGGCTCGGTGAGCACCTGGTGATCAGCTTCTGGGCGGTGGTGCTCGGCTGCCTGATCGGCCTGCCGCTGGGCATCTGGCTCGGTCACCGCGGCCGGGGCGGCGGCGTGGTGATCACGGTGGCCAACCTCACCCGGGCCGTGCCCACCCTGGCGCTGCTGACGATCCTCCCGCTGACCCCGCTCGGCTTCGGCAAGCTGCCGGTGATCATCGCGCTGGCCGTCTTCGCCGTGCCGCCGCTGCTGGCGAACGCCTACACCGGTCTGCGGCAGATCGACCCGGAGACCCGGGACGCGGCCCGCGGGATGGGCCTGTCCGGCGGGCAGTTGCTGCGCCGGGTCGAGCTGCCGCTCTCGGTGCCCTACCTCGCCGCCGGCCTGCGGACGGCGGCGGTGCAGGTGGTCGCGACCGCGACGCTGGCGACGTTCGTGAACGGCGGCGGTCTCGGCCAGATCATCACGGCCGGATTCGGACTCGGCATCAGCGTCGGCGGTAATCAGATCGTGGCCGGCGGCATCACTGTGGTGCTCCTCGCACTGCTGGTCGAAGGCCTCTTTGCGATCGTGGAACGCCTGGTCACGCCCCGTCCGCTGCGCAATGTGCGGCGCCGGAAGGTCGCCGTCGCCGACCCGACTGGATAACAGACCAGCAACGTTCCGGAAAGTTGTCATACCCAGCGGGTAGACCTTGCAGTGCATGCGGGCAGTGTTTGGCTGCCCGTCGGACACGCGGCATGGTCATCCTGGCCACGCCGGGACACAGAAGGCGGCGGTATGCGTCGACACCTGCTCCTGATGGCTGCCACCGCTACGGCGGCCGTCGTCACCCTCGCCGGTTGCGGCAGCGCCGGCTCCTCCGGCACGGAAGCTCCGGCCTCGTCGGCCGCCGGCGCGGGCTGTGCCCCGGTCACCGGCGACAAGTTGGTCGTCCTCACCGACGACAAGGCGCTCCAGAACACCGACAACGTCATCCCGGCGATCAACAAGAAGGCGTCCTCGCCGCAGCTGATCGCCGCGCTCGACAAGGTCTCGGCGGCGCTCGACACGACCAAGCTGATCGACCTGAACAAGGCGGTCGACGTCGACCGCAAGTCGTCCAAGACGGCGGCTCAGGAATTCGTGACGGCCAACAACCTCACGACCGGCCTCGAGAAGGGCCCGGGCGGCAACATCACCGTCGGCGCCGCGAACTTCAGCGAGTCGGCCACCCTGGGCGAGATCTACGCTCTCGCGCTCACCGGGGCCGGCTACACCGTCAAGGTGCAGCAGATCGGCAACCGCGAGCTGTACGAGCCGGCCCTGGAGAAGGGCGAGATCGCGGTGGTCCCCGAATATGCCGCCACCCTGGCCACGTTCCTGCAGGGCAAGGTCGACAAGGCCGGCAAGGACCCGTCCTCGACCGACCTGACCACCACGGTGACCAACCTGACCGCCCTCGGCGAGAAGGTCGGCCTGGTCTTCGGCAAGGCGTCCGAGGCGCAGGACCAGAACGCGTTCGCCACCACGACGGCCTTCGCCGACAAGTACAGCGTGAAGACCCTCTCCGACCTGGCCACCAAGTGCTCGGGCGCGGCGACCATCCTCGGTGGCCCGGCCGAGTGCCCGCAGCGGCCGAAGTGCCAGCAGGGCCTCGTCGACGTCTACAACTTCCAGGCCGGAAAGTTTTCCACTCTGGACTCGGGCGGCCCGCTCACCAAGACCGCGCTGAAGAACGGCACGATCAGCGTCGGCCTGGTGTTCAGCTCGGACGGCGCGCTCGCGGCCGGCTAACGAATTGATGGAATAACGCCGGGTTTCGACCACTTCGAAGCCCGGCGTTTGACCATTTCGCCCCTGGCCCAGGTTCGGTAACGTGGGCGCCCATGCCGGAGAAGGACCCCGGGGCTGTCCCCAGCTCTCGACTGCTCCGCGGCCTGATCTGGGCGGGCGTGCTGCTCGCCCCGCTGGCCGCGGTTGTCGTGCTGCTCGGCCAAAGCTCCAACTCGGTGCGCTTCGCCGTGCTGCTGATCGCGGTGAGCGTTGTGCTGGTCGGCTCGTCCGTGCTCGTCCGCAACGACCCGGAGCTGCAACGCGGCGACGTGGAGGACCGCGTCGCCGAGGAGGTCCAGGCCCTGCGCGCGCAGTTACGCGCCGAGTTCGGCCGCCCCGCCGCCGCGCCCGCACCCGCGCCGGTGGCGTCCGGCTTCTTCCAGGACGCCCCGATGGGCGACGACCCGTTCCCGGCCGCCCCGTCACCGCGCCGCCCCGACCCGGCCTTCGCCAGCGGCGGCCGCGCGAGCGTCCCAGCCCCGGCAGCAGCGGCAGCCGTGGTCCCCCCGACACCACCCGGCCCCGGCTTCAACGGCCCCGGCTCGGGCTTCAATGGCCCCGGTCCCAACGGCATGGGCTCCGGCGGCTTTGAGCCGGGCTCGGGTGCGTCCGGGCCCGGATTCGGTCCAAACGGGCACCGCGAGCCCGGCATGTCCGCGGGTGACCGACGCGAGCCCGGCATGTCCGCGGGTGACCGACGCGAGCCCGGCATGTCCGCGGGTGACCGACGCGAGCCAGGCATGTCTACCGGCGACCGCCGCGAGCCCGGCGCGACCAGTGGCAGTCGCCCGGTTGCCGCCGCGGCCTCGGCTGCCATCCCGCGCCAGCGCGGTGCCGCCTCGGTTCCGGTGCCGCCGTCACCGCCGCCACGCGCTTCGGCCGCGGTCCGCCCGGCCGGCGCCCAATACGGCCGGCCGGAAAGCCTGGACGGCGACTTCGGCGCCAGCGACGGCTACGCCGTCGTCCCGCCGGGCGCGAACGGCAACGCCTACCCGGCCCAGCCCAGCGGCACCTACGGCACGGCCACGGTGAACGGTTCGGATTACGGCACGTCGTCGGCCGACGGTTACGGCACGGGTTCGGTCAACGGTTCCGGCTATGGCGCGCCGTCGGCCGACCGTTCCGGTTACGACGCCCCCGACGACGGATACGGCCCGGCAGGCAACTACGCCGCCGCGGATGGCTACGGCGTCGACTACGGCTACGGCGGCACGAACGGCCCGTCCGGCGAGGACTACGCCTACGGATCGGGCGGCAACGGCCACGGTCTGGCGAGTGGCGGCTACGGCCACCCCAGCAACGTCTACGGCCAGGCCGCCAACGGCGTCGGTCCCGGCGGCAACGGCTTCGAGCCGCAGGCCAACGGATTCGGCCCGCAGGGTGGCGGCTTCGAGCCGCAGGCCAATGGGTTCGCCCCGCAGAGCAACGGCTTCGAGCCGCAGGTCAACGGGTTTGACCCGGAGGGCGGCGGCTTCGGCCCGGAGAGTGGTGGCTTCGAGGCGGACGGCAACGCCTACCCGGATGCTGACGGTTACGGCCTGGTCGGCGGCTACGACCCGCAAGCCGCGAGCGACCCCAGCTACCGCGCGAAGCGGCACCGCCCCTCGGCGAACGACACCAACATCGGCACGATGGCCGACTTCGCCGAGTACGACGGCTGGCAGCCCGACGAGCGCTATGCGCAGCAGGACGAGCGCTTTGCACAGCAGGGCGAGCCTTATACGCAGCCGGATGAGCGCTACGCGCAGCCCGACGACCGTTACGCCCAGCCGGACCCGCGTTACGCCCAGCCCGACGAGCGCTACGTGCAGGGTTACGGCCGCCGCTGACGGCTACTTGTCGATGTCGCCGACGACGAAGAACATCGACCCGAGAATGGCGATCAGGTCGGGCACCAGGCAGCCGGGGATCAGCGTGGCGAGCGCCTGCACGTTCGCGTAGGACGCGGTGCGCATCTTCATTCGCCACGGCGTCTTCTCGCCCCGCGACACCAGGTAATAGCCGTTGATGCCGAGCGGGTTCTCGGTCCACGCGTACGTGTGGCCCTCGGGCGCCTTGACCACCTTGGGCAGCCGCACGTTGACCGGCCCGGAGATCTTGTCGACCCGGTCCAGGCATTCTTCGGCGAGGTCGAGCGACACGTACGCCTGATCGAGCAGAACCTCGAACCGCGCGTGACAATCGCCGGATTTCTTCGTGACCACCGGGACGTTCAGCTGGTCGTACGCCAAATAGGGCTCGTCGCGCCGCAGGTCGAAGTCGAGCCCGGAGGCCCGTGCCACCGGCCCGGACGCGCCGTAGGCAGCGGCCTGGGCCGCGGTGAGCACCCCGACCCCGACGGTGCGGGCGAGGAAGATGTCGTTCTTGCGGATCACGTGGTCGAGGTCGGGCAGCCGCTTGCGGACCGTCTTGATGGCCTGCCGGGCGCGCACGGTCCACCCGGCCGGCACTTCTTCCTTGACCCCGCCGACCCGGTTGAACATGAAATGCATCCGGCCGCCGGTGGCTTCCTCCATGACCGCCTGGAGGGTTTCCCGCTCGCGGAACGCGTAGAACATCGGCGTGATCGCGCCGATCTCGAGCGGGTAGGAGCCGAGGAACATCAGGTGGTTGAGCACCCGGTTCAGCTCGGCCATCGCGGTGCGCAGCCAGATCGCGCGTTCTGGCACCTCGATGCCCATCAGCCGCTCGACGGCCAGCGCCACCCCGAGCTCGTTGGAGAAGGCGGACAGCCAGTCGTGCCGGTTGGCCAGCATGATGATCTGCCGGTAGTCGCGCACCTCGAACAGTTTCTCGGCGCCGCGGTGCATGTATCCGACGATCGGCTCGCAGGCGACCACCCGCTCACCGTCGAGGGTGAGCTTGAGCCGTAGCACGCCGTGCGTGGACGGATGCTGCGGCCCGATGTTCAGCACCATGTCCGCCGTGTCGAGCCCGGCACCGGTCCCGACGGTCATCTCCCGCAGCGCGTCCGTCACAGGAGCATGCTCCCACGTTCTTCTATCCCGACCGTGTGCAGCAGCCACCAGTGTCCGCCGAGGCCGGCCGGCTCGATCAGCTCGGCGGCGGCGCCGGCCGCGGCGAGCGCGCGCACATATCCGGCCGGGTCACGACGAGCAAGATCAAGAGAGGGCCGGGCGCCGTCGATCCCGAGCGCTTTCAGCGCCTCCCGCTGGGTGATCATCCGGTACGGCGTTCCGGCCGCGACCGCCACCGCGTCCATCGCCACGTGCGCGGTGACATCGCAGCTGCCGTCCGGCACCGGAGTCACCTGCCGGCCGTCCCGGAAGCCGGTGAGCGTCCCGAACGCGGGCCGGTCGGCCCGCAGATGCCCGTAGTCGACGGCCAGCGCGCAGCCCCGCCGCACCTGGTCGACCGCGTCCGCCCAGGCCGCGTCCCGGGGCCAGCCGATCTCGGCCCGCCCTGGGTGCGGCCACCAGCGGCTGAGCCAGAACTCCTCGGCGGCGTCGGCCGCCCCGCCGAGCGTCTCGTCGCCGGTGGCCGGGTCGACCAGCACCTTCCGCCGCCGGCCGTGATCGTCGATGTCGACCACGTCGAGCGGCACGTTGTCCAGCCACTCGGTGGCGAGCAGCAGCCCGACGATGTCGCCGGGGATGTCCGGCCGCCAGCGGATCGCCCGGTCGAGCGTCGCCGGCCGCGGCGCCACCTCGACCGCGGTGCACCGGACCCGCGCGGCGAGCTCGGCCGGCAGCAGTTGCCGGAGCGTGGTGAGCAGCTCGCCCCGGCCGGCGCCGACGTCGACGAGCTGGAAGACCGTAGGCCGGCCCAGGGCCGTGTCGACCCGCTCGACCAGGCGGGCGAGGGCTCCCGCGAACAGCGGCGACGCGTGCACGCTGGTGCGGAAATGCTGGTCCGGCCCGGTGGTGCCGCGCGTGAAGAAACCAGCCGGCCCGTACAGCCCGGCGGTCATCGCCGTGCGCCACCCCGTCACACCGACACCTTAGGCCCCGTCGCGGCCGTGCAGTTGTTCACACGTGGTTGTCACGAGCGTGTTACGGGCACGCATACTTGCGATCGACCGGTACCCCTCTCGAGGACTGGATCCGCACATGAGCGCTATGCAGCGCACGCTGACCGTCGGCGTAGTCGGCGCCGGACGGGTGGGCGCCGTGGTGGGCGCCGCTCTGAACGCAGCCGGCCATCGGGTCGTGGCCGCGGCCGCGGTCTCCGCCGCCTCCCGTGATCGGGCCGCCCGCCTGTTGCCGGACGCCGCGATCCTGCCCGCCGCCGAGGTGGCCCGCGCCGCCGACGACCTGCTGCTGCTGGCCGTCCCGGACGACGCCCTCGGTGACCTGATCGCCGGCCTGGCCGCCACCGGCTCGCTTCGCCCCGGCCAGATCGTGGCGCACACCTCCGGCGCTCACGGACTGGCCGTTCTGGGCGATGTGAACGGCATGGCCCTGCACCCCGCGATGACGTTCACCGGCGCCGACGCCGACCTGGAGCGGCTGCCCGGCATCGCGTGGGGCGTCACCACCCCGGACCGGGCGTTCGCCACCCGGCTCGTCGCCGACCTGGGCGGCGTCCCGGAGTGGATCGCCGAGGACAACCGGCCGCTCTATCACGCGGCCCTGGCGCACGGCGCCAATCACCTGGTCACGCTGGTCAACGAGGCCGCCGACCTGCTGCGCGCGGCCGGTGTCGAGGACGCCGAGCGGGTCCTCGGCCCGCTGCTGCGGGCCGCGCTGGACAACGCGCTGCGGCTCGGCGACGCGGCCCTGACCGGCCCGGTCTCCCGCGGCGACGCCGGCACCGTGGCCAAGCACCTGGACCGGATGCCCGTCGAGGCCGCCGGCACCTATCTGGCGATGGCCCGCCGCACCGCGGACCGGGCGATCGCCTCCGGCCGCCTGCGCCCGCAGGATGCCACGCTGCTGATGGACGTCCTGTCCCGAGCCACGACGGTGGGGAGCGCCCGATGACCGAGGTAATCCACACCCGGGCGCAGCTCGCGTCGGAGCTGGCCGGAGTGCCCGGCCGGATCGCGGTCGTGATGACCATGGGCGCGCTGCACGAGGGCCATCGCGCGCTGATGCGAGCGGCCCGGGAACGATCCGAGTTCGTGCTGGTCACGATCTTCGTGAACCCGCTGCAGTTCGGCCCGGCCGAGGACTTCGAGAAGTACCCCCGCACCCTGGAGGCGGACGTCGAGGCGTGCCGGGCCGAGGGCGTGGCGGTGGTCTTCGCGCCCAGCCGCGACGAGGTCTATCCGGGTGGGCCGCCGCAGGTGACGATGAACGCCGGTCCGATCGGGGAGCTCCTCGAGGGCGCCAGCCGGCCGGGCCACTTCGCCGGCATGCTCACGGTGGTCGAGAAGCTGCTGATGCTGACCCGGGCGGATGTCGCGTTCTTCGGCGAGAAGGACTTCCAGCAATTGGCGCTGATCCGGCGAATGGTGCGTGACCTGGAGCTGGAGGTCGAGATCGTCGGCGTCCCGACCGTACGCGAGCCGGATGGTCTGGCCATGTCCAGCCGCAACCGGTTCCTCTCGCCGGCCGAGCGTCAGGCGGCGCTCGCGCTCTCCCGGGCCCTGCGGCTGGGCGCGGCCGAGACCGACCCGGAATCGGCCCTGGCGACCGCCACCAAGATCCTCGAAGAAGAGCCGTCGGTCCGGGTCGACTACCTCGCTGTCATGTCGCTCGACCTGGGCCCGGTGCCGGCCGAAGGTCCGGCTCGCCTGCTGGTGGCCGCGAAGCTCGGTACCACCCGACTGATCGACAACGTCCCGCTGACGCTCCGCGGCGGAGCGCTCCCCGGCGTACAGAAAACGGGTTTTTAGTCTTTGGGTTCTCAAATCCCCCATATGCTCGGAATTCCGGATGGAATGGGGGAGTGGCGGTCATGCGACACCGGATGGGCATCCGGCTGGGGGGTTTGGTTGCCCTGGTAGCGGTGGTTGCTGGGTGTGCCGCTCCCGGCGGGGTCGATGGTGATCTCACCAACGGATGGGCCGCGATGGGGCCGGCCACCGCCTTCGAGCCCGCGGCCGGGACCTGCCATGGGGCCAACTTCAGCGCGGTCGGGGCTCGGGCCACCTATGACGAGATCGGCTGCACGCTCCGGCACCGGACCGAGACCGTCTACGTCGGCACCTACGAGTCGCCCGCCGCCGATGCCGAGTCGCCGCCCGCCGAAGGATCGGCCGGCGCCGCGTCCGCCTACAACGTCTGCGACGAGAAGACGTCCACCTATCTCGGCGGATCCTGGCGCAACGCTCGCATCTGGATCGGCGTCACCCATCCGACCCAGGCGGCCTGGACCGGCGGATCCCGGTGGTTCCGCTGCGAGGCCGTCGAGCTCAGCTCGGTCGAGGACGACGGTGGCCTGGTGCAGCGGGCCGGCAGCCTGCGGGGCGTGCTCGCCGACGGGACCTCCGAGCTGCTGCTGACCTGCTACGCGGTGGCCCAGGACAGTGCCGGGGCGATCGCCAGCATGCCGGGGGTGACCTGCGACGCCAAGCACAACGCCGAGTTCGTCGGGATCTGGTTCGCGAAGGGCCTGGCCTACCCGAAGGACGACGCCACCTGGGCGAAGTTCCACGACGGGTGCCGCGGGCTGATCGCCACCTACGTCAATGTCCCGAACGACGCCGACCTGCAATATCGCACCGGCGTGGTGTCGCTGCCCGGGAACACGGACGTATGGGCGCTCGGCGATTTCGGCGTACGCTGCTATCTCTGGCTGGACGGCACCGAGTTGAAGTCGACCCTGAAGGGCAAAGGGGTCAAGAGCCTCCCCATCCAGTACAAGTAATGCCCACCACTGAGCCTGCCCCCGCGGTGGGCCCCACGCACCGGCGGGGTGTACTGAGCAGATGTCACTTCTCGCCGATCTTCCGGAGCTTCCGCGCCGGCTCGCCGCCGCCGATCCGGGCTGGAGCGAGACCACTGACGTGCTGGTCGTGGGCTCCGGTGTGGCCGGGCTGACCGCCGCTCTCCACCTGCGTGAGCAGGGGCTGCACGTCACGGTGGTCACCAAGGTGAACATCGACGACGGTTCCACGCGCTGGGCGCAGGGCGGGATCGCCGCGGTTCTCGACCCGCTGGACACGCCGGCCGCGCACGCCAACGACACCGAGATCGCCGGCGTCGGCCTCTGCGATCCGGCGGCGGTGCGGGTGCTGGTCGAGGAAGGACCGGCGCGGGTCCGTGAGCTGATGCGGATCGGCGCCGAGTTCGACCGCAACGCCGACGGCTCGTTGATGCTGACCCGCGAGGGCGGGCACCGGGCCGACCGGATCGTGCACGCCGGCGGCGACGCGACCGGAGCCGAGGTGCAGCGCGCGCTGCACGAGGCGGTGCGGCGCGATCCGTGGATCCGGCTGGTCGAGCACGCGCTCGTGCTCGATCTGCTGCGTGGCGCGGACGGCCGGGCCTGCGGCATCACCCTGCACGTGCTGGGCGAGGGCTCGGCGGACGGGGTGGGCGCGATCCTGGCCCGCGCGGTGGTGCTCGCCACCGGCGGGATGGGGCAGATCTACTCGTCCACCACCAACCCCCCGGTGTCCACCGGCGACGGCGTGGCGCTCGCGATGCGGGCCGGCGCGGTCGTCACCGACGTGGAGTTCGTGCAGTTCCACCCGACGTCGTTCGTGAGCGCGGCGGTCACCTCGGTGCAGCGGCCGCTGATCTCCGAGGCGCTGCGGGGCGAGGGCGCCTACCTGGTCGACGAGTCCGGCAAGCGGTTCATGGTGGGTCAGCACGAGCTGGCCGAGCTGGCCCCGCGGGACGTGGTCGCCAAGGGCATCCACCGGGTGCTGCTGGCCACCGGCGCCGACCACGTCTACCTCGACGCCCGGCACCTGGGGCGGGAGTTCCTCGAGCACCGGTTCCCGACGATCGTCGCCTCGACCCGGTCGGCCGGCGTCGATCCGGCCGTCGACCTCATCCCGGTCGCGCCGGCCGCGCATTACGCCTCCGGCGGGGTGCGCACCGACCTGCACGGCCGCACCAGCATCGCCGGGCTCTACGCCTGCGGTGAGGTGGCCTGCACCGGCGTGCACGGCGCCAACCGGCTGGCCAGCAACTCGCTGCTGGAGGGTCTGGTGTTCGCCCGGCGGATCGCCGACGACATCGGCCGCGACCTGCCGCCGCAGGCGGATCCCGTGTTCAAGGAAGAGCCGGCCTGGGTGATCGATCCGACGATCCGCGCCGACCTGCAGCGGGCGATGACCCGCGGCGCCGGCGTGCTGCGCTCGGCCGATTCGCTGGACGGCACCGCCAAGGAACTCGCCCGCCTGGCCGAGCAGCGCACCACCCCGCACAACGCGGCCTGGGAGGCGACCAACCTGCTGACCGTGGCGTCGGCGCTGGTGGCCTCGGCGAGCGTCCGGCGCGAGACACGCGGCTGCCACTGGCGCGAAGACTTCCCGGTGGCCGAGGACGAGTGGCGCGGGCACCTGCTCGACGGCATCGGCCCGACCGGCCGGCTCACCCAGACCTTCGAGGAGATGGCATGACTCTCGACCCCGATGAGGTGCAGCGGATCGTCTTCACCGCGCTCGGCGAGGACCTGGGCGATCCGCCGCGCGACGTGACCAGCGAGGCCACCATTCCGCCGCGGCAGGGCGACACGGCCGAGCTGGTGGCCCGGGCCGACGGCGTGGTCGCCGGTCTGGCGGTGGCGGCCGAGGTCTTCGCGGCCACCTCCGGCGGCACGACGCGCTTCGAGGCAAAGATCAAGGACGGTGATCGGGTACGCCGTGGCGACGTGCTCGCCGTGATCACCGGGCCGACCCGCTCGCTGCTGACCGCCGAGCGCACCGCACTCAACCTGCTGTGCCGGATGTCCGGCGTGGCCACCCACACCCGCAAGTGGGCCGACGCTCTCGAGGGCACCAAGGCGACCGTGCTGGACACCCGCAAGACCACCCCGGGGCTGCGCGCGCTGGAGAAGTACGCGGTGCGGGCCGGCGGCGGCACGAACAAGCGGATGGGCCTGTACGACGTCGCCATGATCAAGGACAACCACAAGCTGGCGGCGGGCAGCATCACCGCGGCGTACCGGCTGGTGCGGGAGAAGTTCCCGGACGTTCCGGTGCAGGTCGAGGTGACCACGCTGGCCGAGGCGGTCGAAGCGGTCGAGGCCGGCGCCGACTTTCTGCTCTGCGACAACATGACGCCGGCCCTGCTCGCCGAGGTCGTCGCGGCGGTCGGCGACCGGGTGGAGCTCGAGGCGACCGGAAATCTCACACTGGAAACGGTGGAGGCCTACGCGGCGACCGGTGTGGACTATCTCTCGGTGGGTGGCCTGACACACTCATCGCCGATCCTGGACATCGCTATGGACCTTCGAACGAGGCCGTAAATGCTGCTCTGCATCGACATCGGTAACACCAACACCGTGCTGGCGACCTTCGACGGCGACAAGCTGGTGCACAACTGGCGGATCAAGACCGATGCCCGGTCGACCGCCGACGAACTCGGGCTGATGTTCCGCGGGCTGCTGGCCGGCGACGCCGTCGAGGTCACCGGGGTGGCCGCGTGTTCGACGGTGCCGGCCGCCCTGCGCAGCCTGCGCACCATGCTGGCCCGCTACTACGGCGATCTGCCCAACGTGATCGTCGAGCCGGGCGTGAAGACCGGGGTGCAGCTGGCCATCGACAATCCGAAGGAGGTGGGCGCCGACCGGGTGGTCAACACCCTGGCCGCGCACGCTCTCTACGGCGGACCGTCGATCGTGGTCGACTTCGGCACCACCACCAACTTCGACGTGATCAGCGCGAAGGGCGAGTTCCTCGGCGGGGCGTTCGCACCGGGCATCGAGATCTCCTTCGACGCACTCGCCGCCCGCGCCGCTCAGCTGCGCAAGGTCGAGCCGGCCAAGCCGCGCTCGGTGATCGGCAAGAACACGGTCGAATGCCTGCAGTCGGGCATGTACTACGGATTTGCCGGGCAGGTCGACCGGATCGTCGAGCAGATGATCGAGGAGCTGGGCGGCAGTGTGTCCGCCGTGATCGCCACCGGCGGCCTGGCCTGGCTGGTCAAGGACGAGTGCCGCACGATCACCGCGCACGAGCCGATGATCACGCTGATCGGGCTGCGGATGGTATATGAGCGGAACGTGTGAAAGCCGCTGAGTAGGCTTTCTGCGTCCTTTCCGCGTTCCTGAACACAGAGAGCAGTGCCGTGACCGAGCAGAATGTGCCCGCAACTGAAGCTCCGCCGACTGATAGTCCAGGCTTGGGTAGCGACCCAGTCGAGGACCTTCCCGAGCAGATGCGGGTCCGCCGGTCGAAGCGGGAGCGGTTGCTCGCCGAGGGAGTCCCGCCCTACCCGGTGAACCTGCCCCGCACCGCAACTCTCAAGGAGCTCCGGGAGAAGTACGCGGAACTCCCGATCGACCACGCCACCGGCGACAAGGCGGCGATTGCCGGCCGGGTGATCTTCATCCGCAACGGCGGCAAGCTGTGCTTCGCGACCCTGCGCGACGGTGACGGCACCGAGCTGCAGGCGATGCTGTCCCTGGACAAGGTCGGCGAGCAGGCCCTGACCGACTGGAAGCACCTGGTCGACCTCGGTGACCTGGTCGGCATCCAGGGCGAGGTGATCACCAGCCGGCGCGGCGAGCTGTCCGTGCTGGCCGACTCGTGGGCGATGAGCGCCAAGTCGCTGCGCCCGTTGCCGGTCGCGCACAAGCCGCTTTCCGAGGAGACCCGGATCCGGCAGCGTTATGTCGACCTGATCGTGCGGCCGCAGGCGCGCGAGATCGTCCGGTCCCGGGCGACCGTTGTGCGGAGCCTGCGCGAGTCGCTGTTCCGGCGCAATTTCCTCGAGGTCGAAACACCAATGTTGCAGTTGCTGCACGGTGGTGCGGCGGCCCGCCCGTTTGTGACGCACAGCAACGCGCTCGACACTGATCTCTATCTGCGGATCGCGCCGGAACTGTTTTTGAAGCGCGCGGTCGTCGGTGGCATCGATCGGGTCTTCGAGATCAACCGCAACTTCCGCAATGAGGGTATGGACTCCAGTCACTCGCCCGAGTTCGCGATGCTGGAGGCGTACCAGGCGTACGCCGACTACAACGTGATGCAGCAGCAGGTTCAGGAGTGGATTCAGGAAGCCGCCTTCGCGGTCGCCGGCTCACACGTGGTGACGCACTTCGACGGCAGTGAGTTGGATCTCGGTGGGCAGTGGCGGACGATCACGTTGTTCGGTTCGCTCTCCGAGGCGCTCGGCGAAGAAGTCACGGTGCTGACCGAACGGGCACAACTGGCGGCCTACGCGGAAAAGCACGACCTTTCCGCGGACCCGAAGTGGAGCAACGGCAAGCTGGCCGAGGAGCTGTTCGAGCACCTCATCGTGCCGTCCCTGCAGGCGCCGACATTTGTGCGGGATTATCCCGAAGAGACCGCCCCACTCACCCGGGCTCACCGGGAAACTCCCGGTCTGACCGAGAAGTGGGATCTGTACGTATCCGGTTTCGAGCTGGCTACCGCATATTCCGAGTTGGTCGACCCGGTGGTGCAGCGGGAACGACTCGTCGCGCAGTCGTTGCTGGCGGCCGGTGGCGATGCCGAGGCGATGCAGCTGGACGAGGATTTCCTCCGTGCGATGGAGTACGGAATGCCGCCGACCGGCGGGATGGGAATGGGAATCGACCGGCTGTTGATGGCGCTGACCGGGCTCGGCATTCGGGAAACGATCCTGTTCCCGCTCGCTCGGCCCGAGTAATATTCGACCCGCCATTGACGTATACCGCCGCCCTGGCGTTATTGTCTTGACCGTTGCGGGAGAACCTGTGTTCGGGAGGATTGCGGCGCGTGGCCAAGCAGATCATTCACAAACTGGTCGATGACCTCGACGGCGGTGACGCCGAGGAGACCGTCAAGTTCGCGCTGGACGGCATTCAGTACGAGATCGACCTGTCGGAGAAGAACGCGATCAAATTGCGGGACGTCTTCGCTCCGTACGTGGGCGCCGGTTCCAAGGTGGCGCGCGGCGGTGTGGTCGTCGGCGGCCGGGCCGCTCGTGGCCGCGGCGGTGCGACCGCCGACCGGGAGCAGAACAAGGCGATCCGCGAGTGGGCCAAGAAGGCCGGCAAGGACATCTCCGACCGGGGTCGGATCCCGCAGGAGATCGTGGACGAGTTCCACGCCAAGGGCCCCGGACGGGGCTGAACCAGGCGTAGTGTGCCGGGCCCGTTGCGCTGTCTGCGCAACGGGCCCGCTGCTTTTTTACTCGGGCGACTCACGGGGTACGTAGAGTTATCCACAGGAGTGGAGCGGGTTGTCCACAGGCTGTGGACGCATGTCCGTCGGCGATTTCGCTGTCCGCGTACTCGTTCGAGTGGGGGAACAGCCGTCTGGCGTGCGAAGTTGGCTAAGTCAACGTTGCGGACGGTTTAGAGGGGCCACGAGGGTCCAGCAAGACCGCCGGGCGGCGATAGAGTAGGAACTAGCACAGGCATCACCGATGCCGGTGCGCTGGCCCCGCCAGTTATTGGCGCACGGCACGTGAGGAGCACGAGGGCATGTTCGAGCGGTTCACCGACCGAGCGCGACGGGTTGTCGTCCTGGCCCAAGAAGAGGCCCGGATGCTCAACCACAACTACATCGGGACCGAGCACATCCTGCTCGGCCTGATCCACGAGGGCGAGGGCGTCGCCGCCAAGGCCCTGGAAAGCCTGGGCATCTCTCTCGAGGGTGTCCGGCAGCAGGTCGAGGAGATCATCGGCCAGGGTCAGCAGGCGCCGAGCGGGCACATCCCGTTCACGCCGCGGGCGAAAAAAGTGCTGGAGCTGTCGCTGCGCGAAGCGCTGCAGCTCGGCCACAACTACATCGGCACCGAGCACATCCTGCTCGGCCTGATCCGGGAGGGCGAGGGCGTCGCCGCCCAGGTGCTGGTCAAGCTCGGCGCCGACCTCAACCGGGTCCGCCAGCAGGTGATCCAGCTGCTCTCGGGTTACCAGGGCAAGGAGCCGGCCGCGGCCGGTGCGGCCGCCGGCGAGGCAGCGCCCTCGACGAGCCTGGTCCTCGACCAGTTCGGCCGCAACCTGACCCAGGCCGCCCGCGAGGGCAAGCTCGACCCGGTCATCGGCCGGGAAAAGGAAATCGAGCGGGTCATGCAGGTGCTCTCCCGCCGCACGAAGAACAACCCGGTGCTCATCGGCGAGCCCGGCGTCGGCAAGACGGCCGTCGTCGAGGGGTTGGCGCAGTCCATCATCAAGGGCGAGGTGCCCGAGACGCTGAAGGACAAGCAGCTCTACACGCTTGACCTCGGCGCGCTGGTGGCCGGCTCGCGCTACCGCGGTGACTTCGAGGAGCGCCTGAAGAAGGTGCTCAAGGAGATCCGCACTCGCGGCGACATCATCCTGTTCATCGACGAGATCCACACGCTGGTGGGTGCGGGTGCGGCCGAGGGCGCGATCGACGCGGCCTCGATCCTCAAGCCGATGCTCGCCCGCGGCGAGCTGCAGACCATCGGCGCCACCACGCTGGACGAGTACCGCAAGCACCTGGAGAAGGACGCCGCTCTCGAGCGCCGCTTCCAGCCCATCCAGGTCGGCGAGCCGTCGCTGGCGCACACCATCGAGATCCTCAAGGGTCTCCGCGACCGCTACGAGGCGCACCACCGGATCAGCATCACCGACGCGGCCCTGGTCGCGGCGGCGACGCTGGCCGACCGGTACATCTCGGACCGCTTCCTCCCGGACAAGGCGATCGACCTGATCGACGAGGCCGGCGCCCGGATGCGCATCCGCCGGATGACCGCGCCGCCAGACCTCCGCGACTTCGACGAGCGCATCGCTCAGGTGCGTCGTGACAAGGAGTCGGCCATCGACGCGCAGGACTTCGAGCGCGCCGCCCAGCTTCGCGACAACGAGAAGCAGCTGCTCACCAAGAAGGCGCAGCGGGAGAAGGAGTGGAAGGCCGGCGACCTCGACGTCGTGTCCGAGGTCGACGACGAGCAGATCGCCGAGGTCCTGGGCAACTGGACCGGCATCCCGGTCTACAAGCTCACCGAGGAGGAGACCACTCGCCTCCTCCGCATGGAGGACGAGCTGCACAAGCGGGTCATCGGTCAGGAGGACGCGGTTCGCGCGGTCTCCAAGGCGATCCGCCGCACCCGGGCCGGCCTCAAGGACCCGAAGCGCCCCTCCGGCTCGTTCATCTTCGCCGGCCCGTCCGGTGTCGGTAAGACTGAGCTCTCCAAGGCGCTCGCCGAGTTCCTGTTCGGCTCGGAAGACGCTCTGATCCAGCTCGACATGTCCGAGTTCCACGACCGCTACACGGTGTCCCGCCTCGTCGGTGCCCCTCCCGGTTACGTCGGTTACGACGAGGGTGGCCAGCTGACTGAGAAGGTGCGCCGCAAGCCGTTCTCGGTGGTTCTCTTCGACGAGATCGAGAAGGCCCACCCGGACGTCTTCAACACGCTGCTGCAGATCCTGGAAGACGGTCGCCTGACCGACGGCCAGGGCCGCATCGTCGACTTCAAGAACACCGTCATCATCCTCACCACCAACCTGGGCACGCGTGACGTAGCCAAGGCGGTGTCGCTGGGCTTCCAGGCCTCCGAGGCCGAGGAGTCCAACTACGAGCGGATGAAGGTCAAGGTCAACGACGAGCTGAAGCAGCACTTCCGCCCGGAGTTCCTCAACCGCATCGACGACACGATCGTCTTCCACCAGCTCCGCCAGGACGAGATCCTCGAGATCGTCGACATCTTCACGGCGCGGATCGAGTCTCAGCTCAAGAACAAGGACATGGGTCTCGAGCTGACCGACAACGCCAAGAAGTACCTGGCCAAGAAGGGCTTCGACCCGGTTCTGGGTGCTCGGCCGCTGCGCCGGACCATCCAGCGTGACCTGGAAGACACCCTGTCCGAGCAGATCCTCTTCAACGAGCTCCGCCCGGGGCAGATCGTTGTGGTGGATTGCGAGGGCGACCCGGACAACATCGAGAAGTCCAAGTTGGTCTTCCGTGGGGCTGACCGTGGGGTCTCGGTTCCGGATGCTGTTCCGGCCGATCTTGGGGCTACCGCTACTGAGGAGTAATCCTTATCTATGAGATGGCCCGGCTGCTTTTGCGGCCGGGCCGTTTTCTTGCGCTTGGACGGTTGAGGGCCGGGCCGGGCCGGCCCGGCTGGGTGGTGGGTCGTGCGAGCGAACCGTGCCGGTTGCGGCCGAAGCGGGCTTGGGTCGTTACCGTCCTTTGCCCACCTCGGCCGTCGGAGCCCTTTAGCTGAGGCGGAATACCGTTGCTGTTGGGGCTACGGAGATTGCTGTGCCGGATTGCTTCAGGTAGCCGCCGCCGGTTACTGCGATCTTTACGCCGTTGCGGACGATCTCTCTCCGGAACGTGGTGCCGGTGGCGTCTAGCTTGACCACGCCGGCTTCTGCGTGCAGGAACTGGGTTGGGTGGTCTACCGAGCGGATCAGTTCGGTGCCGTCGGCTTGGGCCTCGAAGCGGAACTGAGTGGCCGCCAGGTCGTGCGGAGCGCGCTCCAACACGATCAGGCCGTCGTCGGTGTGCCTGACGAAGTGATCCGCGAGGGACACCCGCACGATCGGGCCGCCATCGCCCACCGGGACCCCGAACAACGGCGTGCCGTCGGGGTGCCAGTAGATCTTCTGAACTCGGGTGTGGCGGTTCGGGTCGTACAGCGGGTCGCCGGTTATGTCCCGGTAATCGCGGGCGTGGAAGACCAATACGTCTGTTACGCCGTCCTCGGCCACCGTGAACGAGTTGTGGCCCGGGCCGAAGCGGGACGTCTCGGTGTTTGTTACGAAGATCGGGTCGGGGCTCTTCACCCACGAGTCGCGGTCCAGGAGGTCGGCGTCCGCGTCCGCGGTGAGCAGACCCATGCAGTAGCGGGCGTCGGTAGCGCTGGCTGAGAAGGTCAGGAATATCCGGCCGTTGCGGATCAGGACGGCGGGGCCCTCGTTGACCTTGTAGCCCTGGATTTCCCAGCTCTTCGTCGGTGTCGTGATCCGGGTCGGCTTGGAAGACAGCGTCCACGGGTTGGCCATCTGAGCGATGTACAGGCTGGTGTTGACCGCGATCTCGGGTTCGCTCTCCGCCCACACCAGGTAGCGGCGGCCGCGGTGCGCGAACGTCGTGGAGTCGAGCGTGAAGCCGTCCCACTCGGTCAGCAACTGGCCCTTTAGCTGCCAGCCGCTCGCGTCCAGCGGGTCGGACTTCGCCGACTCGAGCACGTAGGTGCGGATTCGGAAGACGTCGTCGGAGTCGCCGGCCGCGAAGTAGATGTACCAGCGGTTGTTGATGCGGTGGATCTCCGGCGCCCAGATGTGGCCGGCCATCTTGCCGGTGGCCGGCCGTTGCCAGATCACCGTCTCGGCCGCCGCCGGCAGGCCGGCGATCGTGGACGCGCCGCGCAGCGCGATCCGGTCGTATTCCGGGACGGAGCCGGTGAAGTAGTACATGCCGTTCGTGCGGGGCGTGATGAACGGGTCGGCCCGCTGGCTGATCAGCGGCTGTGCGGTCGGGACACCGTAGATCTCGGCGTCGGTCTTCGGGATGGCGGCCTCGGCCGAGCCGGCCGCGCTGAGTCCGGCGACACCGGCGCCGGCCGCGACCCCGAGGGAGCCTCGCAGCAGGGTGCGTCGGCTGATCATGAGCGCTCCTTGATGCGGAGGAAGGTAACCGAATTGGCGGGGAAGGACCGGGTGAAGGTCGACCCGATTCCGTTGATCGTGCTGGTCACGGGCTGGATCGGCTCGGCCGAGCGGGTGTTCTGCTCGCCCGGGTCGCCGGCCAGGACGGTCATCCGGGCGGTCTTCGCCACCTTGAGCCCGCCCAGGTCCACCTTGGTCAGTGCCGCCTTGTCCTGGTCGTTGACGACCTTGACGATCAGCTCGCCGGTGCGGTCGTCGTGCGTGATGACCTGCGCGAACGGCTCCGACACCTTGTTGTCGTCGAAGCTGCCCCACTCGACGCCGTCCTTGATCAGGGTGACCTTCGTACCGCGTACCTCAATCTTCAGGTCGTAGGTCTGGCCGGTGACCACGGTGTCGGCGCGGGTGATGATCTGCTCCTTGGCGTCGGCGGAGCCGGACGCCTTCTCGACCGCGCCCTGGGTGTTGTTCCAGCCGCCCAGGTTCCACCAGTACCAGGTGTCCGAGTTCTTGATCCCGAACGGGATCAGGAAGCCCTCGGCGCCGGCGGTCTTGGTGGCCTTCAGCGTGATGTCGTAGTCGGTGGCGGTGATGTCCGTGGCCGCGGCCACCATGGTGTTCGTCGCCGCGGCGTCCGACTGCACGTAGGCGCCGTCCTGCACCGACCAGGTGCCCCGGTTGGAGAGGGTGCTCCAGCCGTCCGCGTTGCCGTCGTTGAAGTCGTCGGAGAACAGCGTCGCGCCGTCCGTACCGGTGACCTTCAGATCGTCATACTTGGCGGCGGTGGCCCACGTCGACAGCCCCACCCGGCCGGTGACTGGCTGCGGCTGGACGACTCCGCCGCCGCTCGTCGTGCTCGGGACGACCCGGTTGCCGACGTTGTTCATGAACAGCTTCTGCATCTGGTAACTCGTCGAGCCCCAGGACTCGTCGTTGTCGAACCAGATCATGTCCGGCCGCCACTGCACGTTGTCGATGTTGGCGAGCAGCGGCGCGTAGGACGCCATCTTCACCACGTCGGCGTTGCGCTCGAGCCCGGTCATGTAGGCGGCCTCGGCCAGCGAGTTCGCGAACTTCGCGTCCAGCGAGGCATATTCACCCAGGAAAACCTTCGGACCACTGCGGTCGTACGCGTCGTAGCGCGCGTTGTTCTGCAGGAACCACGACGGGCTGTTGTAGTAGTGCTCGTCGATCATGTCGCTGCCGGCGGCCTTGTTCTTGGCCCACAGACTGTCGAACGTGACGCCCATGTCGTCCGGCCCGGAGTTGCTGATCACCGTGACGTTCGGGTACTTCGCCTTGATCGCGTCGCGGAACTGCAGGTAGTTCGCGAAGTACTCGTCCGGCAGGTTCTCCTCGTTGCCGATCGCCACCGAGGACAGCCCGAACGGCTTCGGGTGACCCATCTGCGCCCGCAGCTTGCCCCACGTCGAGGTGGTCGGCCCGTTGGCGAACTCGATCAGGTCGAGAGTGTCCTGGATGTACTTCTGGAGCAGGGCCGGATCGTTGGTGGCCCGGTTCTGGCCACAGCCGGTGACCAGGGCGGGCAGCACCGGCAACGGCTTGGCTCCGATGTCCTCGGAGAACTGCAGGTATTCGTAGTAACCCAGGCCGTAGCTCTGGTTGTAGCCCCAGAAGTTGGCGTTGGTGGCCCGGGTCTCGACCGGTCCGACCGTGTCCTTCCACTGGTAGGAGCGGGCGCGCGGGTAGTTGTTGGCGGCGTCGTAGCCGTACATGCTGCCGGTGTTGACCAGGCAGCCGCCGGGGAATCGGACGAAGCCCGGCTTGAGCGCCGCGATCTTCTCGGCGAGGTCCTTCCGCAGGCCGTGGCCGCGGTAGGTGTCGCGCGGGATCACCGAGACCATGTCGAGCCTGGCCGAATTGTCCACTTTGACACTCAGCCGGCCGGCGTCGGTCGTGGCCGTCGCCCGCAGCGTGCCGGTGTACTTCGCCCAGGCGTCGGTGGTGATCGCCTTGGTGAGCGTCGCGCCGCCCAGGGTCACGGTCAGATGGGCGCCGGCATCAGCGCGGGCCCAAACCGAAAAATCGTAAATCCCACCCTTTTGTACGGCGAAGCCACTGTTGTAGCCGAGGTTGGTGAGCGCCGCCGCCCCGGTCACCCGAAGGTAGGTCCGGTTGCGGTCGTTGAGCCGGGCGTCGTCGTTCGCCGTGGTGGCGGTGCCCGAGTCGACCGTCCAGCCGGTCAGGCCGTTGTAGGAGCCGTTGTCGGCCGGCAGGAACTCGAACGAGCGGTTGCGGACCAGTTCGGCGTAGAGGCCGCCGTCGGCCGCGTAGTTGATGTCTTCGAAGAAAACGCCGTACATCGAGTCGGCGATGGCGGGGCCGCTCTTGGACGTATCGACGGCGATCGTGTAGTCGGGGTCGGCGGATGCGGCGGCCGGTGGCGCCACCGCGAGCGGCAGGGCCGCCAGGGCGACGACCGTGCCGGCGATCCGCTTTCGAAGTCGGGGCATGACGGAGTCCTCCGAGATGTCCATGTTCACGCCAACATCGCCCGGCATTTCCGGGGAGAGGACCGCCGTGCAGCTCGTGCAAATTCCTGCACATAAAAGCTGACTTAAGCCGTCGCCAAGCGCTTGACGTTCATCTATGTGAACGTTCACTCTAGCCGTAACACCCCGGAAATGTCAGCGTGGAAAGGCGAGTCTTGTGGCGATCATGAAGAAGGCACTCATCGCCCTCACCGGTCTGCTCGTGGCCGGCGCTACGGCGGTGGGAGTCGGGTCCGCGGACGCGGCCACCTACCCCAACCCCGGCACCGTCACCGGCAGCACCAACGTGCACGACCCCGGCATCGTGAAGAAGCCGGACGGCACCTATCTGATCGCGCACACCGGCAACAACATCGTGCTGAAGACCTCGACCAACCGCACCGCGTTCGTGGACGCCGGAGTGGCCTTCCCGAGCGGGGCGTCCTGGACGACCTCGTACACCGGCGGTAGCGCCAACCTGTGGGCACCCGACATTTCGTACCGCGGTGGGAAGTACCTCATGTACTACTCCGCGTCGACCTTCGGGTCGAACCACTCGGCGATCTTCCTGGCCACCAGCACCACCGGCGCATCCGGCAGCTGGACCAACCAGGGCCTGGTGATCGAGTCCACCACCAGCAGCAACTTCAACGCGATCGACCCCAACCTGTACGTCGACCCGTCCGGCAACTGGTGGCTCAGCCTCGGTTCATTCTGGACCGGGATCAAGCAGGTGCAGCTCAGCCCGTCGACCGGCAAGCGGCTCGACACCACGATCCGGTCCCTGGCCGGCCGGGGCGGCGGCGCGATCGAAGCGCCCTTCCTGTTCCGGCACGGCTCGTACTACTACCTGTTCGTCTCGTTCGACGTTTGCTGCCAGGGCGCGTCCAGCACCTACCGGATCATGGTGGGCCGCTCGACCAGCGTCACCGGCGGGTTCGTCGACAAGAACGGCACCGCGATGACCAGTGGCGGCGGCACCGAGATCCTCGCCGGGCACGGCAGCATCCACGGACCGGGCGGGCAGTCCGTCTTCACCGACTCCGACGCCGACGTGCTCGTCTACCACTACTACGCCGACAACGGCACCGCGAAGCTCGGCATCAACCTGCTCGGCTACGACTCGAGCGGCTGGCCGTACGTCTACTAAAGATCTTGGGGTGCGGTCTGCCGGGCGTCGCCGGCGAGCACGAAGTCGTCGGCGCCCAGCGGTTCCACCAAACCGTCCTCGATCAGTCCCGCCAGAGCCCGGGCCCGCTGCACCTCGTCCGTCCACACCACGTCGAGGCGCTGGCGCGGTACCGGGCCGCTGGCATGCCGCAACACCTCGAGCAGCAGACCGCGCACCTGCCGGTCCGTGCCGGCGTACCGCTGCGGCTTGCGACTCGGCCCCTCGGGCAGCTTCTCGCCGGTCGCGTGCCACGCGCAGGCGGTCTCGAACGGGCAGATCGGGCAGCGCGGCGCGCGAGCCGTGCAGACGATCGCACCCAGCTCCATGAACGCGATGCTGGCGCGCGCTGCCCGCTTCTCGTCCTCGGGCAGCAGCTCCTCCATCGCGACCAGATCGGCCGCGGTCGTCGCCGGCCCGGCATCGGGCTTGCCCTCCACCGCCCGCGACACGACGCGCCGCACATTGGTGTCCACCACCGGGTGCCTCTGTCCGTAGGCGAAGGTCGCGACCGCCCGGCCGGTGTAGGTGCCGACGCCCGGCAGCGCCAGCAGCTGATCGAGATCGTCAGGCACCGCACCGCCGTGCCGCTCCACCATCGCGACCGCACAGGCGTGCAGGCGCATCGCCCGGCGGGGGTAGCCGAGCCGGCCCCACATCCGGATCGCCTCCGACGGTGGGTCGGCGGCCAGGGCGGCCGGGGTGGGCCAGCGGGTCATCCAGGAACGCCAGGCGGGCTCCACCCGAACCACCGGGGTCTGCTGCAGCATCACCTCGCTGACCAGCACGCCCCAGGCGCTGGTGTCCGGCTGCCGCCAGGGCAGATCGCGGGCGTTGCGGTCGAACCAGACGATGGCGTCATCAGCGAGAGTCAAGGCTTCTACCTCGGGTGCGGCTGCGTGCCGCTCGGTGTGGGCGGTCCGGAAACACATACTGTAGGCGGGTGCATGAGCTTGCCATCACCGTCATCGGTCCGGACCGGACCGGCATCGTCGCCGACGTGACCGAGGCGCTCGCCGAAGTCGGCGCGAACCTCACCGACTCGACGATGACCCGTCTCCGCGGCCACTTCGCGATGACCCTCATCTGCACCGGCCCGAGCCCGGCCGAGGCCGAGAAGGCCCTCGAATCACTCAGCGGGGTGACCACGACCGTGCGCAAGGTGTCGCCCGAGGACTCCTCGGCCGACGACGGCGAGTCCTGGGTGGTCAGCGTGCACGGCGCCGACCGGCTCGGCATCGTCGCCGCGGTGACCCGGGTGGTGGCTGCGGCCGGCGGCAACATCACCGACCTGAGCACTCGACTGGCCGGCACCCTCTACGTGCTGATCGCCGAGGCCGCCCTGCCCGCCGGCGCCTCGGACCAGCTCGCCGAGCAGCTCGCGGTGGCCGCCTCCGAACTCGGCGTCGAGGTGACGCTGCGCCGCGCCGACTCGGAGATCCTGTGAATCTCCCGGGCCTGCCCGAAGGCAAGGTCCTGCCGGTCGTCACCGCCCCCGCCACCGTCCTGAGCACCATCGGCGACGAGGTGAACCCGACCGACCCGGTGATCGCTCAGCTCGCGGCCGACCTGATCGCCACCATGAAGGTCTCGCCCGGCTGTGTCGGCCTGGCGGCGCCGCAGGTCGGCGTGGGCGCCCAGCTCTTCTGCGTCAACGTGGTCGGCCACCCCAAGGCGGCCACCACCCACGGCACGTTCGCGCTGTGCAACGCGAAGATCATCGAGGCGTCACGCTGGAAGGCCGGGCGGGAAGGCTGCATGTCGGTGCCGGACCTCACCGGCGACGTCAAACGGGCCGGCCGCGTCATCGTGGAGGCCGTCCTGCCCGGCTCCGGCGAAGCCGTCACGATCACCACCGACGCGTTCGAAGCCCGCGCTCTGCAGCACGAGATCGACCACTGTGCCGGGAAGCTCTTCATCGATCGGGTTGCCGGAGCACACGCGATCTATCAACGCAAGGTCTATCTCTAACGAGCGATAAGCGAGTACGTGTCGCATACCCGGCGCGTCGCGCGGGTCGCGGTGGCTGTCCGGGTTTACGGTGGCCCCATCATGCGAACGACGGTTGGTTCCCTTCCATCTGCCGTCTACTGGCGGCGTCGTGCGGTCGTGCTGGGCGCAGTGTTGCTCGGCATCATCGTGCTGTTCGTTTCCTGCTCCGGTTCCGGTGATGACAAAGGTGACCAGCGCGGCAAGGGCGCGTCGCCGACTTCGCAGTTGCCTACTCCGGCGCCGGCCAGTGCCACCCCCAGCTCGACCGAGCCGACCTTCCTGGACGGGGTGCCCGGCGGCAATGGGCCCTCGTTGCCTAATCTGAGCGACCTGGAGTCCCAGGACCCGGGGGATGACGGCAGTTCTAATGGCACCACCACCGGTGGGACCGGGCAGAACACCAACGTCACGGCTCCGGCTGATGGGTCCTGTGCCGATACTGAGATGCAGTTGGTGCCCAGCGCTGTTCCGGTTGTGTTCAAGCGCGGTAGCACGGTTGAGCTGACTCTTACGGTGAAGAATGTCGGCACCCGGACTTGTAGTCGTGATGTGGGGGCCGATCCGCAGGAGCTGTACATCGACCAGGGTGCTTTTCAGTACTGGTCGTCGGATAAGTGCAGTACCGCCAAGGGCGGGGATGTGAAGTCGTTCGCGCCTGGGGAGGCTCGGGCGTACAAGGTTTCCTGGAATGGGCGGCAGTCGAACACGTGCGCTGGGAATGCGCCTTCTGGGCCTACTCCGCCTCAGGGGAAGTTTGAGTTGCGGGCTCGGCTTGGGACCATGCGCAGTGATCCGGTCACGCTGACTATCCAGGCTTGATCTTTTAGATCACCCTGGTGGGCTCGGCTGGGCGGTTTGCTTGCTCTTCCTAGGGCGCTGCCCCAGACCCCGGCCACGCGGCTGCGGAGATCAATCTCTGGCGCGTGCGCTTCGGCTTTGCTGCGGGGCTGGGCTTTGGTGCGAAGCCGAAACCGCAGTGAGCGTTTAGACGTAGCGCTCCAGGATCGACGCCTCTGCTAGGCGCGAAAGGCCCTCTCGGACTCCTCGTGCTCTTGCGTCGCCTACGCCTTCTACTGCCTGTAGGTCTTCGACTGTTGCTCCTAGCAGGCGTTGGAGGCTGCCGAAGTGGTCTACCAGGCGGTCTACGATTTGCGAGGGCAGCCTTGGGACCTTGGCCAGCAGGCGGAAGCCTCTTGGGGAGACGGCTGCGTCCAGGGCGTCTGAGGCGCCTGGGTAGCCGATTGCTTTGGCTACTGCTACCAGGTCGATCATTTCCGTGGCCGACAGTAGGTCTAGTTCTACCAGGGCCTCGTCCAGGGTCCTTGCCTTGCGGCCGGTTGGTAGGTAGTCGCGGATTACCAGGGTGCGGTCGGCGTCCACGCCGGCCATCAGCTCGTCTAGTTGCAGGGCCAGTAGGCGGCCGTCGGTGCCTAGTTCTACGACGTAGCCGGAGATTTCGTCGGCGATTCGGCGGACCATTTCCAGCCGTTGGACTACCGCTACGGCGTCACGGACCGTTACCAAGTCTTCGATCTCCAGGGCCGACAGGGTGCCGGAGACCTCGTCCAGGCGGAGCTTGTAGCGCTCCAGCGTTGCCAGTGCCTGGTTTGCGCGGGAGAGGATGGCGGCCGAGTCGTCCAGGACGTGGCGCTGGCCGTTGACATACAAACCGATGATGCGCATCGACTGGCTCACCGAGATCACCGGGAAGCCGGACTGCTTGGCCACCCGCTCGGCGGTGCGGTGTCTCGTGCCGGACTCCTCCGACGGGATGGAGGGGTCGGGCATCAGGTGGACGGCGGCCCGGACGATGCGGGTGCCGTCGCTGCTCATGACGACCGCGCCGTCCATCTTGCACAGCTCACGCAGGCGGGTGGCGGAAAACTCGACATCCAGCGGGAAGCCGCCGGTGCAGATGGCCTCGACGATCGCGTCGTGGCCCAGGACGATGAGCGCGCCGGTGCGGCCGCGCAGAATGCGCTCCAGGCCGTCTCGCAGCGCCGTGCCGGGGGCCATCAGCGCCAGATTTGCGCGCAGCGGATCGGCGGTGACGCCGCCGCCGGTTAGGCCGGGCGTGGAAGTAGTCGCCCCGGAGCGGTTCGCCGAACCATTGACGCCTGGTCGGGGCGTCGGGGAGGCGGCAGCGGGCTTGGAACCATCGCGGTCGAGCGGCACCTGTACATTCTACGGACTGTCATCCACGGCAACGAGCCGTGGTTCGATGAATGCTCCGTAGCGTGATCTAACGTGACGCTCGGTCACCCCGCTGAGGCGCGCGCTGCGGCCTGTAGCGCGGAGCGGAGGTCGGACACCTCGGTGATGCGCATGCCCTTCGGGCCGGCGCCGTCCGCGCCGCAGCCGGGTGGGACCAGGGCCTCCCGGAAGCCCAGGCGGGCCGCCTCGGCCAGGCGGCGGCCGACGGCGCCGACTCGGCGGATCTCGCCGGTCAGGCCGACCTCGCCGATCGCCACCAGGTGCGGGGCCATGGCCAGGTCGAGGCCGCCGGATGCGACGGCCAGGGCCATGGCCAGGTCGGCGGACGGCTCGACCAGGCGGATGCCGCCGACGGTGGCTGCGAAGACCTCGCGGTTGTAGAGCTTCAGCTGCTTGGTGCGCCGCTCCAGGACGGCCAGGACCATCGCCAGGCGGGCGCTGTCCAGACCCGAGACGGTGCGCCTCGGTGAGCCCTGCACCTCGGCGCCGATCAGTGCCTGGACCTCGGTGACCAGGGCGCGGCGGCCCTCCATCGCGACCGTGACGCAGGTGCCGGGGACCGGCTCCTGGTAACGCGTGAGGAACAGGCCGGACGGGTCGGCCAGGCTGGTGATGCCGCCCTCGTGCATCTCGAAGCAGCCCACCTCGTCGGCCGCGCCGTAGCGGTTTTTCACGCCGCGCACCAGGCGCAGCGAGGAGTGCTTGTCGCCCTCGAAGTGCAGGACCACGTCGACCAGGTGCTCGAGCACGCGCGGGCCGGCGACCTGGCCGTCCTTGGTGACGTGACCGACCAGGACGACCGCGATGCCTCTCTCTTTCGCCACGCCGACCAGGGACGAGGTGACCGCGCGGACCTGGGTGACGCCGCCGGGCACGCCCTCGGTGCCGGGAGCGGAGATGGTCTGCACCGAGTCGAGCACCAGCAGGCCGGGCTTGACCGCGTCGAGGTGGCCGAGCACGGCGCCCAGGTCGCTCTCGGACGCCAGATAGAGCTTGTCGTGCAGCGCGTTGAGGCGCTCGGCGCGCAGGCGGACCTGACTCACCGACTCCTCGCCGCTGACCACCAGGGACGGTGAGCCGGCGCCGGCCGCCCACTGCTGGGCCACGTCGAGCAGCAGTGTGGACTTGCCCACACCGGGCTCGCCGGCGAGCAGCACCACCGCGCCGGGGACCAGGCCGCCGCCGAGTACCCGGTCGAGCTCGCTGACGTTGGTCGGCACGGCCTTGGCCGGAGCGGCGCTGATCGTGGCGATCGGGCGGGCCGGCTCGGCCGGCATGCGCGAGCTGACCACCCGGCCGGCGCCGAGCGGGCTGGTCACCGTGGACTCGATGATCGAGCCCCACTCGCTGCACTCGGGACACCGGCCGAGCCATTTCGGCGGCTGGTGCCCGCAGGCGTCGCAGACGTAAGCGGGTCGTGCGGCCTTGGCAGCCGTGCGGGAGGTTGTCACTCCGTCAAGTTAGCCGGACGGTATGACATCTACTCCTCGCTGTTCTCGCCCTCGATGCCGGGCGCGCGCGAGGCGGGCGAGGTCGGGACCGCGAACGGTGCGGTCAGCTCGAGTGGCTGGTTGCTGGTGCTCACCTCGACGGTGAGGGCCAGCGCGAAACCGGGGCGGAGCTGGGCGCTGAGGCCCTGGGCCACCAGTCCCTGTTTGCCGCCGGGCAGGAACGTGACGTTGCTCAGTGGCGGGATGGTGATGCGAGCCGGCTCGAGCGCGGCCTTGGTCGGCGTGGCCGGAGCGGCCGGCGTGGCCGATGCGTCGGCGGAAGGCGCCTCGACCTGCTCGGACGGAAGACCGGAGTTGGCGCTCGCGGAGCTGCCGCCGGTCGGCTCCGGGTTGGCGCTCGGCGAGGCCGCCGCGGCGCCGCCGCTCAGGCCGACCTGCTGGGCCGAGACGACGCTCTCGCCGGCATCCTGCTGGGGCTTGCTGCTGATCATGACGGTGATGGCCTGCTGGGTCTGGTTGAACAGGGCGACCTCGAGCGGGGCGTCTTCGTTCGCCGCGTAGCCGTCGGGGCCGTTGTAGACCACCTGGAGGTTGCGGATGAGCAGGCCACCGTCGGGGCTCTGCGTGTTGAGGCCGGAGACCGGCGCCTTCAGCATCGCGGTCTCGGCGACCTGACCGGCGGAGCAGCCGGCCAGGGCGATCACGGCGGCCATCGCGGCACCCGCGGCCAGTGCGACGCGGCGGGTTCCCAGCGAGCGCATCACGATCCTCCAAGTAATGACACCAATGGCGTGAGACTCAGGCTATCGGTCCGAGATCCGGCTCGTGCGCCGACCCGTCCATTCACACCACGAAGCCACTTGTGATCAGCAATAGGACGTCGATCAACGCCACCACGATCACCGCGCGGAACATCGCTACCCGGCGTCCCGTCGAGCGCTTCATGCCGTACCAACCGAGCGGCAGGACCACGACGGCGGCCGCGGCGGCTGACCAGCCCGACCACGACGGTGGCCCGGGCGGCCCGAAGACCAGCGTGAGAGTCGCGCTGAGCAGGAGAAACGCGGCTGCTGCCGAAGAGCCGGCGGCACCGAGCCGGTGCGGCAGGCCGCGCACCCCGGTGGCCGCGTCGTCGTCCAGGTCGGGCAGCACGTTCGCGAAGTGGGCGCCGCCGCCGAGCAGCGCGCCCGCCGCGACCAGCCAGGCCGGCGGGGCCGGATGCCCCGGCAGCGCGATGATCACGAAGGCCGGGAGCAGGCCGAACGCCACGAGGTAGGGCACCACCGAGAACACCGTGGACTTCAGCGGCCAGTCGTAGAGCAGGGCGAACACACCTGCCACCGAGAGAATCAGCATCGGCCGGAGGCCGAACGGCAAAGCAAGCAGGGGTACGGCCAGGGAAGCGATCAGCCCGGCGATTCCGACCGTACGCCGGGAGACCGCCCCGGCCGCGATCGGCTTGTCCAGGCGCCCGGCTACCCGGTCGCGCGGCGCGTCGAGCCAGTCGTTGACCCAGCCCACCGACAACTGGGTCGCGCCCACGGCCAGGAAGATCCCCGGGATCGCCCAGCCCCGGTGGCCCGTGCCGACCGCCAGCAGCGTCATCGCGACGGTGACCGCCCCGCCCGGCTCCGGATGTGACGCCTTGATCAGGGCGAGGGCGCGGTTCATGCGGCCAGTGTGGTGGTTGTGCCGGATGCGTGCCAGGCTCGATCACATGCCGTCGATGGCTCGTAACGATCCGCGTCAGTACGACGAGCTTGCCGACCAGTGGTGGCACCCGGGCGGCGGGTTCGAGATGTTGCACTGGCTCGCCGCGGCCCGTGCGGCGCTGATCCCGGCTGCCCAGCGTCCGGGCGCGGTGCTGGTCGACGCCGGTTGCGGCGGCGGCCTGATGGCGCCGCACGTGGCCGGCAAGGGCTACCGGCACGTAGGCGTCGATCTCGGCCGCACCGGGTTGCGGATGGCCGCGACCCATGGTGTGCAGCCGGTCAACGGCGACGTGACGGCCCTCCCGCTGGCTGATGGCGCGGCCGACGTGGTCGCGGCGGGCGAGATCCTCGAGCACGTCACCGACCTGCCGGCGACGGTCGCCGAGCTGTCCCGGGTGCTGCGGCCGGGTGGCCTCGTGGTGATCGACACGGTGAACGACAACGCGCTCAGTCGCTTCATCACGGTCACCGCCGGTGAGCGGCTGGGCTTCGCCCCGCCCGGAATTCACGACGCGTCACTGTTCGTGCACCCGCGCCGGCTGATCGCCGAGTTCGCCCGCCACGGCGTGCGCCTGCGCGTGCACGGGGCCCGGCCGACGCTGGGCGGCCTGCTGCGGTGGCGGGTGCTGCGCCGGGAGCACACCGGCGGCCGGATCGTGCGGTCCGGCCTCACCGCGGTGCTCTACCAGGGGACCGGGCGCAAAGACGGGGAGCGCCCATGATCGACGACGACTTCGCCGGCCCGCGCCGGGCCGGGCCTGTTCGGGCTCGCTCGGCGGTGATCCCGGCTCGGAGGGGTTCGCCCCGCGCTGGTAGCAAACGGAGGCAATGACTTTGGAGCGCAACGCGGTCATCGCGGGGCTCGGTATCGCACTGCCACCGGTGGTGCATCAGGACGAGATCTGGGAGGGCTACTTCCAGTTCCAGTACGCCGGCCCGCGCCGCGCCCTGGCCAAGCGGATCTTCGACAACGCCGGCGTGCGGACCCGGCACGCCGCGGTCAGCCCGGTGCTGGAGGACGTCGCGGACTGGTCGACCGAGCGCCGGATGCGCCGTTACCAGGCCGAGGCGATGCCGCTCGGCAAGGAGGCGGCGTCCCGGGCGATCACCGAAGCCGGGCTCTCCGCCGACGAACTGGGCCTGTTCGCGGTCTGCTCGTGCACCGGCTACGCCACCCCCGGCCTGGACATCCTGCTCGCCCGCGATCTGGGCATGGCCGCCGACGTGCAGCGGCTGTTCGTCGGCCATATGGGCTGTTACGCGGCGCTGCCGGGTCTCGGCACCGCCGCCGACTTCGTGATGGCGCGCGGCCGGCCGGCGCTGCTGCTCTGCGCCGAGCTGACCAGCCTCCACCTGCAGCCGCCCGCGGTGCGGGCGGACGTCCAACAGATCGTTTCCCATGCGCTCTTCAGCGACGCGGCGGCCGCCGTCGTGCTCCGGCCGGGCGACATCGGTGGGTACGCCGTGCGTGAGGTCGCCGCGGTCACCGACAGCACGACCGCCGACCACATGACCTGGGAGGTGACCGACCATGGCTTCCGGATGGGGCTGTCGCCGCGGGTGCCGGACGTCCTCGCCGTGCACGTCCGCGGCCTCGTCGAGAGCCTGCTGGCCCGGCACGGCCTGACGATCGGCGACGTGGACGGCTGGGCGGTGCACCCGGGCGGCCCGAAGATCCTCGACGTGGTCGGCGAACAGTTAGGGCTCGACGAGGCTGCGCTCGCGCCGTCCCGTGCGGTGCTCGCCGACTACGGCAACTGCTCCTCGCCGACCGTGCTGCTGGTCCTCGACGCGCTGCGCCGCCGGGTGTCGCCGCCGCGCCGGGTGCTGATGCTGGCCTTCGGTCCCGGCCTCACGCTTTACGGAACTCTGCTGGAGACCTCTACAGTCACTGCGTGATGGGCGACCGGGCACGCGGTGTCGTGCTGTACACGTGTGCCGCCCTGCTCCTCGCCGGCGGCGGGGTGTGGTGGGTGCGGGCCGCGCCGCGGCAGGTGACCGATTCGCGGATCGCGCAGTGGCAGCAGGACGCCCAGCGGCTGCTGCCGGACGACGACGAGCAGCGCGTGGCCGGCACGGTGCCGCTCGCGGCCGGCGCCGACCACGAGGTGGTGGCCGACCTCGACACCGGGGAATATCGCGTCAGCGTGATCTGTGTCGGCGGAGCGGAGAGTCAGGTGCGGGTCAGCCTCGGCGACGCCGGCACCGATTCCGGGCGCGGGCTGGACTGCGAGGGCGGCAGCGAACCGAACAATTTCACGGTAGGCACGGCCGGACAGTTGCGGATGAACGTGACAGTCGGCGCAGCGGGGCCGGTCGTCTTCCGTTACTCCCTGCTTCCGGAGACCTCGTGACTGTCGTGACTAGAGCCGGGCCAGATCGGGGCGGAATGTCTCGATCGAGGCGGTGCGCGCGTCGGTCCGGATGATCTCGCCGCTCTTGTCGACCAGCAGAGCCGCGGCGGTGCCGTCGGCCGCGCCGAGCTTGAGCTGGGTGCGCGCACTGCCGGACGGATCGTGCAGCACCCGCACCGTCTTGCCCTGCGCCTGCGGGGTGGCGCCGGTGGGCGGAACGGTGCCGGCCGAGGCGGTGACCGGGCCGGCCACGGTGATCACGACGATCTCCGGGCGGACCGCGGCGATGGTGTCGGCGACCAGCGCGGCACAGTCGCAACCGTCGATCAGCAGCACGACCGCGGGCAGCTCGTGGCGCAGCGAGACGGTCTGGCCGTCGGCGTTGACCAGCTCGAGCGCGGGCAGCGCGCTGGCGCGGGTGGCGGTGGTGCTGGCGGTGCGCTGAGCTGCGGGCTGGCGGGCCGGGCCGGGCCAGGCCGAGGCGAACAGGCTGGCCACGGTGACGAGCACGGCCATCGAGATGATCAGCACCGGAGCACGGACGGCGCCGCCCGCGACCTTGCGGACCCGGCGCATGGCGGGCCGGTTGAGGAATCGGCGCCAGCGGGACGGGCGCTCGGTCTCACGCAGCTCGGCGCGGATCGCCGCCACCTCTTCGGAGAGCTCGGACAGATCGTCGGGAATGACGATCACGCCCCACTCCTCCGGGAGGTCGGGCAGGTCATCTGGCGAGCCGCCATCGGACGACCATCCGCCGTTGTCGCTCGAACCAGCCATGACTCACTCTCCCCCCTGGCCAGTGGTTCTTCGGTCGGGGACCTGGGTCCAGCCTCCCTTAAGCTTGGCCGGACCGCCAGTAGTGCGCGCTTGCGGACCTTAGCGATAAGCTTGACCTCACAATCGCCGTAGGTCCGGAATATCCGACTCGGTGGGCAAAGCGGTCACGCTTTGGTCACGTAGCGTTACTGAGGCAGCTCTCGGCTCTCCTGTCAAGCCGTAGAAAGGCCCGTCACAAGGCCCCTGAGCTGCACTAACAGTCACCGGCAGGGCGGGACATAGCTGCCTGAGCGTGTTACCCTAGACACAGCGAAAGGGGCTTCGAACCTATGGTTTTCAGTGTCGGCGAGACCGTTGTTTACCCCCACCACGGGGCCGCACTCATCGAGGCAATCGAAACAAGGGTCATCAAGGGCGAGCCAAAGCAGTACCTCGTGCTGCGCGTCGCCCAGGGCGATCTGACGGTGCGGGTGCCCGCTGAGAATGCCGAAATCGTCGGCGTGCGCGAAGTGGTTGGCGAGGAAGGCCTGGGCAAGGTCTTCGACGTCCTCCGCGCCCCGCACACCGAGGAGCCGACCAACTGGTCGCGGCGTTACAAGGCCAATCTCGAGAAGCTGGCTTCCGGTAACCCCCTCAAGGTTGCCGAGGTTGTTCGTGACCTCTGGCGGCGCGAGCGCGAGCGCGGTCTCTCGGCCGGAGAGAAGCGCATGCTCGCCAAGGCCCGTGACATTCTGGTCGGCGAGGTTGCTCTCGCGGAGAAGAGCACCAAGGACGAGGCCGAGGTTCTCCTCGACAAGGTCCTTACCGAGGCCTGACAAGGACTCGATAACACCATCTCTGCACAGGACCGCGACGTGACCGCGCAGCTTAATGCTCGGGGTGACGTCGCGGTCCTTTGTCCTGCCGCCGGTGCGGGGCTGCGGCTCGGGTCGGGGGGTCCGAAAGCGCTGCGGCTCCTGGCCGGGGAACCACTTCTGGTTCATGCGATCCGGCGGGTCGCGGCGGCCCCGTCGGTGCGGGTGATCGTGGTCGCCGCCCCCGCCGCTGAGGTTGAGGCGGTGCGGGAGCTGCTCGCTCCGGTCGCGCCGGTGACGGTGGTGGCCGGTGGCGCCGAGCGGCAGGAGTCCGTGGCGCTGGCTCTGGCCGCGGTGCCGGCCGGGGTCGGCATCGTGCTGGTGCACGACGCGGCGCGCGCGCTCACGCCGCCGGAGCTGATCGAGTCGGTGGCTGCCGCGGTGCGCGCCGGCCATCCCGCGGTGATCCCGGTCCTCCCGGTGGTCGACACGATCAAGGAAGTCGGCCCGGGTCCCGAGCTTGTCCCGGCCCTTAACGCTCCCAGTGCCCTCGCTCCCCGCCGTGACGCCGCCGGTCCTGGCCGCGATGACGCTGGCCTGGGTGCGGCGAGTGTGCCTCTTGACGTTGTTCTTGGGACGGTTGATCGGGCTGTGCTGCGCAGCGTGCAGACGCCGCAGGGGTTCCGGTATGACGTGCTGGTGGCTGCGCACGCGGCGGCGGGCGATTCGCTCACCGATGACGCAGGTCTGGTCGAGAAGGCGGGCTTGCCGGTTGCCTGCGTGCCGGGGTCGGAGCTGGCTATGAAGATCACGCGGCCGCTGGACCTGATCCTGGCCGAGGCTCTGCTGCACGTATCGTGACCGGGTGATCAATCAGCGGGTCGGCATCGGCACTGACGTGCATGCGTTCGCGGCGGGTCGGCCGTGCTGGGTGGCCGGGCTGTTCTGGCCGGACGAGGTCGGGCTCGAAGGGCACTCGGATGCGGACGTGGCCGCTCACGCCGCCTGCGACGCGCTGTTCGGTGCGGCGGGGCTCGGCGATCTCGGCAGCAACTTCGGCACCAGCCGGCCGGAGTGGGCCGGCGCCTCCGGGGTGGCGCTGCTGACCGAGACGGTGCGCCTGTTGCGCGCGGGGTCGTTCGAGATCGTCAACGTTTCCATCCAGGTGATCGGCAACCGGCCGAAGATCGGCACTCGGCGGGCCGAGGCGCAGCGGGTGCTCTCCGACGCGGTCGGGGCGCCGGTCACGGTCTCCGGCACCACTACCGACGGACTCGGTCTCACCGGCCGGGGTGAAGGTCTGGCCGCGATAGCGATCGCCCTGGTCACCGCTCCCTGATCGGGTGCCGGCCTGGGGGTTGGGGTGGGCCTGGGCCGTGCGGGCGCAACGGCCTTGACCGGGGCGGAGGTCGCCCTGGTCGGGCGGGAGTGTTGGTGGATCCCGTATTGAAAGAGCTTTTTGGCGGTGGGTTTGATCTCGGTGGACCCCGGGCCGCGATGTGTGCGTGCAGCGCCTACGCTCGACCCGTGGCCGCTCCACTGGATCCTGAGACCACGCCGGAGGAGTACCGGCAGCGGGCGTTGCTGCTCGCCGACCTCGGCCGCTATGACGAGGCGACTGAGGAGATCGCGGCTGGGCTGAGCGCGGCGCCCGGTGAGCCGAGCCTGCTCGCCACCCTGGCGCGGATTCATCTGGCTGCGGAGCAGCCGGCCGAGGCGCTGGCCGCGGCCGAGCGGGCCGCCGTCGCCGCGCCTGAGGCGCTGACCACGCTGGTGGTGCAGGCCATGGCGTTGTCCGACTCGCGGCGTTACACCGATGCGGCGCGGGTCGCGGCGGACATTCTGCGGCGGTGGCCGGCCGATGCCTATGCGCAACGGACCGGGGCGGCGCTGCTCAGCGAGTCGCGTAATGGGCAGGAAGCGCTCAACGCGGCCTGGAACGGGGTTCGGGTCGCGCCGGCCGAGGCTGAGGCGCACCTGGTGCTGGCCGTCGTCGCTGCTCGGTTGCGGTTGTTCGATCTGGCTCAGCGGGCGTATGCGGAGGCGCTCGACCTCGATCCGGGGATCGGCGAGGCGCAGAACGACGTCGGCATCGTGCGGTTCGAGCGGCGGCGCTGGGCGCTCGCCCTCGAGGAGCTGGCCGACGATGCGAGCCTGCCGGTCCCGGTGGATGAGGATGCGCCCTATCCGTCGCCGTTTCCCCGGGCCTACCAGGCGCCGGACCGGCCCGAGCCGGACGTGCCGGCCGGTCACACGTCGGCCAGTTGGACGGGGCAGCCGGCGGTGAGCCCGCCGCGCAGGCCGGTGCTCGACATGTCGCCCGACGCGGCCGATGCGGTGCGGCGTGGTGCGGCGTTCGGGGCCAACGCGACGCTGATCGCCGCCGTCGTGACGGCCGGGATGCTGCTGGTCAGTGAGGGCATCTCGCGGATGTGGGCCGGGCTGATCGGGGTGCTCATCCTGGGCGGTCTGATCATCTGGCTCAGCCGGAGCGTGCCGGGGCGGCTCGGGCCGGCGCTGACGCAGCTGCGCGCGGGCAATCGGCCGCTCGCGGCCGCGGCCTATCTGAGTTTTGCGGCGCCGCTGTTCCTGCCGATCTATGCGGCGATCGGCGGGGTCATCCCGTTGATCGCGGGGATGGTGCTGGCTGCGGTGGCCTACATGCTGATCCTGGTGCGGCGGTAATCGAGGGCGCCGGCTCGGTAAGCCGGCACCCTCTTTCGCGAGGCCGCAGATCATGCGGCCCCGGCGTCTTCGGTCACCGTGTCGGGCCCAGGCCCGGGCGGTTGTGCCGGATGGGGCGCTGGTTAGGCGGCCCCGGCGTCTTTGATCACGGCGTCCAGGTCCAGGTGGGCCGGGGTTGGCGGGCGGTTGTGCAGGGCGGCGCGGAGCGTTGGTTCGGCGGCCGTGTGGCCCATTGCGTCCAGGGCCAGCAGTGCGGCGCCGGTGACCGGTGGGGTGTTCAGGACGGTTACGTCGACGTGCGGGGCCTGGCGGCGGGCGCCGGCCACCACCTGGTCGTGCAGCTGGGGGTGGCGGGCGCGCAGGACGCCGCCGCCGAGGACCAGTGCGTGCGGGCGGTCGAGCAGGTTCAGGCGATGGGCCGCGACTCGGTGCTGGGCCAGGATCTCCTCGGATTGGCGGTCGATCAGGGCCGAGGCCACCTCGTCGCCGGTCGCGGCCACCTCGAACAGCAGCGGGGCGAGCTCGTGGATGCGTTCCATCGGGAGGTCGCCGAAGTGCAGCGCGATGCTGACCGCTTCCACCGTGGGCAGGCCGAAGTGGGCGGCCACGGCCGCGGAGAGGGCGGTCGGGCGGCCGCGGCCGTCCTCGCCCCGGGCCGCCTCGCGCAGTGCGTGGTCGGCCAGGTCGTGGCCGCCGCCCCAGTCGCCGGAGACCGGGCCCAGGGCGACGAAACGGGCGGTCCGGCCGTCGGCGGCGCGACCGACGCAGTTCGTGCCGGCGCCGCACACCACGGTGACCGCGTCCGGCGTGGCGGTGCCGGCGCGCAGCAGGGCGAAGCAGTCGTTGTCCACGATGGTCTGCCCGGCCCAGGCTTCGGCGGCGATCGCCTGGTGCAGGCGGGTCACCTCGATCGGCAGGTCGGCGCCGGCCAGGTAGACGGCGATGGTGTCGATCGGGGTGCCGACCGGCAGGCCGGCGTCGGCGTGCACGGCCCGGATCAGCCGGCCCAGCACCTCGATCGTGCCGGCCAGGCCGATGTTGTGCGGCGACGACGTGCCGCCCCGGACGAAGCCCAGGACCTGGCCGGAGGCGTCGCCGAGCACGACATCGGTCTTCGAGTTGCCGCCGTCGGCCGCCAGATAGAGCGCTCTCATGAGGCCCACGCGAGGTGGGCGCGGCCGGCCGCGATGAGCTTGTCGGCGAGCGCGTCGGCGTATTCGTGCTGGCCGATCAGAGGGTGCGCGAGGAGTGCGCGATAGACCCGCTGGCGGCCGCCCCGTAGTGCGGCGTCGATCGCGAGTTCCTCGTACCCCCAGACGTGGGTGATGAGGCCGGCCAGGTCGGGCGGCAGGGGAGTGACCGGCAGCGGCGCGGGGCCCTCGAGGCCCGCCCGGGCCGAGACCTCGATGACCGCGTCGGCCGGGAGGAACGGCAGGGTGCCGTTGTTGCGCACGTTGACCGAGTGGACGGACCGGTCATCGTGGCCGTAGAGGGAGGCGAGCAGGCCGACGGCGGCCTCGGAGTAGAAGGCGCCGCCGCGTTCGCCGAGTAGGGCCGGTTTCTCGACGAGGTGCACGTCGCGGTACATCTCGATGAGGGTCGCTTCGAGTTCGGCGACCCGTTGCCCGCGGGTCATTTGTCCGGTTGATTCGCGGACGTGCTTGTCGTGACCGTAGAAGTAGGACAGGTAGTAGGAAGGGACGTTGCCGAGGGTGGTGAGGACTTTCGGGGCGATGTCCACCTCGTCGGAAATTTCCGGCAAATGGTCCGCGAGGAGTGAAGGCAGGCGGTCGACGCCGTCCACATAGGCGGCTCGCTCCCAGGTCAGGTGGTTCAGGCCGACGTGATCCAGGACCACCGATGACGGGTCTACGCCCAGGTAGCCGGCGAAGCGGCGCTGGAAGCCGATCGCCACGTTGCAGAGGCCGACGGCGCGGTGGCCGGCGTCGAGCAGAGCGCGGGTCACGATGCCGACCGGGTTGGTGAAGTCGACGATCCACGCGCCGGGCTTGGCCCGCCGCCGGATCCGGTCGGCGACGTCGAGCACGACCGGCACCGTGCGCAGTGCCTTGCCCAGCCCGCCGGCGCCGGTCGTCTCCTGGCCGACGCAGCCGCACTCGAGCGGGAACGTCTCGTCGCTGATCCGCGCCTGCTGGCCGCCGACCCGCAGCTGGATCACCGCGGCGTCGGCGTCGGTGACCCCGGCGTCCAGGTCGGTCGTCCAGGTGACCTTGCCGGGGTGGCCATGGGCGGCGAAGATCCGGGCCGCGAAGGCCCCGACGATCTCCAGCCGCTCCGCCGCCGGGTCGATCAGCACCAGTTCGTCGACCATCGAGCCCAAGCGGGCGAATCCGTCGACGAGCTCCGGCGTGTAGGTCGACCCGCCCCCGATTACTGCGATTTTCACCCTTTGAACCCCGTTAACGTGATGCCCTGCACGAAGGCGCGCTGGGCGAAGAAGAAGATGACGATGAGCGGGGCCATGGCCAGCACCGTTGCGGCCGTGACCAGATTCCAGTCGACATGGTGGACGGTTCGGAACGACGCCAGGCCCAGCGTCAGCGTCCACGCCCTCTCGTTCTCGCTGGTGTAGAGCAGCGGCCCGTAGTAGTCGTTCCAGCAGAAGAAGAACTGGAACAGGCCGGCCGCCGCGATGCCGGGCCGCGCCATCGGGAGCACCACCCGCAGCAGCGTGCGCCACTCGCCGCAGCCGTCCACCCGAGCCGCGTCGAGGTATTCCGACGGGATGGTCAGCAGGAACTGGCGCAACAGGAAGATCGTGAACGCGTCGCCGAACAGGGCCGGGACGATCAGTGGCGCGAGCGAGCCGGTCAGACCGTAGCGGGCCCACATCAGGTAGAGCGGAACCGTCACCACCTGCGGCGGCAGCATCATCACGCAGATGATCGTGAGGAACAGGGCGTTCTGGCCGCGGAATTTCAACTTTGCCAGGGCGTACGCGGCGGGAACGCTCGACACCAGCGTGAGCGCGGTGACCGACACCGCGTAGATGACGGTGTTGAGGAAATAACGCGGCAGCGGCGTCGACTGGAACACCCGGACGTAGTTCTCGAAGTGCCACGTGTCCGGCCAGTAGTTGCTGGTCAGCGCCTGGTTGCTGGTCATCAGCGAGAGCAGCACGAGGTAAGCGACCGGGGTCAGGAACATGATCACCAGCACGATGCCGATGCTGTGCTTGGCGATCCAGCCCAGGGTGATTTGTCGCTTTCGGAGTCGAGGCGTTGCCGGCTCCAGAAGCGGCTTGGTGTCGAGCAGAGCCGCCGTCACGATTCCTCCCCGGAGAAGGCCTTGGCCCGGCGCATCAGGATCACGGTCACCGAGAGCGCGACCACGAACAGCGCGATCGCGAGGGCGTTGGCGTAGCCGAGCGCGTTGTACCGGAACCCGACCGTGTAGAGCCACAGTGGATAGGTGAAGGTCGAGCCCTCGGGATAACCGAAGGACTGGGAGATCCCGGCGCCGACGGTGGCCTGCCCGCTGGCGATCGAGCCGGCCACCGCCGCCTGGTCGAAGTACTGCAACGTGTAGATCACGCCGGTGACCGCGGCGAACAGGATCACCGGCTGGATCGACGGCAGCGTGATCGACCGGAAGCGCTGCCAGGCGTTCGCGCCGTCCAGGGACGCGGCCTCGTAGAGGCTCTCCGGAACGCCCAGCACCGCGGCCAGGAAGATCACCATCAGGTCGCCGATGGCCCACAGGCCGAGCAGCACCAGCGAGGGCTTGGCCCAGGTCGGCGAGTTGAACCAGAGCGGTCCGTTGATGCCGATCTTCTCGAGGAAGTGGTCGACCGGGCCGGTGCCCGGCTTGAGCAGGTAGACGAATGCGATGGTGGCGGCCACCGGCGGCACCAGGGCCGGCAGGTAGAACACCGTCCGGAAGAAGCTGGCACCCCGCCGGAACTGGGTGAGCAGCATCGACAGCCCGATCGCCCCGATGATCCGGGCCGGGACGAAGATAACCACCATCCACAGCGTGTTGCGGATGGCCTGGAGCAGGAACGGGTCGTCCGCCATCTGCTTGTAGTTGTCGAGGCCCACCCACTGCGGCACGGAGAGCAGGTCGAACTTCGTGAAGGAGAAGTAGACCGCCGAGAGCAGGGGGTAGACGAAGAAGACGGCGATGCCGATCAGTGCCGGCGCCAGGAACGACAGGGTCGTCAGGTTCTTCCGAACGGTGTGCATGGTCAGCCGCCGAGCTGCATGACGCTGTTGACCTGCTGATCGGCGGACTTCAGACCTGCGTTCAGGTCTTTGACCTTGCCGGCCTGGTAGTTCACCAGGAACTGGCCGAAGGTCTCCTGGTAGGCGGGACCGGATGCGGACGGCGGCGTGGTCATCGAGTTCGGGTTGTTGAAGATGTCGATGAACGTCTTGAAGTCGGCGTCCGAGTTCAGCGTCGGGTCGGCGATCGACTTCGTCGTGGTCGGCACGTTCTTCAGCAGCCCGGCCAGCTTGGTGACGGCGGCGTCGTTCGTGGTCAGGTACTTGATCAGTTCCCAGGCCGCCTCGGGATTCTTGGCGTTCTTCGAGATGCCGAGGATGTTGCCGGTGACGTAGCCGCCGCCGTAACGGGACGCGTCGGCCGCCGGGAGCGGTGCCACGCCGTACTTCAAATTGGGGCTCTGGTCCTTGAGGAACGCCAGGCGGTACTCGGCGTCGATGTTGATCGCCACCTGGCCCTTCTGGAACGCGTTGTCCGCGCTGAACTCGTCGCCGAGGCCGGCCTTGAACTTGGTGAGCTTGTCGTAGCCGTACCAGTCGACGAGGTTCTTCTGCCAGGTCAGCAGGGTTTTCCAGTTCGGGTCGGTGCCGACCGCGCTCTTGCCGTCGTCGGTCAGCCACTTGGCGCCGGTGGCCGGGGCGAGGTGCGCGGCCGCGTTCTCGTAGAAGTCGTAGAGCGGCAGGAAACCGACCGTCTTGAGCGAGCCGTCGGCGTTGCGCGTGGTGAGCTTCTTGGCGTCCTCGGTCAGCTCGTCAAGGGTCTTCGGCGGCCCGGCGATGCCGGCCTTGGCGAACAGGTCCTTGTTGTAGAACATGCCGTACGCGTCGGCAAGGAACGGCATGGCGCAGCGCTTGCCGCCGAACTCGGTGTACTGCCGGGTGGTCGCGTTGAGCTGGTTCAGGTCCACCTTGTCGCGGGCGATGTACTGGGTGAGATCCACCCAGGCGCCGGACGAGCAGAACTTGCCGACGATGTCGGTGGAGTAGGAGAGGCCGATGTCCGGCCCGTTGCCGGCCCCGATCGCCTGCGTGACCTTGGAGTCGTCCTGCCCGGACTTCACCGTGACCTTGATGTTGGGGTGCGAAGCCTCGAAGTCCTTGATCACCGTGTCGATGGCCTCGGCCTCGCGCTCGGTGAAGAAGTGCCAGAGCTCGACGGACCCGCTCGTCGAGGCGCCCGGGTCGGCGATCTTGTTTTCCTTCGGGGCGGGGGTGCAGGCGGCGGACGTGAGCAGAGTCAGGGCAAAAAGGGCAGCAGGTATCCGTTTGTTCACTGTGGGCCTCTCAGGAAACGTCAGCTATCGCGGATGGCAGTGATGAGTGCTTCCCGGACCGCGGTGAGGCCGGCGTCGAGCGCGCCGAGCAGCACCGCGTCGTCGTCGATGGTGGTGATCGCGATCGTGCTCTCCAGCGGAGCGGCCCGGCGGAACGCCGAGTTCACCGCGGACAACAGCGTCTCGCCGCCGGCCTGGGCGATCGGGCCGGCCAGCACCACCAGATAGGGATCGAGGACGGCGATCACCGCGGCCAGGCCGACCGCGACGCGATCGGCCAGCGTGGTGAGGAAATCGCCGGGCGCGGCCGCGGCGGCGCGCACCACTTCGGCGGGGGTGTCGCCGGCGATGCCGGTCTCCTGGGCCAGGGCCATGATCGCGGCGCCGCCGAAGAGGTCCTGCAGGTCGAGTTTCCGATCTGGCGAATCGGGCGTGTAGAGCGGCACGTAGCCGATCTCGCCGGCGCCACCGCGGGCGCCGCGGATCAGCGTGCCGGCGATGTCGATGGCCAGGCCGAGGCCGTCCTGGCCCATCCAGAGCAGCGCGAACCCTTCCGCGTCCCGGGCGGTGCCGCGCCGGCGTTCGGCCACCGCGGCCAGGTTGACGTCGTTGTCGACGCCGATGTGGGTGCCGAGCGCGGCCGCGATCTCCGGGATCAGGCCGGCCCGGCCGAAGCCGGGCACGTCGACGTGGCGGATGGTCTCGGTGCGCGCGTCCCACGAGCCGGGCACGCCGAGCTGCACGTGCCGGATCCGGTCGGCCGGCACGCCGGCCTCGTCGCGCAACCGGGCCACCACGTCGACGAGAGCGACCGCCGGTTCGGTGGCGAGGAAGTCGATGCGCGACTCGAGCCGGGCGTGCACCTTGCCGGTCAGGTCGCAGAGGGCGGCGGTCACCGACGGGGTGCCGCTGGTGCCGATGTCGCGGACGGAAACCGCGACCGCGTACGCCGCATCGGGGTTCGCCGCGTAGATCTCGGCATTCGGCCCCGGGCGGCCGCTGTTGTGGCCCACCACGTTGACCAGGCCCGCGTCGGTGAGCCGGCGCAGAACCTCGGAGATGGTCGGGGTGGACAGGGCGGTGAGCTTGCGCAAGTCGGAGCGGGTGAGCATCCCTGGGTCGAGCAGGTGCGCTAGAGCGGCGCTCTCGTTCATGGCGCGGAGCAGCTTGGACGATCCGGCCAGCCGGGTCAACGGGGCTCCCTGCAGTTGATAGGCAAACTGGCTAACAGTTGCTCGGACGGTAGACAGACGCCTCCCCCGTGTCAAGGCCTCCCACGCAGACTAAACCCCCCTATCGACAGGTATTGATAAAGCAACTTAACTGTTCTAACGTCTCTGCCCATCGCGCGAGTCATCCCCTTTCATCCCCCCTCCCCACAGGAGTGCCATGAAACGCGTGAGGGCAATCGCCTATGCCTCACTTGCCCTGGTCGTCCCCGCCGCAGCCATCGCTTATGGGCTGCTGCCGGCCAGCGCCGCAACAGCCGGCCCGATCAAAGGGCTCGGTAGCAAGTGCATCGACGTAGCCGGCGCATCCAGCGCCAACGGCGCCGCCGTGCAGCTCTACGACTGCAACGGCAGCGCCGCCCAGCAATGGACCGTCGGAAACAGTGACAACACGATCCGGGCGCTCGGTAAGTGCCTCGACGTCACTGCCGCCTCGACGGCGAACGGAGCCAAGATTCAGCTCTACGACTGCAACGCCACCGGCGCGCAGAAGTGGACCGTGTCCAACGGTGCGCTGGTCAACACCGGGTCGGGCAAGTGTCTCGACGTGACCGACAAGAGCACGGCGAACGGCGCCCGGCTGCAGATCTGGACGTGCACCAACACGTCGAACCAGACTTGGGTCATGCCTGGTGGAAGCACTCCGACAACTCCGCCCACGACGCCGGCCACCTCTGCCCCAACGGGCAAGAACCTGGACGACCCGGCGAAGAAGGAGGTCGCCATGCAGCTCGTCTCGGCGGCCGAGAACTCGTCGCTGAACTGGCGGGCGCAGTTCGCCTACATCGAGGACATCGGCGACGGGCGTGGCTACACGGCCGGCATCATCGGGTTCTGCTCCGGCACCGGCGACATGCTGGAGCTGGTGGAGGCGTACACGGCCACCAAGCCGTCCAATGTGCTCGCCAAGTACCTCCCGGCGCTGCGCAACGTCGACGGGACCGACTCGCACTCGGGGCTCGACCCCAACTTCACCAAGGACTGGAAGACCGCGGCCGCCGACACGGTGTTCCAGGCCGCGCAGGAAGCCGAGCGCGACCGGGTCTACTTCAACCCGTCGGTGGCCGACGGTAAGACCGACGGCGTGCGGGCCCTGGGTCAGTTCGCCTACTACGACGCCTCGGTCATGCACGGCTACGAGGGCATGCGGTCGATCCGCACCCGCGCCCTGAAGAAGGCGAAGCCGCCGGCCCAGGGCGGCGACGAGCGCACCTGGCTCAACGCCTTCCTCGACGAACGGGTCGTCGAGATGAACAAGGAAGAGGCGCACTCGGACACGTCCCGGGTCGACACGGCCCAGCGCGTGTTCCTCAACAACGGCAACTTCGACCTGAATACGCCGCTGGACTTCGCGGTCTACGGCGAGAACTTCCACATCGGATAGTCGGGTGTCCCGGGGCGCTTCGGCGCCCCGGGTACCTTGTCGGTCATGGTCGATTTCCTACTCGGCGGGGCGGCGGTCGTACTGCTCGTCGTCGTGACCGTCGTGCTGTTCCGGGGCGAGCACCCCGGCCGGTCCCGCCTGGTGACCCTGGTCGCGCTGATCGTGCTGGCGGCCGGGACCTTCGCGGTGGCGATCTATCACCACCAGTCCTCGTCCGCGGAGGCGACCGACCTCCGGCTGCCGCTGCCGCTCGCTTCGGCGGCGCCCGCCCTGAGCCCGGCCACTCAGGGTCTCGGGACGGCAATTCTGCAGATCGAAATTCCGATGGGTACGGGTGACAAGCTCCCGCAGGGGGCGATCTGGCTCGATCCGCCGCGACCCGGCACCAACGCGTACACCGGTGATCTTTCGCTGTTGTGCTCGACGCCGGGCAAGGCTGACCATGACCAGAACTGCACCGGCGCCGACAAGCGGGTGTGGACGGTCGAGCCGCTGGAGAAGCGTGCGGTGATCGCGCCGGCCGCCGGTGACCCGTTCACCGACCGGGTGGCCTGCGACGTGTCCTATTCGCCGGCCTATCTCGAGCTGAAGGCCGGCGCGGCGTACTGCGTCCGCCTCACCGCCGGCCCGAGCCGGACCTGGGTCCTGCGGGTGCCGTCGTTCCCGGCCGAGCGGCCGCTTCCGGCCTCGCTGAAGACCGAGGTCGCGGCGCTGGGGTGAAAACCGACATAGGGGACGTGGTTGTCCGCCTCTCTCGGCGTCCATTAGGTTCAGTTCGTGTCAACGATGGTGCCTACGCTCTTCGCCGGGCTTGTCGATGACGCCTCCCTGCTCCCACCCAGCTTCCTCAGCGTGGCCGACGCGGTCGCCAAGCACGCCGAGCATCGCGGCTCCTGGTTCGCGTCGCTGCTCGGCCCGCTGCTGATTCCCGCTTCATCGATAAGCGTCGACCTCCCGGCCCGCGAGCTGCCGGTCGCGCTGGTCGGTGACGTCCCGGTGAGCGCGGTGCCGATCGCGGTGGAGAAACTGCGGGCGGCCGGCGCGGTGGTCTTCCACCTCGAGGCGCCGGTGGCCCGGCGCGGCGAAGACCCGCAACCCGGGCTCGGCAATCTGCGTGCGCTGGCCGAGCAGGACAAAGACCTCCAGGTGTACGCGGAGATTCCGCTCAGCTGGGGGCTCCTCGGCGCGCTCGACTCGGTGGCCGAGTGCCGCGGCACGGGCCTGCGCATCGCCCCCAAGTTCCGGGTCGGCGGTCTGGCCGCCGAGCTGTTCCCCACCCCGGTCGAGCTGGCCGCGGTGATCTGCGCCTGCCGCGACCGCGAGCTGCCGTTCCGCCTGGCCGCCGGCATGCGGCACGCGATCCGGCACACCGACCCGGAGACCGGCTTCACCCACCACGGCTTCCTCAACGTGCTGGCCGCCGCCATCGTCGCGGTCGACGGCGCCGAGGTGGCCGAGGTCGCCGAGGTGCTGGCGGCCACCCATCCGCTGCCGCTGGTCGAGCCGTGCCGGTCGCGGCGCGACGACGCCCGGCCGCTGTTCGTCGGCTTCGGTGCGGCCGGCGTGGTCGAGCCGCTCACTGAGTTGATCCGCCTGGGCCTGGTAAACGGCAGCCCGGAGTAGCGCATGTGCCTTTACGCTCACTAGCGTGTATGCGGGAGGTCACTCAGCGAAGCTTTTTCACGACGGTGGAGACGAAGTGCATCGGTCGCGCAGGCTTCGGGTCAAGGAAGGTCGTGAAAAAACTTCCATGTCTACGGTCGCGGTGACGCGCTTGATCGAGGCGCCGGTTGCCTCGGTCTGGCAGGTGTTCACCGACCTGGGCCGGCGGTGCGACTGGTTGTCCGCGGTCCTGCGGATCGAGGTGCTCACCGACGGGCCGTTCGGCGCCGGCACGGCCTGGCGCGAGACCCGGCGGATGGCCGACGGCGGCGAGGTCACCGAGGAGTTCCACGTCTCCTCGTGCGAGATCCCCGACCGGTTCGTGGTCACCTCGCCCGGCATCGGCGCCGACTACAAGATGACGTACTCCTTCGTGCCGGTCGTCGCCGGCCGGCATCGCGGCGGCACCATGGTCACGGTCGTGCAGGACGGCGGCGCCACCGCGCCGGCCGGTCGTTTCCTGGCGCTGATCTTCGGCGGCCTGGCCGCCGAGACGGCCGAGGGAGCGCTCCGCCGAGACCTGAACGATTTGGCCGCAGCCGCCTGACATAGTCTCCCTCGGTGCAAAAGGTCCTTCTGCGGTCGATGTCCGCGCTGGTCGTGGCCGCGGTGGCGGTGGCGATCGGCTGGCGGGTGCTCGCTCCCGCCGAAGTGCTCGCCTCCGTCAAACCGCCCTATCCGGTCGAGCCGTCCTACCGCTCGGGCGTCACCAGCCACATGCCGGTGGCGCCGCTGATCGTCGACGACCTGGTCCGGGTCTACGCCTCGAAGCGGCAGGTCCGGGCGGATGCGCCGGTCCACGCCAGGACCGTCTACACCGCGATCTGGTCGTTCCGGCGCTGGCCGCAGCAGGTGTCCGGAGTGGTGGCAGCCGGCCGGACGGTGATCAGCCGCTGGACCGACGGCGATCTGGTGGCGATCGACGGCCGCACCGGGAAGATCGTCTGGCGGACCACCGGGCCGTCGCCCGCGGCCGGCTTCGAGGGGCACCGCACCGGGGCCGACACGGTCTGGCGACCGGTCGGCATGCGGGTTTCCGGCGACGTTCTGCTGGTCACGGCGGGTGCGCGAGTTGATGCGTACGCCATCAGTAGTGGAAGCCACATCTGGACCGCCTCGCTCTGCGCTGACGGTTTTACCACCGGCGGTGGGCGGTACGTCTGTGCCGACGGCGCGTACGACACCGCGACCGGCGCCAAGGTCGCGTCCTTCCCGGCCGGACCGTTCACGGCGCTCGGCTGTGCGGTGGCGTCCTCCGGCTGTGCCGGGCTGCGCGACGGCGCCGGCCAGGGCTGGCTCGCCGACAAGCCGGCTTTGCGTCGCGCGCCCGCCCTCGACGCGGCCGGCAGCACGGTCGCCGGCGGCCTGGTCTTCCAGCCGGCCACCGACGCGTTGCTGGTGGTCGACCCGGTCAGCGGCGCCGTCGTCCGGCGTTGCCCGGCCGGCAGTCAGGTGCTGGGCTCGGCCGGCGACCGCATCGTGCTGCTCACCAAGAACCGGCTGTTGATCCAGCTCGAGGTGGGAACCGCGAAGGGGAAGCGGACGATTACCGAGGCCTACGGGATCGAGGCCCGCAAGTGGGATGCCGGCGGCTGGCAGGTGACGCCCCACTACGTGGCGATCGAGCGGCTGGCGCCGTCCCGGCCGAAGTCCCCGGACACCCCGGGTTACTACTTCTCGGTCGACACGGTGCTGATCACCAAGCTCTGACCTACGGTGGCGGCATGGCGGATCCGCAACTCGTTCTGGCCGGGCTCGTGATGGGGGAGTCGGCTCGCTGGCACGATGGCGAGCTGTGGTTCTGCGACTGGGGCGCCGGCGAGGTGATCCGGCTGTCGGGCTCGACCCCGGAGGTCGTGGCGCGCATGAGCGGCCTGCCGTTCTGCATCGACTGGCTGCCCGGCGGTGATCTGCTGCTGCTGGACGGCCCCGGCGCACGCCTGCTCCGCGCCGGATCGCCCTACGCCGATCTGTCGGAGATCGACGGCAGTCACCCGTGGAACGACATCGCGGTCGACTCGCGGGGCAACGCCTTCGTCAACAACATCGGTTACGACTTTCCCGGCGGCGCTCCCGGGCCCGGCCTGATCGCCGTGGTGACACCCGACGGCAAGGCCCGGCCGGTGGCCGACGGGCTGGAGTTCCCGAACGGCATGGCGGTGACGCCCGACGACGGCACGCTGATCGTCGCCGAGTCGCACGCCGGCCGATTGACCGCCTTCGACATTGCCGCCGACGGCTCGCTGACCAACCGCCGGGTGTGGGCCGAACTGCCCGGCGTCGCGCCCGACGGCATCTGCCTCGATGAGTCCGGCGCGATCTGGTACGCCGCGGTGCCCAACCAGCACTGCCGCTTGGTCCGCGAGGGCGGCGCGGCGCTGGCCACCATTCCGCTGCCGGACGGCGCGTTCGACTGCGCTCTCTCCGGCGACGGGGGCACGCTTTATGCGCTGACCGCCGACTACACCGACCCGGCAGCCATGTTCGGCGGACGAACCGGCCGACTATTCGCCATACCCCTGAATTAGCCCTCGTATGCACGGTTGAACCCGCTCGGGCGAATACTATTTCCGGGTCGGCGCGGGAGCCGGCCGGCAACAATTACGACGTTATGGTCGGGGCGTTCCGGAAATTACGGAGGGCCCCATGCGGACAATCAGGATTGCACTTTCCATCGGCGGTGTCGCGGCAATGGTCGTGGCCGCCACCGCCGGCGTCGGCCACGCAACGGGCCGCGCCGCCCCGTGCGCCGTGCCGTCGGCGCTCTACCCCACCATCCAGTCGGCTGTCACCGCCCCGACCTGCGCCATCGTCAAGGTGGCGCCGGGAAACTACACCGAGAACGTCGCCGCCGCGCGCAGTGTGACAATCAGCGGCGCGCAGGCCGGCAAGGACGCCCGCAGCCGGCGCGGCACCGGCGAATCGGTTCTGACCGGCAACTTCAGCCTCGCCGCGGATAACATCACCATCGACGGATTCACGCTGAACGGACCGCCCGGCGACGGCACCGCCGCGTTCGTGATGCAGGGCGGCAATTCCGGCGACACCATTCAGAACAACATTGTCAACAACACCGGGAAGGCCGCGTCGATCACGACCAGCCGTTCGGTATTCCGGCGGAATGTCGTTAAGAACACGTCGACCGCGACTGATGGATTCCAGGGAAACAGCAGCGCGATTCACGAGGTCACCATCTCGGAAAACCGCTTCAGCGGGGCGAACCCGGCGATCTACAACGCCGACGTCACCTTCATCGAGGGCAGCTCCGACCTGACCGTCTCCAGCAACCAGAGCACCGGCGACGGCACGCTGGTGGCGCTGTTCGCGACGACGAACGGGCGGGTGCTCAACAACACCATCGTCGGCGCCGCGAACTCGTCAGCGGTCTACATCGGAGGCGAGAACGGCAAGATCACGGTGACCGGCAACACGATCAGCTCGGCCGGCTCCGGGGTCCAGGTGACCGTCTACCCCGGCCGCGGCAAGAACTCCGGGCCGGTGGGCATCTCCGGCAACACGCTGCGCAACAACCAGTACGGCGTGAAGGTCGCGGCCGGCTCGACGACCAGCGTCGTCCAGGTGACCCACAACAGCATCACCGGCAACTCGGCGTACGGCGTCTTCAACGACCCGGCGTCGGGCGCGTCGACGAACGCGACCTGCAACTGGTGGGGCGCCATCGCCGGGCCGGGCTCGCCCCGCGGCGACAAGGCCAGCACCGGCGTCACGTACAAGCCGTGGCTGCTCCTGCCGGTCCTGAGCGGGATTTGCCGCTGATTTCTATCGGCCATCTGCCGCTGATTTTTATCGGAAGGTGAACAGCCGCGCCGGGTCGCCGGCTATCCGGTGCATGCCGACCCGGAAGCCGGCGTCCGCGGGGGCGGCGAAAGCCAGCTCCTGAAAGCCATGCTCCGCGAACAGGGCCCGGATCCCGGCACTCGGATCCGGGCCGCTGTCGCCGCGGCCCCGGGTCCAGATCACGATGCCGCCCGCGACCAGCAAGAACGGCAGAGCGGCGACGGTACGGCGGACATCCTCGTCGCCGATGTTGCCGAAGACACCGCAAGCCATCACCACGTGCGCCGGAGCAGCGTCGCGATACGTGTCGAGCGACCCCGCGTCACCGGCCCGCACGTCCACTTCGGTCAGGCCCAGGTCGGCGGCGGTCGCCCGGGCCCGGCCGGCCAGCTCGGGATCCAGCTCGACCAGCGTCGCCCGCACCCGGTCGTGCCGGGCCAGGATCGGCAGCGCGTCCCGGCCGTCGCCGGCGCACAGACTGATCAGCCGGCGGTCACCACCGCCCTCGGACAGCGCGCGCTCGAGGTATTCCTGAACGACGACCAGCCGGCGGGCCAGCGACGACCCGGCTGCGTCGTAGTCCTGATGCCACCTAAGCCAGTCTCTGGTCACCCGGGCATCATGGCCGGATGAGCGACGGACGGCCAGAGGTCACCTGGTGGCTGGGGCGTGGGGCGGATCCCGAGATGTTCCGGCGGAACTTTGCCGAACCGTACCTCGCGAGCGACCCGCCGGTCGCGCTGCACGTCGAGTATCTGGGCGCGGACTCGTCCGAGCGCACTCTCGCCGCGCTGGCCGACGGCACCGCGCCCGACATCGTGATGATTCCGCGGGCCGGCGAGTTCTCGCGGCTCGCTCGGCAGGGACATTTCGCCGATCTGTCCGGCTACGGCTGGACCGAGCGGGTGCTTCCGCTGGCCCGCGGGATCGGCAGTTACGGCGGGCGCCTCTACGGGATACCGCGCAGCGCGGAGACGATGCTGTTGCTTTACGACCGGGTGATGTTCGCGGCCAACAACTGGCGGCCGCCGCGCACGCTTGACGACCTCGAGGCGCTGGCCGCCGCCATGCTGAGCCGGGGGATCGTGCCGTTCGCCGCGGGCTCCGCGGACGTGCCGCAGTCGGTCGAGCTGCTGTTCTCCCTGGTCGTCAACCACCACGCCGGCCCGGGGAAGGTCCGCGGGGCCCTCGACGGCGAGGTGCCGTGGACGGCGTTCGGCGAGTCGGTCGAGCTGTTGCGCGGTTGGTTCGATCGAGGCTGGTTCGGCGGCGGGTACTTCACCGACACGTACACCCGCGGTTTTGCCCGGCTTGGCACTGGCGAGGCCGGCATGTCCCCGAACATGACCTGGATCTTTCCGGTCGGCGACGACGTCGGCGTCGCGCCCTTCCCGTCGCCGGACTTTCCGCTGTACGTCTACGGAACCGCCAGCCTGATCGGCATCAACGCCAAGTCGAAGTCGATCGATGCGGCGGCGTCGGTGCTCGATCGGCTCTTCACCAACGAGGTCCGCCGGAGCTTCAGCCGAGACCTGCCCGGCGACTGGAACCTGCCGCTGACCGATCCCGACGCCGCCGGCCTGGCCGCCTGCGCGCAGCCGCAGTTCGCCGAGACCGCGGTGGCGCTGACCGAGGCCGCCCAGGACCACCGGTACGGCTACGCCACCTGGTCGTTCTTCCCACCCCGGACCGAGGAAGCGGTGATCGCCGGCTTCCGCGACGTGATCGAGGGCCGCGTCACCGCCGAGAGATACCTGGCCGCCGTCGACGACGCGTTCCGGGCCGAGCGATGACCACGAGGCCGGGGCGGGTGATCCTCCTCAACGGTGCTTCGAGCTCGGGCAAGAGCAGTATCGGCCGGGCGCTGCTGCCGCTGCTGGCCGACCCGTGGTTCTTCGTGCCGGCCGATGCGGTCGGGGACATGCGCTCGACCGTGCACACTCGGGTGCTCGACGACGCTGAGATCGACGCGATGCTGACGAGAACGAGGATCGGCTACCACCGCGCGGTCGCCGGGCTGGTCTCGGCGGGCAACGACGTCATCATGGATTACCCGCTCAGCGAAGCGTGGCGGCTGGCCGACCTGCTCGACACTTTGGACGGTTACGACCGTGGCCGAGCCAAAAGCGTTCGACCGGCTCCGGCGCGCTGACTAACCTGCGGCCATGACCTCGCTCGTGCGGCACGTTCTCACCTCCGTCGAAGCCGGGCCGGCGCTGCAAGCGCTGGCCGAGTGGACACCGGCTGACGTTCCGGGTGGGGGCGTCCACCCCGGCGACATCGGGTGGCATCTGCGGTTCGACAACGCCGAGGTTCTCTACTGGGTCGACGGCGATACGCCGGTGGCGGTCGGCTTTCACGACGACGGCGTGCTGCGCGTGACCGCCGCGCCCGGCGCCGATCGCGGGGCGCTCGCGGCCGATGTCGACCAGCTCGGCGTGACCTGGTGCGACGGCCTGCCCGTGCCCGGGTGGACGCCCCACCCCGACGAAGCCTGGTTCACCATGTCGTGGAGCCCGCAACCGGTGTCGAGCCGGGCCGAGGTGGTCGACGCGACCAACGCGGCCGACCGGGTGATGGTGCAGCGGTCCGCCTTTGCGAACTCCACCTTCAGCGTCGAGCGCTGGCGCGTGATGAAGCAGTCGCCGGCGGGCGAGTCGGCCGTGGACGTGCTGGTGCGTACGCCCGGGGGCGAGCCGGCCGCCGCCGTGACCGGATGGTTCGCCGGCGTGGGCCGGTGCGGTCTGCTCGAACCGGTCGGCGCCCACCCGGACCACCGGGGGCACGGCTATGGGCGCGATGCCGTCCTCGGCGCGTGTGCGGCTCTCGCCGAGCGCGGGGCGAGCGCGGTCGCCGTCGTGCCCCGGGCCGAGAACGACGCCGGGGTGGCGCTCTATCGGTCGGCCGGCTTCACGGTCATCAGTGAGAATCGCGACTGGGTGCGTCCTCGAGGAGCCTGAACGCGGCCTGGACGGGTGCGCCCGCCTGGCGGTCGAGGACGGCGAACACGACCTCGTCGAACCACGGGCCGGCCCGCAGCGCGGCGGCGAAGGCGGCGGCCACGGTGGCCGGGTCGTTGCCGAACACTCCGCAGCCCCACGCGCCGAGCACCAGCCGGCGGTGGCCGTGCGCGGCCGCCACCGCGAGGACCCGGGTGGCGCGGCGGGTGAGGATGGCCGGCACGTCCGGCAGGTGCTGCGGCTGGGTGCGTGCGATCGCCGCCCGGTTGGGCGCCGCGGCGGTCAGGAACGACACCGGGTATGGGTCGCTGAGCAGCGTGCCCTTGTCGTCGCGGAACACCGGCACCCCGGGCGAATAGATCACCCGGTCGCTGTAGGTGAGTTCGGCGTGGTCGCGGTGGTAGGCGTAGAAGTCGCCGGCCGCGCGCAGGCACGGGTACAACGCCGAGCCGCGGGCCAGACTCTCCTCCTGCGCCTGGGCGCCGTTGAGAAAACCGCCACCGGGGTTGCGCGCGGACGCGAAGACCAGGCAGGCGACGTCACCACCGAGCCGGCGGGTGGCCTCCAGGGTCGACTCGCCGGTCACCTGCACCGTGGCGGTGGCCTTTGCCGGCGCCGAATCGGGCAGGGCGTCGCTGGGCAGGTACAAGCGGGTGCCGGCGACCGCGCGGGCGATCTGCTCGCGGTAGGCGCCCTGCTCGATGATGGCCAGGGTGTCGCGCGCGATGCCCCGAAGTCGACTGCTCACGACCGGCATCCTCACAGGCGACGGCCGCAACCGCGACCGATATCTACAGCCGCAGTCACGAAGAGTGCTTGAATTTCACGCATGTAATTTAAAGCCTCAGGCGTCGAACTTGAAAAGGTGCTCTCCGAACGCTCGTCCGCTTGAAAAGTCGGACTTAGATTTCAAGTTTTCCGTGGTTTACTTCAAATCATGGACGAGGATACGTTCCGGACGTCACCTGTGGGATACCTTGTCCGGATCGCGGGTTGGGATCCTCGCTACCGCGAAAACTACGACTGTTCAGCTTTCATCCCAGATCCGCTTCCGACCAAGCTCTCCTTGGCGCAGGAGACCTACCTGGCGGTCACCGATGCCGCGGTCGCGGTAGCTCGCCTCGACCAAGCCGCCTTTAGGCTTCCGAATCCCAGCCTCCTCGCGCGCTCCGCGATCCGGCAGGAAGCCGTCAGCACCTCGGCGTTGGAAGGCACCTATGCGGCACTCGATGACGTCCTCGAGGCTGATTTCCTCGATCGCAACCAGCTCACCGCGTCGGTGGCAGAGGTTCACAACTACGTCGAGGCTGCTGAGCTTGCCTTCGAGTGGATCAAGGACAAGCCCATCACAGTTGGCATGCTCGAGCAACTTCAGAAGATGGTGATGCGAGGAACCCGTGGTGACTCCAACGACGCCGGTCGAATCCGAACCACACAGGTGTTCATCGGTGCCGGCGGTGGCCGAGTGGATGACGCGCGGTTCGTACCGTCGCCCCCGGGCGACCAGCTACGCGCCGGCATCGACGCCTGGGCGACCTGGCTGATGGCCGAGGACACGATCCCTCTGGTGATCAAGATGGCTCTTAATCACTACCAGTTCGAGACCTTGCATCCCTTCAACGATGGCAACGGCCGCCTCGGCCGCCTCGTATGCGTCCTGCAGCTGGCTCACCGCGGTGAGCTGCGCGTGCCGGTGCTGAACCTCTCGCCCTGGCTCGAAAGTAGAAGGCGTCAGTACCAGGACCACCTGCTCTCCGTCAGCGCGACCGGCGATTTCGAACCCTGGATCCGGTTCTTTTCCGAGGCCGTTCGTGCCCAGGCTGTTCGAGGGGTGGAGAAGATCGATGCGTTGCATGACTGGCGAGACGAGGCGCTGACTCAGTTGCTCGATGCTGACGTCCGCGGCGTGGCCGTGCGAATTGTCGAAGATCTGTTCGGGTACCCGCTGCTCACGGCCACACCGACAGCCGAGAGATATGGGGTCTCCTACCAGGCTGCCAATACTGCGATCAGGCGTCTGGTCCAGCTGGGGATTCTGGAAGAGCGCACAGGCCGAAAGTATGGGCGCGTCTTCGCGGCGCGACAGATCTTGAACATCATCAACGCCCCTTGACGCTCCGTCAGCCGATGACCTTGCCGGGGTTGAAGAGGTTCAGTGGGTCGAGGGTCTGCTTCACGGCTATCTGCATGGCCAGCACCGCCGGGGATAGTTCCTGTTTCATGCCTTCGCGCTTGAGCAGGCCGACGCCGTGTTCGCCGGTGACTGTGCCGCCCATGGCGATGGCTGCGGTCAGCATGTCCTCGAAGGCGCCCTGGGCGGCCCTCTTGGCCGGCTCGTCGCCGGCCGGGGCCAGGATCAGTGGGTGCAAGTTGCCGTCGCCGGCGTGGGCGATCGTTGCGATGGTGGCGCCGTGGCGGGCGGCGATCTCCTCGATGGCCGCCAGCATCTCCGGCACGCGGGAGCGGGGCACGCAGATGTCCTCGGTGAGCACCGGGCTCAGGCGTTCCAGGGCCGGGTAGGCCAGCCGGCGGGCGGCGAACAGGGCCTCGGCCTCGATCTCGTCCGTCGACTGCTCGGCCCACATCGCGCCGGCCGCGCGGAACACCTCGGCGACCGCGGTCGCCTCCTCGTCGCCGGGGGTGTCCAGCTGGGCCAGCAGCAGGGCTGCCGCGTCCGCCTCCAGGCCCAGGTGCTTCCACTCCTCTACGGCCCGCAGGCAGGTGCGGTCCAGCAGTTCCAGGGCGGCCGGCAGCAGGCCGGCCCGGGTGATCGCGGCGACCGCCTCGCCTGCGACGACGACGCTGCTGAACGCGCCGACCACGGTCTTCGGGGCCTCCCGGCGGGCCGGGCGCAGTCGCAGCGTGATCTCGGTGAGCACGCCGAACGTGCCCTCCGAGCCGGTGAACAGGCCGGCCAGGTCGTAGCCGCTCACGCCCTTGGTGGTCCGCCGGCCGAGGCGCACCACTGTGCCGTAGTCGCCGGCCGGGCCACCGACCACGGCTTCCAGGCCGAGCACGTAGTCGCGGGTCACGCCATATTTCAGGCAGCACAGGCCGCCCGCGTTCGTGGACACGTTGCCACCGATCGTCGACCAGGGTGCGCTGGCCGGGTCGGGCGGGTACCACAGGCCGTGCTCGGCGACGGCCCTCTTCAGGTCGTCGTTGACCACGCCCGGCTGCACCGTCGCGGTCATGTTCTCGGCGTCGATCTCCACGATCCGGTTCATCTTGGACAGATCGAGGATCATCGCGCCGTCGACCGCGTTCGCCCCGCCGGAAAGGCCGGTGCCGGCGCCGCGCGGGACGATCGGGATGTTTCGCGCGGCGCAGGCGGCGACCACCTTCTGCACGTCGGCGGTGGTCCGCGGCCGGACGGCGCCGAGCGCCTTGCCGTAGGGCGCCCACTCGGCGTCGTCGTGGCTGAGGCTCTCCAGCACGTCCGGGTCGTTGATCAGGTCGAGGCCATCGAGGAGATCCTTCACTTCACGAACTCCAGAATCGCGGCGTTGGTCAGTTCGGGCTGGTCGACGTTGGCGGCATGCCCGCAGTCGTCGAACGTCTTCACCAGCCGGTCACCGCGCAGTCCGCGGCCGGTGGCCGGGATGCCGTCGTCGAAGAACGTGCCGACGTTGCCCGGCGTCAGCCCGTAGAACCCGTACGGCCAGGTCTCGTCGTTGATCATCTTTGGGGTCTGGTCGATGGTGACCACCGCACGCAGCCGCTCCGCGCCGAACAGGTCGTAGTAGGCCCAGATCGTGCTGGCTCCCATCGAGCCGCCGACCAGCACCGCGTCCGTCAGATCCAGCGCGGCGAGCACCTCGTACACATCCTTGCCGTGCCGGGAAATCCGTTGCCCGAACGGCGGCGACTCGGACCCGCCGTGCGAGCGGCGATCCAGCCCGATCACCCGGTAGCCGGCGTCGGCCAGCGCGGCCCGCTGCAGCTCCCAGCTCTCCAGCGGCGCACAGAAACCGGCGATCAGGATGATCGGCGCACCATCTCCCTGATCGGCGTAATTCAGGCGCACTCCGTCGCTGGTAATGATCGTCGGCACACCAGCGACCTTACGCGCGGATTCGGGGCAGCGAGCCGGCGTGACGCTCTGCCAGGATGGTTCGGTGACCTCATCGCCACGGTGGTTCAGCCGCTATCAGGACGGGCAGCGGGCAGAGGTCTGGCAGGAGATGCGCCAGCTCGGCAGCGCGGTGCGGGAGTCGGCGTGGGCCGGGGAGGCGCAGCTGGTCTGCGACGAGATGGCGCGCCGCGCGCGGCACAACATCGAGGTCATCGTCGAGCGGTTGTCGACCGCCGGTTACCGGTTCCACGACAACAACGACGAGCAGACCGCCGTGCAGCCGCACTACCCGCCGACCGCGGGCGCGCCGGAGCTCGCTACCTGGCTCGAGGAGCGCTTCGGCGCCGTACCGATGACGCTGTTGTCGTGGGTCCGCATCGTCGGCGATGTCTGGCTGGTCGGCACGCATCCGGAATGGCCTGCCTCGGCCGCCGCCGACCCGCTCGTGATCGGCGTGGAGGGTTCGCGCTATCCCGATTTTTCGCTGCGGGACTACTTCGACGAGGAGTGGACCGCCTGGCAGGGGGACCCGGTCGGCACGTTCTTGCTGCCGCTCGCGCCCGACCGCTTTCACAAGGACAACGTCAGCGGCGGCGGCCCGTACGGCGTGGTCCTGCCCGACGGCTGTGTGGACGGCCTGTTCCACGCCGAGATGACGATGCCGTTCGTGTCGTACCTGAACTGGGTCTTCGGCGATGGCGGCTTCCCGTGGCCGTCCGGCGACGACCGGCAGTGGGCGGTCCGGCGCGACCTGAACAAGGGCCTGCTGCGGCTGTAGGTCGTTAGCGGCGGGTGATTCCCAGGACCGGCTTCGTGACCTCGGCGAAGAAGTCGTTGCCCTTGTCGTCGACCACGATGAAGGCTGGGAAGTCCTCTACCTCGATCTTCCAGACCGCTTCCATGCCGAGCTCGGGGTACTCCAGGACCTCGACGTGGCGGATGCAGTCCTGGGCCAGGCGGGCGGCCGGGCCGCCGATCGAGCCGAGGTAGAAGCCGCCGTACGACTGGCAGGCCCGGGTGACCTGGGCGGAGCGGTTGCCCTTGGCCAGCATGACCAGGGAGCCGCCGGCTGCCTGGAAGCTCTCCACGTAGGAGTCCATCCGGCCGGCCGTGGTCGGGCCGAACGAGCCCGACGCGTAACCCTCGGGGGTCTTCGCCGGGCCGGCGTAGTAGACCGCGTGGTCGCGCAGGTATTGAGGCATCGGCTTGCCGGCCGCCAGCAGCTCGGCGATCTTCGCGTGCGCGATGTCGCGGGCCACCACCAGCGGGCCGGTCAGCGACAGGCGGGTCTTCACCGGGTACCGCGACAGCTCGGCGCGGATCTCGGACATCGGGCGGTTGAGGTCGACCTTGACCACCGGGCCCTCGTCGAGCTCGACGTCCGGCAGGAAGCGGGCCGGGTCGGTCTCGAGGCGCTCCAGCCAGACGCCGGACGGGGTGATCTTCGCGGTGGCCTGGCGGTCGGCCGAGCAGGAGACGGCGATCGCGACCGGGCAGCTTGCGCCGTGCCGGGGCAGACGGATGACGCGCACGTCGTGGCAGAAATAGCGGCCGCCGAACTGGGCGCCGATGCCGAAGTCGCGGGTCAGCTCGAGGACCGCGGCCTCCAGCTCGACGTCGCGGAAGCCGTGCGCCGACATCGTGCCGTGCCGGGGCAGGTTGTCGAGGTATTTCGCGCTGGCCAGCTTCGCGGTCTTCAGCGCGAACTCGCCGCTGGTGCCGCCGATGACCACGGCCAGGTGGTAAGGCGGGCAGGCCGACGTGCCGATCAGGCGCAGCTTCTCGTCCAGGAACTCCATCATGCGCGCCGGATTGAGCAGCGCCTTGGTCTCCTGGTAGAGGTAGCTCTTGTTGGCCGAGCCGCCACCCTTGGCCATGAACAGGAATTTGTACGCGTCGGGCTGGCCGCCCGGGTCCTCCGCGTACAGCTCGATCTGGGCCGGCAGGTTGGAGCCGGTGTTCTTCTCGTCCCACATGGTCAGTGGGGCCAGCTGCGAGTAGCGCAGGTTGAGCCGGGTGTACGCCTGGTAGACGCCCTGGGCGATGGCCTCTTCGTCGGTGCCGTCGGTGAGGACGTGCCGGCCGCGCTTGCCCATCACGATCGCGGTGCCGGTGTCCTGGCACATCGGCAGCACCCCGCCGGCCGCGATGTTCGCGTTGCGCAGCAGGTCCATCGCCACGAAGCGGTCGTTCGGCGACGCCTTCGGGTCATCGATGATCGAGCGCAGCTGGGACAGGTGTGCCGGGCGCAGGTAATGCGCGATGTCGTGCATCGCCTCGGCGGTGAGCTGCGTGATCGCCAGCGGGTCGACGGTGAGGAACCGCCTCCCGCCGGGGCCGTGCACCACGTCCACGCCTTCGTCCGTGACCAAGCGATATTCGGTCAGGTCGTCGCCGATCGGCAACAGCGGTGAGTACGAGAAAGCGGCGGCTCTGCTCATGACGGGCAAGCCTAGGACAGCGCCCCCGCCGTACGCGAACCGGCGTATACCAGTTCGGTCAAGCAAACGGCAGGTAGGCCATGTCGCGGCCGTCGACAGCGATCATTCCGGCCGGTCCGGTGGCGAAAATCTTGGCATTCGTCCGGACCTCGGCGAGAAGTTTGCCGCTCGACGGCGACACGGCGGCAATCCGGCCGGGTTTCGTAGTGACAATCACCACGGCGTCGGGAGTGAGGGCCGCCGACCCGCCCGAGGAGATGGTCCGGGTCCAGGTGGTCGATCCGCGAGCGAGCGAGAGGCCACGCAGCGTGGTCTTGTCCGCGTTGCGGACCACCGCGTACGAATCGTTGACCGCCTGCACCTCCTCGCCCTTGGCGCCGTGCCACAGCACCCGCCCGTCGTGGGCCGCGATCAGCTCCTGCCGGCCGACCGGGTCGACGCCGAGCACCACGTCCTCGCCGCCGGCCGGGTCGCGGTCCTGCTTGCAGCCCGACCCGTTGGAGGCGGTCCGCAGGTTGAGCCCGTCCCGGCTCCAGACCGTGCCGGCGCGGGGCGGATCGGTGGCGACCACGCCGAAATAGCAGGTGCCGTCGCCGGCCGTGGCGGTGACTGTGAGCACCCGGCCGCCGGCGACCGCGACCCGCTGACCGGCCGTGGGCTCGGCGGTCTGCACGAGCCGGCCGCTGGCGGTGTCGATGATCCGGACCTTGCCGTCGTTGGGCAGCCCGAGCAGCGCGGGCATCTGCCGCGGCCCGGCGACGTCGTCGTCGATGCCGTTCGCGGTCATCGGGTTGGTGTCGGGCAGGTCGGGGTTGGCGGCGTCGAGCACGAAGCCGATCCCGCCGGTGCTGATCCGCCAGCGCACGTTGCCGCGGGTGTCCCAGGCGGTCAGCTCGCAGTCGCTGCCCTTGCCGCAGCGCAGGTCGAGGATGCCGGTGCGGTAGGTCCAGACCGCGCTGGCCTCGGTGTCGGCCCGCCGGACGATGCCGCTGCGCGGGTCGAGCACCTGGTAGCCCTTGGTGAGCAGGCGTCCGGTGACGACCACCGCGTCGCTGCCGTCGCCGGCCACCGAGGCCCAGTCGGCGTCGCTCTTCCACAGCTGCACGCCGGCGGTCAGTCCGTAGGCCTCGATCGACGTGCGGTACTCGACGATCACCGCGTCGCCGGCGATGGTGACGCTCTGTGGGCTGCCGCCGATGGTGCTCTGCCAGCGGGCCACGCCGGCGGCGATCGGCTGGCTGGTGTTGAACCAGGACCAGAGCTTGGGCCAGGGGTTCCAGGTGTGGGTGGTGGCCAGCACGACGAGGACCACGACGACGGAGATCAGCATGTATCCCATGCGGGAGCTGCCACCCGACGCCATGGGCGACACGCTAACGAGATCAATCCCTCGAACGAGGGATGGTGAAATGTCCGTGTCGTCCCCTATGTCGAGGATGCGGCTCGCACCAGCGGCAACGTGCGGTAATGGATCAGCTCGGCCAGGGCGATGATGGTGTGCGCCCGGGTGATCCCGTCGTAGCCGACGATCAGGTCGATCACCCGCTGCAGGTCGGCGTGCGACCGGGCCACGATCCGGCACAGCACGTCGCCGCCGCCGGTGATGGTGTGCGCTTCGAGGACCTCGGGGATGTCGGCCAGGTGTGCGGCCACCGCGCCATGCCCGTACCGCTGGCTGATCTCCAAAGTCACGAAGCTCATCACCCCGAAGCCGATGGCTTCGGGACTGACCTCGGGCCCGAAGCTTTTGATCGCGCCCCGCGCGATCAGCTTGTCCAGCCGGGCCTGAACGGTTCCGCGAGCGACCAAGAGACGCCGAGACAGCTCCAGTACGCCGATGCGCGGCTCGTCCGTGAGCATCTCCACCAGTCGCGCGTCAAGAGCATCGAGCTGGACAGATTGCATAGTCACAACGGCAAGTTACCGTACGAGTTGCGCACAGTGCTCAGCGTAAAACGTAACTGTTGCCCAGCCCGGAGGCCGCGGGCAGCCTCACTTCATGACGCAGATGATGGCGCACGAGACCCGTACAACCGACGTCTTTCCCGTCAAGGGCGTCGACTACCTCCAATTCCTCGTGGGCAACGCCAAGCAGACCGCCCACTTCTACTCGACCGCCTTCGGGATGACCTGTGTCGCCTATCGCGGCCCCGAGCAGGGCTACCGCGACCACGCCGAATACGTGCTGGTCAGCGGCTCGGCCCGGTTCCTGATCACCGGTGCGGTGCACGCCGGCGCGCCCGGCGCCGACCACGTCACCAAGCACAGCGACGGCATCGCCGACATCGCGATCGAGGTGCCCGACGTGGACGCCGCCTACCTGCACGCGATCAACGCGGGCGCGCGCGGCGTCACCGAGCCGCACGACCTCAGCGACGAGCACGGCACGGTCCGGATCGCCGCGATCGCCACCTACGGCGACACCATCCACTCGCTGGTCGACCGCTCGAAGTACGACGGGCCGTTCCTGCCCGGCTTCGTCACCCGCGACCCGATCGTCACCCCGCCGGCCAAGCGTTACTTCCAGGCCGTCGACCACGTGGTCGGCAACGTCGAGCTCGGCAAGATGGACGAGTGGGTCGAGTTCTACGGCCGGGTCATGGGCTTCACCAACATGGCCGAGTTCATCGGTGACGACATCGCCACCGACTACTCGGCGCTGATGTCCAAGGTCGTCGCGGACGGCCACCGCAAGGTCAAGTTCCCGCTGAACGAGCCGGCCGTCTCCAAGCGCAAGTCGCAGATCGACGAGTACCTCGAGTTCTACGGCGGGCCGGGCGCGCAGCACATCGCGATCGCCACCAACGACATCATCCGCAGCGTGGACGCCATGCGCGCGGCCGGCGTCGACTTCCTGGACACGCCCGACTCGTACTACGACGACCCTGAGCTGCGCGCTCGCATCGGGGAAGTTCGCGCGCCGATCGAGGAGCTGAAGGCGCGGAAGATCCTGGTCGACCGGGACGAGGACGGTTACCTGCTGCAGATCTTCACCAAGCCGGTGCAGGACCGGCCGACGGTCTTCTTCGAGCTGATCGAGCGGCACGGGTCGCTCGGTTTCGGCAAGGGCAACTTCAAGGCCCTGTTCGAGGCGATCGAGCGGGAGCAGGAACTCCGCGGGAATCTGTAACACTCTCCGCGTGACTCAGCCTCCGGGGTACGGGCCGCCGCCGCCGGGTTATTACCCACCGGCGGTGCCGCCCGGTTACCCGCCCCTGCCACCGGGCTACTTCTACCAGCCCATGCGGCCGCCACCGCCGATGAGCCCGGGCGGTCTGCCGCTCGCCGATTTCGGTACGCGTCTGGCCGCGTACGTCATCGATCTTGTGATTCTCGGGGCCGTGAGTCTCGTGCTCGCCGTGCCCGCCCTCTTCCTGGTGTTCCGTTCGCTGCCGGATCTGGACACCTACGCCAACGACGCCACCCCGAACCGGATGTTCGCCGACTTCTTCGGCCCGCTGCTGATCTTCGAGGCCGCCTGGATCGTCGTCGTGATGGCCCTTTATTACCTGTACGCGGTGGAGTACATGCATCGCAGCGGGCAGACGATCGGCAAGAAGGCCCTGAAGATCCGCATCATTCCGCTGGAGCCCGGCGCCCGGCTCACCCGGGGGATGGCTGCCAAGCGTTACCTCATCGAGCACGTCTGCGGCGCCTTCGTGCCGTTCCTCCGCGAGCTCGACGGACTGTGGCAACTCTGGGACAAGCCTTACCAGCAGGCCCTGCACGACAAGGTGGCCGGGACCGTGGTGGTTAAGGTTTCCGCATGAGCTCGTTGCCCGCCGGCTGGTACAAGGATCCGGCCGACCCCACGACCCAGCGCTACTGGGACGGTGAGGGCTGGATCGGCAAGGCAATCCCGGCCGACGCGGTCCCGCCGGACGGACCGCCACCGGCCGAGGAGCCGCCGCCACCCGCGCCCGCCGAGCCGGCCTCGCCGGCGGCTCCGGTGACCGCCGCGCCGCCTCAGGCCTGGGCACCGCCGCCGCAGCAACAGCAGGCCCCGCCGCCGGGCTGGGGCCCGATGCCACCCCCGCCGCCCGGCTGGCAGCCCCCACCTGGCTGGCAGCCCCCACCTGGCTGGCAGCCCCCACCTGGCTGGCAGCCCCCACCTGGGTGGCAGCCCCCGCCGGGTTGGCAGCCGCCGTCGGGTTGGCAGCCGCCTCCGCCTGGGCAGATGCAGCCGGGACAGCAGCCGCCGCCCGGGTGGAACTACACGCCCTACCCGGTTGTAGCCCGGCCGCACGGCTTTGCGCTCGCCGGGCTCGGCCCGCGCCTGGTCGCGCGGCTGCTCGACATCCTGGCCGTGCTGGTGCTCAACGTCGTCGTCAACGGTTACTTCGCCTACCAGTTCTGGCAGGAGTTCCGGCCCACGTTCCGGGCCAGCATGGACGCGGCCGAGAACGGCAACGCGTTCGACGTGCAGCCGGCTTCCGGCCGTACCGAAGCGTTGCTCTGGGTGATGTTGATCGTCGCGACCCTGCTCTGGTTGCTCTACGAGGCGCCGGCCACCGCGAGCAGCGGGCAGACCCTCGGCAAGCGCCTGATGCGGATCAAGGTGGTCTCGGTGGAGAACACCGAGCCGCTCGGCTTCGGCCGGGCGTTCGGCCGCTGGGCCCGGCTCGGCCTGTGGACCCCGGCCTGGGGTTGTGCCGGGTTCGGCCTGGTCATGCAACTGATCGACTCGGTCTCGCCGCTGTTCGACCAGAAGCTGCGGCAGGCGTTCCACGACAAGACGGCGCGCACGGTCGTGGTCGCGCTGCCACCCGACTACCAGCAACCGGTTCCGGCTCCGCGGAAGGCCCATCCAACCGCCCCGCCCACCACCCCTGACCAGACTGAAGGGCAGTCTTCTGATGACTCGGCTCACTCGCGCTGACCTCGATTCGCTGCCCGCCTACGTGCCGGGCCGCAGCCTGGCTGACCTCACCCGGGAGCTGGGCATCGCCGAGGCGATCAAGCTCGCGTCGAACGAGGTTCCCTACGGCCCGCTGCCCGGCGTGGTCGAGGCGGTCACCGAGACGATGCTGCAGTCGCACCGTTACCCGGACATGGGGGTGGTGGCGCTGCGTGACGCGCTCGCCGCACGCTACGGAGTGGCCGCCGACCGGATCGTCACCGGCTGTGGCTCCGTCGCCCTCGCCGAGATCCTGGTCAAGGCGACCTGCCTGCCCGGCGACGAGATGGTCTACTCGTGGCGCTCGTTCGAGGCCTACCCGATCATCTCGGCCGGCGTGGGCGCCACCAGTGTGCGGGTGCCCAACACCGCGGACCACGGCCACGACCTGCCGGCCATGGCCGACGCGATCACCGACGCGACCCGCCTGGTGATCGTCTGCAACCCGAACAACCCGACCGGCACGGCGGTGCGCAAGGCGGAGCTCGACCGGTTTCTTGCCGAGGTGCCGTCGGACGTGCTGGTGGTGCTCGACGAGGCGTACCGCGAGCTGGTCACCGACCCCGACGTGCCGGACGCGATCGACACCTACGCCGATCGCCCCAACGTGGTCGTGCTGCGCACCATGTCCAAGGCGTGGGGCCTGGCCGGTCTGCGGATGGGCTACCTGGTCGCGCAGCCCGAGGTAGCCGCCGCGTTCCGCAAGGTGCTCACCCCGTTCTCCACCAGCATGGTCGCGCAGGCCGCCGCGCTCGCCGCCCTTCAGCAAGAAGACGAGGTCAAGCGCCGCTGCGCGCTGGTCGTCGCCGAGCGGGCCCGGGTGACGGAGGCGCTGCGCAAGCTGACCGTCGACGTCCCGGAGAGCCAGGCCAACTTCGTCTGGCTCCCGCTGGGCGACAAGGCCGCGCCCTTCGGCGCGATCTGCGAGGGGCGCGGCGTCATCGTCCGGCCTTTCCCACCCGATGGCGTACGGGTGACCATCGGCACCGCGGAGGAGAACGACGCGTTCCTGGCCGCCGCCGAGACAGCCCTCGACCAGCTCGCCTAGTGACCGCTCGACCGGCCGCCCGCTCGGTGGCCGGGCTCCGGGCTCGCCCGGACCGATCAGTGTGCGGGGACGCCGGCCAGCTCTGCCTCGGCGGGGTGGTGGTCGGCCTCCTCGAGCCGGCTCGGGAAGAGCCGGCGAGCGGTGGCGGTCAGGACCAGGGCGACCACCGCCAGGGCGGCCGCGAGCAGCGGCAGCGCGCCCAGGTAGCCGGCCGAGGTGAGCCGCTCGCCGACGAACGCGCCGCCGCCGATGCCGATCTGGAACGCCACGACGTAGACGGCGGAGGCGGCGTCCCGCGCTCGTGGCGCGATCCGCAGCACGGTCGCGGCCAGGCACACCGGGATGGCACAGAACGCGCCGCCCCACAGCAGCGTGGCCACCACGGTCGGGACCGGGCCGAGCACCGGGCCCAGCGCGGCCACCGACACCGCCATGACGCCGAGCAGCACCACCAGCGCCGGGCCGGGACGCCGGTCGACGAAGCGGCCGACCGCGTATCCGGCGATGAGTGCGGCCGCGCCGTACCCCAGAAGCAATGCGCTCAGGCCGAAGCCCTGCAATCCGCCGTCCCGCCGGGCCAGCGGGGCGATGTAGGTGTAGGCCGCGAAGTGGCCGATCACCAGAAGCCCGGTGATCGTGCAGAGCAGCGCCACCTTGCCGTCCCGGATGATCGCGACGGAGGAGCGCAGCTGGGCGCCGAGCCGGGTCTCCCGGTCGTGCGGCAGTGGGTCGAGTTTCGGCAGCACCCGGTGCAGGAGCAGGACGCAGACCGCCCCGGCCACGGTGACCGTGCCGAACGCGACGCGCCAGCCGAGCCACTGCCCGATGGCCGTGCCGATCGGCACGCCGGCCACGATGGCCAGCGAGTTGCCGACGAAGACCAGCGCGGTGGCCCGCCCGGCCTGCCCCGGCGGCGCGAGCCGCGCGGTGATCGGCCCGATGATCGACCAGAAGACGCCGTGCGCGAGCGCGCAGACCAGCCGGGTGCCGCCGAGGACCAGGAAGTTCGGCGCCGCGGTCGCCGCGGCCTGGGAAACCACGAAGATCACCAGCGTGATCGCGATCAGCACGTGCCGCGGCATCCGCATGGTGAGCGCGGTGAGCGGGATCGTGCTGAGCGCCGCGACCACCGCGTAACTGGTCAGCAGCAGGCCGACGTCGGCCTCGTCGACGTGCAGACCGGTCGCGATCTGCGGAAGCAGGCCGATCGGCAACGTCTCGGCGGTGACGTAGCAGAAGGCGGAAGCCCCGAGAACGGCCAGCGCCGACCGATGGATGCCTTCAGTCCGATCAAGGGTGGTCGCGGGGCGGTCGGAAGGGGTCACTATCGCAGAATAAGCTCTTGATCCGAGTAAAAGGAGGGGTTCGACTGTGACGACGCGCTCAACCGAGCTGCTCCGAGTGGCCCACGCCCGCCCCGGAGTGACCCGGGCCGAGGCGGCCCGGCTGCTCGGCGTCGGCACCGGCGCGGCCACCGAGATCGTCGGCCGGCTGGCGCAGGCATCCCTGCTGGCCGAGGCCCCGGCCGCGCCGAGCGGAAGCCGGGGCCGCCCGACCATGCTGCTGGTGCCGCACCCGGCCGGGCCGCTGGTGCTGGCGGCCGCGATCACCCACGAGGCCTGGCGGATCGACGTGGTCGAGCTGGGCGGCAACGCGTTGACCTCGGTGGGCGCCCCGCACGCCGGTTCGGGGTGGGAGGCGGTCACCGCGGCCGTCACGTCCGCCGTCGCCGCCTTGCACGACACCTACGGCGGGAGGCTGCGCGCGATGGGCGTCTCCGTGCCCGGCACCGTCTCGCCCGACCTGCGCCTGGATGCGAGCAGCCTGGGCTGGCACGACATCGATCTGACCGCATTGTGGCCGGGCCCGGTCTTCGTGGCGGGCAATGACGCGTCGCTGGCCGCGGCGGCCGAATCGGCGCGCGGTGCGGCAACCGGTGCGGCGGTGGCCCTGCACCTGCGCATCGAGGGTGGCCTGGGCGGCGCCGTGATCGATCACGGCAAGATGCTGGTCGGCGCGCGAGGGGCCGGTGGCGAGTTCGGCCACATGCCGTTCGGCGACCCGTCGATCGTCTGCCCCTGTGGCGCCCGGGGCTGCTGGGGAACGGCGGTGGACGGCACCGCGATGGCCCGCCTGCGGGGCCGCCCGGCCCCGCCCGACCCGGTGACCTACGCGCGCCGGGTGATCGCCTCGGACGGCCCGCCGGAGCGAGCCGCGGTGCGCGAGGTGGCCGCCGCGCTGGGTCGGGGGATGGCCGGCCTGGTCAACGGCCTCGACGCCGACCTGATCACGCTGGGCGGCATCGGCGTCGACCTGCTGTCGGCCGTTCCCGACGAGATCGATGCCGCCTACCGGGCCGGCCTGATGAAGGTGCACCGCGCGGCCCCGCCCCCGATTCGCCCGGCCGCCCTGGGCGACGACGGCCCGATCGCCGGCGCCGGCGAGGAGGCCTGGTCGCGGCTGTTACCCGAGCTGGCCTAGGGGTTTCACAAAACGGCCCAGCGCCGTCCGCTGTGGAGTCACGCCGTCTGGCAGTAGCCCGCCACCGGGTTCAGCCACTCGGCGAACTGGGCCTGCACCGTCTTGTCCAGGTCGGTCAGCGTCTTCACCTTGTCGAAGTAGCGGCGGTCGGTGGCGCTGCTCTCCAGCTTCGAGGCGGAGATCTTGCCGGCGGTGATGAAGTCGGGGTCCAGTGCCGTGCTGGTCTCCTTGCGGATCTTCGTGGCCGCGGCCTTGAGCTGCCCGGCCGCGGTGGCCTCGGCCTTGTCCGCCTCGGCGGTCTGCTTGGCCTCCTTGTAGGTGACCATCTTGCCCATCGCCGTGCCGAAGTTGCGCAGCTCCGCCGTGTAGAGGGTCTGCAACTGGGTGCACACCTGCTTGGTGCTCGCCGAGTAGTCGGGCGCCGAGGTGGTCGGGGCGGCCGTGGGGGTGGCGGACGTGGCGGCGGCTTCGGGCTGGGCAGCTGCGTCACAGGCGGCGCCGGCGGCCAGGACGGCGGCGCCGGCGATCACGGCCAGGATGGCGCGTCGCATGCAAGATCCTTCTGGTCGGGGGACGTCCGAACCCGCTCGACGGTACGTTCCGGTTCGCGGCTCGTCCAACCGAGAGTGATCATCGCGATACGAACAGCCCGCCCGAGCGGGGCAGCTCGGGCGGGCTATCAATCCCCCGTAACGCGTGTGCTCCACCACGCTGGGGCGATGCATAGAGAACATCCGCGATGGAGCGACGCATGAAGAGACTGCCGCAGGCCGCTCTCAGATCACTGTCGATCCGCTATCACCGACTCGGTACGCTCCACGAGGTATTCACGGATCGGAGTGGCTCCCTTGCGTTACCGCATCTTAGGGCCACTGTCCGTCACCGGCGATGGACAGCGAGTGGCGATCACGGCGGGGCGGGACCGAGTCCTGCTGGCCATGTTGCTGCTCCACGTCGGCCGGGTCGTCGATGTGCCGACGCTGATCGAGGCGTTGTGGGGCGCCGATCCGCCCACCACCGCCCGCGCCCAGCTGCAAACCTGTGTGTCCCGGCTGCGACGGCAACTGCCGGCCGGTGCGATCGTGCACGACCCGGCGGGTTACCGCCTGATCTGTGAACCGGACGATCTGGACGCATCGGTTTTTACCCGATTGATCGGCGAAGCGAAAGACCAACTGGACGCCGGGTTGTTGCGACGGGCGATCGACCTGTGGCGGGGCGAGGCGCTGGTCGGTCTGGACAGCCAGCCGGTGCGGACCGCGGCGGCGGCCCTCGACGAGCGATACGCGGCGGCGGTCGAGGACTGGGCCGAGCTGGAGCTTGCGGCCGGCCGCGACCGTGATCTGATCGGCGAGCTGGGCGCCCTGGCCGAACGCTTCCCGCTGCGGGAGCGGCTGCGCGGCCAGCTCATCCGGGCCTTGCACGGCGCGGGGCGCACCGGTGACGCGCTCGCCGAGTTCCGCCGGCTGCGCACGGCGTTGCGCGACGAGATCGGCATCGAGCCGGGCCGCGAGCTTCAGGACCTGCATCGTCAGGTGCTGGGCGGCGAGGACAAGCCGAGAAACACCAGCAAGAACGTCCGGAGCCTGCCGCGTACGGTCGGGGACTTCACCGGCCGCGAAGAGATCGTCGCCCGCCTGCTCGGCGCCGTCGCCCGGGCCGGCCCCGCCGGTCCCGCGGTCGTCGTGATCGACGGCATGGCCGGCAGCGGCAAGACCACCCTGGCCCTGCACGTGGCCGCACTGGCCGGCGACGACTACCCGGACGCGCATCTCTTCATCGACCTGCACGGGCACGACGAACACGAACCGGCCGAGCCGGCCGCGGCGCTGCTTACCTTGCTGCGGCAGCTCGGCGTGCCGCCCGATCTGATCCCGGCCGACCGGCACGACCGGGTGACGATGTGGCGCACCGAGCTGGCCCGGCGGCGGGTGCTGATCGTGCTGGACAACGCGTACTCCAGCAGTCAACTGGCCGACCTGTTGCCGAGCTCCGCGGGCTCGCTCGCCCTGGTCACCAGCCGCCGCCGGCTGATCGGGCTGGACGGCGCGCACCCGGAGTCGCTGCCGGTGCTGACGCCGGCCGACGCGACCGCGCTGCTGGACCGGATCGCCGGCGAGCGGGTGGCCGCGGAACCGGACGCCACCGCCGAGGTGGTGCGCCGCTGCGGCGGGCTGCCGCTGGCGCTGCGGCTGGCCGGCGCCCGGCTGGCGCACCGGCCGGGCTGGCGGGTGGCCGACCTGGTGCGGCGGCTGGGTGAGTCGGTGCTGCCCGAGCTGGCCGCCGAGGACCGGTCGGTGGCCAGCGCGTTCGCCCTGTCGTACGGGCAGCTGGCCGAGCCGGCGAAACGGATGTTCCGGCTGCTCGGCGTTTTCCCCGGGGAGTTGCTGGACGGGCCGGCGGTGGCCGCGCTGTGCGGGCTCCCGCTCGACGACGCCCAGGACGCGATGGACGACCTGATCGACCTGCACCTGGTCGAGGAGCCGTCACCGGGGTGGTACCGGCTGCACGACCTGTTGCGCGAGTTCGCCGGCACGCTCGCCGCGACCGAGCTGACCGAGGACGAGCGGCGGGCGGCGCTGATCGGGGTGCTCGACCTGCAGACGCACGCGGTGGCGCGGTCGGTGCCGGAGTCGTATCGGGTGGTGCTCTATCGGGATCTCGGCTCGCCGGCCCCGCTGCGGCCCGAACTGGTCGCCGCGATCGCCGACCCGGAGCTGCGGATCGAGATGCAGCGGCCGCACCTGGCCGCCTACGCGGAGGCCGCCCCGGCCACCGGCCGCCCGGAATATGCCTGGTGGATCGGCCGCGCGGCGTGGTGGCACCTGTTCTATCGGGGCGCCAGCGACGACCTGCGGACGCTGCTGGAACGCATCATGTCCATCATGGCGAACAGCAGCGACCGGGCCGGGATCGCCGTCACCGCCAACTACCTCGCCTCGGTGTGCGTGCGGGCCGCCGATTTCGAGCGCGCGCTCGAGCTGCTCAAACGGTCGGTCCGGCTGCGGCAGGAGCTGGGGCAGACCCGCGCCGCCGCGACCGCGCTCGGCAATCTCGCCGGCGTCTACGACGCGCTCGGCCAGTTCACCGAGAGCATCGAGGCCGCCCATGCCGCCCGGCGGGCGTCCGCCCTCGCCGGTGACCGCACCCGGTCCCGCGCGCCGCTGAGCTATCTGAGCGAGGGCAACGAGCGGCTCGGGCGGCATGCCGACGCGCTGCACTACCGCCGGCTCGCCCTGCTCGCCGCGATCGACCACCGGGACGACGGCGTCGTGGCCATGTCACTGATGAAGATCCAGCGGATCCGGCGGTCGCTCGGCATCACCGCCGGCGCGCATCGTTACCTGGCGGTGGCCCTGCGGCTGGCGCAACGCATCGGGAACTTCGACGTCGAGTCCGATGTGCACAACGAGCTGGGCAATCTGCTGCGCAGCGAGGGGCGCTACCCGGAGGCGATCGCCGAGCACGAAGCCGCGCTGGCCGGCGCCGGGCGGATCGCCGACCGGCGGCACGAGATCGACTGCCTGGCCGAGTATGCGGAGACTCGCCAGGCCGCGGGCGACCTGGCGGGTGCGCGGCAGCTCTGGGAGACCGTGCTGGAGCGGGCCGAGGGCGCCCGGATGCGGTTCACGGCGGCCCGCGCCGAGGAGGGCGTCGCCGACTGCGTGGCCGGGCTGGACCCGGCGCGGGCTCGCAAGTCGTGGACGCTGGCCCTGGCGGCCTACGTCGACCTGGGCGTGCCCGATCAGGCCCGGGTGCGGCAGCGGCTCGGCGCGGGTGGCGCGGATCATCTGCGGCTCGGCGAAGTCCGAGAGACGATGGTGTCGTGACTACCGAGCAGAGTGGCTATCGCGTAGAGCGCGACACGATGGGCGAGGTCCGGGTGCCGGTCGACGCCCTGTGGCGGGCGCAGACCCAGCGGGCCGTGGAGAATTTCCCGATCTCGGGGCGTGGCCTGGAGCCGGCCCACATCGCCGCCCTCGCGCGGATCAAAGGGGCCGCCGCGCAGGTGAACGCGGCCCTCGGCGTACTCGACAAGGAACTCGCCGAAGCGATAGCGAAGGCAGCGGCGCACGTCGCCGCCGGGGGTTATGAGGACGAGTTCCCGATCGATGTGTTCCAGACCGGGTCGGGCACCTCGTCGAACATGAACGCCAACGAGGTCATCGCCACCCTCGCCGCCCGCGACCTGGGCCGGGAGGTGCACCCGAACGACCACGTCAACGCGTCGCAGTCGAGCAACGACGTGTTCCCCTCGTCGATCCATCTGGCCGCCACGGAGGCGGTGGTCAGCACCCTGATCCCGTCCCTCGACCATCTCGCCGGCGCCCTCTCCGCCAAGGCGGAGGAGTGGGCGACGGTGGTCAAGAGCGGCCGGACGCATCTGATGGACGCCACGCCGGTCACTCTCGGTCAAGAATTTTCCGGGTACGCCCAACAGGTGACCAACGGCATCGAGCGGCTGAACGCCTCTCTTCCTCGGCTCGCCGAACTCCCGCTCGGCGGCACCGCCGTGGGCACCGGCGTCAACACCCCGCCCGGGTTCGCCGCCGCCGTGATCGAGAAGCTGCGCGAGACCACCGGCCTGCCGGTCACCGAGGCCCGCAACCACTTCGAGGCGCAGGGCGCGCGGGACGCGCTGGTCGAGGCGTCCGGTCAACTGCGCACGATCGCCGTGGGCCTCTACAAGATCGTCAACGACATCCGCTGGATGGGCTCCGGCCCCCGCGCCGGCCTGCGCGAACTGCGCCTGCCCGACCTCCAGCCCGGCTCGTCGATCATGCCGGGCAAGGTGAACCCGGTCGTCCCCGAGGCGGTCCGCCAGGTCTGCGCGCAGGTGATCGGCAACGACGCGACCGTCGCCTTCGCCGGCACCCAGGGCGACTTCGAGCTCAACGTGATGCTCCCGGTGATGGCCCGCAACCTGCTCGAATCGATCCGCCTGCTGGCCAACGCGGCCCGGCTGCTCGCCGACCGCTGCGTGTCCGGCCTCGAGGCGAACGTCGAGGTCGCGCTCGCCTACGCGGAGGGATCGCCGTCGATCGTCACCCCGCTCAACCGCTACCTCGGTTACGACGAGGCCGCCGCCATCGCCAAGTCGGCCCTGGCCACCAACCGCACCATCCGCGAGGTGGTGATCGAACGCGGCCACCTAGACTCAGGAAAGCTGACGGAGAAGCAGCTAGACGAGGCCCTGGACGTCCTCCGGATGACCCGCCCGTAACCCGCGAGTGAGGGTGGCGTCCGCGTACACGTCGTGCCGTAGTCGTATCCACGCGCTGCTGGGCAGGGCATCCGCGGTTATCAAGCCGCGCTGGACAGCCTCGCCGCCGCGGAAGACTCGGCCGGTGAGTGCGGCTGGGCGGCGTGGCGGCGTGGCCACGGGTAGCAGTTTGGCCCGAGGGCGGGTCGCTCGTGGGAGACCTGTGGATAACCACGATTGGGCGAGGTCGGTACCCTTGTACGGTGACGCTGCGCTTGTACGACACTGCGACCCGATCCGTCCGGGACTTCGTCCCGAAGACGCCCGGTCAGGTCGGGATCTACCTGTGTGGTCTCACCGTGCAATCAGTGCCGCATATCGGGCATCTGCGCTCCGGGGTCAACTACGACGTGTTGCGCCGGTGGCTGCTGCACACCAACCACGACGTGACCTTCGTCCGTAACGTCACCGACGTCGACGACAAGATCCTCGACAAGTCGCATGCGCAGGGCCGGCCGTTCTGGGCGATTGCTTATGCGAACAAGCTCGTGCTCGACGCCGACTACCGCGGCCTCAACATGCTGCCCCCGACCTATGAGCCGCTCGCCACGGGGCACATCCCGGAGATGCACGAGCTGATCAGCTCGCTCATCGAGCTGGGCCACGCCTACCCGGCCGCCGGTGGCAGCGGCGACGTCTACTTCGACGTGCCGTCGTATTCAGAATATGGCGCTTTGTCCGGCCAGAACCCGGACGACATGCGCCCGCCGACCAACGGCGGCGAGCCGGACAAGCGGGACTACCGCGACTTCGCGCTGTGGAAGGGCGTCAAGGCTGACGAACCGGCCGACGCCTCTTGGCCGTCGCCGTGGGGTCGTGGCCGTCCCGGCTGGCACATCGAGTGCTCGGCGATGGCCCGGCGCTACCTCGGTGACGAGTTCGACATCCACGGTGGCGGCCTCGACCTGACCTTCCCGCACCACGAGAACGAGATCGCGCAGTCCCGGTCGGCCGGCCTGCCGTTCGCTCGTTACTGGGTGCACAACGCGCTGCTCAACCTCGGCGAAGCCAAGATGAGCAAGTCGCTGGGCAACGTCATCGACGTCGCCGCGGTGCAGGCGATGGGCATCCGCCTGGTCGAGTTGCGTTATTACTTCGGCACCCCGCATTATCGGTCTCGCATCGACTACTCCGACGATGCGCTGCGTGAGGCCGCGGTGGCGTACCGCCGGATCGAAGGTTTTGTGCAGCGGGCCGCCGAGATCGTCGGGCCGGGCCGGCCCAAGGATGTGCCGCCGGCGTTCGCCGCGGCAATGAACGACGACCTCAACACGTCGGCCGCGCTCGCGGTCGTGCACGACACCATCCGCGAGGGCAACACCGCGCTCGCCGAGAGCGACGAGCCTGGCATTCGGGGAGCGCTTACCGCGGTCCGCGCGATGCTGGGCGTGCTCGGCCTCGACCCGCTCGATGCGGCGTGGTCCGGCGGCACGGTCAAGAACGACCTCAAGCCGGTGGTGGACGTCCTGGTGAAGCTGGCGCTCGAACAGCGGGCGCAGGCGCGGGCACGAAAGGACTGGTCGGCTGCCGACTCGGTCCGTGATCAGCTCAAGAACGCGGGAATTCAGGTGGAGGACACTCCGGCCGGGCCGCGCTGGACGGTAGGAGAGCACTGATGCCGGGTAACTCCCGCAATGTCAGCAAGAGAGTCGTTTCCAAGAAGGGCGCGGTCAAGGGCTCCGGAGGCAAGCGCCGGGACACTCTGAAGGGCCGGGGCAAGACCCTGCCGGCCGACGAACGTCCCTGGCACAAGGGCTACTCGGGCACCGAGAAACTGCCCGAGAAGACCGCTCGCAAGCAGGACAAAGAGCGCAAGGCCGCGGCGGCTGAGGGGCGTGCGCCCAAGATCGGTCAGCCCGGCTCCAAGGACACCACCTGGGGTCGTGGAGGCGGCCGGGGCACCCCCGGGCGTCCGTCCGCGCCGCAGCGTGGCCGGGGCGGCCAGTTCCGCACCGGGCCGCGGGTCGCGCCGGGGCGTCGCTCCAACCCGACCAAGGAAGGGCCCGAGCTGCTGCTCGGCCGCAACCCGGTGGTCGAGGCGCTGCGTGCGCTGGTGCCGGCGACGGCGCTGTACGTCGCGCAGGGCATCGACATCGACGACCGGGTCAACGAGATCGTCCGTACCGCCGGCGACCGGGGCATCCCGATCCTGGACATCGGGCGGCAGGAGCTCGACCGGATGACCGGGGGCGTGCTGCACCAGGGCATCGGCCTGCAGGTGCCGCCGTTCGCGTACGAGAACTTCGACGACCTGCTCGCGGCGTCCCTCGAACAGACCGCCCCGTTGCTGGTGGCCCTCGACGGCATCACCGACCCGCGCAACCTCGGCGCCGTGATCCGCTCGGTGGCCGCCTTCGGTGGGCACGGCGTCTTCATGACCGAGCGCCGCGCCGCCGGCATCACCGCCACGGCCTGGCGCACCAGCGCCGGCGCCGCCGCCCGCGTCCCGGTCTCCCAGGTGGTCAACCTGACCCGGGCCGTCAAGCAGGCGCAGAAGGAAGGCTTCACCGCGATCGGCCTCGACGCCGACGGCGATACCGACCTCTACCAGCTGGAGGCCGCCGTCGGCCCGCTGCTGGTCGTGGTCGGCTCGGAGGGCCGTGGTCTTTCCCGCCTGGTGGGCGAGACCTGTGACCTGCGCGTGAGCATCCCGATGGTCTCCGACATGGAGTCCCTGAACGCGAGCGTCGCGGCCGCGGTAACCCTCGCCGAGGTCGCTCGCCGCCGCATTTACGGGTAGTTATTCGCTGACAAAAAAGTGGTACCGCCGGGCACGGCAAGCCCGGCGGTACCACTGAGACCCCATGAAGTTTTTAATGCTATTGGGATTTCGGCGATATTCCCCCTGATTTAAATGCCGTTTATTGTTCGCGCGTCAGGTCCCGAAAATCAGTGACCGGCGGCCGGTGCCGCAGTGGTCGGCGCGATGCGGGGGCGAATCGGGCCGGTCGGCCCGTTCGGGCGGACCGGGCCGGGCTGACCGGCAACCGGACCAGGCTGCACGACAACCGGGCCGGGCTGACCCGGGCGAATCGGGCCGGGGCGACCCGGGAACGGACGACCCGGGCCCGGACGGCCCGGGAACGGGCGACCGAACTGGCCGGGCCGGAAGGCGCCCGGCCACATCGGCCGGAACTGGCCCGGGAAGTGGCCGATGGCGCCGAACGGCACGCCGAAGCCGATCCGGTCCCAGTTGTCGTCGCTGGCGACCTGCAGGGCCCACGCGCCGCGACGCACGCCGACCCGAACCGGGCTGCACAGGTGGTCGTCCCAGTTGCCGGCCCGCTCGCCGAAGCTACCAGCGAGCTCGCAGGAGCCCAGCGTCCGGTAGAAGCCGACGACCTGATCGCCCGACCGCCACTCGACGCGGTTGGCTCCCGCCGGCCTGTTTTCCTGGTGACCGCCCTGGGGTGCCGCCGAAGCCGGCCCGGCGGTTGCCAGGGCGGCGAGCAGACCAAAGCCGCCCATGGTCAGGATCCGGGTGAGCTTTTTCATCGAGGTTCCTTTCATGCGGTGTTTCACGGTGCATTTCGAAAGGGAAAACCCGGCTGGCGCTACGGCGGTCGTCGGCGGTACGACCGCTCACGATTAACCGTTCGGTCGACGCTTTTGGTGGGCTTAATAGCGTTAAGTCGGATTCGTCCCCGATGCGAGGCGGAATCGTGTTTGACGGCCCTAAACGCCTGGTTTTTGCTCTCCGTAACGGCACGACTACTCGTTCGGCGTAGTGCGAACGGCCGATACGTCTGACTGATCACGTCGATCGCGCTGCCCCATGTGGAGTGCCCGCGGCGCCGAACTCATGGCAATGGCTGACCAAGCGACGGTTAAGTTTCGTAGGTGTTACCTCGAATGGATTGCATATCCGCTTTTGTCCCCCATTGCCTTACGCCTGGCGCACTGATAGCGGTGGCCTGACGGCGGGAATAGATCGGTATGGCGGCACAGGTCTTTCTGGCATGTTTATGGAATGCCAAGAAACGCATGGCCAATCGGCCGCACTCACCCCGCTCCCGATCTATACATTGTGGACAGTAAATTTGTGGCGTCGGCCGGAAGCCATGCGGAGCGAGTAATCACCGGTGGTCCACGCGGGCAGCGCCCGGTCGCGGGCAGAAGCTGTGTCGTGCCGCAGCGATCACGCCTGACCAGGTCAGGGCCCGCCTAGCCGGCCGCGCAGCCAGGAGCTCCGGCGACGTCAACGATCTCCGGACAGCGCGCAATCGGGGGGATATCTCTAACTGATTCGGGTGCATCCCGGACTGGCGGGCTTCGGCTGGGGTGCGGCCGGACTGCCGGGAACGCAGACACGCGACGAGGACCAGACGCATGGAATACAGCAACACGCTCACCGAACACCGCAATATCGCTCTCCCCGCCCGGTGGCGGGCGGCCTACCGGGCAGCGCTGGCGCTGCTGGAGAGCGACCACCCGTACAGCGACCCGCTCGACCCGGTCGCTCGTGCTCGAGCGCAACGTCTGCGTACGGATACCCGGAGGTGGATTCGTGAGCAGAAGACGCTCGCATCCGCCGGCGTCCTTGACCCTGTCCAGACCTTCTTCATCGCGCAGATCCCGGACAACTGGCGAGAGATCGACTTACGCCGGCGCCATCGTCCGCGGCCGTGATCGTCGGTCACGACCGCGCGCCTGGTAATGACTGAAGCGTCTGAGCCGCGAGATCCCGCGGCTCAGACGCTTCAAGTTTTGGGCTTGCTCAGATTTCGTCGGAGGAATCAACCGGTCCGCCGGGCAGCTGGGCTTGATCCTCTTGCTCCGGACCGGATTCGACCCGTTCCCCCCAGAGCACGCGCAGCTGGGTGTGCATGAACGAGGCAAGCCGGTGCCGGTAGTCGGCATCGAAGATGACCAGCGTTTCGATCTGCTTCTGCAGTGCCTCACGCTTGATCTCCAGGCTGCCGACGGCATCCTCGTAACGCTGCCGCGCCCGAAGATCCAGCTGGTCGGCCCGGTCGCGCCCGTCCGCCACGATCCGTTCGGCCTCGGCACGTGCGTCGGCGAGCGCCGATGTCGCCTGCCGCCGGATGTCATCGGCCTGCGCATCGGCGTCGCGCCGGAGCAGGCCGGCGGCGGCCCGAGCCTCGTCCAGGAACCGGTCCGCCTCGCCGTGAACCTTGTCGGCGTACAGATGGGCGTCGACGCGAATCTGTTCGGCCGAGGTCGCCGCTTCGGACCGGACCGTCTGCGCATGGCGATTGGCCGCGGTGATGTGGTTCTCGGCCGTGCGCTGGGCCAGCGCCAGGACTTGAAGCGCCTCGTCGGGCGACATCGCCGGGTCCGCCGCGGCTGCCGATGTTTCCGGCGGTGGCACCAGCACAATCTCCGGCATCGAGGTCACCGAGTGCACGACGCTCGCGCTGCCGACGGCGCTGTGGCGCGTTACCTTCACGCGCTCCACTGTCTGATTCTCACTCACAACAGCCTCCATGATCCAATGCGGGATGAGTGCGGTGATCCTCCGGCGCGGTGGCGGGACCCCGGATCATGATCCGTTGACGTCGGGCAGATAGCCGCTGTAGTAAACCGAGCCGAGCTGCGCCAACGGTGCGGGTTTGTGATCGAGTCGCGCCCGCCATCCGTGCACGCACAGTGCGATCAGGGCGCCGTACTTGATCGGAATGACGAGCATCAGGTTGACCGCCGCCTCGGCCGGCGTCAGCAGAAGCCACGTCCAGATCTTTCGCCGGCGGCTTGCCGCGGGGCGGCCCATCAGATGGAGAGCTGCCGCGGCGTACCGCATCAGCAGGTAGAACGCTGCGTAGATGGTGATCGCCGGCCATTGTGGGCCGTCGCGCCAGACGCTCACCGCGATCGCGACGACCGCGTACGCGGTTGCCACCGGGATGACGACCAGGTGCGTCAGCGCCAGCAAACGGCAGATCCCGCCACGGCGCCAGCCCGCGCGGGTCGATCCCTGCCACACCGTGCGCCACCACAATGCCGACCAGGCCAGCCGCCGGCGATAGGCGGTGCGGGCGTCGGCGGCCGCCGGGGCCGACGCGATCGCGTTGCTCACCGCGACGACCTCACCTTCGAGGGCGGCGTCGATGGCCAGGCGGCAGTAATCGTCGTGGCCGCCTCCGGCGAGGAAGCGCCGGCGGTGTTGAAAGGGGAGGCCGGCGCGGTAGATGACCGGCATGCCGGAAACGAGCTTGATCAGGTGCGCCGGCGACCGCCTCGCTGCCGGCATGGCGGCGGAGGTGCCGAGGTTCAGGTCGGCGATCCGGGTGAGAAGGTTCGGCCGAGGATTGCGGGCGATCACCTTCCCGATCGTCGCGGCGATCCCCGGCCGGGAGAATGCCTTGAGCTGACGTGCCATCGCGCGCGGCTCGAGCACGTAGTCGGCGTCGAGGATCAGAACGAAATCCCAGTCGCCCGGCTGGAGCCGGTCGAGGACGTAGCCCGCGGCGGCGTGCCCACCGGAATTCTTCGTGCGGTGCCAGCGGATTCGGGGATGCGCGAACGGTTGTACCGGCCGTTGGGTCGATCCGTCATCGACCACGTGCACCTCGTCCACCTCGACGCCGCGCTGATTGAGGATCGACCAGATGCAGGCGGTCAGATCATCGGTGTCCTGCTCGTGAGCCGCGACAATCGCGACGATGCGCCCGGTCGCCATCGGCTGGCGACGAATCCGGCGACCTTTGAGGAAGGCGAGAACGAAGAGCAGCAGCATCGCGTTGCCGATCCACCAGGCGGCGAGAATGGCCGGGCCGGAGATCAGGTGATGCACGTACCGCGTCGCAACGGCCAGGACGAGGGCAATGGTTCCGAGGATCGGCGCGAGGGCCAGCCAGCCGCGCCGGACGAAGAAGCTCTCAGGCGACACGGACGGTCCTCCACCTGGTCGCTGAGTAGACGGATTGCGCGGGGTACATGCGCGAGTACCTTTCGGATCGGCGAATGGGAGCGACAGTGTCCCGGCGCGAATGCTGGCAAAATCGCCCATATATCGCAAAGTCGATCACCTTGTTCACATTAAATTCAGCCTTTCAGCGTCGAATTAACGCGCTGCCCAATAGGCAGCCTACGGGTGCCCTCGGCCGAACAGGTGATGCCGCATTCCGAACGGGCGATCGAGTCCGTCGGTCAAGCCGCCCGACCGTGGAACTTCGACCTCACGATGGGCTGTTGCGCCGGAATCTGCCCGGCGGGGATTAATGCTTATGGTTAGACGCAACGATGCGTACCGCTGAATTCCCCGGTATGTATTGCTCGGTTTAATGAGGTGAGGGTCCACGGCGAGCGAGCCAGTATCCGAACAGACCCGAGGGAGCCGAGCCATGCGAGAAGTCAACCTCACCGAAGATCGGCGCAGTCCCGAGCTCGGCCACGCCGGTGAACGGTGGCGACCGCTCGCCCAGCAGCTCGCGGCACGCTTCGCGCCGGCCGGGGACAGCGATGAGGGGATGGTCCGGGCGGCGATCGAGGTGATCCTCATCGTCGAGCGCCTCGGTGCGCGCGGGCCGGAACTCACCTCGTTGGCCGTTCCGCTGGTCATCCGGGCGCTGCGCCGGCTCCGGCGGGAACGGTTCCGGAAGTGGCCGGAATCGGGGCGGCGGTTCCTGGGGCTCCAGCTGGCGATTGCGACCGCCGAGAGCGTCCTTTTCGCACGCCTTCGGCGATCGCCCACGGTCGACGAGGTCGCGAGCTACCTGGACGTGGCCGAGCATCAGATCATCGTCGGGCTGGAGGCCGGATGGTCCGCCGGTTCGGACACCGCGGCATTCGGATAGCAGCCGACGACCGCTCTCGGCCGGTCGGCCAATCGCGACCGCCCGTTCGTCACCAACGGCGGACCGGCGACCGAAGTCGTATGTCGTCGGCAGCGAGTTTCTCAACATGCAAGAAGCGGAACGCGAAGCGACGGGGCCGATCCCCCCTAACGGTCACCCTTAACCGACAGCAGTGCCGGCGGGGCCGTGAATCGCAACGCGAACCACCCGGGGGCTCTCCGATCCGACTTGTGAGAGCCCTCGGTCAAAAAAACACGCCAGCACATACGGAATGACGTAGCAGGTGAATGATGACCGCCCCCGGAAACTACCTCCTCTACATCACGCTCACGTTAGGCATTCTTGTATCCAGCGGCTATGCCCTTGGGCGGATCCATCAGTGGCACAAGGATGGCCTGGAACGGGATGAGGCGTATCGCCGCGGATATGACAAGGCCTCGTCGTCGATCCTCAGCATGATCATGAAGGAGGGCGCGGCCGACGCCGAGCAGAGCGCGACCGGCATCTCGTCCGTTGCCCACACCCGCGCTCGCTTCCGTGGGCGGCATGCGCAGGGTCAGGCGGCCTCGTCCGATCGGTCGGTGCTCTACCCGCGGCGCGAGGAACGCGTGCTGACCACCAGGAAATAGAAGACTTTTCTGTAACGTCCGAGGAAGCGGCCGCCTCCCTCGCTGAATCGGACGTCAGGGTGGCCCATCCTCCGCGACCCGGGATGGGCCACCCTTTGTTGTGCGATGGGCCTTCAGATGCCCTCGAAAACGCTGGGATGATCGGCGGAAACAGCCGCACGAAAGTCATGAGCAGATGCCGGATACGGCATTACCGCATATCATTAAGCGCCTTAAGCTAGTCGAGTGTCGACCGCCGGAAGCAGCGCTTTTCAGATCATTTCCTATGCCCTGGTGCTGGTGCTCTGCGCCTACGGCGGCGGGCGAGTCCATCAGTGGTACAAGCACAGCATGGACCGGGATCAGTCGTTCCGGGAGGGCTACAACCAGGGCTATCACTCACTGTTCGTCCTCGCCGCCCGCAATACCCGGCCGGCGACCGGCGTGCCGAACCCGATCGATCGGCACGACCAGGACAGACGTTCCTCCGAGCCGCTGCGGGACTGAGCCGGACGGGGTTTGCCGCCCTATTACCCCCGGCGGCTGCACGGCGAACCACTAATACCCCGATTGACCTCGAAAGAGTTACAGTCGTCTTATCGTTGTGGTGACGACGAGTTTCCATCGCGCACCTTCGACAACTCATGATCGTTTAGCGGGCTGGACGATTAAGCGTTCATTCGTCGAGTTGAGAAGAGTTGCAGCATGTCGTCAATCCTGACCAAGACGTTCTTCGCCGGCGCGGTGGCCGCGGCGGCACTTCTCCTGCCGGCAACCGCTGCCCAGGCAGCCGGGAGTCACCGTCCGTGCGACGGGCCGGGCTTCGGCTCCGGCGCATTCTTCGAGGATGACGGTTTCTTCGACGACGACTTCCCGTTCGCCGATGACGACGACTTCCCGTTCTTCGGGGGCCACCGGCACCACGACCACGACACGGTGATCATCGTCAACGTGCCCCCGAAGAAGCACCACCACCACAAGCCGGCCGCCGGCGACAACGGGGCTGACAACGGGTCTGACGCGGGCTACGAGAAGCCGGCCGACGAGAAGCCGGCCGCTGCCGACAACGGAAGCGGCGACGGCTACGGCAAGACGGCCAAGGGCGCCTGAAGAGCTCAAGTGTGAAGACGCCAGCACCGGCGGACGGGCCGATGCTGGCGTCGAGCGTTGCAGATCAGAACTTGCCCTTGGCGACGTCCGCGATGGTCACGCGAGACACCGTGTAATTGACGGCGACGCCATCGGACGCGTACTTGATCGGCATGCCGTTGTCGGCATTGACGGTGAGGCTCTCGCTGGCGACGGTGGCCGGCGAGCCCGCGGTCAGGACGAGGACGGGCTGGTTGCCGATCGTGGCGGACTTGACCTTGACCTCGGGCATCTGGCCCAGCAGACGCAGCACGCCGGCCCGGACCAGCGGGTCGCCGGCACCGTCCCGCAGCGCGTCCATCGAGTTGTTCCAGACCCAGTTGTCGGTCTTGTTGATCCTGGAGGCTTCCCGGATCTCCTTGGGGACCTTGGTGTTGGTCACCTCCGGCGCGGCGACGCCGGGTGCCTCGATGGTCGGCTTGACCTCCGGGTTCTTCGGCAGGTAGGCGAGCGCCATCTTCTTGCGGGCCTCGTTCAGATCACCCTTGGCCGCGAGCTTCGCCGCCGCGACCGCGTTCTTGCGGCCGAACGCGTCCTCGTTCCGCTTGTGCCCGCCCTTCACCTGGGCCGGGAGAGCGCCCTTGGTCTTGGCGAAGTAGTAGTCGCCGTTGTCGGCGTGCAGGTCCCAGACATCGACCTTGAGCCCGTCGTCGTACCGCTGGTCCCGCAGCAGCAGCGTCGCGTCGCCCGCGGGCTGCGGCGCGGTGGTCAGGTTGCCGACCAGCTTCACCAGCGGAGCCTCGGCCGGTGCGCTCGTCGTCGCCGGCTTCGGCGCGGCCAACTGGGGTGCTGGGGCCTGGGTTCCGCTTCCGGTGGTGGCCACCGCGACCGCGGCGATCGCGGCGACCGCGAAGGTGCTGCCCGCGGTCACCCGCCAGGCCAGCCGGCGGTGCTTCAACTTCCGGCCGCGGTTCTCGATCCGGTCGAGGTCGGGCGCGTACGGCCGGTCCCCGGCGATGCCGCGCAGTGCGGTGCTGAGGCGTTCCTCGGTGTCGTAGGACATGATCAGTTGTCTCCCTGGTTCAGGACGGACTTGAGCTTGATCAACGCCCGGCTCGTCTGGCTCTTGACGGTGCCTTCGCTGCAGCCGAGGGCTTTGGCGGTCTCCCGCTCGCTCAGCCCCTCGAGGAACCGCAGGACAACGGTTGCCCGCTGTCGTGCGGGCAGCGACTGCAACGCCTGGATCAGGTCGGCCCGGTTCACCACGCCGTCGGACATGTCCGCAACGGCGAAGTCGGCCGGCGGGGCCGCAACGGTCCGGTTCCGGCGCCAGCTGCGCCGGGATTCGTTGATCAGGATGCGTCGCACGTACGCGGACGGGTTGTCGGCCCGCTGGACCTTGCGCCAGTGGCTGTAGGCCCTCGCGAGGGCCTCCTGGACCAGGTCGTCGGCCAGGTACCAGTCCCCGCACAGCAGGTAGGCCGTGCGGTGCAGCGATGCGGCGATTCCCTGGACGAAAACCCGGAACTCGTGCTCCGCGCCGCTCGCCGCCCCGGCCGGTCGGTGCTTCATTACGGTCGTCACACCCACCAAGACCCACGCCCAACCCCGGGGGTTGTCAAAGACGCAAAACTTTCTGTCCGCACGGCCAAGCGGTGCTCACCGCCGTACAACCAAGGAAGCGCAACCGAAGCGCCCAAGCGCAACCGAAGCGCCAAGCGCAACCGAAAGCGCCGAGCGCAACCGAAGCGCCGAGCGCAACCGAAGCGCCGAGCGCAACCGAAAGCGCCCAGCGCAACCGAAGCGCCCAGCGCAACCGAAGCGCCGTGGGGGGTTCGGGGGGCTCGGCCCCCCGGCAGGCATGCGGAAGAGGTGTGGTCTGCGCTTTCCGCAGACACAATCATCCAACTCTGGAGCCCCCGGTCGGGATCGAACCGACGACCTCCCGTTTACAAGACGGGTGCTCTGGCCAGCTGAGCTACAGGGGCATGTGAGGCCCAGCATAACGTCCTGTCTTTCTGGGGACGCCTTGGCAGGTCACGTAAAACGGTTTACGTTTACACCGCTGTTTCCACTCGGATCGTCCGGCACGTTCCTGCCGGTGGAAAGGAAGTCGTTTCACCATGGCTACAGTCACTTATGACCACGCCTCCCGGATCTACCCGGGTTCTGAGCGTCCCGCCGTCAACGAGCTCAACCTCGAGATCGGCGATGGAGAGTTCCTCGTTCTGGTCGGCCCCTCCGGTTGTGGCAAGTCCACCAGCCTGCGCATGCTCGCCGGCCTCGAGGACGTCGACAAGGGTCGCATCCTGATCGAGGGCAAGGACGTCACCAACCTCCCGCCGAAGTCCCGCGACATCGCGATGGTCTTCCAGAACTACGCTCTCTACCCGCACATGTCGGTGTACGAGAACATGGCCTTCGCGCTGAAGCTGCGCAAGACCTCGAAGGCGGAGATCGACCGGCGGGTCAAGGAGGCGGCAGCCCTCCTGCAGCTCGACGAATACCTGTCGCGCAAGCCGAAGGCGCTCTCCGGTGGCCAGCGCCAGCGTGTCGCCATGGGCCGCGCGATCGTGCGTGAGCCGCAGGTCTTCCTCATGGACGAGCCGCTGTCGAACCTTGACGCCAAGCTCCGTGTCCAGACCCGTTCGCAGATCGCGACGCTGCAGGCCAAGCTCGGCGTCACCACCGTCTACGTCACCCACGACCAGGTCGAGGCCATGACCATGGGTCACCGGGTCGCGGTCATGCTGGACGGCGTGCTGCAGCAGGTGGACACCCCGCGGGCGCTCTACGACACCCCCGGCAACGTCTTCGTGGCGGGCTTCATGGGCTCCCCGGCGATGAACATCAAGACCGTCCCGCTGACCGAGGCCGGTGGCCACTTCGGCTCGCTGGCCGTTCCGCTGAGCCGCGAGCAGGTCACGGGCGCGCAGAGCGGTGGCGGCAAGGTCACCATCGGCTTCCGCCCCGAGGCCGCTGACCTGGTGACCGAGGGTCAGGGTGGTTTCCCGATCGTCGTCGACCTGGTCGAGGACCTCGGCTCGGACGCCAACGTCTACGGCCACGCCGACCTCGACGGTGGCTCGGAGCGCTTCACGGTTCGCACCGACCGGCGGCACATGCCCAGCATGGGTGAGACCGTCTACGTCAAGCCGCAGACCAACAGTCTCCACGTCTTCAACGCGGAGACCGGCGTTCGCATCTGAACCCAGCTTTGAAAAGAACGGGCGGCTCCGCGAGGGGCCGCCCGTTCTTGCCATGCTGGGAAAACTCAGCCGGCGAACGTCAGCAGGACGAAGTCTTTCTCGGCCACGCAGGCCAGGGTCGACGTGTTCCAGGCGCAGGTGTCGGAGCGGATGTCGCTGAGCGCGCCGAGCGGCACCGCGTCGTCGCCGAGATGCCGGCCGGACAGCGCCGGGTCGTCGGGGGAGCGGCTCAGCGGCTTGGAGAACTCGAGCAGGTTGCCGCCGTCGAGCCGGGCCGCCTCCCCGGTGCGTGTCCAGACCTGCTTACCGGCGCCGTCGATCAGGGTGGACTCGTTCGACGTGGTCGAGGCGACGACCGCCTCGCCGACCGGGACGATCGTCTCGACGTTACCCAGCTTGTAACGCCAGACCACCTGGCCCGAATCGACGTCGAGGGCGACCACGCTGTTGGTCTTCGCGTCGGACCCGATCACCTCGTCGAAGCAGACCCGGTCGTCGCCGCACGGGGTGACGTCCTTCATCCCGCTGTCGGCCGTCTGCGTCGTGTAGACCACCTTCGGTTCGCCGAGCTTGTCCATCTCATAGGAGAGGATCCGCTGGTCGTCGGGCTGCAGCACGATGAGGCGGCCGTTGTGCGCGATCACCTCGTCGGTCGGCTGCGCCACGTTCTGCCGATCGGTCAGGATCTTGCCGGTGTTGGCGTCGACCACCCGGGCGGACTTGTCGTTGCCGATCTCCACGATCCGCGGGTCGTCGGCGAGGTCGGGCTGGTAGGGCCGGCCGAACACGGTGGCCGGCCCGCCGAGATCCTTCGGGGTGGTCGCGGTGAGCACCTGGGTCTTGCCGTACGCCGTGCTGTCCGGATCGCGCAACGACCAGCGCTGGGCGCCGGTGGCGAGCTTGAGGCCGAGCAGTTGCTTGCCGGGCCGGTCGGCGATCACTGCCGAGTCGCCCGCGAAGAACACCTGGTCGTCCTCGGTCAGGGTGCGCTGCCAGAGCAGTTTGCCGTCGGCCGCGCCGAGGACGGCCATCCGCCATTTGTAGTCGTTGGTCGAGTCGAAGTCGGTGAACAGCACCAGCCCGACCGGCGTCGCCACCATCGACTTCCAGCGGGTCGCGGTGCCGGCCTCCTTACTGGTCCACAGTGGTTTCGTCGCGTCCAGCCGGATCGCGACCACCCCCACGATGCCGCCGGCCGTGCTGTCGGAGCTGGCGAAATAGGCCCGGTCGCGATAGATCGCCGCGTCGGTGAAGTCGGTGGTCACCGGCACGATCGGCCCGATCCGGCGGGGGTCGCTGAGCGCGTGGTAGTCGAGAGCGCCGTAACCGGGCCAGAAAACCCAGGTCAGGACGCCACCGGCGACGAGAACGAGGGTCACGGCCGAGGCGGTCAGAACCCACGCGAGCCGGCGCCGTCGCCGCGGTCGCGCGGGGGCTTCCGGGCTGTGGGGATTTGGCGCGACCGGAGCCGCCCAGGGCGGTGGTGTGGGCACCGGCCCCCACGCCGACGAGGGCGCCGCTGACGAAGGTGCCGCTGACGATGGTGCCGCTGACGATGGTGCCGGCCCCCAGGAGGCGGGGGAGGAGGGCGTGGGCGCCATGATCGGGTCGGCCGCGGTGGGCAGAGCCGCGGCCTCGCCGGTGGCCCATGGGTCGACCGGGGCCGCCCGCAGCCGCTCATCGGTCGCTTCCTCGGCGTCGGCCGGCTTCGGCGGGGCTGAGACCGGTGGGGCTGAGACCGGCGGGGCCGGAGGCGCTGAGGCGGGAGCGGCCGCGTCGGCGCGGGTATCGGTGATCGGGGGCGGTGAGTCCGCCTTGGTGGCCGGCGTGGGGGTGGGTGTCGCCGCGGCGGCGGTGCCGGTGGCGAACCGGGCCGGGGCCACCTGCCCGGCCGCGATGATCGCGCCCTCGGCCACCGGGAGTTCCGGCTGCTCCAGCACGGTCGGCGCGATGCCGAGCAGGCTGTGCAGCAACCGCGCCACCAGCGGGATCCGCGACGAGCCGCCGACCAGGAACAGCCCGGCCAGGTCGCCCGGTTTGAGCCCGGCCGCCGCGATCACCGTGCCCGCCTCGGCCACGCCGCGCCGCACCAGCGGGTCGGCCGCCGCCTCCAGCTCGTCGCGGGTGAGGTGCACCGCGTGCTCGACGCCGGGCACCGGCACCGGCGCGAACGAGCTGCGCGACAGCATCTCCTTGGCGCCGCGCACGTCGTCCCAGAACCGCCGCCGGGCCCGCCATTCGGCCAGCGACGTCGGCTCGGTCAGCCGCTGCCACGCCGCGGGCTCGCCGCCGGCCAGGGATTTGCCGAGGAGATCGACGAGCGCCGCGTCGACGTCGAGCCCGCCCAGATCGTCGGCACCGCCAGAAGCGGTAACTGAGAATGTGCCGGGCTGGTCGGCACGGACCACGGCCACGTCGAGAGTGCCGCCGCCGAAGTCGAAGACGGCGATCGACGAGCCGGTCGGGACCGGCCGGCGGAGCACATCGGCAAAGTATCGAGCGGCGGCGACCGGTTCCGGAACGAGGCTTGTCTCGGCGGGCCAGCCGGCCTTGCCGAGCGCCTCGGTCAGCACTGTCCGGCGGGTCGGGCCCCACGCGGCAGGGTAGGTGAGGATGGCCGGCGGCAGGAAACCGACGGTGGCGACGGCCTCCCGGGCGACGGCGCCGAGCAGGGCCGCGAACAGGTCGGCGACCGGCACGGACGCGCTGTCGCCGAGCAGCACCGTACCGTCGTCGATGTGGCGTTTCGGGTTGGGCTCGAGCCGGTTGGGCTCGGCGTGCCCGAGGCGCAGCGCGTCGGCGCCCACGTGCAGCCGGCCGGTGGTGTCCAGATAGACCGCCGAGGGCAGCAGCGGCTGGCCGTCGAACAGCAGCGGCCGGGTGCGCCCGTCGGGGTGGCGCAGCATCGCCACCGTGTGCGAAGTGCCCAGGTCGACGCCGAGCACGAAGCCATCGGTATCGGTCACGTTGCCCCCTCCTAGGCCGCCATGTTACGACCCGGGTACGACGCTTCCGACGGGGCGCAGGCCCGTGAAGACGATCTCCAACGTGCTCTTTTGGAGCGACAAGGACCAACCGCCGCGCAAAGCACCTTGGCAGAGCGCGACGAGCAGCGCCATCACCTCGTCGGTCCCGATCTCGGCGCGAACCTCGCCGGCCTTCTGGGCCCGGACCAGCAGGCTCGCCACCACCGCGCGGAACTGGGCGATCGACTCGGCCACCTCGAGGCCGGGCAGCAGGTCGATGACCGAGCGCCGGGCGGCGGCCGACGCGACCAGGTCGGTGAAGACGCCGAACAGCGTGGCGCCCGGTGCGGCAAGACGCGCGGCCAGCCCGGCCAGGGTGTCTTTCATGATCGCGGCGAGCAGGTCGGCCTTGGTCGGGAAGTGCCGGAAGATCGTGCCGATCGCGACCCCGGCCTCGGCCGCCACCTGCTCGGTGGAGGCCGCCGCGCCCTGCTCGGCGAAGACCCGGGCGGCGACCTCCAGGATCTTCGCGCGGTTGCGGACGGCGTCGGCACGTGGCGACATGAGCACTCCCGATTGACAAAGTGAGTCGCGACTCATAATTTACCTGAGTCGAGACTCACATTACCGCGAGGGGTGCACATGAACACGCGCGAGGTCTTCGAACGGGCGATGCGGCCGGAGCGCCTGACCGGCGAGATCCACACCGACCACCTGGCCGACGACGTGGTGCTGGAGTGGCCGTTCGGCGCGCGCCGGATCGAGGGCGTCGAGGCGTTCGCCGCGATCGCCGGTCCGGCGCGGGCCGCGCTGCCGTTCCGGGTCGACGAGGTCCTGATCGACACGGTGCACGAGACCGCCGATCCCGAGGTGATCGTCGTGGAATACCGGCTGGCCGGCACCATGCTGGCCGGCGGCGACCGCCGGGAGAGCCCGCTGATCGCGGTGATCCGCGCCCGGGACGGACGCATCACCCACTGGCGGGAATACCAGGACACTCTGGCCATCGCCCAGGCCATGACCGGCTCGTGACCATCCAGCCCTAGGGTGGGCTGCATGCGCGTCGAACGGATCAGTGACGCCGCGGCCGTGCTCGCCGCGGCCGACCTCTTCGATGCGCCGCCGTTGCCGGCGGCGACCGAGCGTTTTCTCGCGTCGCCCGGCCACCATCTGCTCTTCGCGTACGACGAGGGCGGCCGCCCCGTCGGCATGATCTCGGGCGTCGAGATGACCCACCCGGACAAGGGCACCGAGATGTTCGTGTACGAGTTGGGCGTCGCCCCGGTCGCCCGCCTCAAGGGCATCGGCGCCCGCCTGGTGACCGAGCTCGCCGGCATCGCCCGGGCAAACGGCTGCTACGGCATGTGGGTCGGCACCGAGGTCGACAACGAAGCCGCCCTGGCCACCTACCGCCGGGCCGGCGCGACCGAGGAAACGTCGTTCACGCTGTTGAACTGGGATCTGCTCGAGGGAGCCACCGAATGACCAGCCCCACCCGCAACTGGCTGACCCCGATGCGGGCGCGGGACACCGACGAGCCGCACCGCGTCTCCACCCCGCTCGAGCTGTTCTTCGACCTCTGTTTCGTGGTCGCTGTCGCGCAGGCGGCCGCGCCGCTGCACCACAGCATCGCCGAGCACCACGTGCTGCACGGCCTGCGTGGTTACCTCATGGTCTTCTTCGCCATCTGGTGGGCGTGGATGAACTTCACCTGGTTCGCCTCGGCCTACGACACCGACGACGACGTCTACCGCATCACCACGTTCGTGCAGATCGCCGGCGCCCTGGTGCTGGCGGCGGGGGTGGGCCCGGCGTTCGAGCACAACGACTTCCGGGTCATCACCATCGGCTACGTCATCATGCGCCTGGCGCTGGTGGCCCAGTGGTTGCGCGCGGCCCGCTCCGACGAGCAGCGCCGCAGCGTCGCGCTGCGTTACGCGATCGGCGTCACGGTGGTGCAGATCCTCTGGATCGCCCGCCTGTGGGTGCCGGAGTCGTGGCCGGTTGTGCCGGTCTTCGTGGTCCTGGCCGTGCTGGACATCGCCGTTCCGGTCTGGGCGGAGCGGGCCCCCGGCGGCCCGACGACCTATCACCGGCACCACATCGCCGAGCGTTACGGACTGTTCACCATCATCGTCCTGGGTGAGTCGGTCTCGGCCGCGACGCTGGCCTTCCGGGGCGCGCTCGACGAGGGCAGCGACTACACGGGTGTCCTGCTCCGGCTGGCGGTCGCGGGCGCCGTCATCGTCTTCGCCCTGTGGTGGCTCTATTTCGACCGCTCGGCCCACGCCCTGCTGACCACGTTGCGCACGTCGATCCTGTGGGGCTACGGCCACTACTTCATCTTCGCCGCGGCGGCCGCGGTCGGCGCGGGCCTGGGCGTGGCGGTCGATCACGCCACCCATCACGCCGAGATCTCGGCGACGCCGGCCGGCTACGCCATCGCCGTACCCGTGGCCGTCTATTTGTTCTTCGTCTGGCTCTTGCATATCCGACCCCACCAGAGCGGCCCGATGCTGCTGGCGTTCCCGCTGGCCGCGGTGCTTGCGCTGCTGACCCCGCTCACCCACGCGACGCTGGAACTTCTGGCCGGCCTGCTGGTCGTCCTGGTTGCGGTCAACGTGACTCTCGGCCGCAAAATCCCGGACCGCATATGAGTACGCTTCCCGGCTCCGACAACCACACCGGCGCCGGAACCCGGCTTCGCCGCTGCCGCACGCAAGCTCCCCGCCGGTCCGGGCCGTAACGCGCCCATCGCGCGAGGAGACCGAAACGAAGGTGCCCCGCCCGGAATCGGACGGGGCACCTTCGCGCCGGAATTAGTCCTTGTACTGCGGGTCGATGCCGGCGACCGGGCGGCCGCCCGCGGTGAACGGGCGAGTGGTCGAGGCTTCGCCGTCGACCGGCTCCTCGTGCAGGCGCGGGTCGTCCGGAGTGGCGGCCGAGCTCGGGTCGGTGGCCGGCGCGGTGGGCTGGTCAGCGGCGGCGGACGGTGCGGCGGACGGCGAGCTCTGGTCCGGGGCCGGGCTCGCGGCGGTCGGCGGCGTCGCGTCGGCGCCGGTGCCGGGATCGGTCGCGGCCGGGAGGATGTCCATGCCGCCGGCCGGGAGACCGGACAGGTCGGGGGCGTCGTCGACCGGCCGCGCCTTCGAGAGGCCGTTCACCGGCAGCACTCCGCCGAGCCCGCCGAGCAGGGGCAGGCCGCCGTCGAACGACTCGGTCTGGTCCACGCCGGTGGTCCGGAACCCGCTCGGCGTACCCCCGTTGGGGAGCAGGCCGCCGAAGACCGGAACGCCGCCGAAGAAGCCGGTCAGCGGTGAATTGCCGAAGGGTGTCTGCGGCAGATCGACGTTGCGCATGTCGCTGGTCGGGCGGCGCAGCGCGTCGCCGACGACGTCGGCGGCCGGCAGATCGTGGCCGGACTCCTCCGCGGATTTGCCGGGAAGGACGCCCTTGAGGTCGGCGCCGTTCTTGCCCGCCTTGTAATCGACCAGCGGGGGCGCGCCGAGTGCCGTGGTGCCCAGCGTGCTGTAACGGAGCGGATTCTCCACAGTGGCCCCGTCGGTGGCGCCCAGCAGGGTGGCGAGCTGGTCGTCCGCCTGCTGTGCCGCCGTCCCGGTTCCGGGCAGCAGGTCGGCCTGCGCGGGGGCAGCGGCGCCGAACAGCATGATTCCGCCCGCGACGACCGCACCGGCATACCAGAACTTGCGCACTAGATTTCCTCCTGCAAATCGGGAATTGGCAAATTCGGACGATTAGCGTCGGAAGGGGCAACGACTAGCCCCGTCGGCGGGTTCCGGCTGGTTACGATCGCGACCGTGGCTACCGAACCGATCAAGGACGGCTCGCGCCGGTCGCTGGTCTCCCGCCTGCGGGAACGCAACGGCGATGATCGACCGCATTTCGTCGTCTGCGGTTCGGACGCCCTCGTCTACACGGTCGCCGATGAACTGATCAACTCCGATCGGCCGTTGCGGCTGACCGTCCTGGTGCCGCCTGACCTGCGCCCCGACGCCCCTGACTTCGACGATCTGATCGCCCGTGGAGTCCGGGTGATCACGGCGGCACGGCTCGACGAGCGCACCTTCCGGGAGGCCGGGCTGGCCGATGCGGCGGGCCTGGCGCTGGTCATGCCGGACGACATGGTGAACCTGCACGCCGCCCTCTGCGCCCGGGCGGTGGAGGGTGATCTGCGGTTGGTGATCCGGATGTTCGGCACCGGTCTCGCACAGGGTGTGCGTCGTCTCTTCGCCGACTGCGCCGTCCTCTCCGACGCCGCGATGGCCGCGCCCGCCTTCGTCGGAGCGGCGCTCGGCGAGGTCGCACCGACCCACTTCCGGTACGCCGGGCGCACCCTGTACGTCGCCCGGCGCGGCGAGGTGTCCGCCGACTCCGTGGTCGTGTCGCTGACCGCACCGGTCGTGGGCGGGGAGGTCGCGCTGCTGCCGAGCGACGAGGAGACCGCCGCGGCCCGGCCCACCGATCTCGTGCTGGCCGAGGCGACCGACCGGTCGGCGGGCCCGGCGGCGACCGCGCGCCGCCTGCGGCGGGCCGGCCGTCGGATGTCGCTGCGCCGCGCGATCCGGGCCGGGCTGACCCGCAAGGTTGTGGTCGCGGTGCTGATCACGCTGGCCGTGACGGTCGTGTCGGGTGCGATGCTGGCCACCAGCAGCGGCATCAAGGACCTGTGGAACGCGATCTACGAGATCGTGCTGACCCTGTTCGGCGCGTCCGATGTCGAGCACGGCCGGGATGCGGTGGCCCAGGTCGCGCAGGTGGTGCTCACCATCTCCGGCGTCGCGCTGTTGCCGCTGGTCACCGCGGCCGTGGTGGACAGCGTGGTGCGCACCCGGCTGGCCCGCGACCGCGGCGAGGTGGGCCATATCACCGACCACGTCGTCCTGGTCGGTCTCGGCAACGTCGGCACCCGGGTGATGCGGCAGCTGAACGATCTGGGTGTCGACGTGGTGGCGATCGACGTGTCGCCGGACGCGCGCGGCGTGCTGATCGCCGAGCAGCTCGGCGTGTCCCTGATCGTCGGGGACGCCTCGCGGGAGGAGACCCTGCGCGCCGCTTCGATCAACACCTGCCGGGCGCTCGTCGTGGTCTCCACCGACGACGCGGTCAACCTGCAGGCCGCCCTGCACGCCCGGGCTGCCCGCGCCGACGTGCGGGTGGTGCTGCGGCTGTTCGACGACGACTTCGCCACCCGCGTCCAGGACGTCTTCGACATCAACATCTCGCGCAGCGTGCCCCGGCTGTGTGCGCCGGCGTTCGCGGCCGCGCTGCTGGAACGCGAAGTGCTCGCCACCATCCCGGTCGAGCGGCACGCCGTGCTGGTGGCCGCGGTCGAGGTGGCGGCCGGGTCCGAACTGGACGGCGCGCCGCTGAACTCCGCCGACCGGGCGCAGAACGCCCGGGTGATCAGCATGCGGGCGGCCGGCGAGGAATGGGTCGACTGGCACCCCGACCCGCGCCGGGTGCTCGCGCCCGGCGACGAGGTCGTGGTGGTGGCCCGCCGGGCCGGCCTGCGCGTGCTGCGCCAGCAGGCCGCCGGGCCACTGGGCGAACTAGACTCCGCCGGCCAGTGAATCCACCTCGACACCGAGGACGGCCTGCTCGTCGGGCTTCTTGGCGAGCACGTCGGTGAGGTAGGACTGCACGGCCGTGGCCATGCCCACGTCTCGGCCGGCCTGCTCGGACAGCAGCCACTTGTGCTGGATCACCTGGGTGAAGATCTCCTGCGGCTCCAGCTTGCGGCGCAGGTTCTGCGGCACCGCCCGCACGACCGGCTCGAACACCTCGGTCAGCCACCGGTGCGCGGCCTGCTGCTCGTCGGCGAGCGCGCTCTCGGCCCGATAGGCGTCCAGGTCGTTGAGCAACTGCCGGGCCTGATTTTCCTCGGCGTCCAGGCCGGCCAGGCGCAGCAGGCGGCGGGTGTGGTAGCCGGCGTCGACGACCTTGGGGCGGACCCGGTAACCACCGTCCACCGTGGACATCGCCACCTCAGCCACGTCGAAGCCGAGCTCGTTGAGCCGGCGGATGCGGCCCTCGATGTCGTGCCGGGCCTCCCGCCGGGGGATCTCCTGCTCGTAGGTGACCTCGTGCCACAGCCGTTCGTACCGAGTCACGATGTCGTCGACCACCGCCTCCGGGTCGATCGACTCGTGCAGCAGCTCGGCGGCCTGCAGGTCGAGGCACTCGCCGAACACGTTGACCCGCATGATCTCGATGTCTTCGCTGCGCTGGCCCTCGGACAGCTTCGGGTGCAGGTTGCCGGTCTCGGCGTCCACCAGGTAGGCCGCGAAGGCGCCCGCGTCCCGCCGGAACAGCGTGTTGGACAGCGAGCAGTCGCCCCAGAAGAAGCCGGTGAGGTGCATCCGCACGAACAGTGCGACCATCGCGTCGAGCAGGCGGTTGAGCGTGTTCGGCCGCAGCACGTGCGAGAACAGCGCCCGATAGGGCAGCGAGAACTGCAGGTGCCGGGTGATCAGCACGCTCTCCAGCGCCTCGCCGTCGGGGGCGAAGCGGTCGGTGACGATCGCCACTGCTTCCACCGACGGGAAGTCGATGCGTTCGAGGGCGCGAAGAAGGTCGTACTCCTTCTCGGCGATCCGCTCGCGCGTCTCCTTCAGGGCGTAGACGACGTCGTTGAGCTTGACGAACCGCACGATGTGCCGGGAGATGCCCTGCGGAAGTGCGACCAGGTGGTCGGCAGGCCAATCCTCCAGCGGGACTCCCCAGGGCAGCTCGAGGAGCGCTGGGTCGATGAGGGCGGACGTGATGCGCACGCCACCAGTGTGCCCGTCGCTTCGGCACGTCGAGGGCGCAGGTGGCTCGTTACACAGGTGCGAGAACGCCGGATTAGTACATATGTCTCGGATTTGACCTGAATGGCGGTTGAAATGCGACGTAAGGCAGGCATGGCCGTCGGGGCGGCAGTCGCCCTGGTGCTGGCCGGTACGACGGGTGCGGTGGCTTGGCAGTATGCCGGCGACGAGGGCCAGACCGTCGGCACCTGGCACGATGCGCCCGGCGTTGCCCGTACGCCCGTCGCAGCCGAACAAGCGCAACAGGCGGACCCGGCTCGCCCGGCCGCGGCCCCCGAGGCCGAAGGCTTCGCTGAGAACTCCACCGAGACGAAGAACACGGTGCCGCGCGCGAAGATCGAAGAGGGCGCGAAGATCGAAGAGGGCGCGACGACCGAGGAGGGCGGCCGGCCGCTGGAAAAGGCGACCGCCGACGGCCGGCAGCGCGTGGGTGAGCTGGTCAAGGTCGACAAGCTGCTGAGCTATCTCGAGCGCGCGCCGCAGAAGGAGACCTTCAGCTACCCGGGCGCGTCGTACGTCAAGCTGCACTTCAACCGCATGTCGATGCTGCCCGGCGACTATCTGACCGTGTCGAACGCGGACGGCACCGAGTCGTACCGCTACGACGCGCAGAAGGCGCTCAACGACAAGTGGGCGATGTCGGTCACCGGCGACACCGCGGTGCTGGAGATGCACCGGGCGGTCAACCCGCTCGGCGTCACCGGCGTGGCCGGCACCCTCGGTGTCGGGGTCGACCGGGTCGCGCGCGGCTTCACCCGTACCGAACAGGATCGCCAGCCGGAAAGCCAGCTCACCGCCCCCGGCCGCACCGGCCGGGAGGAGTCGGTGTGCGGCAGCGACACCTCGAGTGACGCGGTCTGTTACCGCTCGGCCGACCCGGTCGCCTACACCAAGTCGAAGGCCATCGCCCGGTTGTTGATCAACGGCACCGAGCTGTGCACCGGCTGGCGGGTCGGCCCCAACAATCGCATGCTCACCAACAACCACTGCTTCACCAACACGAGCGCGGCGTACGACACCGAGGTCTGGTTCAACTACCAGTGCGCGACCTGCGGTGGCTACGACGTCTTCCAGCCGACCAAGGTGTGGGGCTCGAAGGTCCTGGCCACCGACCACACGTACGACTACACGCTCTTCTCGGTCGACAACTTCGACTCGATCAAGAAGTTCGGCTACCTGATCCTCGACCAGGCTCGCCCGGCCAAGGGGCAGGAGCTCTACGTGCCGCAGCACCCGGCCGGCGAGCCCACCCGGATCGCCGGCTCGCTCGGCGAGAAGGCGGGCAACTGCTCGGTGACCGATCCCGGCTACACCGGGTACGCGGCCGGTTCGGACGTCGCCTACCTCTGCGACACCGAGGGCGGCTCGTCCGGCTCGCCGGTGCTGTCCCGCAAGACCAACAAGGTGGTGGCGCTGCACCACTTCGGCGGCTGCCCCAACTCGGGGGTCCGCGGCGACCTGCTCGCGGCCAAGCTGGGCAAGCTCCTCTAGTTTTGAGGGCGTGAAGATCCGCTGGTGGTTCGACGCCGTTCTGGTCGCGGCGTTCGTCGCGCTGACCATCGCCCTGATCAATGGTCATCTGCTGGGTTTCGACCAGCGGGTGGCCGACTGGTCGTTGGCGCACCAGCCGGCCCCGATCTACTGGACCGCCCGGGTCTTCAACTACCTGGGCCAGGGCGGTCAGGTGCTGATGCCGGTCAGCCTGATCCTGACCGCCGTCTTCTTCTACCGGACCAGGTCGTGGCGGGCGCTGGTCCCGTTCGTGGCCGGCTTCGTGCTCACCTACATCACCATCGGGCCGCTCAAGATCTGGGCCGATCGGGCCGCGCCGCGATTCGACGGGCCGGACAAGACGATCATGTTCAACCCGGCCGCGAGCGGTGTCGAGGCGATGAGCTACCCCTCCGGCCACATGGGCAACTCGATGGTTTGGTACGCGGTGATCGCCCTGCTCGTCGCCGCTCTGCTGCGGCGGCCGCTGCGCCGGTGGGAGTTCCTGGCGATCCGCGTCGTGCCGGTGACGATCCTGTTCGGCACGACGATCTATACCGGCTTCCACTGGGTCACGGACTCGGTGGCCGGGGCTCTGCTCGGCCTGTTCCTGGCCCGCTTGATCGAGCGGCTGGTCAGACCCAGTTCCCCGCTCGCATTACCCGCTTGACCCGTAGATCGGCGTCGAGCACCACCAGGTCGGCTCGCTCGCCTGGCTCGAGAGCGGCCTCGAGCCCCAGCACCCGGCCCGGGGTGGTCGAGGCCATCGTCACCGCGTCCGGCAGGGAGATCCCGGCCGCCACCGCGTTGCGTAGCGCCTCGTCCATGGTCAGCGTGCTGCCGGCGATCGAGCCGTTGCGGGCCAGCCGGGCCACCCGGTCCGCCACGATCACCTCCTGGCCGCCCAGGTCGTAGTGGCCGTCCGGCATGCCGGTGGCGTCCATCGCGTCGGTGACCAGGGCACTTCGCGCCGGGCCCGCGGTCTTCGCGGCGAACGCGAGCATGCCCGGATGCAGGTGGATGTTGTCGGCGATCAGCTCGCACACGGCGGTCGAGGCGAGCAGGCCGATCACCGGGCCGGGCTCGCGGTGGTGCGGCGGGCGCATGCCGTTGAACAGGTGGGTGCCGACGGTCGCGCCCGCGGCCACGCCGGCCTGCGCTTGCGCGTACGAGGCATCGGTGTGCCCGACCGCGGCGACCACCGCATGCTCGCGCAGGAAAGCGATGGCCTCCAGGGCGCCCGGCAGCTCGGGGGCGACGGTCACCATGCGTACCGCTCCGTCGCCGATCTTGATCAGCGCGGACAGCTCCTCGATCGACGGGTCCCGGAGGAACTCCGGGTTCTGCGCGCCGCAGCGCGCCCCGGAGAGGTACGGACCTTCGAAGTGCACGCCGGCGAGCACGCCCGCGCGCACCAAGGGCAAAAAGGCGGCGGTGGCGTCGCGCATCAGGTCGAACGGGGAGCTGACCAGGCTGGCCAGCATGGTCGTGGTGCCGTGCGCGAGGTGGAAGGCCGCGGCTTTCCGCGCCTCGGCGGCGTCGCCGGTGGTGAACGTGTGACCACCGCCGCCGTGACAATGCAGATCGACGAAGCCGGGCACGATGATGTCGTCACCGGCCCGCTCGTCCTCGGTGATCGCGCCGATCACCGAGCCGTCGAGGTCGAGGTGTCCGGCGACGACGCCGCCGGGCCGGACGATCTGACCGCTGATCAACTCTTCTCCAGGTGATCCAGGGCGAGCAGGGCGGCGCCGAGGCAGCCGGCGGTATCGCCGAGCTGGGCTTTCACCATCCGGGGCATCCGGTGGAAGGTGATCCGCCGTTCCAGTTCGCTCGTCAGCGGCGTCAACAGGGTGTCGCCGGCTTCGGCGAGGCCGCCGCCGAGAACCAGGACGTCCACGTCATATAGCGCCTGAGCGGTAAGCAGACCGTCGGCCAGCGCGTCGATGGCTTCATGCCACACCTGAAGAGCGGCCGGATCTTTGTTGAGTCGCGCGACGACGTCAGATGCCGTCGCCTCAGAATTGCCGGTTATCTCGGCATAACGCCGGCCGATCGCTCGGGCCGAGGTGATCGACTCCAGACAACCGCGCGCCCCGCACCCGCACGGATTGCCGCCGGGCCGCACCACGATGTGGCCCAGCTCGCCGGCCGCACCGTGCGCCCCGCCATAGGCGGAACCGTCGACCACCAGCGCCGCCGCGATGCCGGTGCCGATCGCCACGAACAGCACGTGCCCCTCGCCCCGGCCGGCGCCGAGGCGGGCCTCGGCGATTCCGCCGACCCGGACGTCGTGGCCGAGCGCGGCGGGCAGCCCCAGCCTTTCGGTGATCAACTTCCGCAGCGGTACGTCGCGGAAGCCCACGTTCGACGACCAGACCGCGACGCCGTTCTCCTCGTCGATGACGCCCGGGACAGCGACGCCGACGGCGATCGGGTGCTCCGCCCGCTTCGCCAGGTTCGCGGCGATCTCCAGGATGTTCTCGGTGACCGCCTCGGGCCCGCGGGCGGCCAGCGTCGGGTGCCGCTCCTCGTGCAGGACGGTTCCGTCCGGCCGGACCAGCGCGCACTTCATGCCCGTTCCGCCGACGTCGAGCGCAACGACGACGCCGTCGGTGTTCACGCCAGGACTACCGAGCGGGTCAGGTTCCGTGGGTTGTCCGGGTCGAGGCCCTGACTGGTGGCGAGCAACACCGCCACCCGCTGGGCCAGCACCAGGTCGGCCATCGGGTCGAGCGGGGCGCGGCCGCCGCACCAACTGCCCAGCGCCGCGTAACCGCCGTGGTGGCGGCTGTGCACGAACAGCGCGCCAGTTGCCTCCACGTCGTCGGCCAGGCCCACCGGGACCTCGCCGAACGCCCACACCACCCGGCGCGGCGCGGCGATCGAGATCGGGCCGTGCCGGTAGTCCATCGCCGGGTACGCCTCGGCCCAGAACATGGCGGCCTCGCGGCACTTCAGCGCCGCCTCCTCGGCCAGCCCGACCGTCCAGCCACGGCCCAGGAAGGTGATCTGCTCGGCCAGCGCCGGGTGCACCGGCAGCGGCAGGCGCACCGCCACCTCGGCATCGGCGGCGACCGACTCGATGTCCTCACCCAGGTGGGCGCGCAGCAGCGCCAGCACGCTGGTGGCGAAGCGGGTCTGCACCACCGACTGCTCGTCGGCGAAGTCCAGCACGATCGTGTCGGTGGCGGCGACCGCGGCCGGCTGGGCCGAATCCGTGGTGATCACCGTCGCCGGCGTCCGCCCGCCGAGGCCGTTCAGCAGCTCGACGACCTCGGTCGTGGTGCCCGAGCGGGTGATCGCGACCACCCGGTCGTAGCGGCGGTGGTGCGGGAACTCGGAGGCCTGGAACGCGTCGGTCTCGCCGTGGCCGGCCTGCTCGCGCAGTGACGCGTACGCCTTGGCCATGAACCACGACGTGCCGCAACCGACCACCGCGACGCGCTCGCCGCGGACCGGCAGGCCCGCGGAGTCGGAAAGCTTCGCCGCCATCCGCCAGCAGTCGGGCTGGCTGGCGATCTCCGCCTTGACGTACGTCATGACACACCCTTCGTTCTTTGCGGGCAGGTCGCATCGTCGCGGCTGCGCATTCGCGCGCGGTTCCCGGCACTTTCGAGCGATATTCTGCGCGGAGGTCAGCCACGGACGCAACCGTCATCCCCCGACCGCGCAGCGCCCGAGCTTTGCTTCCCGGCCTTTCGCGCACTAATGTGCACACACTTATCACGGAACGTGCATCGGGAGTGGTTGGTGGACCGGTACGCGCGGTGGAATGCCCTGCTCGAGTTACTCACGGAGACCGGCCGGGTCAGCGTCGAGGACGCCTCCGTGCGCCTCGACGTCTCCCAGGCCACCATCCGCCGTGACTTCGACCAGCTGGCCCAGCAGCAGATGATCACCAGAACCCGCGGTGGCGCCGTTGCCAACGGAGTCTCCTACGACCTGCCGTTACGGTATAAATCGGCCAAGCATTCGGCGGAGAAGCAACGCATCGGTGAGGCCGCCGCCGGCTTGGTCACCCCGGGAACGGTAGTCGGCCTCAACGGCGGAACGACCGTGACTGAAGTCGCCCGCGCACTGGCCGTTCGGCCCGACTTGAACACCGGCGGCGAGGGCTCCCAGCTGACGGTGGTCACGAACGCCCTGAACATCGCGAACGAGCTGCTGGTCCGCTCCCGTATGAAGATCGTCGTGGCCGGCGGCGTGGTGCGCCCGCAGTCGTTCGAGGTGGTCGGCCCGCTGGGCGGCGCCCTGCTCAACGAGGTAACCCTGGACATCGTCCTGCTGGGCGTGGACGCCCTCGACGTCGAGCTGGGCGCGGCCTCACACCACGAGGGCGAGGCGGCGATGAACAGCCTGATGGTCGCGCGAGCAAAGCGAGTCGTCGTGATCGCCGACTCGTCCAAGCTGGGCGGCCACGCCTTCGCCCGAATCTGCCCGATAACCAGAGTCGACACCCTGGTAACCGACTCCGGCGCCCCACCCACCACAGTCGCCGCCTTCCGAGAGGCAGGCGTAACCGTCATCTGCGCCTGACGGGGTGGATCTTCGGCGGCAAGGCTGGGCAGATATTGACGTTGCTGCCTAGAGTCTCGCGGCATGGACGCCGTACTCGAGATAGCTGGGCTGCAGAAGACCTATCGCGGCCGGAAAGGTGTGCGCCGGGCGCTTGATGGCTTTGACATGGTTGTCGAGGCCGGGCAGGTGCACGGGTTCCTCGGGCCCAACGGGTCGGGGAAGACCACCACGTTGCGGACCCTGCTGGGGCTGATCCGGGCCAACGGTGGTCGCATGGCGATCCTCGGTCAGGAGGTGCCGGCGCATCTGCCGTCGGTGGCGGGGCAGATCGGGGCGATCGTGGAGAGCCCGCAGTTCTTCGGGAACTTCACCGCCTGGGACACGCTGTCTCTGCTTGCCGACGCGGGCGGGGTGCGGCGGCAGCGGGTCGACGCGGTGCTGGAGCTGGTCGGGCTCAAGGATCGGGCCAAGGAGCGGGTGCGCACCTATTCGCTCGGCATGAAGCAGCGGCTCGCGGTGGCGTCGGCGCTGCTCAAGGAGCCGAAGCTGCTGATTCTCGACGAGCCGGCCAACGGGCTCGACCCGGGTGGCATCCGGGAGATGCGCACGCTGATGCGCACCCTGTCCGAGTCGGGCATGACCGTGCTGCTCTCCAGCCACATTCTTGGTGAGATCCAGCTGATCTGCGACTCCGTGACGATCATCGCGGCCGGTAGGCGGGTGGCGGCCGGGTCGGTCGCGGACGTGCTGGCCACGCACACGTCGTCGTCGGTCAAGGTGCGGCTGGAGCCGGGGGTCGACCTGCTCAACGCGGCCGAGGTGCTGCGCGGCAAGGGCGCCCAGGTGGAGCTCGACACCGACTTCCTCACGGTCGGCAACGCCAGCAACCCGGCGCAGATCACTCGGATCCTCGCCGAGCAGCAGATCTACGTCAGTGAGCTGACGCCGGTGTCGGCCGACCTGGAGAGCGTTTTCCTCGAGCTCACCGGCACGGCGCCGGTCGAGGGACAGAACCGTCAGGTGGACCAGGTGGCAGCAGCGGGGTGGGGTCAGTGAGTCTGTACAAGGCCGAAACGCGCCGGCTGGTCAAGCGGCGGTTCACGAAGCTGTTCACGATCGGCGCGCTGCTGATCCTGGCGGCCGTGGCGGTGGGGGTCTTCCTCACCAACGAGAAGGTGGGGCCGAGCCAGATCGCCGAGGCGACCGCGCACGCCCAGGCCGACTACAAGCAGGCGGTGGAGCGGACCGAGCAGGAGAAGACGACCTGCGAGTCGGTGCAGGGCACGGCCCGCGCCGCCGACTACCCGCCGAACTGCGAGTTCGCGCTGCCGGCCGAGTCGGACTTCAACCCCGAGTGGTACATGCCGCCGACCTTCGACCTGAAAGAGAACTTCGGGGACATGGTGACGACCATGGCGGCGGTGCTGGCGCTGGTCGCGTTCGTGATCGGCGCGTCCTACGTGGGCGCCGAGTGGAGCAGCGGCGGCATGATGAACCTGCTGCTCTGGCGGCCCCGCCGCTTGCAGGTGCTGTCCACCAAGCTGTCCGCGCTGCTGGTCGGCATGACCGCGCTGACCATCGTGGTGGCGGCGGCTTGGACGGCCATCTTCTACGGCATCGCTAAGACCCGCGGCGTCACGACCGGGATGACCTCCGGGGTGTGGCAGTCGACCGCGCTGATGGAGCTGCGGGCGCTGGTTCTGGTGCTGGTGGCGGGCGCGCTCGGGTTCGGGCTGGCGTCGCTGGGCCGGCACACCGCGATGGCGCTGGGTGTCGCGATCGGGGTGATCGTGGTCTTCCAGTTCGGGGTGGGCGCGGTGCTGTCGATCGCCAACGTCAAGTTCCCGGAGCTATACCTCGCGCCGTTCTGGATCGTCGCGTGGATGACCAAGAAGTACACGTCCGAGGACTACAACTCCTGCAACTTCGACGTGACCGGCGGCTGTCAGCCGGAAACGCTCACGATCACCTGGCAGATGGCGGGCAGCGCGCTCGCGATCGTCGTGGTTCTCGTTGTGGGTGCGGCAATGTGGACAATGCGTAAGCGGGACATAACGTGAGGTAGCGTCGAGCTGCCCATGCGCGGGGGTCGTCGGCAACATATGCTGCTGGCGGCCCCTCGCCTTCGTTTTTGGAGCACCATGCAGCCCGCCGCCGCGGACCCGTCCGAAGAGTCCACCCAGCACATTCCGGCACCGCGGACGGCCGAGCAGGAACCGCCTGACAAATCGGAATTGTCCGATGAGGGCGCTATCAAAACCGGGCTCACCGACCGCGAGCGCGACATCCTTGCCTTCGAGGCCAAGTGGTGGAAGCACGCGGGCGCCAAGGAGCAGGCCATCCGCGACAACTTCAGCCTCTCCTCGACCCGCTATTACCAGGTGCTCAACGCCCTGCTCGACAAGCCCGAAGCCACCGAGCACGACCCGGTCCTGGTCGGCCGCCTGCGCCGGCTGCGTGCCACGAGGGCACGCACCCGCCGTCGCTGATCAGGTTTCAGCCAGGCTGATGAGTGGAGGCGTACGCCTCGAGCCAGGCCACCTGCTCCGGGTCAAGTGAGGCCCGCACCCGCTTCCGCGCGGCTTCGACGTTCGCCGCCGTGACCGTCGAAGCGTCCAGCGAGTCCCGCATGGCTGCCAGCGCCGACTCGCGGATCAGCGCCGCACAATCGGCCGCCGAGAACCCGTCGAGCGCCGCCGCCAGCTCATCGAGGTCGACCGCCTCGTCGAGCGGCACCGCCTTGGCGGTGGCCCGCAGGATCGCGGCCCGGGCGGAAGCGTCCGGCGGCGGCACGTAGACGAGCCGCTCCAGCCGCCCCGGCCGCAGCAGCGCCGGATCGATCAGGTCGGGCCGGTTGGTCGCCCCGATCACCACGACGTTGCGCAGGTCCTCGACCCCGTCCAGTTCGGTGAGCAGGGCGGCCACCACGCGGTCGGTGGTGCCGCCGTCGGTCGCCTGCCCGCGGGTGGGCGCCAGCGCGTCGACCTCATCGAGGAACACCAGCGTGGGCGCCGCCTCGCGGGCTCGCCGGAAGAGCTCCCGCACCGCCCGCTCGCTGTCACCCACCCACTTGCTGAGCAGCTCGGCGCCCTTGACCGACAGCACGTTGGCTTTCCCGGTGCCGGCGATCGCCTTGACCAGATAGGTCTTCCCGCAGCCCGGCGGCCCGTAGAGCAGCACCCCGCGAGGTGGCGACACGCCGAGCCGGGCGAACGTGTCCGGGTAGGTCAGCGGCCACAGCACCGACTCGGTGAGCACCTGCTTGACCTCGACCAGGTCGCCGACGTCGTCGAGGGTCACGGCGGCGACCTCGAGGGTCGACTCGGACATCGAGGTCGGGCGGACGACGTCGAGCGCGGCCTCGAAATCGGCCATGGTCACGCTGGGCGATTCGGCGTCCTTCTGGCGAAGGGCCGCCCGAACCCCCGCTTCGCGAGCGAGAGCGCCGAGGTCGGCGGCGACAAATCCGGGTGTACGGCCGGAGACGTCATCCAGGCGTACGTCCTCGGCGAGCGGCATGCCGCGAGTGAGCACGCTCAACTGTTCCCGCCGCATCGCCGCGTCCGGCAGGGGTACCGCCAGCTGCACGGCGAGCAGGTCAGGCGCGCGCAGGGCCGGATCGACCGACTCGGGCCGGCTGGTCGTGCAGACCACCGCCACCCCGGCGCGGACGAGCTGCTCGATCATCTGGCGGAAGACGGTGGAGATGGGCCCCGGCTCGTCGCGCGGGGCGAGCGCCTCGACGTCGGTGAAGAGCAGCACGGCCGGCCCCGGGGCGGACGCGTCCTCGGCCAGCGCCCGCAGCCGGCCGGCGGCCGCATCGTTGGTGAGCGCCGCCAGCGAGGGCGACCAGACCTGCAGGACCCGCGCACCGACCTGGGCGGCGACCGCCCGGACCAGGGCGGACTTGCCCGACCCGGACGGACCGGAGATCAGCACACCGAGCGACACCGTGGTGCGCAGCCGGGCCAGCACCTCGCCGTGGTGGAAGCCGAGGTCGAGCAGTTCCTCCAGCTCCTTGGCCTGGGCGCGAAGCCCGGGCAGGTCGTCCAGGCTCGGCGGGGGCACCTCGGGGTCGGTGGTCGCGGGTGCGCTCGCGGCCACCGCCACCGTGCCGGTCGAGCCGCCGGCCGTGAAGTGCCCGCCGGCCCAGCCCACCACCGTGTCCGGGCTGACCAGGGCGCCGTCGGTCTCGTCGACGGCGGTGACCCGCAGCAGGGCGCTGGTGAAGTTGTAGCCCAGCCGGTTCTTCAGGCTGGTGACCGCATCGACCTGCGCGCGATGGTCGCCGGGCAGCACGTCCTGCGGCAGCAGCGAGACGTCGTCGCCGGCGCTGACCACCTTGCCGAGCAGGGCGAGCCGCAGCATCTCGGGCGAGACCAGGGCGGCGATCTCGGACGGGTCGCTGAGCGTGACCCGGCGCGCATGCACCAGCGGCAGCTTGCTGAGGATGACCTTGCCGCCGTCGCGCAGGCCGAGATTGCCGATGATCAGTTCGTCGGCGTAGAGCAGCTCGCGGCTGGCGTCGGCCGTCTTGGTGGGTATCGCCCGGCAGGCAGTCGTGTGCCGGCCGGTCAGGCGGACCGGATCGCCGGGTTTGATCTCGTGGGCCGCCATCAACGCGGGGTGCAGCCGCACGACGCCGCGCCGGGCGTCCAGCGGCGCCGACTGCGTGGTGACGATCAGTGTCAGTTCATCGGCCACCGCGAGATGTCCCCCGTCGTCAGGATGCCGTTTCGATGTTGTGCACCCACGCTATCGCTGACACGCCCGCTGAGACGCTTCACAGCAGAGGCTCAGACGCAGCCGGATAGCTTTGCCGCATGTCACTGTCGAGCCGGCTGCGCCGTGCGCTGCCCCGGCCTACCCGCCGCCGTGTCGTCTCCGGCTCGGTGGTCCTCGTCCTGGTCGCGGCCCTGATCGGCTGGGTGGTGTGGCCCGATCGGCCCGGCTGGACCAGCGCCGACGAGCAGATCACGGTGAAGACCGGGCCGGCCGGCGCGGAGAGTGTCGACCTGGACGCCCGGCTGTACCTTCCTCGCGATCGAAGCGGGAAGGTGCCGGCGGTGCTGCTCGCGCACGGGTTCGGCGGCACCAAGGACTCGGTGAGCGACAACGCCGAAGAGCTGGCCGACCGTGGCTACGCGGTGCTGACCTGGACCGCGCAGGGCTTCGGCCGCAGCGGCGGCCAGATCCACCTGGACAGCCCCGACTACGAGGTGCGCGACGCGCAGGGCCTGCTCGACTGGCTGGCCGCCCGGCCGGAGATCCAGCTGGACGCGACCGGCGACCCGCGGGTGGGCGTGGTCGGTGGCTCCTACGGCGGCGCGCTGGCATTGCTGCTGGCCGGGCAGGACCCCCGGGTCGACGCGATCGTCCCGTCGATCACCTGGAACGACCTGACCAACGTCTTCCTGCAGCAGTCGGCGGCCACTACCGCGAGCGGTGTCTTCAAGAAGGGCTGGGCCGGCCTCTACTTCGGCAACGGCGCGGCCACGCTCACCCCGAACGCGCCGGTGCCGGCCGGGCAGGACCCGGCCTGCGGGCGGTTCGCGGCCGATGTCTGCGCGGCCTACCTGCAGCTCGCCACGGCCGGCACGGCCGACGCGGCGACGACCGCTCTGCTGCGCAAGTCGAGCCCGGCCACCGTGCTCGACCAGATCAAGGCGCCGACCCTGCTGATCCAGGGCGCGGTCGACACGCTCTTCCCGCTCGCCGAGGGCGACGCGAACGCCAAGGGCATCGCCGCGACCGGCACACCGGTGAAGGTCGCCTGGTTCACCGGCGGCCACGACGGCGGCGCCGGCCCGCAGACCGACCAGGACCGGGTGAAATACCTGACCGTGCAGTGGCTCGACCACTACGTGAAGGGCGAAGGCAAGGCGCCGTCGGACGACTTCACCTACTCCCGGGTGGCCGGCTTCAGCGCGCTCGACCGGGGCCTCGTGACCAACGGTTACTCGACGAAGGCGTACCCAAGCCTCGGCGGAACCGGAAGCACCCAGGTCTCCCTCGCCGGGCCGGCGCAGCCGGTCGCGAACCCGCCGAACGGCAACCCGGCCGCCCTTTCCTCGCTGCCCGGCGCCGGCAGCCGCCTGAGCGAGCTGCTCGGCGGGGTCGCCGCCGACATCCCCGGCCAGTACGCGACGTTCGAATCCACCCCGGTGACCAGCGCGATCGAGGTGGCCGGCGCGCCGGCCGTGCAGCTGCGCGTGGCGTCGCCGACCGGTGAGGCCACGGTCTTCGTCAAGCTCTACGACGTCGACGAGTCGGGCGCCGAGACGCTCAGCGCCGGTCTGGTCGCGCCGGTCCGGCTCACCGGCCTGCCGGCCTCGATCGATGCGGCCCAGCCGGTCACCGTGACGCTGCCGGCGATCGTCCGGCGGATCGACTCCGGGCACACCGTGCGGGTCGTGGTCGCCACCAGTGACCAGGCGTTCCTCAGCCCGGCGAAGCCGATCACCTACACCGTCCAGCTCGGCACCCAACTCACCCTGCCGACCGTGGTGGGCACGCCGATCGCCAACCCGCAGACGGTGTGGCGCTGGGTGCTGGGCGGCCTGCTGGTGGCGATCGCGCTGGGTCTCGCGGTGGTCCTGCTCGTGCGGCGCGGCCTGCGGCGCCGGCGGCACGACGAGGTTCTTTCCGACTTCGCGGACACGCCGCTGGTGGTTCGGGGGCTGCGGAAGGCGTACGGCGATGGCTTCGTCGCTGTTGAAGAGGTCAGCTTCTCGGTGGAGCGTGGCCAGGTCGTGGGCCTGCTCGGGCCGAACGGCGCGGGCAAGACGACCACGCTGCGGGTGCTGATGGGGCTGACCATGCCGACCGGCGGCGACGCGCTGGTGTTCGGCCACCGGCTGATGCCGGGCGCGCCGATCCTGTCCCGGGTGGGCGCGCTGGTCGAAGGCCCCGGCTTCCTGCCGCATCTGAGCGGCTACGAAAACCTGAAGGCCTACTGGCTCGCGACCGGGCGGCCGGAGGCGGACGCGCACTTCGACGAGGCGCTGCGGATCGCCGGCCTGGGCGACTCGGTGCACCGCAAGACCAAGAAGTACAGCCACGGCATGCGCCAGCGGCTGGCCATCGCCCAGGCCATGCTCGGCCTGCCCGAGCTGCTGGTGCTGGACGAGCCGACCGACGGCCTCGACCCGCCGCAGATCGCCGAGATGCGCCGGGTGCTCAAGCGCTACGCCACCGACGGGCGGGCGGTGCTGGTCTCCAGCCACCTGCTCGCCGAGGTGGAGCAGACCTGCACGCACGCGGTGGTGGTCAACAAGGGCCGGATCGTGGCGTCCGGGCCGGTCGAGGACATCGTCGGGGAGTCGCCCTCGGTGCAGATCGAGGTCTCCGACGTACCGGCGGCATCTTTGATCTTGGAAAAACTGGGGGTCAGATCGGTGCTTCCGGACGGTCCGTCCGGGCTGATCGTGGACATGAACGGCACGTCCCGCTCCGAGGCGGTGGCGTCGCTGGTCCGGGCCGGCGTCGACGTGGATCGCGTGGTCCCGCGCCGGCGACTTGAAGATGCCTTCCTCGCGCTGGTCGGGGACAACTCGCGGGGGAGTGGAGACCGATGAGCGCGGTAACGGGCTATCGGGCGTCGGCGACCATGCCGATCTGGGCCGAGGTGCGGCGGCAGGCGTCGCGGCGGCGGACCCAGCTCGCGCTCGGCTTCATGGCGCTGCTGCCGATCATCATCCTGGTCGCGTTCGAGTTCGGCGGCGGCAACGGCGACGACGAGAACAACGGCGGGGCGTTCGGCAGCCTGGTCGACCTGGCCACCTCGGGCGGCCTGAACTTCGCGCTGTTCTGCCTTGCGGTGTCGGCCGGCTTCCTGCTGGTCGTGGTGGTCGCGCTGTTCTGCGGCGACCCGGTGGCCAGCGAGGCCAGCTGGGGCAGCCTGCGCTACCTGCTGGCCATCCCGGTGCCCCGGGTCCGTCTGCTGGCCGTGAAGCTGGTGGTCGCGCTCGGCTACTCGCTGCTGGCGCTGCTGATCCTGGCCGGGACCGGCCTGCTGGTCGGCACCCTGCGCTACGGCTGGCATCCGCTGGGCAGCACCATCGCGGCCGCCATCCCGGCCGGTGAGGGCCTGCTGCGGTTGGCCGGCATCGTCGCGTACCTCGCGGTGATCATGTTGGTGGTGGCCGGCCTGGCCTTCCTGCTGTCGGTGCTGACCGACGCGGCGCTGGGCGCGGTGGGCGGCGCGGTGCTGCTCTGGATCCTCTCCAGCATCCTCGACCAGATCACCGCGCTGGGCAGCGTGCGCACCCTGCTGCCGACCCACTTCAGCGACGCCTGGCTGGGCCTGCTTTCCACTCCGGCGCAGGTGGATGACCTGGTCAAGGGCGCGATCGCGGCGATCTGTTACGCCACCGTCTTCTGGTCGCTGGCGTTCTGGCGCTTCACCCGCAAGGACATCACCTCGTAGGGGTTGTGCCGCTCACACCTCGGGATTCTGCTGGCGCAGAGGGCCCAAGGCCGACGTAAGGTGTTGGAAACACAACTGAATACCTCATCCAGAGGGGCAGAGGGAACGGCCCTGTGAAGCCCCGGCAACCACCGTGCATGTCTCGAAGAAGAGGCCGCGCTCGGCAGGTGCTAATTCCGTCCTCGCCGCGGCAGATTGCCGCCGGGGAAAGATGAGAGGGAAGGCCTCGATGACGTCTGCCGTCAGCACACCCACTGTTACCGATTCCCCGGCCCGCGGCCTCGTCTGCCGCGCCTGTGGCGCCGAATATCCGCTCGTCGCGCAGCACGCGTGTTACGAGTGTTTCGGCCCGCTCGAGGTGGCCTACGACCAGGCCGCACTTGCGCGGGTAACCCGTGAGCAGATCGAGGCCGGCCCGCAGAACATCTGGCGTTACGCCGGTCTGCTTCCGGCCGGCCAGGACCCGGCCACCCGGGTGACCCTCGACCCCGGCCTGACCCCGCTGGTCAGCGCGCCCGCCCTGGCCGCCGCCGTCGGCCTGCGCGCCCCGCTGTTCGTCAAGGACGACTCGGCCAACCCGACCCACTCGTTCAAGGACCGGGTCGTCTCGGTGGCGCTCACCGCCGCCCGCGGCCTCGGCTTCACCCGCTTCGCCTGCGCCTCGACCGGCAACCTGGCCAACTCGGTCGCCGCCCACGCCGCTCGGGCCGGTGTGCCGAGCATCGTCTTCATCCCGCACGACCTCGAGCCGGGCAAGATCATCACCACCGCGGTGTACGGCGGGGAACTGGTCGCCATCGAGGGCTCCTACGACGACGTCAACCGGCTCTGCGGCGAACTGGTCGAGACCGACGAGTTCGAGGACACCGCGTTCGTCAACGTGAACGTGCGCCCGTTCTACGCCGAGGGCTCCAAGACGCTCGGTTACGAGGTCGCCGAGCAGCTCGGCTGGCGCATCCCGGCCCAGGTCGTCATCCCGATGGCCTCCGGCGAGCTGCTCACCAAGGTGGACAAAGCCTTCACCGAGCTGGTCGAGATCGGCCTGGTCACCGCGCCCGAGGGCGGCTGGGCCGTGTTCGGCGCCCAGTCGGCCGGCTGCAACCCGATCGCGACGGCGTTGCAGAACGACACCGATCAGATCATTCCGGTCAAGCCGACCGGCATCGCCAAGTCGCTGAACATCGGCGACCCGGCCGCCGGGGCGTACGCGATCGAGGCCGTCCGCCGCACCGGTGGCTGGATGGACTACGCCGACGACGACGAGATCCGCGAGGGCATCCGGCTACTGGCCGAGACGACCGGCGTCTTCGCCGAGACGGCCGGCGGCACCACGGTGGCCGTGCTCAAGAAGCTGGTCGCGAGCGGCAAGCTCGACCCGGAGAAGGAGACGGTCGTCTTCAATACCGGTGAGGGGCTCAAGACGCTGGACGCGGTGGCCGAGCTGGTCGGGCCGACTCATCGGATCAAACCGTCGCTGAAGGGCGCTCGCGAGGCCGGCCTGCTTGGATAACTCTCGGTAACCACTACTCTGCCTTAAGTTGAAGATTCCATCCGCAGAGGACTTGCGCACCGATCTCAGTGTCGGCAGGATGCTCTCTGCGGGAGGGCCGACGCCGTACGCGGCCCCTCACCTTCGAGCTTGGCGACAATCTCTCGAGGTGCCCAACGACCCAGTGCCGGAGGCGCTGTGCGTTCGTCCTCCCGACCAAAATCGTTTGGTTTCATGGCCGCTGCCCGGCAGGGTGGCGGCCATGTCCGTCTCTATCGGTCCGCTCGTGTCGCCCGATGACGCCTATGAGATCGACTCGGCCTGCATGGCGCACGACCGGGCCGACCTCCCGATCCAGAGTCGCGAGGTGTTCGCGGCCCGGGTGACCACGCCGCCCGCGGGCCACACCTCGGAATACTTCCTCGCCCGCCTCGACGGTGCGCCGGCCGGCTACCTCGAGATGATGTACCCGCAGGTCGACAACCTCGGCAACGCGCACGTCGAGCTGCTGGTGACGCCACCGCTCCGGCGGCGCGGGGTGGGTCGCGAGCTCTATGAGGTGGCCGTCGAGCGCGCCCGGTCGCAGGGGCGGGTGCGGCTGCTCGGCCAGTCGGTCAAGCAGCCGTCGAATGTGGGCTTCGCCGGCGCGATGGGCGCGCAGGCCGGCCTCGAGGAGCTGCGCAGCCGGCTCGACCTGCGCGAGGCCGACCAGGGCCGGTACGCCGCGATGCTGGCCGATGCCTGGACCCGGGCTGACGGCTATCGGCTGGTCCAGTGGAGCGGCGTGCCGCCCGAGGAGATCATCGATGACGTCGCGGCGCTCGACAGCAGCTTCCTCGGGGAGGCGCCGACCGGCGATCTGGACTGGGAGCCGGAGGTCGTCGACGCCGAGCGGATCCGCGAAGGCGAGCGGAGCCGGGTCGCCCGCGGGCGGGTCACCTTCCACACCGGCGCGATGCACGGCGAGCGCCTGGTCGCCTGGACCATGATGAACTGCATGGCCGACGGCGGGCCGCATGCCTGGCAGAGCGGCACCCTGGTCGCACCCGCCCACCGTGGCCATCGGCTCGGGCTGTTGATCAAGCTGGCCAATCTCGCCTACACCCGGACGTTCTGCCCGGGCGTCGAGGTGATCGACACGTTCAATGCCACGACGAACGAGCACATGCTGCGGATCAATCGGGAGATGGGCTACCGCGAGGTGGAGTCGGACATCCTCTGGCAGCGCGACCTCGTCAGATCCGACGACGCATCCGCAGCTCGGTGAGCTTCGGCACGACCGGGTGGGGCACCCGCTCACCGGTGTCCTCGAAACCCAATTTTTCGTACGCACGGATGGCGCGGTGATTACCCTCCGCCACCTCCAGCATCAATCTGTCCCGCCCGCACGCCCGTGACCAGGCGGCCACCGCCTCGACCAGCTCGGCCAGCAGCTTGCCGCCGCGCCGGGCCGGGGTGACGTAGACGGTGAAGACGACCGTCTCGTTCGGGTCGTCCGGCAGGACCGTGCCGCCGGCGTGCCCGATCAGCCGGGCCCGATTGCCCGGGTCGGCCACGAACTGCGCGAGCTGGCAGCCACGCGACCCCTGGATGATCCGCTGGCGGTAGGCCTCGTGCGGGCGCGCCGCCGCCGTGGCCAGGGTCTCCAGGAAGGCGAGCGGGCTGTCGGCCAGCATCTCCAGACGCAGCGCCCGCACCCGGGCCGCGTCCTGCGCTGTCACCCGGTGCACCCGCCAGCTCTCCACGTCGTCCTGCCTACCCCGGCGAGGACCACCCCGGCAACCCGTTGCCGATAACCGGACTGCTGGGGCAAAGTGTGTCGATGGACCACGGTGAGGACGTCTTGCACCTCGTCGGGGACGTGGTGGTGGAGAGCGCCGATCCGTTCGACCCGGAGTCGCGGACGGCCGAGTTGCCATACCCGGGCACGCCCGTGGACCTCGTCGCCGACGCGGACGATCCGCTGGTCCCGCCGCCGGGCTCGGGGCTGCGTGGCTGGTTCAGGCGGTTCGGCGGCGTGTTGCTCCGCTGCGGCCTGCCGCTGCTGCCGGTCGGCCTGCTGGCCGCGCTGCCGATGCACTTCTTCGTCGGCCGGGTGGACGACACCGTGGTGGCCGCGCCCGCCCTGCTCGACCTGCTCGGCGGCTTCGGCCTGCTGCTGCTCCCGCTGATGTGGCTGGCTTATTTCACCGTCTCCGCGCTGCCCATGGTGATCTGCCTGGCCGGCACGGTCGCGGTGGCGCTCTATCGGGCGGCGCTCGGCGTGCCGCCCCGGCCGGCCGCGCTGTGGCGCCTGGTGGTCTACCGGCTGCGCACGCTCTGGCTGTGGTTCGCCGCCTTCAGCGTGGTCACCCAGGCGTTGCCGCTGCTGCTCACCGCCGACCGGCTCGGTCCGGCCGTCGCGGTGCCGCTCGCCGTCGGCCTCGGCCTGCTCTCCACCGGCGTGCTCACCTTCACCGGGGTGCTCGGCTGCGTGGTGCTGATCGAGCGTGGCAACGGCCGGCGCCGCGCGCTCCACCTGCTCTCGATGATGCCGCTGGGCGGGCTGATCGTCGCCTCGCTGGCGGTCACCGTGCTGCCCCGGCTGGCCGACGCGGCCTGGGGCGGCATCGCCTCGACCATCGTGGCGGTGCCCACCGTTCTGCTCTGGGCGATGGCCGCCCTCGTGGCGTATTGCCAGGCGCGCCGCGCCGAAGGCCCGGTGACCAGCCGATCCCTGTTCGCCGGCATGTCCGCGCCGGAGACTTTCTGAGGGTCCGGCCGGCTGCCCGCAAGGTGGCGTTTTCTTGCACTCGCCCCCGGGGAGTGCTAAACAGGTCATTGGCACTCACGACTGTTGAGTGCCAAGCAGGTCGGGACGGTGGGGTCTCGGTCGCGGTGCCGCCATCGGCATCGAGGCACGGGGCCGGTCGTCGCGGGCTTTCCGGCTCGGCCTGAGGACGTCACATCGCCAGGTGGTGACGTCCGCAGAGACTCAACGGGCGGGGCCGATGAGGCCCGGCACCGCGTATGTCCAGGAGGACACAGCCGTATGGCCAAGATCATCGCATTCGACGAGGAAGCTCGTCGCGGCCTCGAGAGTGGCATGAACCAGCTCGCCGATGCCGTCAAGGTGACGCTCGGCCCCCGTGGCCGCAACGTCGTGCTGGAGAAGAAGTGGGGCGCGCCCACGATCACCAACGATGGTGTATCCATCGCCAAGGAGATCGAGCTCGAGGGCACCTTCGAGAAGATCGGCGCTGAGCTGGTCAAGGAGGTCGCCAAGAAGACCGACGACGTGGCCGGTGACGGCACGACGACGGCGACCGTTCTCGCGCAGGCTCTGGTCCGCGAGGGCCTCCGTAACGTTGCCGCCGGCGCCAACCCGATGGCCCTGAAGCGGGGCATCGAGGCCGCCGTCGCGAGCGTCTCCGAGGCGCTGCAGCAGCTCGCCAAGGACGTGGAGACCAAGGAGCAGATCGCCTCCACCGCCTCCATCTCCGCCGGTGACTCCACGGTCGGCGAGATCATCGCCGAGGCCATGGACAAGGTCGGCAAGGAAGGCGTCATCACCGTCGAGGAGAGCAACACCTTCGGTCTCGAGCTCGAGCTCACCGAGGGCATGCGCTTCGACAAGGGCTACATCTCGGCGTACTTCATGACTGACGCCGAGCGCATGGAGGCCGTCTTCGACGACCCCTACATCCTGATCGCGAACAGCAAGATCTCCGCGGTCAAGGACCTGCTGCCCGTCCTCGAGAAGGTCATGCAGGGCGGCAAGCCGCTGGTCATCATCGCCGAGGACGTCGAGGGCGAGGCCCTGGCGACCCTGGTCGTGAACAAGGTGCGTGGCACCTTCAAGTCCGTCGCCGTCAAGGCCCCGGGCTTCGGTGACCGCCGCAAGGCCATGCTGGAGGACATCGCCATCCTGACCGGTGGCGCCGTCATCAGCGAAGAGGTCGGCCTCAAGCTCGACAACGCCGACATCAGCCTGCTGGGCACCGCTCGCAAGATCGTCATCACCAAGGACGAGACCACCGTCGTGGACGGCGGCGGCGACGCCGAGCAGATCCAGGGCCGGGTCAACCAGATCCGCGCCGAGATCGAGAAGTCGGACTCCGACTACGACCGCGAGAAGCTGCAGGAGCGCCTGGCCAAGCTGGCCGGCGGCGTTGCGGTCATCAAGGTCGGCGCGGCCACCGAGGTCGAGCTCAAGGAGCGCAAGCACCGCATCGAGGACGCCGTTCGCAACGCGAAGGCGGCCGTCGAGGAGGGCATCGTCCCCGGTGGTGGCGTCGCGCTCGTGCAGGCCGGCAAGACCGCGTTCGAGAAGCTGGACCTGACCGGCGACGAGGCGACCGGCGCGCAGATCGTGAAGCTCGCGCTCGACGCCCCGCTGCGTCAGATCGCCGTGAACGCCGGCCTCGAGGGTGGCGTCGTGGTCGAGAAGGTGCGCAACCTCGAAGCGGGCTTCGGCCTCAACGCCGCGACCGGCGAGTACGTCGACCTCCTGGCCGCGGGCATCATCGACCCGGCCAAGGTCACCCGCTCGGCGCTGCAGAACGCCGCGTCGATCGCTGCGCTGTTCCTCACCACCGAGGCCGTCGTGGCCGACAAGCCCGAGAAGAACCCGGCTCCGGCCGGCGCCCCGGGCGGCGGTGACATGGACTTCTGAGTCCAGTCGTAACAACCGGTAAGGGCGGGTCGCTTCGGCGACCCGCCCTTACTGTCGTTCAGCCCCGGCCGATCAACTCCGGTGCCGGCCGGGCGCCGGGACCAGGTGGCCGCCGAACATGACCATCGCCCCGCCGAGCAGCGGCGCCAGGGCGCCGGTGACCGCGACCGGCTGCGGTAGGCGTAAATGTCAGAGGTCAGCGCGCTTTTTGCCGGGGAGTCCCAGCCAGTAGACGACCGCACCGACCGCAATGGCGAACAGGCCGGCCCGGGCCAGCACGAGGGCGTTGCTGCCGGTGGTCGGCAGCGAGTCCAGCTCGCGCACGTGGATGGTCACGGTCGCGGTGGCGAGACCGCCACGCCCGTCCGCGATCGTGTAGTCGAAGCTGTCCTCGCCGCTGGCGAAGTCGTCGGCGGGCCGATAGCTGACCGTGTCTCCGGCGCCGGCCAGGACCGCGCCGTGGGCGGGCTTGCCGAGCTTCACGATGGTGACCGGATCGCCGTCCGGGTCGCTGTCGTTGAGCGTCGGCCGCACCACCACCGTGTCACCAGCCGCCATGGTGACCGTGTCGGCCGCCGCGATCGGGGGCTGGTTGGCGGCGGCCGGGCTGGCCACGGTCACGATGATCGAGGCGGTGGCCACGTTGCCGTCCGGGTCGACCACGTCGTACGTGAAGGTGTCGACGCCGTTGAAGCCCGGGTCCGGGGTGTAGGTGACGGTGCCGTCGGCGTTCAGCACCGCCGAGCCGTGCGCCGGTTTGCCGACCGAGATGACGGTGACGCTGCGGCCGCCCTTCTCGGTGTGCGGCAGCGGCACGTCGATCGGGTCGCCCGGCTTGGTGGTGGCCGACTTGTCCGGCACGGTGGGCGGGGCGCCCACCGTCACGGTGACCGCGGCGCCGGTGTGGTGGCCGGCGTCGTCGGTGGCGCTGTAGGCGAACGTGGCCGGCCCGCCGAAGCCGTCCGGCGGGGTGTAGGTCACCGAGCTCTCGGTGTGGCTCGCCGTGCCCTTGGCGGGCTGGGTGACCGAGTCGACCTTCAGGGTGCCGGCCGGGTCGAGGTCGTTGGCCAGCACGCGCAGGGTGACCGGCTTCCGGTACGCCGTGGTGCCCTCGTCGGCCACCGCGATCGGAGCACCGCCGCTGATCGTGACCGTGATGGTCGACCCGCCGAGCCCGCCGTGACCGTCGCTGATCCGGTAGCCGAACGTGTCCTGGCCGGTCCAGCCGCGCTCGGGCAGAAAGCGGACCCGGCCCGCGGCCACCTCAGCGGTGCCGTGCGCGGGGTTGCCCACCCCGTCGATGGCCAGCGTCTGCCCGGGATTCGGGTCGCTGTCGTTGGCGAGCACGTCGACGTAGAGCGGCCGGTCGGCCAGCCCCGCCGCCACGTCCGGCCGGGCGACCGGCACGGCGTTCGCGACCCGCACCCGTACCTGCGCGGTGGCGGTGTTCCCGATCGGGTCCCGGATGGTGTAGCCGAAGGAGTCGGTGCCGGTGAAGCCGCTGTCCGGGGTGTAGGTGACGATGCCGCCGGGGTTGATCCGGGTGCTGCCGTCACCGGGTTGCCCGGCCGTGACGAGGGTGAGCGGCAGGGCCTCGGGGTCGGTGTCGTTGGTGACGACCCGGATGTCGACCGCGGTCGCCGAGGCGGTGGTGGCGGTGTCGTCGACGGCCGTGGGCGCCCCGTCGATGGTGATGGTGACGTCGCCGGTGTCGGTGCGGCCCAGGTCGTCGGTGAGCACGTAGGTGAAGCCGTCCGGGCCGATGCTGCCGGCGGCGGCCCGGTAGGTGACCGTCCCGTCGGTGCCCAGCGTGACCGTGCCCTTGGCGACCGGGCCGACCGAGGCGACGCTGAGCCGCTGCCCGGTGTTCGGGTCGGTGTCGTTGGCGAGCAGGCCGAGCTGGGTGGGCACGTCCGGCCGCACCCGGAAGGTGTCGTCGGCGGCGACCGGCGGAGCGTCGCGCACCGTGACGGTGACGATCGCCGAGCTGGTCAGCGCGGACGGGTCGTGGATCGAGTAGAGGAACGAGTCGGTGCCGTAGAAGCCGGCGGCCGGGGTGTAGGTGAGCGTGCCGTCGTGGTTGTCGGTGACCTGCCCGTGCCCGCCGGTGCCCGCCGCATCCAGCGCGATCGTGTCGCCGTTCGGGTCGTCGTCGTTGGCCAGCACCGCGATGACCACGGCCATATTGGTGTCGGTGGCGGCCGCGTCCGCCCGGGCCACCGGCGCCGTGTTCACCGTCGTGACCGTCACGGTCGCGCTGGTCGTGCCGCCGTGGCCGTCGTCGAGCCGGTAGCCGAAGGTGTCGGTGCCGACGAACCCGGCGTCCGGCGTGTAGGTGATCCGCCGGTCGGCCCCGATCGAGGTGGTTCCGTGCGCCGCCACCCCGACGATCGTCATGGTGAGCGGATCGCCGTTCGGGTCGGGGTCGTCGTTCGCCAGCACGGTGATGACCGCCGGGGTTCCACCGGCCGCCGTCGCGATGTCGGGCCGGGCCACCGCGGCCGCATTGGCCACGGTGATCGAGACGGTGCCGGTGTCGGTGCCGCCGTTGCCGTCGTCGATCGTGTAGCTGAAGGTGTCCGAGCCCGCGAACGCGACGTCCGGCAGGTAGGTGATCTTTCCGGTGGCGTCCAGCGAAACTGTGCCGTGCGCCGGGTCGGTCGTGCCGGAGACGCGCAGCGTGTCGCCGTTGGGGTCGGTCGACTGGACGATCGCGTTCAGGGTCACCGCGGTGTGGTGGACGGTGTTGACGGTGAAGTTGTAGGCGGTCGGCCGCCCGTTGGCCACGGTCACCGTGACGGTCGCGGTGCCGGCGCCGCCGTTGCCGTCGCTGATGTCGTAGGTGAAGGTCGCCGCACCGGCGAAACCGGCCGGGGCCGTGTAGAGAACGCTCAGGTGGTCCGGGGCCACCGTGGCGGTGCCGTGGTCGGCCACGCCGGCGGCGGTGACGGTCAGCGCGTCGTTGTTCGGGTCGGTGTCGTTGGCGAGCACCAGCAGTGGCAGCCCGGCGGCGCCGGCCGGGGCGGTCAGCACGTCGTCGGCGGCGGTGGGCGCCGCGTTGGCCACGTCGACCCGCACGGTCGCGGTCGCGGTGCCGCCGTGGCCGTCACTGATCGTGTAGTCGAACGAGGCGGTGCCGCCGAACGACGAGGTCGGCGTGAACGTGACATCGCCGCTGGTGAAGGTGGCGGTGCCCGCGGTCGGCGGCGGCTGGGTGACCCCGGCGACGGTGAGCGTGTCGGTGGGGTTCGGGTCGGAGTCGTTGTCCAGCACGTCGATCTGGATCGCGCTGTTCGGCAGCGTATTGATCATGTCGTCGTTGGCGACCGGCGCCGCGTTGGCGGTGGTCACGGTGGCCCGGGCGGTGGCCGTGCCGCCGTGCGGGTCGGCCACCTGATAGTCGAAGCCGTCGGCGCCGGCCCAGCCCGCGACCGGCGTGTAGGTGATCGTCCCGCCGGCCTCGATCACGGCCGCGCCGTGCGCCGGCCCGCTGACGATCGCGAGCACCGTGAGCGTGCCGGCCGCGTCGTCCGGGTCGGTGTCGTTGGCCAGCACCGGGACGCTCACCGCGCTGCCGTTGGTGGTGGTCGCGGTGTCGGCGACGGCGACCGGCGGACGGTTGACCGTGAGGGCGGCGGTGCCGGTGTCGTTGCCGCCGTTGGCATCCGCGCCGCTGCCGGCCGCCCGCAGCGAGGCGACCGGGTGGTCGGCGGCGGTGCCGTCCACGACCGCCGGGATCGGCACGCTCGCCGAGCTGCCGCCGACCAGTGGGCCGAGAGCGCAGGTGACCACCGGGAGGGCGGCGCTGCAGCCGGCCGGCAGGGTGCCCGGGGTGACGCCGGTGGGCAGGGTCAGCACGGCGCGGGCGGCAGGTTCGAGATCGCCGGCGACGTTGGTGACCGTGGCCAGGTAGACCACCGGCTCCGGCAGCGCCGCACGCTGCAGGAAGGTCGGGCTCACGGTCAGCGTCGCGGCCCGGTCGAGGTGCGGCTGGAGCACCGGGGTGGCGGCCGAGCCGCTCAGGCCGGCGACCGAGACGCTGGTGGTGTGCCCCGAATAACTGGCGTTGACCAGGTTGGTGATCGCGTAGCCGGCCGGGGTGGTGTTGTCGACGGTGACGCGAAAGGTCACCAGCGTCGTACCTAAATAGGGAATGCTCCCCAGTTGCCAGCTGACCGTGCCCCCGGAGAACGTCCCGGGCCCGGTGAGCGAGCCGGGCACGTAGGTGGTGTGCGGCGGCACCGCGTCGGCCACCAGGACGTTGTCGGCAGTGTCGCTGCCGTCGTTGCGCACGGCGATGCGGTACTCCAGGACGTCACCGGGCAGCAGGTCGCCACCGTTGAGGTCGAAGCTGGTCACGGCCGTGGTGATCTTCGGTGCGTAGAGGTCGATGCTGAACGTGATCACGCCCGGGTAGTACGTGTCGCCGCTCGTGGTCAGGGTCAGCTTGGTCGACAACTGGCCGTTGGTGAACATCCCGCTCGCGTCGACCTGATCGATGTCGAAACCGAGGGTGTTCGGATAGTCCGGATCACGGCCGGTCACGAGCGAGCCGGATTCGCTGACCGTGCTGTTGAAGAAGTTGTTCGCCGGATTGGCCGCGTCGTGCAGCGGCTGCCCGTCGACTTGCAGGCTGTCCCCGACGTTGCCCAGGTCGCCCTCGTAGGCGACCGCGCCGATCTTGGCGTGCACGGTGCCGGAGTGCGGCGTCTCGAAGCCGGTGATCGGAATGTCCAGCGTGCCGGACGCGATCGAGCCAAAACCGTCGTAGATGCGCAGGCTGCGCAGGTCTTCAGCCGGATTGCGGTACGCGATGGCCAGCGACCATCCGGCGTACTGCCCGATGCCCAGGGCGGCCTGGATGTTCGCCACCCCGTACACCCCGTTGCCGGCTCCGGCGACCAGCCCGGTGACGTCGGCGAAGCCCTGGTAGAACGTGCTGTTGACGTAGAGGCTGGACGCGGTGATCGAGTTCCAGGCCGAGCCGGCCGGGGTCCGGAAGAGCACCTGGCTCCGGCTCGGTAACGCCGACGTGGCGCCCCAGTAGAGGCCGGCGAAGAGCACGCTGCTGCCGGGCGGCATCGTGATCGTCGCGTTGCTGTCGTTGAACGTGCCGATCGGATCGCCGTCCGCGTCCGTGTAGATCATCGTGTAGCTGTTGTTGTTCAGCGCCGCCCCGGTGCCCGAGCCGTTCCGCGCTGCCGTGCAGGCGGCCGAGGAAGGGCAGGTCAGGACGGTGTTGCCGCGCAGCAGGATGGACCCGTTGGCGTTCACGTCGAAGCGGCTGGTGAACGGCGTGGTGATGGCCGCCTCGGCCGGGTGGGTGGCGAGCGCGGTGGCGGCGAGCATCAGCGCCCCCAGCGCGATCAGTGCCGCGGCCGCCTGACGTATCCCCAAGCCCTTCACGTACTGAGGCTAGGGAGAAAAGCGGGCTAAATGGGGTGAATTACAGTTGTTTGCGGTACAGGAAGAACACTCGTTCGACTCGTGCGCCGACCGCCGCCGAGTAGAACGGGACCGGACCCACCCAGCCGATCTGCGCCGATTCGAGGCCGGCCGCGCGTTGATCGGCCAGGCAGCGGCGCAGCAGGATCGAACCGATCCCGCGGCCCCGGGCGGCGACTGTGGTGCCCATCGGGCCGAACCAGCTGGGGCGCGACGAGCCGTACGCCGCGAAGCCCAGCAGTGTGCCGTCCGACTCCACCGCGAGGTGGCAGCCGGCCCGGTCTCGCCCGATCGAGTCGACGATCTCGCCGGCCCAGCCGGAACCCCAGTTGGCCAGCGCGAACTCGGACAGCTTCGGGACATCGCCGGCCAGCGCCCGGCGGATCGTGACGCCCTCGTCGGCGAGCTTCTTCTCCTGCGCGTCGGTCGGTGCCACGGAGAGCAGGGACGCGGTCATGTTCCAGGCCGGTTGGTCCTGGGCGAAGCCGAGCGCCATCGCCGCACAGAGCGCGGGTGTGTAGCGCACGTCGATGCCGGGCCAGGCGTAATAGGGCGCGTTGCCGGCCAGCACCACGTCGTCGGCGCCCATCCCGGCCAGCGCGCCCTCGATCCGGGTCATCAGCGCCCGGCCGACGCCGCGGCGACGCTCGGCCGGGTCGACCGCGATCAGGTCGACGTGCGCGATCGAGGCGTCCCGGTGCGACACGGAGCCGAGCACCACCCCGATCACCCGGTCACCTGGGGAAACCGCGAGGAAGCCCGTCCGGCGGCCGGCCTCGCGCAGGCGCAGGACGATCTCGGACGCCTCGGCCGCGTCCTCGGGCAGATCCAGTGCGTTCCGGCACAGGGCGATCACGGCGGGCAGGTCGTCGTCGGTCAGCTCGGAGATCCAGAACTCGGGGTCCACAACCGCCGAACCTATCCGACGGCAGCCATAATTTTTCCTTCGCCTGGGTGACACCCGCGAGCGCTAACGTGGGACGGGTGCGCGATCCCTCCGTCTCCCGCAACACGGCCGGCCGATTGTCTCCGATCCGCCGGGTCGCCGATCTGCGGCGTCTCCGCGACGAACAGTTCGACGTCCTGGTCATCGGTGGCGGGGTCACCGGCGCCGGCGCCGCCCTCGATGCCGCCTCCCGGGGCCTCAAGGTCGCCCTGGTCGAGGCCCGTGACCTGGCCGCCGGCACGTCCAGCCGGTCCAGCAAGCTGATCCACGGCGGTTTGCGATACCTGGAACAGCTCGAGTTGCATCTGGTGCACGAGGCGCTCACCGAGCGGGGGCTGCTGTCCACCCGGCTCGCGCCGCACCTGGTGCGCCCGGTGCCGATCCTGGTGCCGCTGCCCGCCGCCAACCCGGTGGCCCGGGTCTGGCACCGGGGTTATTACGGGCTCGGCGTGGCGGCGTACGACGTGTTCGCCGGCCTCTTCGGCACCGGCCGGGGCATGCCGCTGCACCGCCACCTGACCCGCGACGGCGCCCGCCACCTGTTCCCGAGCCTGCGGGCCGACACGATCGCCGGCGCGATCCGCTATTACGACGGCCAGGTCGACGACGCCCGCTTGGTGGTCACCCTGGCCCGCACCGCGGCGAGCCTGGGCGCGGCCGTGGTGACCAGCGCCCGGGTGGTCGGCTTCGTGCGCGAGGCCCGCCAGGTCGTCGGCGTCCGGGTCCGTGACCTGGAATCGCCGGACGCGCCCGACTTCGAGGTGCGGGCCCGCACGGTGGTGGCCGCCACCGGCGTGTGGAGCGACGACCTGTCGACCATGCTCAGCGACGTCGGCGTCCGCCCCGGCCTGCGGGTGCGCGCCTCCAAGGGCGTCCACCTGGTGGTGCCGCGCTCGGCGATCACCGGCGACGCCGGCCTGATCCTGCGCACCCCCACCTCGGTGCTATTCGTCATCCCGTGGGGTGGGCACTGGATCATCGGCACCACCGACACCGACTGGAAGCTCGACCGGTCCCACCCGGCCGCCTCCGCGCGTGACATCCGCTACCTCCTCGACCAGGTCAACACCGTGCTCGACCGGCCGTTGACGACCGACGACATCGAAGGCGTCTACGCCGGTCTGCGGCCGCTGCTCTCCGGCGAGGCCGACTCGACCTCCAAGCTGTCCCGCGAGCACGCCGTGGTCGAGCCGATGCTGGGTCTGCTGCTGGTGGCCGGCGGTAAGTACACGACGTACCGGGTGATGGCGGCCGACGTCATCGACCGGGCGGTGCGCCGGCTGGGTGGTGCGGCGCGCCCGTCGCGCACCGATCAGCTTCCGCTGCTCGGCGCGGACGGCTACACCGCCGCCTGGCGCGATCGGCAGGACACGGCCCGGCGGCACGGCGTCACCGCCGGGGTGGTCGAGCATCTGCTCGAGCGGTACGGGACCCTGACCGTGCACCTTCTCGCGATGATGGAGGCCGATCCGACGCTGGCCACCCCGCTGGCCGGAGCGCCGGAATACCTGGCCGCCGAGATCGCGTACGCGGCGCTCGCCGAGGGCGCGCTGCACCTCGACGACGTGCTGACCCGGCGCACCCGGATCTCGTTCGAGACCCCGCACCGCGGCAGCGAGTCGGCCGCCCACACCGCCGCGATCATGGGTGACGCGCTGGGCTGGGACAAGGCCGTCCGCGAGCGGGAGGTCGAGCATTACCTGGCCCGGGTGGCCGCCGAGCGGCAGTCGCAGACCATGCCCGACGACCTGACCGCCGACGCGGCCCGGATCGGCGTGCCGGACGTCCGTGGGTTCGCCGCCGACCGCGGGATCGACCTGTTGCAAGTCGACCTTTGATCCTCGTCGACCAACCGCTCTGGCCGGCCCGCGGCCGACTCTGGTCACATCTGGTCAGTGATCTGTCCTACGCCGAGCTGCACGCGTTCGCCGAGATGCTGGGTGCGCCCCGGCGCGCCTTCGACCGGGACCACTACGACATCCCGGAGCAGCGGTTCCGCAGCGCGATCTGGCTCGGCGCCACCCTGCTGCCCTCCCGCGACCTGGCCTTCCGCCTGCGAGTGGCCGGATTGCGGCGCCCGAAACATCTCAGCCGTCGAGCTCCCGCCGCAGGTTAGCCCGCGCCCGTTCCTCCCACCGCGCCTGCAGCGGCGGCAGGCGGTAGATCGTCGGGAGCTCCAGCAGCGCCTTGAGGACCTGTGCCCGGCCGTCCTTGAACGCGTCGTCCGGCACGTGGGCGTACTCCTGCCGGATGGCCGCGGTGTACGCCGCGTACGTCTGATCGTCGGTGGCCAGAATGGCCAGATCGGCGTCGCAGAGCAGCTCGCCGTCCGGGTCGTCGTCGCCGGTAGCGTGCCCCGCGGTCAGCCCGACCAGCCGGGCCACGTCGGACGCCACCTCATCGGGCACGCCGAGCGTGGCCAGCAGGCCGGCCGCGAACTCGGCGCTGTCCCGCTCGTTCGCGTCGCCGAGCGCCCGCGGGTCGTAGACCGCGTCGTGCATCCAGGCGGCCAGCCGCACCCGCTCCGGATGCGGCGCCAGCTCGGCGTGCTCGTCGATCACCTCGAGCACGGCCGTCAGGTGCGCCACCGTGTGGTAGTGCCGTTGCGGCTCGGACCAGCGGGCAAGCAGGTATTCACCGGCGGCGGTCAGATCGGCGTCGACCGTGGTGGCGCCGGCCGACCGGGCCGCCGCGGCGAACGCGTCCACGAGAGAGGTCACGACCGCAATCCTGGCACGGGCGTCAGTAGGGTCATCAACATGACGTCCGCACTGGCCCGGCTCACCACCCGGTCCCGCACCGGCGTGTCCGCCGGGCTGCACCGGGTGCGGGGCGGTCTGATGCTGGCCGTGCAGGCCGGTGTCGCCGCGGGCATCGCCTGGTTCGTCGCGCACGATCTGATCGGCCGGCAGACGCCGTTCTTCGCGCCGATCGCCGCGGTGATCACCCTGGCCTCCTCGGTCGGCCAGCGGGCCCGCCGCACGATCGAGCTGGTCGTCGGGGTGGCGATCGGCATCGGCATCGGCGACGCGCTGATCCTGCTGATCGGCACCGGCCCGTGGCAGATCGGCCTGGTCGTGCTGCTCGCCGTCCTGGTCGCCACCGCGGTCGGCGGCGGCACCCCGTTGGTGGTGCAGTCCGCCTCCTCCGCGGTGCTGGTGGCCACCCTGACCAGCACCACCGGCCTGCCCTGGACCAGGTTCTTCGACGCGCTGGTCGGCGGGGGCGTGGGCCTGATCGTGATGACCGTGCTGCTGCCGCTCAACCCGCTCAGCGTGGTGAAACGGGCCGCCGACCCGGCGCTGCGGGCGCTCGCCGAGGGCCTGCGCGAGATCGGCACGGCGGTGGCGGCCCGCGACCCGGAAGGGGCCGACCTGGCCCTGGCCCGGCTGCGTGCCGCCGAGACCGCGTTCGCCGCGTTCTCCGCGGCGGTCACCGCGGCCCGGGAGAACGTCGCGTTCGCCCCGGCCCGATGGCGCAGCCGCGGCGCCCTCGCCCAGTACGTCGACGGCGCCAGCCAGGTCACCTATGCGCTGCGGAACGTCCGGGTGCTGATCCGGCGGGTCGGCACCGCGCTCGGCGACGAGGAGAAGCTGCCCGAGGTGCTGGCCACCGCGATCGGGCTGCTCGGCGACGCGGTCGACCTGCTGCGCGGGGAGTGGGCCAAGGGCGCGGAGCCGATCGCGGCGCGGGAGCGGGCCCTGCGCGCGGTCACCGAGGCGGCCAAGGCGTACGACGAGGGGGTCGGCTTCTCCGGTGGGGTGGTCGTAGCCCAGATCCGCAGCACCGCGACCGACCTGTTGCGGGCGGCCGGGGTCGATCTCGCCGAGGCGCCCCGCCTGGTCCGGCGCGCGGCCGGCTGGCACAATCGCCCGCGGGCTCGCCGTCCCGGCCGCCGCCCACCGGCGCCTGGGCACGTCTGACCTGGTTCAGCGCCTGTTTCGGAGTCCGGCCGGGGCTGCGGGGCCGCCCCGTCCTCGCCCGGGTGACTAGGCTTGCTCCCATGGCCGACGTTTCGCCGGGCGGGCCGCCCGACCCCTACGCCGTGGCATACTCGCCGCCGCCCTCGCCCGACGTCGTGCCGGTCGCCGAAAACCGGCCGCTGCCGGTCGCCGACAACCCCGCGCTGCCAGTTGCCGACAAACCGGCGCTGCCGGTCGCCGAAAACGGGGCGCTGCCGATTGCCGACAGCCAGGCACTGTCGTTCGCGGAAAACCCGGCGCTGTCCGTCGTCGCGCACGACGTGCCCGTGCGCAAGGCGGGCTGGCGGCGCTGGCTGCCGCTGGCGAGCCTGATCAGCGTTCTCGGGCTGGCCGCCATCGGCATGCTGCTCTACCTGGGCGTGCAGATCGGCATCGTCGGCCTCACCCTGGGCCTGATCGCCGCGTTCCTGCCGGTCCCGCTGCTGGTCGCCAGCTTCCTGTGGCTCGACCGCTACGAGCCCGAGCCGATCCGCTACCTGGCCTTCTGCTTCGTCTGGGGCGCCGCGATCGCCACCGGCGTGGCGCTGGCGGTCAACACGCTGACCTCGATGTGGTTCGAGAAGATGGGCCTGCCGGACGCCCTGGTGGCGGTCCTGGTGGCCCCGTTCATCGAGGAGTCGATGAAGGCTCTCGGCCCGATCCTGCTGAGCTGGCGCCGCCGCAGCGAGTGGTCCGGCATCACCGACGGCATCGTCTACTGCGGCATGTCCGCGCTCGGCTTCGCCATGGTGGAAAACGTCCTCTACCTGGGCGGGCACGGCTACGCGTCGGGCGTCGAGGAGTACGGCCCGGCCACCGGCCTGCAGAACCTCCTGCTGATCTTCATCGTGCGCATCCTGTTCAGCGCGTTCGCGCACCCGCTGTTCACCTCGATGACCGGCATCGGCCTGGGCATCGCGGCCCGCTCCGGCGACCGCCGGGTGCGCTGGCTGGCGCCGATCGCCGGCCTGCTGCTGGCGATGATCCTGCACGGCACGTTCAACCTGCTGCCGACGCTGTCGGTCAGCCTTTCCCAACCGCTGATCATGCTGTACGGCTATCTCGGCTTCATGGTTCCGCTGTTCTTCGCCGTGGTCGGCTTCGCCATCGCGCTGCGCTCCTGGGAGGGCCGGCTCACCGAGCGGATCCTGCCGATGTACGTGCGGTCGGGCTGGTTCTCACCGCCCGAGGTGGCGGCGCTGGGCAGCCTCGGCCGCCGGCACTCGGCCCGGCAGTGGGCCAAGCGGGTGGCCGGTCCGGTGGGCGCCAAGGCGATGCGTGACTTCCAGTTCGCCGCGACCCAGCTCGCCCTGCTGCGCGACGGCATGCAGCGTGGCCTGCACACCACGGCGACCGACCAGCACCGGTCCTCGACCGAGGAGCAGCGCCTGCTCACCGACCTCCAGAGCTACCGGACGGCGTTCACCGCGAAGGATCCGAGCGCGCCCCGGGCGTTCTGGGACGGCCTGAACTACCAGATGATGTTCCCGGACGGGGTGACCAGGACGGTCGCGCCGCCCGAGAGCCCGGTGGTCCCGGTGCCGATCCGATTCGCGCCGGCCTACCAGCCGTGGGGCGGTTACGGCAGCCCGAGTCCCTACGGCCCGCCGCCGTTCGCACCGGCCCCGGCCTACGGCCAGCCGGCCTACGGTCAGCCCGCTTACGGCCAGCCCGCTTACGGCCAGCCCGCTTACGGTCAGCCCGCTTACGGTCAGCCCGCCTACGGTCAGCCCTCTTATGGTCAGCCCGCCTATGGCCAGCCTGCCAATGGCGGCTACTACGCGCAGCCGGGCTATCCGGCGCCGGCCCAGCCCGTACCCCCGCAAGCGCAGCCGGTGTGGCAGCCACCGCAACCGGAGCCGCCCGGCGCGCCCCGCCAGGATTGACAATTCAGAGGTAGAGGCCGGTGCCGTCGGAGTCGATCCGGCGGGCCGCGACCGCATGCACGTCGCGCTCGCGCAGCAGGACGTAATCGCGGCCGTGCAGCTCGACCTCGGCGCGCTCGTCGGGGTCGAAGAGGACCCGGTCGCCGACCACGATCGAGCGGACGTTGGGGCCGATGCCCACCGCGGTGGCCCAGGACAGCCGACGACCCACCGAAGCGGTCGCGGGGATCACGATGCCGGACGAGGACAGTCGCTCGCCTTCCCCGCCGTCCTGACGAACCAGCACTCGATCATGCAACATCCGGATCGGCAGTCCGGCCTCGGTACGGGTGTCCGTGCTCACGGATGCTGACGCTACCCGGTGCCGGACACGACGGTGCCGGAGGGAAGCGTGCGGCGATCGACTACTACGGTGGACACACGTGCCGCGATGGTGCCGCTACGGCGAGGGGGTTAGCCGGTTGAGCCGCTTGCAGCGTGTCCGCAACAACTTGCGCAAGGCTTACGACTCGGGCCGTGCGTCGGTGCGCCAGGCCCGGGCCGACGAGGTGGTCGCGGAAGGGCCGAGCATCGACGACGACTTCGTGCCACCGCCACGCGAACCCGAGGTGGTGCACGACTCGACGAACAGCCGGGACGACGCCGAGGTGCCGCACTCGCTGCGGCTGGCCGCGGCCTGGAGCTGGCGCCTGATCGTGGTGGGCGTGGTCGGCTGGGCGCTGCTGCACTTCGTCGCCATCGTCAGCATCGTGGTGGTCCCGCTGGCGATCGCCCTGCTGCTGTCGGCGCTGCTGACGCCGGCCGTGACCTGGCTGCTCAAGCTGCGGCTGCCCCGGTCGCTGGCCACCTTCCTGGTGCTGATCTGTGGCCTCGGCGCGGTCGCCGGCACCCTGACCCTGGTGATCAGCCAGTTCATCGACGGCGTGCCCGAGCTGACCGCGAAGACCAGCGACGGCGTGCGGCAGATCCAGGACTGGGCGCGCAACGGCCCGCTGCACCTCTCCGACGATCAGGTCAACAAGGCGATCGACCAGGCGCAGGACTGGGTCAACTCGCACACCTCCCAGCTGACCTCGACCGGCATCGCCACCGCGGCGACCCTGTTCGAGGTGGTCACCGGCATGCTGCTGGTGCTGTTCTCGACGTTCTTCTTCCTGCGTGACGGCCGCAAGATCTGGCGCTTCATCGTGCGGCTGTTCCCGCTGAACGCGCGCTGGTCACTGGCCGATGCGGGCGACGCGTCGTGGGCGACGCTGAGCTCGTACGTGCGGGCCACGGTGCTGGTGGCGTTCATCGACGCGCTCGGCGTCGGCATCGCCCTGGTGATCCTGAAGGTCCCATTCCCGTTCCCGCTGGCCGCGCTGGTGTTCCTGGGCGCGTTCATCCCGATCGTCGGCGCGGGTGTGTCGGGCGCGGTGGCGGTGCTGGTCGCGCTGGTCGACCAGGGCTGGGTGATCTCGCTGGTGGTGCTGGGCGCGGTGATCCTGGTGCAGCAGGTCGAGGGTCACCTGCTCCAGCCGTTGATCATGGGCCGGGCGGTGGCCATCCATCCGCTCGTGGTGATCATCGGGATTGCCTGCGGCGCCACTCTCGCCGGGATCATCGGCGCGCTGGTGGCGGTGCCGCTGATCGCGGTGCTGAACACCGGCATCCGGCGGCTGGCCCGCACCCGTCCCGAGGTGCCGGCGTCCGCGATAGTCGTCGGGGGCGAGACCCGATCGGGTCCCGCCCCCTCCTGAGACTGCTACAGAGCGTGGGCTAGGCCGCGGCCACCGCGATCGCGACCTCGTTGACGCCACGGGTGGCGTCGACGATCACCTCACCGTTGCCGGCCCGGCTCAGCGCCCGCAGGGTCCACGAACCCGGCGCGGCGAAGAAGCGGAACACGCCCTCGGGCGAGGTGACGACCTCGGCGGTGAACTCGCCGGAGCCGTCGAGCAGGCGAACGTAAGCGCCGCCGACGGCGTCACCGTCGGCGTTGTTCACGATGCCGGTGATGACGGTTTCCTTCTCCAGGTCGACGCTCGCGGGGAGGGGAGCGGACTGGTCGGGGGCGGCGCAACCGGCCGCGATGTTGGACGGAGACGTCATGGTCACGCCTTTCCGGGTTCGTCGCCGAGGGCGATCGGCACGCCGATGAGCGAGCCGTACTCGGTCCAGGAACCGTCGTAGTTCTTCACGTTCTGCTGGCCGAGGAGCTCCTTGAGCACGAACCAGGTGTGCGAGGAGCGCTCGCCGATCCGGCAGTACGCGATGGTGTCCTTGCTGCCGTCGAGGCCGGCGTCGCCGTAGATCTTGGTGAGCTCGTCGTCCGACTTGAACGTGCCGTCCTCGTTGGCGGCCTTGCTCCACGGCACGCTGAGCGCCGTGGGGATGTGGCCGGCCCGCTGCGACTGCTCCTGCGGCAGGTGCGCCGGGGCGAGCAGGCGACCCGCGAACTCGTCGGGGCTGCGCACGTCGACCAGGTTCTGCACGCCGATGGCGGCCACTACCTCGTCGCGGAACGCGCGGATCGACAGGTCGGGCGCGGCGGCCTGGTAGCTGGTCTTGGCGCGCGACGGCACGTCCTTCGAATACGGACGGGCCTCGAGCTCCCACTTCTTGCGGCCGCCGTCGAGCAGCACGACGTCGCGGTGGCCGTAGAGCTTGAAGTACCAGTACGCGTACGCGGCGAACCAGTTGTTGTTGCCGCCGTAGAGCACGACCTTGTCGTCGTTGCCGATGCCGCGCCCGGAAAGCAGGGCCGAGAACTGCTCCTGGTTGACGAAGTCACGCCGGACCGGGTCCTGCAGGTCCTGCTTCCAGTCGATCTTTACAGCGCCCGGGATGTGGCCACCGTCGTAAGCGGTGGTGTCCTCGTCGACCTCGACGAAGACGATGCCCGGTGCGTCGAGGTTCTTCTCGGCCCAGTCGGCCGAGACGAGTGCGGTGTCGCGACTCATCGTTCTACTCCCTTTGATGGTGAGAGATTGGGGGAGAGTCAGCGCACAGGGATTTGGTCGCACCCCGCGCGGGACCCATCGGAACTTGGTGGGATCTCGGGCTGTGCGACGGCGCCACTGCCGGGCTCGAAAACGAGCTTCAGGACTTGCTCAGCACTAGTGGCCCCGTCAGATGACAGGGCAACACAGGCACGCGGCCACGCGACACAGGTCGATCGCGCGCCTCTTCGTGAGCAAGGGGCTCATGGAAAACGACCCTACCAGCGGTTCCAGACCCCGGAACAGACTCGACCACCATCCGGGAACGAGTCGGGTGTCACAGACCACTCGAATTGAGGGCGACGTCGGACGCGCCGGCCGTCACCTTGAGCCCGTCGGCCTCCGGCTCGACCTTCTGAACGGTGAGTTTGAGCGGCAGCGCCGGAACTCGAAGATCAAAAGCAAGCTTGTTGACGTACGAGTTGACGAGCCCCTTGACGATCGGGTTGTCCGGCAGACCCTCGGCCGACACATTGCTGAAACGCACCTGAACCACGTTGCCGGACTTCACGGTCAGCTCCGCCGTGCCGGTCACGTTGAGGGTCTGGCCGAGCACCTGCACCGGCGCCGAGCCGGTCAGCTTGCCGTCCTTGGCGGTCAGCTTCACGCCCGGTTGATTGACCAGCTTAACGAGTTGCGCGTAGTCGATCGTGCCGGCGCCGGTCACGGTGCCGGCCACGATGTTGCCGTTGCCGGAGCGGATCGTCTCGATCGGCGCGGTCACGTCCTTGGCGCGTACGTCAAGGAACTTGATGGTGACCGTCTTGTTGTTGGCCACCGAGCCCGCCGAGCCGGAGAGGTTCGTCAGCCCGATCTTGATCTCGTCGTAGTGACCGCGGACCACCTGGGTGACGAACGGGAAGCCCTCGATCGTGACGTCCGGCTTCTCGCTGGTCGCCTTCTGATTGGCGACCTGCTCGGCCACCTTGTCGCTGATCATCCGCTCGGCGTAGTTCTTGCCGACGCGGTCGACCACCGCCGCGATGCCCCCGAGGATCAGCAGCAGAACGATAAAGGTGATCAACAGGCGCCGTCCCCACCGTCGTCGCGGCCGGACTCGCTCGTCGCCGTAGACCTCGCCCACCAGCACTCCCCAACCTCGACTGTGGTGGACCGTACATGCCCAGATCCAGAGTTGCCCGAAACCGAGCCTTCTTAGGTATGCCCTTCTGGCCCTCGCCTGCGATGCCGTCGTCCGGTGCGGCTGGGTGCCGCTCGGTGCAGGCGGTCATGCCACTACGACAGATACCAATGCGCCAGGGCGTACGCCGCCGGTGCCATGAGGGCGAACGCGCCCAGCGGGCCCTGCATGTGCCGGGCCAGCCACAGCGTCGGAGCGTCGCCGGCCAGCCGCCGGCCGGCCTCGCCGAAGTTGACCGCCAGGTCGACCAGGCTGGCAATCACGGCGGCGATCAGGCCGATCACCGCGCCCTTGGCCGGCGTGAACGGCAGCACCAGCACGCTGCCCAGTGCGGCCGAGGCGAGCGTGCCGAGCATGGCGCCCAGCACCACCCCGGTCGCACCCCGCGGCACCTGCGGGGCGATCCGTGGCTTCGGGAAGACCGCGTCGGCCGTGCGGGCGACCAGCAGGGCCACACCCGCACCGGCGGCGCAGACCACGATCGTCTGGGTGCCGACGGCCTGCCGGGTGAGGAGAACCGGGATCGCGTACGCCACGACGCCGAGCACGATCACCGAGGTCGTCCGCCACGAGTCGGTGACCCGCTTGCGGTCGATGGCCTTGAACACCTGCCCGACCAGCGCCGCCACGATGCCGCCCGCCGCGACCAGGAACAGTGACAGCAGCCCCGCGGGCTCGCTGGTCGTCGCGAAATAGTCGGCCGCCACCGCGACCACCACACAGACACCGGCCGTCGTCCACACCGCCGGTGGATGCAGCGCCATGATCCAGGCGAGCAGGTAGAGCAGTTGCACCCCGAAGAGGACGATCGTGAACGGCCAGCGGTAATCGGGGGCGGACGTCTGCGCGCCCAGGGCGAGACCGAGGCCGAGCAGCGCGGCGAAGCCCGCGATCGCCAGCGACAACTGCCGCCGGACCGGGACGACCTGGATCTCCTCGAACTCCTCCTCGTCCGCCTCGTCCGGGTCGGACGAGCGCTTCGGCGAATCAGGGTCGGCGCCCAGGAGAGCGCGCCCCTGACCGGAACGTGCGATCTCCCGGGAGGCGTCGTCGTCCCAGGACTCTTCCTTCGGCATGGAGGGGAACACGCATGCGATCGTGCCAGACCCAACCGAGGTTTCGTCACGCGCTCTGGACGCTGCGCTCGGGTAAAAGGCTGGTTACGAATCAGCCGTTCGGTCACCTTACGAGCGTTCACTACATCACTTGCTCACACGACCGGGGCGTTCAAGCCGATGCATCGGTTAAGGTAACGCCAGCCCACCCGTCGGTGACGCCGGGGAAACAGTCCTCCGGGAGCGGTCCATTTTCGCCGCAGACCGGGTCACCCTTAGCGGCGTTTGTGCCGCAAGGACGGAGGTGAGTGTGGAAATCCTTCTGTTGGTGACAGCACGTGCCGGCGAACCATCTGCCGTGCTGCCCGCGCTGGATCTGCTTCCCCACTCCGTACGCACCGCCCCTCGCGACGTTCGCACCCTGGTGTCCGGGCCCAGCCCCGACGCCGTTCTGGTGGACGCTCGCTCCGAGCTTTCCGAGGCTCGCGCCACGTGCCGCATGCTGCACGCGACCGGCATCGGCGTCCCGCTCGTCGCGGTCGTCACCGAGGCCGGCCTGATCGCACTCAACGCTGACTGGGGCGTCGACGACGTCATCCTGGCCAGCGCTGGTCCCGCCGAGGTCGAGGCCCGCCTGCGCCTGGGCGTCGGCCGGCTCAACAACGCGACCGCCGGCGCCGGCGGTTCGATCCGGGCCGGCGAGCTCAACATCGACCCCGACACCTACGCGGCCAAGCTCAAGGGCCGCCCGCTCGACCTCACCTACAAGGAGTTCGAGCTGCTCAAGTTCCTGGCGCAGCACCCCGGCCGGGTCTTCACCCGCGACCAGCTGCTGCGCGAGGTCTGGGGTTACGACTACTTCGGTGGCACTCGCACGGTCGACGTCCACGTGCGTCGCCTGCGCGCCAAGCTCGGCGTCGAGCACGAGTCGATGATCGGCACCGTGCGCCAGGTCGGCTACAAGTTCGTCACGCCGCCCAACGGCCGCCAGCTGCCGGACAACGAGCCGGTCTCGCTGCCGGTCTGAGTTCCCCTTCATGACGACGATCCGGTCGGTTGACCGGTTGAGTGACGCCGAGGTGGCCGACGTTCTGGCGTTGGCCACCGCGGCGTCTCAGTCGGACGGAGTCTTCCCTCTGTCCGAAGGTGTCGTCCTGCGTGTCCGCAACGGTGGCGGCCGCCACCTGCTGTCCTATTCCGGCGCCGACCTTGCCGGTTACGCGTTCATCGACGAGACCGGCTCGGGCGAGCTGGTCGTCGCCCCGTCGTTCCGTCGCCAGGGTCACGGCGCCGCGTTGCTGTCCGCGGCCGGCGACGGCCCGCTGGCCTTCTGGTCCCATGGCGACAATGCCCAAGCTTTTGCCGAAAAAAACGGATTTGCCCGGTCGCGCGTTCTCTGGCAGATGCGCCGCTCCCTGACCGACTTCACCGCCGAGTCCGTGCTGCCCGAGGGCGTGACGATCCGCCCGTTCAGCGTCGGCAACGACGAAGAGGCCTGGCTGGCGGTCAACGCGCGAGCCTTCGCCCACCACCCCGAGCAGGGCCGCTGGACCATCGACGACCTGCGCCTGCGCGAGGCCGAGCCGTGGTTCGACCCGGCCGGCTTCCTGCTGGCAGTGGACATCGAGGACACTCTGGTCGGCTTCCACTGGACCAAGGTCCACCCACCGTCGGACGACGACCCGGCGCTGGGCGAGATCTACGTCCTGGGCGTGGACCCGGGCGGCCACCGCCGTGGCCTGGGCGCCGCCCTGAGCGTCGCCGGCCTGCGCCACCTGGCCGACGCCGGCCTGACCGAGGCACTCCTCTACGTCGACGAGGACAACCCGGCGGCGGTCGCGCTCTACCGCAAGCTGGGCTTCACGGTCTACCAGACGGACGTGAACTACCAGCGCTAAGGGACCACCGTCACCGGCCACTTGCCGTAGCGGACGAGGCGGATCGCCAGGGAGCCGGCTATCCGGTGGCCGAAGCCCGCCGACGAGCCCACGATCAGAGCGTCGGCCCTGGTCTCCTTGGCCACCTCGGCCAGGACCGTCAGTGGGTCGCCCTGGCGGGCGATCACCTCGGAATCCGCGCCCCAGCCGTTGATCTCGGCGCGCAGCTGGCGTTCCAGCTCGTCCTGGGCCTCGATGACCGCGTTCACCGCCAGTCCGCTGTGGTCGGCGATGGTCAGCAGCGTGGTGGGGGTGGTGCGGGCGTAGACCGCGATCAGGTGGGTGCGCTGGCGCCGGGCCAGGCCGGCGGCGTACGCGGCGGCGCGCATCGAGGTGGGGGAGCCATCGACGCCGACCACGATCGCGCCGGGGCCGTCGGTGCCGAGCTCGAATCCCATGGTGAGAACCTATGCCCGGTGCGTGGCGGCAAACACAGCCCGAATTCCCATACCTGCATCATGCAGCTATCTGGCCGAATTGCCCAGTCCCATGCGTCACGGGACGGACACTGCGGGATCTCAGGGCGGTAAACCCCACCGGAAAATGTAGGATTTTTCGGACTTCAGTCACCGGGTTCACGGAACGGACAACTCGGGCTCAGGAGAAAGCAAACTTGAGGTGCGTACGTGTTCACCGTGCGTTCATTTGGCCCGGGGAAACCGGCTACCTCGTCCTCCTAGCTTTCGGGGTGTGCCGATGAGAGATCGGTATGTGCACCTCACCCCGAAAGGAAAATCGTGAAGCTCCAGCGGTCCGGTTACCTCGCCGGTATTGCTTTGACTGCAACGCTCGCGCTCGCTGCGTGCGGGTCGGACAACACCACGGAGCCGAGCGGGAGCTCCAACTCCGCATCGGCCGCTGACTGTGGGACCGGCAGCCTTACGGCGCAGGGTTCGACGGCGCAGAAGAACGCCATGGACGAGTGGATCAAGAAGTACAACGCCCAGTGCTCGGCCGCGAAGGTCGACTACCAGGGCACTGGCTCCGGCGCCGGCATCCAGGCCTTCATCTCGGGCACTGCCGACTTCGCCGGTTCCGACTCGGCCCTCAAGGACGACGACAAGACCAAGGCCGACGCCAAGTGCGCGACCGGTGCGGCGATCAACCTTCCGATGGTGGTCGGCCCGATCTCGGTCGTCTACAACGCCGATGGCGTTACCGGCCTTCAGCTGGACGCCTCGACCCTTGCCAAGATCTTCTCCGGCAAGATTACCAAGTGGGACGACCCGGCCATCGCCGCGCTGAACGCCGGGGCCAAGCTGCCGTCGATCGCGATCCAGGCCGTGCACCGCTCGGACGAGTCGGGCACCACCGACAACTTCACCAAGTACCTGAGCAAGACCGCCGAGGCTGACTGGACCTACAGCAACGCCAAGGCGTGGAAGGCTCCGGGCGGCACCGGCGCCAAGGGTTCGGACGGCATCGCGACCCTGGTGAAGAGCACCCCCGGCACCATCAGCTACGTGGAGCTCTCCTTCGCGGAGAACAGCGACCTGGCCAAGGCGAAGATCAAGAACGGCGCCGGTGAGTTCACCGAGCTGACCGGTGAGAGCGCCGGCAAGACCATCGAGGGCGCCAAGGTCACCGGCACCGGCAACGACCTCAGCCTGAGCATCGACTACGCCACCACCACCGCTGGTGCGTACCCGATCGTGCTGGTCACCTACGAGATCGCCTGCGAGAAGGGCTCCTCGAAGGCGGCCGACATCAAGGCCTTCCTGAAGTACACGTCGAGCAGCGCCGGCCAGTCGGCTCTGAGCGACCTGGGCTACGCGCCGCTCCCCGCGTCGCTCCAGACGAAGGTTGCGGCTTCGGTCGCCGCCATCAGCTGACGCTGCGCCCTCAGCGGACTTAATTCCCTCCGAGACGACAGCGAGCGAGCAGATGGGTGACTACCCCTCCAGCTCGACGGACGCCACCGCCGGCGGCTCGGGTGTGACAGGACGTCACGCCCGGCCCGCCGGCAACGGCGTTTCGCCGAGTAGCTACGAAGAACCCCCGATCGGCGGCGGTGGCGCCCTTCCCAAGAAGTCCCGCTTCTCGATGGAGACCGGCTTCCGCAGCCTGTCCGTCGGCGCCGGCGCCATGGTCCTGGTGATCATCGTGGCCATCGCGATCTTCCTGATCTCGAAGGCCATCCCGGCGCTGAAGGACAACACGGCCAGCTTCCTCACCTCCGAGGCGTGGTTCCCGAACGACGCCCAGCCGAAGTTCGGCATCGCGGCGCTCGCGTTCGGCACCCTGCTCTCCTCGGTCATCGCGTTGATCGTCGCCGTTCCCATCGCGCTGGGAATCGCGCTGTTCCTCTCGCACTACGCCCCTAAGCGGCTGGCGAACCCGCTCGGCTTCGTCATCGACCTGCTCGCCGCGGTGCCGAGTGTCGTCTTCGGCCTGTGGGGCCGGGACGTGTTCTCGGTGCCGGTGCAGGACTTCTCGGTCTGGCTCAACAAGTACTTCAGCTGGATCCCGCTCTTCGGTGGCGACGGCCCGTTCGGCCGCTCGATCCTGCTCGGCTCCCTGGTGCTGGCGATCATGGTGCTGCCGATCGTCACGTCGCTGTCCCGCGAGGTCTTCCAGCAGACGCCGGCGATGAACGAGGAGGCGGCCCTGGCTCTGGGCGCCACCAAGTGGGAGATGATCCGCACCGCCGTGCTGCCCTACGGCAAGCCCGGCGTGCTCGCCGCCGTGATGCTCGGCCTCGGCCGCGCGCTCGGCGAGACCATCGCCCTGGCGCTGACCCTCGGCACGGTCTTCAGCATCTCGTTCAACCTGATCCAGGTCGGCGGTAACTCGATCGCCGCCAACATCGCCAACACCTTCGGCGAGGCCAACGACACCGGCCGTGGCGCTCTGATCGCCTCCGGCCTGGTGCTGTTCGCCATCACCCTGGTGGTCAACATGGCGGCCCGGGCGATCATCTACCGCCGCCGCGAGTTCCGGGACAGTGCCGCATGAGTCTTCTGGACAAAGAGCTTTCCGGCGTCGTGATGACGGCGGACAACATCCGCACCAAGAAGCTGCCGATCGCGGTCAACCTCGGCGTCCTGGTCGGGGCGTTCGTGGTCGCCGCCGTGGTCGTGCTCGGTCTCGGCATCGGCAACTGGGTGCTGGTCATCGCGCTGGGCTGGATCTTCTACCTGGTCGGCCTGCTCGTCGCGGCCAGCCGGGTCGAGGGCCGCCGGGCCGCCCGCAACCGCGCCTGGCAGTCGCTGATCTATTCGGCCTGTGTGCTGGCGATCTTGCCGCTCGCGAGCGTGGTCTGGACCCTGGTGTCCAAGGGCGCCGGCCGGCTCGACGGCGACTTCTTCGGCTCCTCGATGAACAACATCGGCGCCCGCGACGCGAACGGCGGCGCCTACCACGCGATCATCGGCACCCTCGAGCAGGTCGGCATCGCCGCCCTGATCGCGGTGCCGCTCGGCGTGCTCGGCGCGATCTACCTGGTGGAGTACGGCCGGGGCGCGTTCGCCACCACGGTCCGCTTCTTCGTCGACGTGATGACCGGTGTCCCGTCCATCGTGGCCGGTCTGTTCATCCTGTCGTTCTGGGTGCTCATCGTGAGCCCGTGGTTCAACGGCGGGCAGCCGCGCTTCTCCGGTTTCGCCGCGTCACTGGCGTTGTCGGTGCTGATGCTGCCGACCATCGTGCGTTCCACCGAGGAGATGTTGCGGCTGGTCCCCGGCCCCCTGCGGGAGGGCGCCTACGCCCTCGGCGTTCCGCAGTGGAAGACGATCCTCAAGATCGTCGTGCCGACCGCACTGCCCGGCATCGTCACCGGCGTCATGCTCGCCATCGCCCGCGCGGCCGGCGAGACGGCCCCGGTTCTGCTGGTCGCCGGCGGCGCTGCCGCGATCAACTTCGACCCGTTCACCGGCAACCAGTCCTCGCTGGCTCTCTTCGTCTACCAGCAGGCCGGGGACGCTTCGAAGTATGCCCCGGCGCGTGCCTGGACGGCCGCGTTGACCCTGGTCGCGATCGTGCTGATCCTGACGATCGCCGCCAAGATGCTCGCCCGTCGCAACAGTCTGTCCCGTTAAGAGGTAACCCCATGGCCAAGCGCATCGAGGCGAGCAACGTCTCCTCCTACTACGGCTCGTTCAAGGCGATCGACAGCATCTCGATGACCGTCGAGCCGAAGACGATCACCGCCCTGATCGGCCCGTCCGGCTGTGGCAAGTCCACGTTCCTCCGGTCGGTCAACCGCATGCACGAGGTGCTGCCGGGCGCCCGCATCGAGGGCCGGCTGACCATCGACGAGCAGAACATCTACGACGCGGACGTCGACGTCACCGCGGTCCGTCGCCTGATCGGCATGGTCTTCCAGCGGCCCAACCCGTTCCCGACGATGTCGATCTACGAGAACGTCGTGGCCGGCCTGAAGCTCAACGGCGTCAAGAAGAAGTCGGTCCTGGACGACGCGGCCGAGCAGTCGCTCAAGTCGGCGAACCTGTGGAACGAGGTCAAGGACCGCCTCAACCGGCCCGGCGCCGGCCTCTCCGGCGGTCAGCAGCAGCGCCTCTGCATCGCCCGCACCATCGCGGTCGAGCCGCAGGTCGTGCTGATGGACGAGCCCTGTTCGGCGCTCGACCCGATCTCGACGCTGGCGATCGAGGACCTGATGTTCAAGCTGAAGGACCGCTTCACGATCATCATCGTCACGCACAACATGCAGCAGGCCGCCCGGGTCAGCGACAAGACCGGCTTCTTCTCGATCGACAAGACGGGCGACCCCGGCCGCCTGATCGAGTACGACGACACCCAGAAGATCTTCAGCAACCCGACCCAGAAGAAGACCGAGGACTACATCACCGGCCGCTTCGGCTAAGCCACCTCCGCCGGCCCCGCCGCCTCCTTGAGCGGACTGAAGGCCATCCTTCCAGCGCCCTGCTCACTCCATGTGCAGCAGGGCGCTTCCGTTTTCGGCGAAGACCACACGCGGCATCACCGGGGTTGCGGCATCACGGCGGCTTGCGGCCGCGATCACTTCGGCAATTTTTCGATACGGCGTGATGGAGTCGAGTGTGGAGCGAGTCGGCGGGAGCATGGGAAGCTCCTCGGCTGCTTCCGGGCGGGCCCACGTGGCGACCTCACTCTCACCGGACACGTCGCGCGCCGTCTGACCTTCCGGCAGGAGAGCGACGAAGAACCAGGTGTCGAACCGCTTGGGCTCGAACTCCGGCGTGATCCAGCGCGCCCAGGGAAACAGCAGATCGTCACGAAGCCGCAGCCCACGGCGCTCGAGCACCTCGGTCAGGGTCAGCTCGCGGCCGGCGATGGCGGCCCGGTCCGCTTCCCAGTCCGCCGCACTGACGTCGCCGACCACCTGTTCGTCGGCCAACTCCCTGCCATGCGTGACCTTGCCACCCATTGAGCCGTCGCTGACCGTTCGGTCCGGTTCGTCGAGCGGGCCGGCCAGCAGGACGCCGGCCTCCTCGAACAGTTCGCGGGCGGCGGCGCCGACGATGGCGCGGGCCTGCTCGTCGGGGACGCCGAGGCGGTCGGACCAGTCGGCCCGGATCGTCTCGGGCTGGTCCGTCGGGTCGACACCGCCGCCGGGAAACGCGTACAGCCCGCCGAAGACCATCGTGGCGGCACGCTTCAAGACGTACACCTCGAAATTGTCGCCGGAAGGGCGCAAGAGAACGACGGTGGCCGCGGGGCGCGGGGTGGCCGGCTCGCCGCGGAACTCGCGCGCCCGCCGGACCAGCGCCTCGGGAAGCGAAAAGGTCTGTGTGCTCGGGGTTGCGTCAGTCACCTCTCGATCCTGCCACCGCGGACCGGACAGGCGATAACCTGGCGATCATGACCGCTCATAAGGTGCGCTGGGGCATCATCGGGCTCGGCGGGATCGCCGCCCAGTTCGCCAAGGACCTGCCGCTGGTGGAGGGGGCCGAGCTCGCCGCCGTCGGCTCCCGGTCGGCCGAGACCGCGGCCGCGTTCGCCAAGGAACACGGCTTCGCCCGCGCGCACGGCTCCTACGCCGATCTCGCCGCCGACCCCGAGGTCGACGTCGTCTACATCGCCACCCCGCACGCGCAGCACCACGCGGCCGCGCTGCTCTGCATGGCGGCCGGCAAATCCGTCCTGGTGGAGAAGCCGATCACGCTGGACCTGGCGTCGGCCGCCGAACTGGTGCAGGCGGCGCACGCCAACGACGTGTTCCTGATGGAAGCGATGTGGATGCGGCTGAACCCGGCCGTCCGCAAGATCGCCGAGCTGGTCGACGAGGGCGCGATCGGCTGGGTCAGCACGATCCACGCCGACTTCGGCCTGCAGGGCCCGTTCGAGCCCGAGCACCGGCTGCGCAACCCGCAACTGGGTGGCGGCGCGCTGCTCGACCTCGGCGTCTACCCGATCAACCTGGCTCACCTGATCATGGGCGCGCCCACCTCGGTGCAGGCGTGGGCGCACCTGACGCCGGAGGGCGTGGACGAGAACACCGGCATCCTGCTCGGCTGGCAGCCCGGTGCGATCGCGGCCCTGACCTGCAGCATCAACGGCGAGAGCCGGAACGCCGCGTCGATCACCGGCACCGACGGCCGGATCGACCTCCCGCCGGGCTTCTTCGTGCCGCGTACGTTCGTGCTGAACCGCCCCGGCCACGACCCGGAGACGTTCGACTTCCCGTTCGAGGGCAACGGCTACCAGTTCGAAGCGGCCGAGGTGCAGCGCTGCATCCTGGCCGGCGAGTTGGAGAGCCCGCTGGTCCCGCACGCCACCACGCTGGAGATCATGGGCCTGCTGGACACGATCCGTGATGAGATCGGCGTCGCCTACTGACTAAAGTGGTCCACATGCCTCCGAGAAAGGTCGGCGGCAAGCCGACTTCGAGCGATGTGGCCGCGGCCGCGGGTGTTTCCCGGTCCGCCGTCTCGTTCGCGTTCAACAACCCGCAGCGCATCTCGGCGGCCACCCGCGAGCGGATCCTCGCCGTGGCCACCGAGCTGGGCTACACGCCGAACACGCTGGCCCGGATGCTGCAGGCCGGCACCACCCAGTCGATCGGCGTGCTGCTGCCGCAGCGGCTGGCGCAGATCCTGGAGAATCCGTACTACGCCCGGTTCCTGATGGGCGTCGGGCAGATCTGCGACCAGGAGGGCTACACCCTGCTGCTCACCCCGCCGTTGCAGGACTCGGTGCTCAAGGCGATCCCGTACGCGGCGGTGGACGGCTTCATCGTCTGTGGCCTGGAGACCGAGGGCGCCGAGGTGGTCGAACTGGTGCGCCGGGACATCCCGTTCGTGCTGATCGACTCGGATCGCTACGAGAACGCGCCGAGCGTCGAGGTGGATGACCGGGGTGGCGCCCGGGAAGTGATGACCTACCTGCTCGAACTCGGTCACCGTCGGATCGCCGTACTCTCCATCGACCCCGGACCGGACGTCGCCACCCGGGGTTATCGCGGCCCGTTGGGCCGCCGGATGAGCGGCATCGAGGACGCTCTCGCCGCGTCCGGGCTGGCCATGGCCGACGTGGCGCTGGCCGAGGTGCCGGTGACCCGGGTCGACGGCTACCGCGCCACCAAGGAGCTGATGTCCCGCGCCGAGCGGCCGACCGCGATCATGGCGCTCTCCGACGTGCTCGCCTACGGCGCCGTGGACGCCCTGCAGGAGCTGGGCCTGCGCGTTCCCGAGGAGGTGTCGGTGACCGGTTTCGACGACCTGGCCGAGTCGGCCTGGTTCCGGCCGCGGCTCACCACTGTGCGGCAGCCCATAGTCACCAAGGGCAGAAGTGCCGCATCGTTCCTCATCTCCGCCGTCCGGGGGGAGGACCAGCACCCCCATCAGCTGCTCGGCACCACCCTCATCGTCCGCGATTCTGCGGTCAAACCGCTGATGTAACACGAGTTAGTAACCTGATACCGTGCTGATTCATGTCTTCCGGATCATGGTGGCGCGACGCTGTCATTTATCAGATCTATCCCCGCAGCTTCGCCGACCTGAACGGCGACGGCATCGGTGACCTCCCGGGCATCCGGAGTCGCCTGCCGTACCTGCGCGACCTCGGCGTCGACGCGGTGTGGCTGTCCCCCTTCTATCTCTCCCCGCAGGCCGACGCCGGCTACGACGTCGCCGACTACCGCACGGTGGACCCGATCTTCGGCACCGTCGACGACGCCCGCGAACTGGTCGCCGACGCGCACGAGCTCGGCCTGCGCGTGATCGTCGACCTGGTCCCCAACCACTCCTCCGACCAGCACGTCTGGTTCCAGCAGGCACTGGCCGAGGGACCCGGCTCGCCGCTGCGTTCGCGATACCACTTCCGCGACGGCCGCGGTTCTCAGGGCGAGCTTCCGCCGAACGACTGGCCTTCGATCTTCGGTGGCCCCGCCTGGACCCAGGTCGAGGACGGCCAGTGGTACCTCCACCTGTTCGCCTCCGAGCAGCCCGACTTCAACTGGGACCACCCGGCCGTGGCCGACGAGTTCCGCACCATCCTGCGCTTCTGGCTCGACCTCGGCGTCGACGGCTTCCGCATCGACGTGGCGCACGGCCTGGTCAAGGAGACCGGCCTGCCCGACATCGGCCACGAGGCGACCTGGCACCTGCTCGACGTCGGCGAGAGCCCGTGCTTCGACCGCGACGGCGTGCACGACATCTACCGCAGCTGGCGGGCCATCCTCGACGAATACCCCGGCGAGCGGATCGCGGTCGCCGAGGCGTGGGCGCCGACCCTGGCGCGGGTGGCCAACTACGTCCGCCCGGACGAGCTGCACCAGGCGTTCAACTTCAGCTACCTGGCCACCGGCTGGGAGCCCGCCGCCCAGCGCGCCATGATCGACGACTCACTGGCCGCGATGAGCGCCGTCGGCGCCCCCACCACCTGGACCCTGTCGAACCACGACGTGGTCCGGCACACCAACCGCCTGCTGCAGAACAATTCCGGCGAGGTGGCCGGCAAGAAGCCCACCGAGGTCGACCCGGTGGCCGGCCTGCGCCGGGCCCGCGCCGCGTCGCTGCTGCTGCTGGCGCTGCCCGGTTCCGCCTACCTCTACCAGGGCGAGGAGCTCGGCCTGCCGGAGGTGATCGACCTGCCGCCGTCGGCCCGCCAGGACCCGGCCTTCCACCGGGCCACCGGCCAGGACGGTTACCGCGACGGCTGCCGGGTCCCGATCCCGTGGTCGGGCACCGTGGCCCCGTACGGTTTCGGCCCCGAGGGCGGCCCGAGCTGGCTGCCCCAGCCCGACTCGTGGGCCGAGCTGAGCGTGGCCGCCCAGGACGGCGTGGCCGGCTCCACCCTGACCATGTACCGCGACGCCCTGACCCTGCGCCGCAAGCTCCTGACCGCCACCGACCCACTGACCTGGCGCGACGCGCCGGCCGGCGTGCTCGCCTTCGACCGCGGCAGCGCCGTCAGCTGCACGGTCAACATGAGCCCCGACCCGATCCAGCTGGCGGCCCCCGGCCAGGTGCTGCTGGCGAGCGCCCCGGTAACGGTGCAAAACGGCACCGCCGTCCTCCCCCCGGACACCACAGTCTGGTGGTCGATCTAGAACCCCAACGGTGAGGTGCCGCCTGTACAAAACGGCCGGCACCTCACCGCTGCGACTTCGGCCCGTAAGCGGCCTGCAGCACTTCCCGGACGAGCTCACTCGGACGTCGGCCGGAGTCGCGAGCCACTCGCTGGAGTACGTCGTAGATCTCGTCGTCCACGCGCACGTTGATCCGATGCGAGGTTCCGCCGCCAGCGGACAACGAAGGCCGTCCCGCGGACTTTCGCGGTACGAGCTTCTCGGGGTCGTAACCGGCCTCTGCCTCGGCAAGCAGTGCGGCCTCCATTTCTGGAGTAAACGCCGTGCCATCCTTGGTCCGTTTCTGGCGGACCTTCGGTGCCTTGGTGACCTTCTTGGTCGCCCTCTTCGCCGGAGCGGTCGTGGCCGGGATCTCTGAACTCGTCTTTACATCCGCCATGCCTTCGCCTCCCTGTACCGCTTGTTGTATCGGGGTCGCAGTTCCATGGCGTGGATGACGTAGATGCTGTCATCCAGAAGCTCGACCGCCATGACTTCCAGCGCTGTGCCGTCTTGATCATCGCCCAGAAACAACAGCCGTTCGAACGGCCTGTCCGGTGGTTCCGGAGCAAGCACGAACGGCAGTCCGCAGTGCTCGACGACATGCTTGATCTGTGGCCGGCTGATGCTGTGCTTGCTAGCTGAGGCTGCCTACTTGTATCGCTGCTGAGCCACGAGCCCAATTCTGTCAGACAAAATACAACGGCGGCAATACCCGAGCTCTACCTGGTCGTGAGCTGGGCGTATTCGGGGGAGGTCAGGAAGTGGGCGAGGGTTTCGGCGGTGCCTGGGGTCAGGGGGCGGTTCGGGGCCTCGGCGGCGGGGATGAAGAGCATGGCGGCGCCCTCGCCCAGGACCACGTCGGACTGTTTCGCCGTGGTGGGGCCGTAGAAGTAGTGCTTCACGCGGTTGGTGGCCGGGACCTCCTGGCGCGTGAACAGGCGCAGCTCGGCCGACGGGCGCAGTGCGGTTTCCTCCCACAGCTCGCGGAGCGCTGCCGCAAGCGGGGTCTCGCCCTCCTCGACCGCGCCGCCCGGCGGGCCCCACATGTTCGGGAAGTGCGGGGCCCGGTCGTCGCGCAGTTGCATCAGCAGGGCGCCGGTCGGGTCGACCAGGAAGACGCAGGCGATCTGCAGCATCAGCTCTTGCCCAGGCGCTGCAGGGCGCCCAGCGCGACCTCCGGCCTCGTCGTGTACCAGAACGGGGGGAGTGACTTGCGCAGGAAGGCGCCGTAACCCCGGGCCGTCTCCAGGCGGGAGTCGAGCACCGCGACCACGCCCTTGTCGCCGGTGGAGCGGATCAGCCGGCCGACGCCCTGGGCCAGGCGGATCGCGGCGATCGGGACGCTGACCGAGGCGAAGCCGGAACCGCCGGCGGCGTCGACGGCGGCCGAGCGGGCCGCGGCCAGTGGCTCGTCGGGGCGGGGGAACGGCAGGCGGTCGATCACGACCAGTTGGCAGGCGTCGCCGGGGACGTCGACGCCCTGCCAGAGGGACATCACGCCGAAGAGGCAGCTTTCCTTCTGCTCGCGGAATTTGCGGACCAGCAGCGGCAGCGCTTCCTCGCCCTGCAGCAGGATCGGCAGGTCGGTGCGGGCGCGCAGTAGCTCGGCGGCCTGGGTGGCGGCCTTGCGGGAGGAGAACAGGCCGAGCGTGCGGCCGCCGATCGCCTCGACCAGCTTCAGCAGTTCCTCGCCGGCCGGGTCGGGCAGGCCGGACGCCATCGGGCGGGGCAGGTGCGCAGCGACATAGAGGATGCCCTGCTTGGGGTAGTCGAACGGGGAGCCGACATCCAATGACGTCCAGCCGTCGCCGGACATCGGCGGGGCGTCGGGGGTCAGCGAGCCGGGTGCGGCGGTCTCGGCGACCGCGGAGCGGGCGGACGGGACGCTGGGGGTGGGCGCGGGCAGGCCGAGCGAGCGGGCCACGGTGTCGAAGCGGCCGCCCAGCGTCAGGGTGGCTGAGGTGGCGACGACCGTGCGGTCGGCGTAGAGCCCCTGGGCCAGGGTGCCGGCCACCGACAGCGGGGCGACGACCAGCGCCCGGCGGCCGCTGCCCAGGTCGGATTTCTCCACCCAGGCGACGTCGAAGTCGGACTCCTCCAGAAGCCGCTGGGCGGTTTCCGACAGCTCGCTGAGGGCGGTCTTGGCCTGCTGCTTGCGGACCGGGTCGGGGTCGTCGGCCTTGATGTCGCCGATGGCCGTCAGGCCGGCCCGGGTGCCCGCCTCCAGCAGCGTGACCGCCTGGCGCAACAGGTCGGGGAGGCCGCCGGTCAAGCGGCCGGCCGGCTGATCGGCCAGGCCGACCGTGAGGGCGTCGGCTGCCTCGGCCAGCTGCTCGGCCGTGGCCGGCGGGAGGAACGGCTTGGCGCGGCGGGACGAGCGCTCGATCGCGTCGGGGGTCAACTCGTCCTGCGCGGCCGAGGACACGCGGTCGGCCAGCTCGTGCGCCTCGTCGATGATGAGCAGCTTGTGCGGGGGCACGATGTGCCGGTCGGCGAGCATGTCGACGGCGAGCAGGCTGTGGTTGGTGACCACGATGTCGGCCTCGCGCGCGCGGACGCGGGAGGCCTCGGCGAAGCACTCGGCGCCGTACGGGCATTTCTGCGCGCCGACGCAGTCGCGGGCCGGCATGGACACCTGGCGCCAGGCCGTCTCGTCGACGCCCGGGTCGAGCTCGTCGCGGTCGCCGGTCTTCGTCTTTTCCGACCAGGCGTGCAGGCGCTGGATCTGCTTGCCGAGCTTGCCGGCCTCGCCGAGCCACTGGGTGGTCTTGGGCGGCGCGTCGTCGAAGAGCGTGTCGGTCGGCTCGTTCTCGTCGGCGTGTTCCATCTTGGCGAGACACAGGTAGTGGTGCCGGCCCTTGAGCACGGCGAACGTGGGGCGGCGGCCGAGGACCGGCTCGACCGCCGCGGCCAGCCGGGGCAGGTCGTGCTCGACCAACTGGTTCTGCAGCGCGAGCGTCGCCGTGGAGACGACCACCGGGCCGTCGACGAGCAGCGCGGGCGTGAGGTAGGCGAGGCTCTTCCCGGTGCCCGTGCCGGCCTGCACGAGCAGATGCTCGCGCTCCTGGACGGCTCGGTCGATGGCGGCGACCATGGCCTGCTGACCTGGGCGTTCACCCCCGCCGGGGACCGCGCCGATCGCGGCGGCCAGGAGTTGGTCGGCGGTCGCCTTCTTACGGGTAGCTGCGGGCACGGAGGAACGGTACCCGCCACCACCGACAGAAGCCGACCACCGTTAGTGTTCTCGTCATGCCGTACGACATGGTCCGAGTCGTCTACACGAAGTACGACGGGTCGGCCCACCGGGACTATCCGGCCCGCCGCTTCGGTGCTGACGACCTGGGTGTGTGGGTCGGGGTGACGCACGGGACGAAATCGGTCTATCACGGCCGGCCGTCGGTGGAACAGATCCCGTTCGTCCTTTTGATACCTCATCACGCCTGGTGGACCGGCATGTTCAACCCGCCGCCGCGGACCAGCGAGGTCTACTGCGACATCACCACGCCGGCCCGCTGGGAGGGCGACACCGTACACATCATCGATCTTGATCTTGATGTGGTGCGCCGCCGGGAGACCGGCCTGGTCGAGTTGCGCGACGAGGACGAGTTCGACGAGCACCGGTCACAGTTCGGTTACCCGGACGACCTGGTGACCGAGGCGCAGGCGGCCGCGGCGAAACTGCTGGGCGCGCTCGGCGACGGCAGCGAGCCGTTCGCCTCGCAGTACCACAAATACCTATCCCAGGTCACCCAGTAGCAGCTTGCCCGGGTTGAGCTGGTTGAAGATCCCGGTGATCCGCCCCTGGTCGACGGCGACCGCGAGCACCGAGAGCAGCGGCCGCCCGTCGGCGAAGGCGCCGCGCACCAGCACCGCCGCCGCGCCGCTGACCACCACCGGCTTGACGGTGACCGCGGCCAGCCGGTTACCAAGAATGCCAAGGTAGAAGCGCGCCACCTTGTCCGCGCCGACGACCGGCCGGGTGCCGACGCCGGGGATGAGACCGCCGCCGTCGCCGATCGCGACCACGTCGGGCGCGAGCACGGCGGCGAGAGCCTGCAGGTCGCCGCTGTTCGCGGCGGCCAGGAACGCGTTGAGCACCTCGCGCTGCTCGGCGAGGCCGGCCGAGTGCCGCACGCCGCCCTGGCTGACCGCCCGGCGACCGCGGGAGGCGTGCTGGCGGGCGGCGGTCTCGCTGGTGCCGAGCACGGTCGCGACGTCCTCGAACGGCAGCCCGAACGCGTCGTGCAGGACCATCGCCACGCGCTGCTCCGGCGTCAGTCGCTCGAGGACGATCAGAAGAGCCAACCCGACCTGGTCACTCATTTCGGCGCGGGCGTCCGGCCCGGCGGCGGGATCGACGGTGTACGCCGGAAGCCACTGCCCCGGGTACGCCTCCCGGCTCACCCGCGCCGATTTGAGCACGTCGAGGCAGATCCGCCCGGTGACCGTGGTGAGCCAGCCGCGCAGGTCGTGGATCTGGCCGCCGCCGCGCGCCCGGTCGTAGCGCAACCACGCCTCCTGCACCGCGTCCTCCGCCTCGGCCCGGCTGCCGAGCATCCGGTAGGCGAGGGCGAGCAGATGCGAGCGCTCGGCCTCGAACTCGTCGGCGGTGGTGGGTGCGATCGGCGACGGCATGGGGGGAATTCTGCGCGACATTGCCCGGGCGCGGGTACCGGATGTGACACAGTAGTAAACACCCATAACGTACGAATCGGATGGTGCGCCATGAGCGACGGTGCGACGATCGCCGGCGGACTGGCCGGGTTCGCCGGTCTCGGCGGCGCGGTGTCGATCGGAACGGTGCTGGCGCGCCGGCCCGGGCCATACCTTCCCGCCGGGCACGCGCTCGTCCCGGTCAAGCAGGTCGACCCGCTGCCCGACGTGCTGCGGCGCGGCCTCGGCGGCCTCACCGTCCCGGTCACTCCCGGGCCGCACGGCGAGCTGTTCCTCGGTCCCGGCGGGCCGCAACCCGGCCGTACGCTGCGAAGGCTTGTTCTTACTCCGCTCTTCGCGCGCGGCAAGACGCACGGCGGCCGCATCGCCCGCGACCAGCAGACGCCGTTCCGGCTGGTGGTCGAGTTCGTCGGCGCCAACCGGGAGCCGGAGACGCTGCTCCGCGCGTACCGGATGCTCGATCAGCAGTTGCGTGACCACGCCGCGCTGCTCAGCCACTGCGAGGGCGAGACCCTCGTGCCGGGCGCGGTCACCGTCTCGGTGTCCGGCATCGTCGACGTGCGGGAACTGCTCGCCGGACAGCACACGCGGTACGCCTTCGCCGACGGCACCTTCGACGACCTCGGCGCCCGGTCGGCGCCGCCCACCCTGGTCCCGATGATCAGCGAGCCGTGGAACCGCCGGTTCGGCTGGGACGGCCGGGAGCCGATCACCGCCGAGGAGCGCCACCTGCTGCACGCCCTGGTCCGCCAGGCCCACGAGGACGGCCGTACGGTCCGCATCGCCGGCCTGCCGGAGGGCTCGCGCCGGGACCGCCGGGCGATCTGGACCGAGCTGTGCGCGGCCGGGGTGGACGTCATCGCCGACGCCGACCAGGCCGCGCTCGTCCGGCACCTGCGCCACCACCCGGTCAGCCGGTGGGAGCCGCGAGCGCCGATGCCCACCATCGCGGTCCGCCGTGGATCGCCGCGGCCGCACCCGCCGCGCGCCGACCGCCACCACGAGCCGGTGTAGAACGGCGCTGTCGGGGGCATCACTGGCCTGCTCACCGGGCGAACGAGAGGTGAACCCGGTGCGACCGCTAGCATTCCCGGAGATCCATCCCACCTCCGTCGATCGAGGTCCGCGCCGTGAAGTTCTCCTTCCGCCCCGTCGAGGGGGCTTTCTACGACCTCTTCACCTCCGCCGCGCACAACCTCGTCAAAGGCACCGAGCTGCTCAACGAGCTGGCGCTGCCCGGAGTGGACGTGCAGTCGGTCAGCGACCGGCTGACCGATGTGGAACACGACAGCGACCAGATCACCCACGACCTGTACAAAAAGATCAACTCGACGTTCATCACCCCCTTCGACCGGGCCGACATCTATTCGCTCGGCTCCCAGCTCGACGACGTGATGGACCACCTCGAGGCGGTCGGAAATCTCCTTTACCTGTACGGGTTGACCGAGCTGCCGTCGCTGCCCCGGGAGATGCACGAGCTGATCACCGTGCTCGACCAGCAGGCGAAGATCACCGCCGAGGCGATGCCGCGCCTGCGCGCCATGAAGAACCTCGAGGAATATTGGATCGAGGTCAACCGCCTGGAGAACGACGGCGACCGCGCCTACCGCATGCTGCTGGTCCGCCTCTTCTCCGGTGAGTACGACGCTCTCACCGTGCTCAAGATGAAGGAGGTCGCCGACGAGCTGGAGGCCGCCTGCGACGCCTTCGAGCACGTGGCGAACACCGTCGAGACCATCGCGGTCAAGGAGTCCTAGACCTTGTCTGCCGAACTCGTCGCCGTCCTGGCGGTGATCCTCGCGGCGATGGTGTTCGACTACACCAACGGCTTCCACGACGCGGCGAACGCCATCGCCACCAGCGTCAGCACCCGCGCCCTGACCCCGCGTGTCGCACTGCTGATGGCCGCCATCGGCAACTTCATCGGCACCCACTTCGGCGGCAGCGTCGCGAAGACCGTCAGCGGGATCATCACGGTGCCGCAGACGGTGGCCGGCCTCGGCGTGGTCTTCGCCGCCGTGTTCGGCGCCATCTGCTGGAACCTGATCACGTGGTACTTCGGCCTGCCGTCCTCCTCGTCGCACGCGCTGATCGGCGGCCTGGTCGGCTCGGCCCTGGTCGCCGGCTACGCGGTGAAGTGGGACGCCATCGTCGAGAAGGTCGTCCTGCCGATGGTGGCCTCGCCCCTGGTCGGTTTCGTGGCCGGCTTCCTCGTCATGGTCGCCCTGATGTGGATCTTCCGAAACGGCCGCCCGAGCAAACTCAACCGCGGTTTCCGCTACGCCCAGACCGTGTCGGCGGCGGCGATGTCGATCGGGCACGGCCTGCAGGACGCCGCGAAGACGATCGGTGTCATTGTCCTGGCGCTCTACGTGGGCGGTTACCAGGACACCACCTCGACCATCCCGCAGTGGGCGTACTGGACGTCGGCCACGGTGCTGGCGCTCGGCACCTACGCGGGCGGCTGGCGCATCATCCGCACCCTGGGCCGGAAGATCATCGACCTCGGCCCGCCCGAGGGCTTCGCCGCCGAGGCCGTGGCCAGCAGCCTGCTCTTCACCTTCGGCATCGGGCTGGGCGCCCCGATCAGCACCACCCACACGATCACCTCGGCGATCATGGGCGTCGGCGCCACCAAGAAGCTCTCCGCGGTCCGCTGGGGCGTGGCCGGCAACATCGTCGGCGCCTGGATCCTGACCTTCCCCGGCGCCGGCGGCATAGCCGCCCTCTGCTACTTCGCCGTCCGCCCCCTCTTCGGCTGAGCCGACCGGGCCGGCCGGTCGGGGCTGAGCCGACCCCGGCCCGGCCGGTCGGGCGGGGCCGTCGGGGTGGGGTCGTCGGGGCGTGTCACCATGGCTGCCGTGATGGGTCCGGGGGGTAAGCGGCGGCGGTGGCTCGTCGGGCTCGTGGCGGTGTGGGCCGTGGTTCTGGTCGGGTTGGCGGTCTGGTCGGTCCGGCATCAGCCGGCGACCGTGGCGGAGCAGCGGAACATCGCGGTGGCCGTGCCCGAGCTGCAGCAGGCCGCCGGTGTGCTGTTCGCGGCGGCCGACGGGCCGGGGCGGGCGCTCGTTCTCGGTGAGCTCGAGCTGATCACCGGCTGCCGGATCACGTCGGTGCGCGACGGGGTGGAGGCCGCACGGGATCTCACCGTCTATGTGCCGGACGGGCAGGCCCGGGACGCGCTCGACCGGATCGTTGCCGGGCTGCCGCCGGGCTACCGGGCCGGCGTCGTGGCCAGCCGGGGCGGGACCCGGCTGGGATTCCACGCGGACGCCGGCAACTTCATCGGGATCGACAGCAGCGTGGAGTCGTCGGCCAAGGTGCTGACCTTGCGGCTGACCAGCGGGTGCCGGCCGGACAGCGACAAGACGGCGGGGGAGAGCGACCCCAGCGCCGGGCCGCCGCCGGCCGCGTTCGGCGCGGTCCTGGCCGCGCTCGGGGTCTCCACGACGCCGGACACCACGGCGGTGAAGGGCCCGGACGGTGGGCTGGCGGCCAGCTGGAGCGCGGACGTCGACGAGCCCGGCGACCTGCAACCGAGGCTGCAGAAGGTCAGCGCGGGTGCGGCGGTCATCCGGAGCGACGCCGCGGCGTGGGCCTACCGGGTCGGCGACGACTCGGTGGTCGTGGTGCCGGACGGCAGGAGGGTGCGGGTCACGGTGAGCGCCGCTCAGTAGACCAGGGCCTGCGCTTCCGGCGAGGTCACTTCCTCGACGAAGACCGCGGCCCCGGCGATGCGGATGCCGGGCAGCACGTCGTCGGGCGTGATGTCGCGCCGGGCGGCGCACTGGGTGCAGGCGGTCACCCGGCCCGACGACAGCAGCAGGTCGAGCAGGTCGGGCAGTGGGGCGGCGTGCGGCAGCTCGAACTCGGCCGCCCGGCCGGGCAGAGCGAACCAGGTCGACTCGCCGGTCAGCCAGAACGAGACGTCCACGCCGGACGCGGCGGCCGTCGAAGCGACCGTGAATGCCTGCGAGCAGCGCTCCGGCGCATCGGCGCCGGCGGTTGCCTTGACGACCAGCAAACGTGCCATGGGGGCCAGCATAAGATGGGCCGGTCATGGTTACCGAGATCGGGTTCGTGAGTCTGCTGGTCGCCGGTTTGGGCGCGCTGGCGGGTGGCATCGGTTATTTGGCTGTTCGAGTTTCCAGGGGGCGATGGTGAGCGTGACCGACGACAACCCGTTGGGGCCGCCGCCGTGGCTCAACGCCCCGCCGGTCGAGCGTTATCCGTACGAGGACACCCACGACCTGCGTAAGGGCGCCGACCTGCACCCGGCGCTGCTCGGGCTGCTGCCGTTCGTCGGCCTGTGGCGCGGGCGCGGTCAGGGTGGTTTCCCGGCCGACGATGACTACGACTTCGCGCAGGAGATCCGGATCAGCCACGACGGGCGGCCGTTCCTGCGGTTCGAGTCGCGGTCCTGGCTGCTCGACGACGACTCCAAGCCGGCCGGCGAGTGGGCCCTCGAGTCCGGTTTCTGGCGACCGATTCTCAACGATGGGCGGGCCACCGACGAGATGGAGGCCACGATCATCACGCCGGAGGGCACCGCCGAGATCTACCTGGGCAAGACGATCGGCCCGACACGCCTCGAGATGGAGGCCGACGCCATCGCGTACACACAGTCCGGCCTGCAGCTGACCGGCGGCCACCGGTTGTTCGGCATCGTCGACGGCGCGCTGCTCTACGCGCACGAGGTCGCGGTCGGCGAGAGCGGCATGCGCCCGCACATGTCGGCGCGCCTGCTCCGCATCGGCGGCTAATCGAAGCCGAGGAGCTCCAGCAGGCGGGGCGTCCAGGGCGAGCGTGCCCGCGGAACCCCGTCGAGCGAGATCACCTCGGCCAGGCCGCGCAGGGCGGATGCGAACCAGATCGCGTCCGCCCGGGCCAGCTCGTCGAGCGTGACCATCCGGTAGGAACCGCGAAGACCAACGGCCGGCCCGCGGGACAACAGCTCGGCGGCGGTGGTGCCGGCCAGGATTGCGGCCTCCTGCGGCGGTACGGAGTGAAGCCCGTCCCCGGCCAGCCAGACCAGTGACGCCGTGGGCCCTTCCAGGGCGTACCCCTCCATCGTCACCCACAACAGGTCGTCGCCGCCCTGAGCCTGCGCCCATCGCCGGGCCGCGAAGTTCGGTCCGTAGGACAGGGTTTTCGCGGCGGTGAGTGACCAGGGCGGCTGCGGGCCGACCGGGCTGCTGATCACCCGGATGCCGGAGCGGCGCTCCCGCAGCATGCCCGGGGCCAGCGGCGCGACCGTGACGTGCAGCGCCTGCCGGGTCTGGATGATCCGTAGCGCGCTCGCCTCGGTCACCGACGGTAACGCCGCGACCTGGGCCCGCACCTCGTCGAGAGAGACCGGAAGATCCAGTAGCGCGGCCGACCGCGCCAATCGGGCGAGATGCTGATCAAGCAGCCAGGGGCCGCCGGGGCGCAGATGCACGGTCTCGAAGACGCCGTCGCCGAAGAGCTCGCCCGGCGAGACCAAAACACGGTCGGTCACGGGCGGAGCGTAACCACGGACCGAACTATGCTCGTAACGTGTCCGCCACATCGCTAGCCGAAATGCTCCGGGAGCGCGGGCTGCGTCTCACGCCGCAGCGTCAGCTCATCCTGGAGGCGGTCCATGGGCTCGCTCACGCCACGCCCGAGCAGGTGCACACCGCGGTCCGCGAGCGGGTCGCCGGAGTCAACATCACCACCGTCTATCGCACGCTCGAGCTGCTCGAAGACCTCGGGCTCGTCAACCACACCCACCTGTCGCACGGTTCGCCGACCTACCACGCGGCGGGTGAGGATCAGCACGTTCACCTGGTCTGCCGTGGATGTGGGTCGATAAGTGAGGTAGACCCGACGGTGATGCAACCGGTGACCGACCGGCTGCTGGCGGAGCAGGGCTTCCGGGTCGATGTCGGCCACGTCTCCCTCTTCGGCGTCTGCGGCGACTGCAAAGGGCTTTGAGATGACCGTCGTGATGATCGAGGATCTGGACCCGACGTCCGCCGACGCGGGGGTGGCCGCGCATTACGGCGATCCCATGCGGGAGCAGCGCACCCTGGCCACCGCCGTGGGCCTGGTCGACCGCTCGAACCGGGACGTGATCGCGGTCCCGGGCGACGAGCGCGCGAGCTGGCTGCACACCCTCACCACTCAGCATTTGTCGGATTTGTCGGCTTTGACGGCTTCCGAGCTCCTCGTCCTGTCGCCGAACGGCCACGTCGAGCAGCACGCCTACGTCACCGAGGACGGGACGACGGCTTGGCTGGACACCGAGCCGGGCGCCGGGGTCGGGCTTCTGAAATATCTGGAAATGATGCGATTTTTCACGCGAGTCGAGCCGCGCGACGCCACCGCCGAGATCGCCGTGTTGTCGCTGGTGGGGCCGGGCGCTGCCGACATCTTCCCGGACCTCGCGCCGCCTAGGCTGGCCGCCGTGCCGGGGCCGAAGTTCGCCGCCGGCGACGTGCCGGGTCACGCGACCAGCCTCTATTCAGTTCGCGAGTTCGAAGGTGGACTCGCCCGCCGGGTGCCCCTGGGGGTTGATCTCCTGGTGCCTCGTGAGACCAAAACCGCGGTGATCGAGAAGCTGGGCGTGCCGTTGGCCGGCCTCTGGGCCTACGAGGCGATCCGGGTCGAGCAGCACGCGCCCCGCCTCGGCTGGGAGACTGACCACCGCACCATCCCGGCCGAGGCCGACTTCATCGCCCCCGCCGTGCACCTCGACAAGGGCTGTTACCGCGGCCAGGAGACGGTCGCCCGGGTGCACCACCTGGGCCGCCCGCCGCGCCGCCTGGTGCTGCTGCACTTCGACGGCATCGCCTCCGACCAGCCCCCGGTCCAGGGCACCCCGGTGACCCTGGAAGGCCGTCAGGTCGGCTTCATCGGCACCGCGGTCCGCCACCACGAACTGGGCCTGATCGCCCTGGCCGTGCTGAAGCGCAACGTGGCCGACGAAGCCGAGCTCAGCGTCGGGGACTCGATGGCGGCCATCGACCCATCCTGAGGCAGGATGCGTTTATGACCGGGACCGTGATCACCGTTGCTCCGACCGGTGCGGAGAACACCAAAGCCGACGTGCCTGCCCTGCCCGTCACTCTCGACGAGCTGGTGCACACCGCCAAGGAATGCGAGGCGCTCGGCGCCTCGATCATCCACGTGCACATTCGCGACGCCGATGCCCAGCCCACCCTCGACCAGGCCCGCCTGCGCGACACCGTGGCCGGCCTGCGCGCGGAGACCGACCTGATCGTGCAGCTCTCCTCGGGCGGGGCGGTGACCGACCCGGAGACCGCCCGGCTGGCCGTGCTCTACGCCGCGCCGGAGATGGCCTCCTGCACGATGGGCACGGTCAACTTCGGCGACGGCGTGTTCCTGAACCGCTGGGAGTTCATCGTCGACCTGCACACCCGCATGCAGGACCGGGGCATCGTGCCGGAGTACGAGATTTTCGACCTGGGCCAGCTCGCCACCCTGGAACGGCTGCTCGGCAAGTACGGCCTGCCCGCCGGCGGGCACGTGCACGTCGACCTGGTGATGGGCGTGCCGGGCGGGATGCCGGGCACGGCGGCCGCGCTGGTCGCCTGCGAGCAGGCGATCCGCAACCTGCCGACCGGCACGACCTTCTCGGCGACCGGCATCGGCCGCAGCACGATCCCGGTGATGCTGGCGTCGCTCTCGGCAGGCGGCCACCTGCGGGTCGGCATGGAAGACACCGTGACGTACGCCAAGGGCCAGCCGGTCGAGTCGAACATGCAACTGGTCGCCCGGGCAGCCGGTTTCGCCCAGCTCGCTCAGCGCCCGCCGCTCACCACCGCGGAAACTCGCAAACTGCTCGGTGTCCCCGTCCGGTGACTCGTTTCACGCTAGCTGTAGTTAGCGTTTTGCTTGCAACAGCTAGCACTCCGAGCTAACTTCGAACTCGTGGCCACACCGAAGGATCTGCCTCAGGACATCGGAAGCTTCATCCGTGACCTGCGGCAGACCGCGAAGATCTCGCTGCGCCAGCTCGCCGACAAGGCGGGCGTGAGCAACCCGTACCTCAGCCAGATCGAGCGTGGCCTGCGTAAGCCGAGTGCCGAGGTGTTACAGCAGATCGCCAGCGCGCTGCGGGTGTCGACACCCGCGATGTACCTGCGGGCCGGCCTGCTCGACGGCGAGGGTCAGCAGGGGGTGCTGGCCGCGATCGCGGTTGATCCGGACCTCACGATCGCCCAGAAGCAGTCGCTGTCGCAGATCTACGAGACGTTCCGCAACGAGAGCATCCGGCACGCGCCCGAGCCCGAAGAAACTGCCGAGGAGCCGAAATGACCGACCAGACCAAGACCCGCTTCCCCGCCCCGCTCTACGCCGCTGCCGGCGCCGGTGACCTGGCCTACCAGCAGCTGCGCAAGCTGCCCGCCGTGGTGACCGAGCTGAGCGAGCGCGCCGCCGCGTCGCTGCGCACCTACAACGACCAGGCCAACGCCAAGGCCGCCGAGCTGCGTGACAAGGCCTCCACCACCGACTTCGACGCCCTGCGTGGCAACGCCACCAGTGTGGCGACCTCCATCGCGCAGCTGGCCCAGGAGCGCGCCGTCACGGCGTACACCACGCTGGTTGCCCGCGGTGAGCGGGTTGTCGGCACCGGCGTCGTCGAGGCCGCCGACGTGGTCAACGCCGACATCGAGACCACCGACGAGCCGAAGGTCCTCGAGGCCGCCACGCCCACGCCGAAGCCGCGCAAGCGGGCCACCAAGCCCGCCGCGAAGCCGGCCGAGTAATAAACGTGATCAGCGGGCCCCGGCACCAGCCGGGGCCCGCATCATAGACTTTGCATCATGGCCTACTCCGCGCCGATCTTTTACGGTGTCGTCCTGTTCTACATCGATACGATCATCATGATCTTTTCGGTGGTCATTCAGGCCGTCGCGCTGATTCACTGCCTGACCCAGCGGGGCGACGGTTTCCAGGCCATCGGCACCCTGCCCAAGGGCGCCTGGGCGGCGATCCTGGCCGTCTGCATCGTGCTGACCCTGCTGGTCAGCGGCTCGATCGGGATCTTCAGCCTGATCGGCATCGGTGCCGCCCTGGTCTACCTGCTGGACGTCCGTCCCGGCCTCAAAGACCTGTCGGACGGCAAAGGCTTCTGGTGAGGCGGTTCGGTCCGCCCCCGCCCGACGGCGGACCAAGGCTCCAGCGTCCCGACCGCACCGGCCCGCGTTCCGGCCGGCCGACCCTCCCGGGCCCGCCGACCGAGTTGATCTCCACGCCGGGTGGCGTCGGTCTCGAGCAACTGGTCACCGGCGTGGGCGAGCCGGTCACCGTCTTCGCCCACGGCCTCGGCGGTGACATCGCCGGCACCCGCCCGCTGGGCAGCGCGGTGACCGGGCGCCGGGTGTTCTTCCACTTCCGCGGGCACGGGCGCTCCGACGCGCCGGTCGGCCCGTGGAGCTTCGGCGACCTGGCCGGCGACCTGCGGGCGGTGGCCGATCGAGCCGGCGCCAGTCGCGCGGTCGGCGTGAGCATGGGCGCGGGCGCGCTGGCCCGGCTGCTCAGCGAGACACCCGAGCGATTCGAGCGGGCGGTGTTCTACCTGCCGGCGCCGCTCGATGGCACCCGCCCGGCCGCGGCCGAGGCCCGGGTGGAGCGGTTGCTGGCCGCCGTCGAGTCCGGCGAGGCCGCGTCGATCGCCGCCGCGGTCGAATCCGAACTGCCGCCGGCCGTGCGCAACACCCCGACCGGCTGGAGTTACCTGCGGCAACGGGTCGAGCAGCTGCAGAAGGACGGGCTTGCCGCCGAGCTGACCACGCTGTGGCACGAGCCCGCGGTCGCCGACGAGTCGAAACTCACCGCGTTCCGCGGGCGGGCGCTGGTGCTCGGCTGTCAGGGCGACGAGGTGCACCCGACGGCGTGGGCGGAGCGTCTGGCCGGGCTGCTGCCCGATGCGCAACTGCACATCTACGACCGGCCCGCGGTGCTCTGGACCAACCGGTCCGAGCTCCGCGAGCGCATCTCGTCTTTCCTTAACAGCTAGCTGGTCAGCGCGTAACCGGCGGACCAGTAGTCGTCGGACAGGTTGCCGACCTTGTCCCAGGTGTAGATGAGCACCTGGATGGAGTAGCCCTTGCCGAGGCCGGCGACCGGCGCCGTCCAGTTGCCGGACGCGTCGGTCGGGCGCTGCGCCTGCGCCGCGGCCGGCAGGTTCTGGCCGGTGTCCTTCACCCAGGTGCGGTTGTCGAAGTTGTAGTACCACTGCGTCGAGCTGGTCCACTTCCAGATCTGGACGCCGACCACGTCGATGCCGGACTCACTGTCGGTGGCCCGGCCCCGCAGGGTCGACCAGGAAGAGGCCTTGTTGGGGCTGCTCGGGATGGTCAGCGAGGCGGTCGGCGCGGTGGTGTCGTTGAGCACGGTCAGCGGGGCGGCGGGGCGCGGCGTCGCTTTGCCCTGTCCGTTCTGCAGCGTGATCTGGGGCGTCCAGGTGCCGGTGCCGAACCAGTGGCGGATGGTGGTCGACGAGTTGTTGGCCAGCAGGCTGGTCTCGCCGTCGGTCCACGCGGTCCACGCCCGGGTGTTGGCCGGGAGCGCGGCGGCGAACATCGTGCCCTGCTCCTGGTAACCCGGGTAGGTGTAGATCGTCGGTTGCTGCCAGGCGTACACACCCGGGGAGGCCGTGACGTTCACCGTGGAGCCGGTCGTGAAGACGCCGGCACCGTCCAGAGTGCCGTCGTTGAGCGTCACCTTGACCGGATAGGAGCCGGTCGACGCATACGTGTGTGTGAGGCCGGCGTCGGTGCTCCCGTCGCCCCAGTTGACGCTGCGGGTGATGGCGGCCGGTGCGGTGGTGTCGTCGGTCAGGCCGCTCTCCGTCAGGGTGACGCGCTGACCAGCCCAGATGGCGCCGGAGTCCAGCGTGTACGAGGCGGTGGGAGCGGTGTTCTCCGGGTCGTCGGCGTGGGCCGGCGAGGCGATCGAGACGGCTCCGGCGGTGAGGGCCAGGCCGATGATGGCGGGCAGTGAGCGACGGCGCGCGAGCTTCATTTTTCCCCCGTGGTAACCCGCGCCTCCGGCTCCGTGCGGAGGGAGGCGAGCGGACACTACCGGCTCGGCGAGGCATCGATCAACCCGCTTCCCGGCCGCTGAGCCGTAACCTTTTCCGTCGCTCATCCGGTGTTCCCGGCGTGCAGGTATCCCCTAAATCCATCTTTTTCGGACTCGTGGCTTTGGGTCTGCCGATTTCTATCGTGATCGGCTGGACCCTCGCGACCCCGTCGCGCCCGCCCCTGGAGGTCGGCGCCCCCGGTGGCACCGGCGGAATCGGTGCGGCCGCCGGGAACGGCGGTGTCGGGACAGCCCCCGAACGCGCCGCGCCCCGGCCGGTCACCACCGTGAAGTTCACGCCCCAGCCCGGGCGCTCGGCGGCGGCCAAGCCGCCGATCGCCACGGCGCCGTCGGCGGCACCCACCGCCACCACCGCGCCGCCGGTCAAACTGCCGACCGAGTCGGAGTCGACCCTGCCGGTGCTGGACCAGCCGCCGGTGCCGACACCCACCGAGATCACCGTGACGCCGAGCGCCTCGGAGAGCGGTTGGTTCTCGGTCGGGCCGACCGACCAGGAGCCGAATTCGCCCTGACCCAATAAGCTGCCGAATCGTGCATGCAGTTCGGCAGTTCCTGCAGGGCGCCACCCTGCTCGCCCGCGGCCTCGGCCTGGTCCTGCGCAGCCCCAAGCTGCTCGGCCTCGGTCTGCTGCCCGCCCTCATCGCCGGCGCCCTCTACACGGCCGCCCTGGCCGCCCTGATTGACTTCCTGCCCCAGCTCTCCCGGGCCGTCACCTGGTTCGCCGACGACTGGGCGCAGGGCTGGCGCGACCTGATCCGGGTGCTGGGCGGCGTCGGCCTGCTCGGCATCACCGTTCTGCTCGGCGTCCTCACCTTCACGGCGGTGACGCTGCTGATCGGCGACCCGTTCTACGAGCGCATCTCCGAGCTGGTCGAGGACCGGTTCGGCGGGGTGCCCGACGAGGTCGAGGTCGGCTTCTGGCAGTCGGTGCGCCGCAGCCTGGTCGACTCGCTCCGGCTCATCGCGCTGTCGATCCTCTTCGGCATCCCGCTGTTCGCCCTGGGCTTCGTGCCGGTGATCGGGCAGACCGTCATCCCGGTGCTCGGCGCCCTGGTCGGCGGCTGGCTGCTCGTGGTCGAGCTGACCGGAGTGGCGTTCCAGCGGCGGGGCAAGCGGCTGGCCGACCGGCGGGTCGCGCTGCGCGCCGAGCGGCCGCTCGCCCTCGGCTTCGGCGTGGCCGTCTTCTGCTGCTTCCTGATCCCGCTCGGCGCCGTGCTGCTCATGCCGGCCGCGGTCGCCGGCGCGACCCTGCTCTCCCGCAAGGTGCTGGGCCACCCGATCGAGGCGTCACGCACTCTCGCGGATCACTAGCTCGGTCGGTAGGACCACGGCGTCCGGCAGGTGCGGCTCGCCGTTGATCAGGCCGAGCAGTTGGCGGGCCATGGTGCGGCCCATCTCCACGATCGGCTGGCGCACCGTGGTCAGCGGCGGCTCGCTGTAGCGGCTGATCTCGAAGTCGTCGAAGCCGATCACCGCGACGTCGGCCGGCACCCGGCGGCCGGCGTCCTTGAGGGCGGTCAGCGCGCCGTGCGCCATCATGTCCGAGGCCACGAACACTGCGTCCAGCGCCGGGTCGTCGTCGAGCAGCTTGCGCATCGCGACCATGCCGGACTCGCGGGTGAAGTCGCCGATCTGCACGTGCTGGGCGAGACCGGCCTCCTCGAGGGTGGCGCGGTAACCGGCGAGCCGGTCGATGCCGGCCACCATGTCCTGCGGGCCGGCGATGGTGGCGATCCGGCGGCGGCCGGCCGAGACGAGATGGCGGACCGCCGAGCAGACACCGCCGAAGTGGTCGACATCCACGTAGGGCACCGCGGCCTCGCCGATCGGGCGGCCACTGCAGACCACCGGGATGCCGAGCCGCACCAGGGTGCCGGGCAACGGGTCGGCGCCGTGCATGGACGCGAACATCACGCCGTCCACGTGGCCGGCCACCGCGTACCGCTCGACGCGGTCGTGGCTCTTGGCCGAGCCGGCCATCATCAGCACCAGTTGCTTGTCGGCGGCCTCCAGCTCGCCGCCGACGCCGCGGATTATCGCGGGGAAGAACAGATCGTCGGAGAAGACCCGGTTGGCGGTCTCCGGCAGGATCAGCGCGATCGACTCGGTGCGCTGGGTGACGAGGCTCCGGGCCGCCTGGTTGGGCACGTAACCCAACTCCTCGACGGCGCGGTTGACCGCCTCCCGAATCGAGGCGGCCACCGACGTCGAACCGTTGACGACGCGGGAGACGGTCGCCCTGGACACTCCGGCGCGGCGCGCCACGGCTTCCAGGGTCGGTCGTTCCCGCGTCACCAACTGGTCATCCTCGCTAACTTGCGGCGAAGCGAGACCGCTAGGCGATGCCGTTGCGGCTGATCACCTCGCGGTACCACTTCGCGCTGTCCTTGAGCCGCCGCTCCTGGGTGGCGTAGTCGACGTGCACGATCCCGAAGCGCTTCGCGTACCCCTCGGCCCACTCGAAGTTGTCCATGAGCGACCAGACGAAGTAACCACGCAGATCGACGCCGGCCGCCAAGGCATCATGGCAGGCTCGCAGATGACCGTCGAGATATTCGATGCGTCGAGTGTCGTGCACCTCGCCGTCCGCGCCCGGTCCCTCCGGATATGCGGCGCCGTTCTCGGTGATCAGCAGCGGTGTGCCCGGGTAGTCCTGGTGGATCCGCTTGAGCAGGTGAGTGAGGCCGGACGGCTCGATCAACCAGTTCATGTCGGTCACCGGGCCGTCCGGGTCACGGAAGGCGATGCCCTCGCTGCCCGGCTGGTCCGGCGCCCCGGGAGAACCGGGCTTCGCCGACACGTACGCCGGCTGGTAGAAGTTGATCCCCAGCACGTCGATCGGTGCGTTGATGGCGGCCAGGTCGCCGTCCTGGATGTAGGCCAGGTCGGTGAACCGGGACATGTGCGTCAGCATGTCGGCCGGATATTCGCCCTTGAGCAGCGGGTCGAGGAACATCCGGTTGGACAGCCCGTCGAGGATCCGGACGGCTTCGAGGTCGGCCGCGTTGTTCGGGTCGACCGGGAAGACCACCGACGGGTTGAGCGTGATGCTGAGGTTGCGGGCGCCCGCCGATCGCAGCGCGCGAGCCGCGAGACCGTGGCCGAGCAGCAGGTGGTGCACGGCCGCGAAGGTCGCCGCCGGGTCCTGCTTGCCGGGCGCGTGCCGGCCGCTGGCGTAACCGAGGTAGGCCGAGCACCACGGCTCGTTCAGCGTGGTCCAGGTGCCGACCCGGTCACCGAGCCGGGCGTAGACGATCTGCGAGTATTCCGCGAAGGCCTCCGCGGTGAGCCGGTTGGCCCAGCCGCCGAGGTCTTCGAGGGTCTGCGGCAGGTCCCAGTGGTAGAGCGTGACCACCGGGTCGATGCCCTTGCCGAGCAATTCGTCGGTGAGGCGGTCGTAGAAGTCCAGTCCCTTGACGTTCACCGGGCCGGTGCCGTCCGGCTGGATGCGTGGCCAGGCGATCGAGAACCGGTACGACGCGAGGCCGAGATCCGCCATCAGAGCCACGTCGTCGACGTAGCGGTGGTAGTGGTCGCAGGCCACGTCGCCGGTGTGCCCGGCGTAGACCCGCCCCGGCGTGCGGCAGAAGGTGTCCCAGATGGACGGGCCGCGACCGTCTTCCCGCGCCGCGCCCTCGATCTGGTACGACGCGGTGGCCGCGCCCCAGACGAAGCCGTCGGGGAAGGTGATCCCGGCGAGGGCCGGCTGCGCCGACGTGGACGTGACGGTTGCCGTCATGCGTTCCCCGCTTCCTGGTGTTTCCGGAATGTGTACACGAGCCCACTTAACCGGTTAATCATAGGGGCCGACAAGGCCTCGACGACCTGCCGGTAAGACGAATTTAAACGGGTCAGCCGGTCCGCAGGGCCGAGATCAGGCGAGGATCTCCGGTCACGACCAGGCGATCGGCCCGCAGCCGGCCCATCAGAGCGAGCAGCAGATCGCTGGCCGGGCCGGTTGCCTGGGCCCGCGCGTGGTGATCGTCGGAGTCCAGAATCGTGTTCGTGTCGAGCAGCGCCACCCCGGCGCCGCGCAGCCGCACGAACCACTCGTAACCCGCGTCGCCGGCCACCAGGTGCACGACTCCGTGCAGGTCGGTGGGGCCTTTTCGCTTGCCGGCCGGCAGCCAGGTGTCGAGCACCTCGCTCACCCCGTCGGCCGCCAGCTTGGTTTCGATCGGGGTCGCCCGCCCGGCCGCCGCTTCCGCGTCCCACCGGTGGATGGAGATCTCGTGCGCCATCCGGCGGTGCCAGAAACCGGCCTGCTTCGCCTGCGGCGCCCAGTTCCACGCCGGGGAGTCGGCCTCGACGGCCTCGAGAGTCTCGATCGTGCCGGTCAGCTCGCGGCGCAGCTCGTCGAGCGCGGCCTCCCAGTCGGGCCGCTCGCCCTCGCGCACCGGCGCGGTGGTGGGACCGGAGGTGACGCCGCGCGGCACCGTCGCGCGCACCCAGTGCGCGAGCGTGGTGATGTGCTCGACCAGGTCGGCACAGCTCCAGCCGGGGCACGAGGGCACCTCGGCGGACGGGCCGGCCTCGGCCACCGCATCCTGCAGTGCCGGACTGTCGGCCCGCAGGGCGGCGAGCCAGAATTCCTTGGTCGCGTGCAGCCTGTTCATCGCGAATCTCTCCACTCCATCGGACCGCCGATGAGTGCCCCGGCGCCTTGAGCCTAGGGTGAACGTCGTGCCTGACGTTAGTAGCCAACGCCAAACCGACGCACCCGCGAGCTCCCTTGCGGCGTACACGACGCTACGCCTTGGCGGGCAGCCCGGCACGCTGACGGTAGCTGTCGAAACGGACCAAGCGGTTGCTACCGTGCGGAACGCCGCAAAGGGTTGTCGACCGGTGCTTGTTCTCGCCGGCGGCAGCAACGTCGTGATCGGCGATGCCGGCTTCGCCGGCGAGGTCCTGCTGCTGCGCACGCGCGGCATCGAGGTGGTCGAGGCGCAGGCGCAGAGCGTGGTCGTCCGGGTTGCCGCGGGCGAGGTCTGGGACGACTTCGTGGAGTACGCCGTGACAAGCGGCTGGTCAGGCATCGAGTTCCTCTCCGGCATCCCGGGTTCGGCCGGCGCCACCCCGATCCAGAACGTCGGGGCGTACGGCTCGGAGGTCGCCGACACGATCGTGGCCGTGCACGCCTACGACCGGGAGCACGACGCGATCCGGGCGATGTCCCCGGCCGAGTGCGCGTTCGCGTACCGCTCCAGCGTCTTCAAACACAGCGACCGCTACCTGGTGCTGCACGTCAACTTCCGGCTCACGGTGTCGGCGGAGTCGGCCCCGATCCGCTACGCCGAGCTGGCCCGCAGCCTCGGCGCCGAGGCCGGCGACCGGGTGCCGCTGCGCCAGGCCCGCGACACCGTCCTGAAGCTCCGGGCCGGCAAAGGCATGGTGCTCGACCCGGAGGACCACGACACCTGGTCGGTGGGCTCGTTCTTCACCAACCCGGTGGTGTCCGCCGCTCAGTGGGCGACGCTGGGGCTCGAGCAGGCGCCGCACTGGCCCGGCGCGGACGGCACGGTCAAGATCCCGGCGGCCTGGCTGATCGAGCACGCGGGCTTCCCGAAGGGGTACGCCGGTGACGGCGTCTCGATCTCCACGAAGCACACCCTCGCGCTGACCAACCGCGGCGGCGGAACCACGACGGCGCTGCTCGACCTGGCCCGCACGATCCGCGACGGCGTGCGGGACCGGTTCGGGATCGAGCTGCACCCCGAACCGGTCCTGATCAACGCGGCCCTATAGCGGCAGCCACAGGGCGAGAACGTTCGGCGGCTCCCAGCCGGGCAGTGAGGTGTGCGACTGCCGGCACTGATAACGCTTGCCGTTGTAGGTGACGACCTGACCCACGGTGTACGCCGTGTACGCCGCCCACGTCGTGGTGCCGGGCGCGGTCGTCGGCGGGGTGGTCGGCGCCGTCGTGGGCGGCTTGGTGGTGGGCGCGGTCGTCGGCGGGGTGGTCGGCGCCGTAGTGGGCGGCGTGGTGGTCGTCGAGCCCGACGTGAACGACTGCATGATCTTGCTGAACTGCCACGTGGTCTGGGAGACCCCGGAGCAGTTGTCGGCCGCGGCGCCGCCCGGGCAGCCGCCGTTGTCGCGTTGCAGCGCCCAGAACGACAGCGCCGCGATGCCCTGCGTCTTGGCCCAGTTGGTGACCGTCTGCGCGTTCGCGATGGTGAAGGTCTCGGCCGGCCCGAAGTCGTCCACGCCGATCATCTCGATGATCCCGACCATCGCCCACAGCTGGGCCGTGGTCTTGCTCGGGTAGAGCGCCTTAAGCTGGTTGACCAGCCCGTTGGCCGAGGTCTGGGTGTCGGTGGCCATGTTGTGCGCGGCGTTGTCGTAGTAGTCGAACGTCATCATGTTGACGATGTCGATACGGGCGCTGTTACTGACCGCGTTGCGCAGCACCGCGAGACCCGACTCGGCCAGCCCGGCCGTGGTAGTCGGCAGCGTGTAGGTGAACTGGACGAGCCGCCCGTTCGCGGCCGCCCAGTCCTCGACCTTCTTGATCGCCTTGTTGCGCCGGTCGATGCCGGCCGCGTTGTTCAGCGAGTTGTCCTCGATGTCGAGGTCGATCCGGGTGACGTCGTAGGTGGTGATCACCTTTTCGAACTGGGCGGCGATCGAGTCGACGCTGGTGCAGCTGTCGGCGATCTCGGTGCCGCCGTTGTCGGCCGCGTACCCGCCGAAGGACGGGATCACGTCGCCGCCGGCCGCCCGGATCGCGGTGATGTCGCTGCCGAACGTGCCGGCCGCGATCGGCATCGAGGTGTCGCCGTTGAAGTACACCGTGCACGAGCCGGCGCTGGGCGTCTGCACGAACGCGAGGGTGAGGAACTTGTTGCCGGACTGGCTGGACAGACCGGAGAGGCTGTCGCCGTTGTAGGCCTCGAAGTAGGGGGCGAAGACGTGCGCGGGGATGCGGGAGGTGGTTGCGGCCTGGGCCGTCGGGGTGACGACGGCGACCAGGCCGGCGATGGCGGCGGCCGTCGCCAGGGCAGACAGGTGGGATCGGCGCATCGGGGAACCTCTTCTGGGGGAAGTTAGGTTAGTTAACCTAACTAATAGAAGAGATGAGTGAAGCCTGTCAATAGAACGGCTCCTACTCGTACCCGAAGACCTGGGTGTAATAAGGAAGGCCGTTGCTGCCGTAGGCGACGCCGGTGCCGATCGAGTGGGCGCCGCAGTTGAGGATGTTCTCCCGGTGGCTCGGGCTGTCCATCCAGGCGTCGATCACCTCGTCCGCGGTGCGGTAGCCCCAGGCGATGTTCTCGCCGGACGGCTGTTGGTAACCGGCGGCGTGCGAGCGGGCGATGAACGTGGTGCCGTCCGCCCAGACGTGCGTGAACTGGCGGGTCTTGGCCATGTAGAGGCTCTGCCGGATCGAGGCGATGGTCAGTTCCCGGTCGACCGCGAGCGGCGCGCAACCGTTGGCCCGCCGCTGCTGGTTGGTCTTCGTCACCACCTCGGACATCAGCTGGGCCGGGGCGAGCGCGCTGGCGGGGGCATCCGCCGGGAGGGGCGGTGCCGGGACCCGGGCCTGTGCCGGCGTGCCGAGCGCGAGCAGCGCGGTGGGCGCGGCGGCGAGCGCGGCGAGACGACGAAAGACCTGGACGTGCACGGGTGCCTCCCGGATCAGGGGCGGGCCGAGTCGCCCACCGAAGAATATGGCATCCCTTTTTTGGGCGTACGTCCCTTTTTTCCCAGAAATCGACATTGGCACCGGCAAAAGTGTCACGCTGTTGGGATGGTCGAGTGCGCCGACCTCAGGCGCCTCTCTGGTCCCTTCATTCCGGAAACGTGCGGACCGCCCCCGCTGGCCAGATAGACCGCTAAACTGTGACTGTTCGTAAATAGACCGTGACATCACGCTATCGTGGCTTTGCGCGGTTAGATCCGTCGCTTGCGGTCGCGTGAGCAACGCCGAGCAAGATGCTGACTTTCGACGGGCCGCCATCGGTGAGCCCGGCGGACAGCCGTGTGCGTGCGAGGGGTGGGGGCCAGGGTGATGACACGATGAGTCGCCTTCTCGTCGTCGAGGACGACCCGGACATCGCGCTTGCTCTCCGGCTGCTGTTCAGCCGAGCGGGTTACGAGGTGGCGCACGCCGGAGACGGCCGGACCGGCCTCAAGGAGGCGTACGCCGAGCACCCCGACCTGGTCGTGCTCGACGTCGGCCTGCCCGAGATGGACGGCTGGCAGGTGCTCGAGCGGCTGCGCGACGTCTCCGACGTGCCGGTGCTGGTGCTGACCGCGCACGGTCAGGAGGCGGAGAAGGTCCGCGGCCTGCGCGGTGGCGCCGACGATTACCTGACCAAACCGTTCGCCAACAACGAGCTGCTCGCCCGGGTCGAGGCCCTGCTGCGCCGCTCTTCCAGCGGGCAGAACAGCTGGGCCAGCCAGGTCTACGACGACGGTCTCGTGCATCTCGACCCGACCAAGCGCCGGGTCTACGTCAAGGGCGACGAGAAGCGGCTGACTCCCACCGAGTTCCGTCTGCTCAACGCTCTGGTCCGGCATGCCGGTGCGGTGCTGAGCCCGAACCAACTGCTGACCCAGGCGTGGGACGACCCCACCGGCATCGGCCAGGAGCGAGTGAAGTTCGCCGTTCTGCGGCTGCGCCGCAAGCTCGGCTGGTCTGATCCCGACGAGTCACCCATCGAATCCGTTCGTGGATTCGGCTACCGCTACCGCCGGCCCGGCGGAGAGGCCTGATTCCGTCGCCTTGGTCACAGGTCCTTCTCAGGTGACGGCAGTCGGCGTCGATGAGAGCTGTGGAAGCCGAGCAGGAGGTAAGCGTGGAAGACCTTGGTGAAATCGTTGCTGAGTTCCTTTTGGAGAGCCACGAGAACCTGGACCAGATCGACCGCGACCTGGTCGCCCTCGAGCAGGAACCGGATTCGCGGGATCTGATCTCACGGATCTTCCGGGCGATCCACACGATCAAAGGCACCAGCGGATTCCTGGCGTTCAGTCGACTCGAAAAGCTCGCCCACGGCGGTGAGTCTCTACTCTCCAAGCTGCGCGACGGCGTGCAGCCAGTCACCCCGGCGACGATTACCGTCCTGCTCGCGATGATCGACGGCGTGCGGTCGATCCTCTCCTCGATCGAGGAGAACGGCTCTGAGAATGACGTCGACATCGACAGCATTCTCACCCAGGTCCACGCACAGATGAACGCCGGCGAAGCGGCCGCCGAGGCTGCGGCCCCGGCCCCGGCAGCGCCGGCCGCCGAGGCCGCGGCCGAGACGCCGGTGCCTCTCGACGAGACGCCGGCCGCGGTCCGGCCCGAGCCCGAGCCGGTCGAGGAGCAGCGCAAGCCGATCGGCGAGCTGCTGGTCGAGTCGGGCGGCGCGCAGCCGCAGGACGTCGGCTCGGCGTTGGCCCAGCAGTTGGAGGGCGACGAGCGCAAGCTCGGCACGATCCTGCTCGAGGAGGGCAAGGCAAAGCCGGCCGCGGTAAACGAGGCGCTGTCGCAGCAGGCCCCGAAGCGGAGCATCGCGGACAGCGCGATCCGGGTCGACGTCGACCTGCTCGACACTCTGCTGAACATGGTCGGCGAGCTCGTCCTGGCCCGGAACCAGCTGGTCCGCGGCGTGATGGAGATCGGCGACGCGACCCTGGTGCGCAGCGCGCAGCGGCTCGGCATGATCACGAGCGAGCTGCAAGAGGGCATCATGAAGACCCGGATGCAGCCCATCGAGCACATCTGGTCGAAGCTTCCGCGAGTCGTCCGGGACCTGAGCAACGGGCTCGGCAAGCAGGTCCAACTGGTCATGGAGGGTAAGGAGACCGAGCTCGACCGAAGCCTGCTGGAGGCGGTCAAGGACCCGCTGACCCACCTGGTGCGCAACGCGGTCGACCACGGCATCGAGGAGCCGGACCGGCGGATCGCGGCCGGCAAGGGCTCCGAGGGCACGCTGACCCTGCGGGCGTACCACGAGGGTGGGCACGTCGCGGTCGAGGTCGCCGACGACGGCGCCGGCCTGGACGTGGACCGCATCGCGCAGAAGGCCGTGGAGAAGGGCCTGCTCCGCGCGGAGCAGATCCCCAACATGGACAAGCGCGACATCATGGCCATGGTCTTCCAGCCGGGCTTCTCCACCGCCGCCAAGGTCACCAACGTGTCCGGCCGTGGCGTCGGAATGGACGTGGTCAAGACCAACATCGAGAACATCGGCGGCGCGGTCAGCGTCGACTCGACGCCCAACGAGGGCACGGTCTGGCGGCTCACCATCCCGCTGACCCTGGCCATCATCCAGGCGCTTACCGTCGACTGCGGCGAGCAGCGCTACGTCGTACCGCAGGTCGCGGTCTTGGAATTGGTCTTCATCGACGGCAATTCCACCAAGATTGAGTACGCCTCCGGCGCGCCGGTCTACCGGCTGCGCGGCAAGCTGCTCCCGCTCGTTCGCCTGGACCGGGCGCTCGGCCTCGAGGTCGGTGGCGACCAGGGCGTCTACATCATGGTGCTGCAGGCCGACGGCCGCCGGTTCGGTCTGGTCGTGGATCGGGTGCTGAACACCGAAGAGGTCGTGGTCAAGGCCCTGAACAGCCGATTCAAGGACATCGGGCTGTACGCCGGTGCCACCATCCTGGGCGACGGCAAGGTCGGCCTGATCCTCGACGTCTCCTCGCTCGCCCGGCGCAGCCACCTGGCCGCCGACGCCGATCGGAAGAAGCTCGAGGGGTCGTCCCGGGCGAACGCCGGCGCCGGCACCGGGGAACGGTTGCTGGTCACCGCGGTCGGCGAACGGCGGGTGGCGATCCCGCTGGACACCGTCACCCGGCTCGAGGAATTCCCGCGCGAGCGGATCGAGCACGCCGGCTCCCGCGAGGTCGTGCAGTACCGCGGGCAGATCCTGCCCCTGGTGCGGCTGTCGCACCTGCTCGGGGCGTACGGCGAAGAGCCCGAGGGAGACACCGTGTCGGTGGTGGTCTACAGCGAGGCCGGCCGCAGTGTGGCGCTGGTGGTGGACCGGATCGTCGACATCGCCGAGAACTCCACCACGGCTCGCCGGGACGCCGAGGAGGACGGCCTGGTCGGCACCGCGGTCATCCAGCAACGGGTGACCGAGCTGCTCGACGTGCGCCGCGCGATCCTGGCCGCCGACCCGAACTTCTACACCGACCTGGAGAACGACGAGATGCTGGTGGAGGCCTGAGATGGCGAGCCGACAGTTCGCCACCTTCGAGGTGGCCGGTCAGCTCTTCGGCGTCGAGGTGCAGACGGTGCAGGAGGTGCTCTCATACAACGAGTACACCCCGGTGCCGCTCGCACCACCGGCCGTCGGCGGGCTGTTCAACCTGCGCGGTCAGGTGATCGCGGCGGTGGACCTGCGGGTTCAGCTGGGTATGGCCCGCCGGGCGCTGCAGGGTCCGGTGATGAACGTGATCCTGCGCGGTGACGGCGAACCGGTCAGCCTGCTGGTCGACAAGATCGGCGAAGTCGTGGACCTGGACGACGACAGTTTCGAACCGCCGCCGGACACGCTCAGCGGCCCGACCCGGGAGCTCGTCGTCGGCACGTTCAAGCTCGACGGCCGGTTGATGCTGGCGCTCGACGTCAACCAGGCCGTCGACACGTACCGCGCAACCACCTGATGTACAGCCTGGTCAGCGCCCCGGTGCTCGGCTTCGACCTGACCCGCCTGGCCGGCGGGTCGGCGACGGCCGAGGTGGTGCTGCGCGGCTTGCGACTCCAGCAGGACGACCTGCAGGTCCTCGCCGCGCGGTTGCCGGACGAGGGCGTCCGGGGCCCGCTGTGGGTGGAGGTGGAGAGCGCCGCCCGCCGGATGCCGTCGCTCAAGGGCATGTCCAAGGAAGACCCGGCGGGCAGCCTGGCACTGGTCGAGCGGGCGCCGATCGGTTCGGTCGACTCGCTTCTCACCTGCCTGCGCTACGACGTGATGGCCTGGACCTGGACCGGGACCGGCAAGGAAGCGAAGCAGACCGACACGGCCTCGGCCGCTACCGCGCTGCTGTGCGATGCCGCGGTCGCCAGTTACCTCCGTGAGGTGCTGGACGACGGCACGCGCCGGATGCTCGGCGCCGGGTGGGTGTCGGCGATGCGCAAGCTGCCGTCCGGCGCCCCGATCGACCTGGGCCCGCACCACTACACGGTGTCGGCCCTGCTGGACCGCCTGCGCTCGCTGCGGTCCAAGGACGTCAACCGGCTCACCGCCTCGGCGGAGGACGCGCGCCGGAACGCGGGTGGCTGGTCCCCGGCCGTCCACTCCGCCTCATGGGCCGCGTATCTGTCGGATCGGGTCCGCACCGCCGCCGCGGCGCAGATGCTGTTGGTACAGGCCGTGGACACGGCCGACATTCCGCTGGCCGACCGGGCCGGCGGGGTCTGGAACATGCTCAGCGGTGCCGTGCAGGCGCTGGTGGTTCGTGACCTTCTGGACACCTCCACCGCGCATCGGCTGCTCGCACCCGTCGTCGCGGCATTGGGCCCGGCATGGCTCGGATGAAGGAGGTGGTCGGATGATTACGGTGCTCGTCGTTGACGACTCCGTCGTGGTTCGTCGGCTCATCGTCGACGCCCTGGGCGGCGCCGAGAACATCGAGGTCGTCGGCACGGCCTCCAACGGTCTGCTGGCCCAGGCCAAGATTGATCAGCTCAAGCCTGACGTGATCACGATGGACATCGAGATGCCCCAGATGGACGGCATCCAGGCGGTCCGCGAGCTGCGCAAGCGGCACAAGTCGATCCCAGTGATCATGTTCAGCACGCTCTCCGCGGCCGGCGCGTCCGCGACGCTGGAGGCACTGGCGGCCGGCGCGACCGACTACGTCACCAAGCCGAGCAATGTCGGCTCGATCAACGAGTCCATCGCCGCGGTCCGGAGCGAGCTGGTCCCGAAGATCCACGCGCTGGGCGGACGACGACGCGTGACGGCTGCGCCGGCCGGTCCCCCCGGCCGTCCGGGCGCCACCACGCCGACCCGGCCCGGTGCGGGCACCGCGCCGCCGCGGGCCGGTCTGCCGCCGGCTGGGCCACCCGGCCGGCCCGGTGCGGCGCCGGCCGGACCGCCCGGTGCGCCGGCCCGGCCGGTCAAGCGCGGCACTCCCGGTGGACGGGTCGACATCCTGGCGATCGGATCCTCCACCGGCGGGCCGGACGCGCTCACCAAGGTGCTCACCGCGCTGCCGGCCGACATCCCGGTGCCGATCGTGATTACCCAGCACATGCCGCCGGTCTTCACCCGGATGTTCGCCGAGCGCCTGGACCGCGGCACCCCGCTGCACGTGGTCGAGGCTACCGACGGGATGGAACTGCAGCCCGGCTGGGCATACATCGCTCCCGGCGAGTCGCACCTGGTGCTGCACCGCCGGGGAACGGCGACGCTGACGCAGCTCAGCAGCGCGCCGCCGGAGAACTCCTGCCGCCCGGCCGTGGACGTGATGTTCCGGTCCGTCGCGGCCCTCTACGGGGCATCGGCCTATGCCACCGTGCTTACCGGAATGGGACATGACGGACGAGGTGGTGCGAAGGTGCTGAGAGACGCGGGTGCCGAGATCTTGGCCCAGGACGAGGCGACGTCGGTGGTGTGGGGGATGCCGGGCGCCGTGGTCGGCGCCGGGTTGGCGGACGAGGTCCTGCCGCTGGAGCGGATCGCCGCGCATCTGATCAACCGGGTCAAGACCGGCCGATCGGCGGCGGTGGCCCGATGACCCTTTCCCAGGCCGAGTTCAACTACGTCTCGACACTTGTCCGCAAGGAAGCCTCCATCGTGCTGGCCCCGGGCAAGGAATACCTGGTCGAGGCCCGCCTGATCCCGGTTGCCCGGGCGGTCGGGTCGCCGAACGTCAACGAGTTCCTGTCCGAGCTCCAGCGCCGGCCCAACCCGGCCTACCAGCGCCGGATCATCGACGCGCTCACCACCAACGAGACCTCGTGGTTCCGTGACCGGGAGCCGTTCATGGCCCTCACCGACGTGGTGCTGCCCGAGCTGATCAAGTCCCGCGCCTCGACCCGCAAGATCCGGATCTGGTCGGCCGCCAGCTCCAGCGGGCAGGAGGCGTACAGCCTGGCCATCACGATGCAGGAGAACCTGCCGCCGGGCTGGACCTACGAAATCATGGGGACCGACATCTCCACCGAGATGGTCAAGCGGGCGGAAGCGGCCGAGTACAGCCAGGTCGAGGTCAACCGTGGCCTGCCGGCCCAGCAACTGGTCCAGTACTTCGAGCGGGCCGGCGCCCACTGGCGCATCACCCAGCAGCTGCGCAAGAACGTCTCGTTCCGGTTGATGAACCTGACCGCGCCGCTGCCGGCCATGCAGCCGTTCGACATCGTCTTCCTGCGCAACGTGCTGATCTATTTCGATGTCGCGACGAAGCGGACCGTGCTGCAGAGCGCGGCCAAGCTGATCCGCCCGGACGGGTGGCTCTTCCTCGGCGCGGCCGAGACGACCATCGGGATCGACGACAACTACGAGCGAGTGGCCGCCGGCCGCACCTCTGCCTACCGAGTCCGTAACGGGGTGCCCGCGGGTGCTCCGAGAAGGGGATGAGCCGCGATGCGCGCCATGGTGATCGACGACTCCCGCGCGATGCGCATGATCCTCAAGCGCATTGTCACCAAGCTGAACTTTGATGCGGTGGAGGCAGGCGATGGCAAAGAGGCTCTCGACCTGCTGATGGAAATGCCTGAGGTGCCGGAGCTGGCCCTCATCGACTGGAACATGCCGAACATGAACGGGCTCGAGTTCGTCGTCCACGTCCGGGCCGATCCGCGTCTGCGCGAGATGACGCTGGTCATGGTCACCACTGAGAGCGAACAGAGCCAGATCGTACGAGCGCTCGCCGCAGGCGCGCACGAGTACGTGATCAAGCCCTTCACCGAGGGCGCCATGATCGAAAAACTGGCCCTGCTGGGCCTCGTCCCGACCGGAGCGAACTCATGAGTGTCGAAGTCGAGGTCAATGAGGATGACCTCGCCGAGATGGTAGGACAGGTGTGGGAGTCGTACCTGGATCCCGAGGGCATCAGCCCACTGATCCCGACGTACGACGAGCACCAGCCCTCCGAGGTGCATTCCTCGGTCTCCATCAGCGGTTCCTGGACCGGGCACCTGGTCTACGCCTCTTCCACCTCGGCGGCCCGCCGTGCCGCCGGCGCCTTTCTGGCCATGGAGCCGGACGAGGTCAGCGAGGAGGACATGTCCGACGTGCTCGGCGAACTCGCCAACATCGTCGGCGGCAACGTCAAGGCGATGCTGCCGCCCGGCGCCTTTCTCTCCCTGCCCCAGGTGGTGCTCGCCCCCGAATCCTCGGCCCGGTACCCGAATACCGAGCGGATCGGCGGCGTCTACGGCATCTGGGAAGGCGAACCCGTGTCCATTTCCATGTGGCAGAGCCGCGCGGACAACAACCAGGAGGAAGGCGCATGAAGATTCTCATCGCCGACGACAGTCGGGTCATGCGGCAGATCGTCGTCCGCACACTGCGCCAGGCCGGTTTCGGCGACCATGACCTGATCGAGGCCAGCAACGGGCGCGAGGCGTTCGACATGACCAAGTCGGAGAACCCCGATCTGGTTCTTTCCGACTGGAATATGCCGGAAATGACCGGTATCGAGGTCCTTCGTCAGCTTCGGGCGGCGGGTAACGCCGTGAAGTTCGGTTTCGTGACGTCGGAGAGCACGCCTGAGATGAAGGATCAGGCGGACGCTGCCGGTGCACTTTTTTTCATCGTGAAGCCTTTCTCGGCTGAGCGTTTCGATGAGGTCTTCGCTCCTATTCTGGGATGATTACGACATGTCCGACGTCTCGGTTCTTCCTGGCAACGTGGCCGTACGCAACCTCTTCGAGGATCTGCTCGGCCGCGAAGTGACCGTCAGCCCCGGCGATCCGATCTCCGCTGAGGAGATCCCGACGGCAACGGTCGCGATTTTCACCGACACTTCTCAGAACATCTACGGCGTCCTGGGGATGGATCTTGCCCTGTCGGCCAACGCGGGCGCGGCGCTCGGCCTCATGCCGGCCGGCGCGGCCGAGGACAGCATCGACGAGAAGCAATTGTTCCCGAACCTCGCCGAGAATGTCTTCGAGCTCTGCAACGTGCTGACCAGCCTGCTCAACCGGGAGGGCGGCCCGCACATCAAGATGTACCAGGTGGTCTACCCCGGCGATCCGCTGCCGGCCGACGCCCGGGCACACCTGATGGCGCTCGGCCGCCGGATCGACCTGCTGATCGAGGTCAACCGGTACGGCAAGGGGAAGTTCAGCCTGTCGCTGGCGCCCTGAACGGCGAAACAACGATGCATCGCGGGCCCGCCTCGGCGGGCCCGCGTTCTTCTTTTTGTTGAGCCTTCAGTCCGGCCAAGGGCGGCGGTGGGGCTGCGGACGGCTAAGCAAAATCTCGGTCCGGTCGAAGCTCTGATTGAGCTAGCCAACGGACAGGAGCAGTCATGACCTCGCCGACCTCAGGAATTTCCGGCACTCCCGCCGCTGCGGGCGTGAACGCCGCCAACTCCGCGAAAAGCATCGCGGACAAAGCCAAGGATCTCGGGGACAAGGACACCTTTCTCAAACTGCTCGTGGCACAGCTGAAGTATCAGGACCCCAGCAAACCGGCCGACTCGACCCAGTTCCTGGCGCAGACCGCCCAGTTCACCCAGGTCGAGAAGCTCGGCGACATCGCCGATCTGCTCAAGACCCAGCGCATGGTGGGCGTGAGCAGTCTGGTCGGGCACGAGGTCACCTACATGGACGAGAGCGGGGCCCACCAGTCGGGCGTCGTCTCGGCCGCAAAGCTCAACGGAGACAGCGAACCGATGCTTCGGATCGGGAACACGGACGTGCAGCTGTCCAAGGTCATGGAAGTCCAGACTCTGGCCGGGGAAGCCGGAAGCGCAGCCCTCGCGGCGGCGGCCGGCTCGACGGCCTCGAAACCGGCAGTCACCCCGCCACCCTCACCGCCGAGTGGCGAGCAGACCAAGCCGGCGACCGGTCCCGCGACCGCCTGATCATCGTTCCCTCCACGCAAAGGACATCGTTTCATGCTGCGATCTCTTTACTCCGGCATCAGTGGCCTGCACGCGCACCAGCAGATGATGGACGTCACCGGCAACAACATCGCCAACGTCAACACCGTCGGCTTCAAGGCGAGCAGCGTGCAGTTCCAGGACACGCTCAGCCAGATGCTCGGCGCCGCGGGCGCTCCCCAGAACGGCGGGGGCGGCACCAACCCGGCCCAGGTCGGCCTGGGTGTGGCCAACGCCGGCATCCTCTCCAACTGGACGCAGGGTTCGCAGGAGACCACCGGCCGGTCCGGCGACATGATGATCCAGGGCGACGGCTTCTTCATCACGCGTAACGGCAACGAGAACCTCTACACCCGGGCCGGCTCGTTCACCTTCGACGGCGAGGGCAAGCTCGTCACCGCGGCCGGTGACCTGGTGCAGGGGTGGACCGCCGACGACAAGGGCGTGGTCAACTCGGCGTCCAAGCCGGGCGACATCACGATGCCGCTGGGCAGCACGATTCCGCCGAAGGCAACCTCGAAGATCACGCTCAAGGGCAACCTGACCAGCGACGTGGACGCCGCGAACCCGACGGATTACCCGAAGAACTACGCGATCCCGGTGAAGTGCTACGACAAGCTCGGCACACCGAGCACCCAGATCGTCAACTTCCAGCAGGCCGCCGACGGCACCTACAGCGCCATCTACCCCTGGGACACCACCACCAACCAGCCGGCCACCGGCGCCGTCACCACGCCGATTCCGTTCGGCACCACCACACCCGGTAAATCGGACGACGAAACCTTCGACATCGTCAACGGCACCGACACCTACACGGTCGACATCTCGGACATGACGAACTTCTCCGGGGCGTCGGACGCCCGGGTGTTCGAGGCGGACGGCCAGGTGGCCGGCGCGCTGACCTCGCTGTCGTACACGGTCTCCGACACCGGCCAGATCATCGGTGTCTACAGCAACGGCCTCAAGCAGGTGCTCGGCCAGGTCGCGATGGCGACCTTCAAGAACACCAACGGCCTGGAAAAGGTCGGCAACTCGGAATACCGGGAGACGGTGAACTCCGGCTACGCCCAAGTGGGCGTGCCGGCCAGTGCCGGCATGGGGCAAGTCATCAGTGGCGCACTGGAGATGTCGAACGTCGACCTCGCCCAGGAGTTCACCAACCTGGTCATCGCCCAGCGTGGCTTCCAGGCCAACTCCCGCGTCATCACCACCTCAGACGAGCTGCTCCAAGAGCTGGTCAGCATGAAGCGCTAGTAACAGCTCGGTTCGGCCGCCGGCCGGGGCAGACACCTACGTGTCTGTCCCGGCCGTCCGTTTTTAGCCGAACGGCTGCACCCGTAGTGCGACCGGTTGGATCTCATCAGCAACCGTCAAGTCGCCGAAGTTACCTGTGTAAGCGGGCCACGGACGGCCCACCAGCCAGGACCACACCACCAGCCAAGGATGGATGCAAGTGATCCTCGTAACCCGCCTAAACGGTGCCGTGTTCGCCCTGAATCCGGACCTGATCGAGCGTGTGGAATGCACGCCCGACACGGTCGTAACGCTGGTCGACGGCACCAAGTACATCGTCGCCGAGTCCGTGCCCGAGTTCATCGACTCAGTTCGGCACTACCGCGCCTCCCTGATCGCCCAGGCGAGTCGCCTCGAAGCTGAGCCAATGCCCGCCGCCATGTCGTCCGAGGACGACGAAGACCACGACGCCAAGGTGCTTCCGCTGCACCGGAAGGAACGCTGATGGACATCTCAACCATCGTCGGTGTAGTCGTTTCACTGGTAATCGTCTTCACCGTGCAGATCCTCGAGGGTGGTTCGCCTTCCTCGATCATCCTGATCCCCTCGATGCTGCTGGTGTTCGGCGGCGCGTTCATGGCCGGTATGGCAGGCGGTGTCCTGAAGGACGCGACCGGCGCCGGCAAGCAGCTGCAGAAGGCGTTCCTCGCCAAGGTCACCCCGCCCACCCAGCTGGTCGAGAACATCGTCAAGCTGGCCGAGCGGGCCCGCCGCGAGGGTCTGCTGGCCCTCGAGGACGCGGTCAAGACGGTCGAGCACCCCTTCCTGAAGCGCGGTCTTCAGCTGGCGATCGACGGCACCGACCCGGAGGAGCTGCACGACATCCTCCACGCCGAGATCGCGGCCAAGAAGAAGGCGGACAAGGCCAGCTCCAAGCTCTTCGAGAACATGGGCGGCTACGCCCCGACGATCGGCATCATCGGCACGGTCATGGGCCTCGTGCACGTTCTCGAGAACCTGAACAAGCCCGAGTCGCTCGGTCACTCGATCTCCGCGGCGTTCGTCGCCACCCTCTGGGGTGTGCTCAGCGCCAACCTGATCTGGCTTCCGGTCGCCGCCCGTCTGACCCGCCTCAGCGCGGTCGAGGCGGAGGAGATGGAACTGGTCGTCGACGGTGTCCTTGCCATCCAGGCTGGCTCGAACCCGCGTCTGGTCGCTCAGAAGCTCCGCAGCCTCCTCCCGCCGGACGAGGCGAAGAAGGCCGAGGCGGCCGCTAACACCAAGAAGGCGGCGTAACGCATGAGTTCAGGCGGGGGCGGCAAGCGCCGCAAAGGCGGGCACGAAGAACACGAGGAGCACGTCAACCACGAGCGCTGGCTCGTGTCGTACGCCGACATGCTGACCCTGCTGTTCGTACTCTTCGTAGTTCTCTACTCGATGTCCGACGTCAACATGAAGAAGTTCGCCCAGCTCGCATCCGGCTTGTCCAAGGGATTCGGTGCGGAGAGCGCGGCGTTCTCCGGTTCGGCCTCGACGCTGGACGGCGCCGGTCAGAGCTCCGAGATCGTGCAGATCGACCCGGGTGCCAACCCGGGCGACGGCAAGACCGGCACGTCGAACATGACCGAAGCGCAGAAGGCGGCGGTCAAGGCCGCCATCCAGGCCGAGGACCGGCAGAAGACCTCCTCTAACGCTCAGGCGGCCAGCAAGGAAGCCGAAGCCCTTAAGAACGTCGAGAACAAGCTGTCCGATGCGCTGGCCAAGGCCGGCCAACTGAACAACGTGAAGTTCACGATCGACAAGCGTGGCCTGGTCGTCACGATCGTCACCAACGAGGTCGTGTTCGCCGGCAACCGGGCCGATCTCCAGTCCGGCGGCAAGAAGATCCTGAACGCGCTGGCCCCGACGCTCTCGAAGTTGAAGAACAACATCGAGGTCGACGGCAACACCAACCAGCTCAAGGCAGCTACCACGTACTACCCGAGCGGCTGGGAGCTCTCCGCGGCTCGCGCCTCGACCACGGTCCGCTACCTGACCGGGCACGGTGTCGCCAAGGACCGGCTCAGTGCGGTCGGCTTCTCCGACACCAAGCCACTGATCAGCCCGTCCGATCCACGCTCGATCACGATGAACCGCCGGGTGGACGTCGTCGTCCTCACCACGCTCCCGGCCGACCAGGCGGCACTGCTGCCGGCCGCGGCTGGCTCGGACGCCGATCTGCACTCCGGCCAGACCACGGCCCAGGCCGCGGCGCTGGAGAAGGCAGTCGAGCAGGCGAACACCGCAAGCACCGAAGCACCGACCACCACGTCCACTTCCAGCACCACGACCACGACCAACTGAGGGGAGTCCGATTCCGATGGCTGACGAGACGACGAATGGCGCTGCTGAGACGGCACCGAAGAAGTCCAAGAAGATGCTGATGATCATCGTGATCGCGGCGGTCGTGCTGCTCGGCGGCGGCGGCGGAGCGTTCTTCATGCTGAAGGGAAGCTCGGCCACGGCCGCGCCGAAGAAGGGCACGGTGGTGGCGATCAGCGACGCGCTGACCATCAACCTGGCCGACAGCCACTACCTGAAGCTCCAGTTCTCGCTCCAGCAGACCGACGCGGTCAGCGAGGACGTGGACACCGGCGAGGCGATCAACCTGGCGATCGACGAGTACACCGGCATGAAGATTGCCGACCTCTCCACCGAGAAGGGCCGCGAGGCGGTCAAGGAAGAGCTTCTCGCGAAGATCGTGAAGGCGTACACGACCGACGGCACGCAAGAGGTCATGGGCATCTACTACACGCAGTTCGTGACCCAGTAAGCGGATGAACGGGATGGGCGGGATCGCTACGGCGATCCCGCCCATTCGTCGATTTAGGGGTAATTACGGCCCTCGCGCTCAGCGGCTCCGGAAATGAGTCGATGGGGACGACGTGACCTCTGCAACACGATCCCCGGGCAAGATGTCGCGTCGTGGGCAGGGCGGAGGGCCGACGGCGTACGACTTCCGCCGGCCGGTCAAGCTCTCCCGGGAACACGTCCGCACGCTGCAGACCGCGTTCGAGACGTACGCGCGCAGCTGCGGCACCCTGCTGACCACCCGCCTGCGCGTGGTCAGCAGCGTCACCCTCGCCGCCATCGAGCAGCTGAACTACGACGAGTACGTGGCGTCGCTGAACAACCCCACGGTGATCGCGGTGGTGGCCCTCGATCCGCTGGACGGCACGGCCCTGATGGAGATGTCGTCCTCGGCCGTGATGACCGCGATCGACCACATGCTCGGCGGACCCGGCGGGCCCCAACCGGAGCGGCCGCTGACCGAGGTCGAGATGCCGCTGCTGCGCAGCCTGCTGGATCGGATGCTGGGCGAGCTGCGCTACGGCTTCGAGACCCTGGTCCCGATCCAGCCGAAGCTCAAGGAGATCGAGTACAACGCCCAGTTCCTGCGCGCGCACGCGCCCGGTGACGCCTGCGTGGTCGCCACCTTCGATCTCAAGATCGGCGCCGAGGAGTGCCTGGCCAGCATCTGCATGCCGTTCAACATGATCCTGCCGGTGCTCTCCCGCACCGAGGCGGTCGTGCTCAGCGACAAGGAGCGGGCCAGCAAGGATCGCTCGCTTCGCAACCTCACGGCCGGCCTTTTCTCGGCTCCGATCGACGTTGCAGTCCGATTCCAGCCCATTCGTATGCGTACCGATGACATCGTGGACCTACGTCCCGGTGACGTCGTGCCGTTGACGCATGCGACCAGCCGCCCGCTCGAGGTGACCGTCAACGAGACCACCTACGCCTACGCAGTTCCCGGTAATCAGGGCGCGCGGCTCGCCTGCCTCGTGGTGCCGCCGCCCAAGGAGTCGTCCAAGGAGTCAGGCCGCCCATGACCGCGCCCACCATCACCGCGCCCCAGCTCGGGCTCGCCCGCGCCGCTGCCGAAGCCGCTCTCGCGGTGCTGCCCACCAGCCGGGCCCTCTCCGTCGCCGCCCCGGTCGCCGCCACCCCGGACACCGTCATCGAGGGTCAGGCGGTCACCGCCCGGTTCAGCGGCGCCGCGACCGGCGAGGTCATCGTGGTGGTCGGTCAGGATCTCGCGGACGCGCTCAAGGAGAGCCCGCTCGGCGAGCTCGACCTGACCGCCGCGGTCCGGCCGGCGCTGGAGGCGGCGTCCCGGGTCTTCGGGCCGGTGGTCCTCGATCCCGGCACGGTGATGGAGCCGGGCGTCGCGCTGAGCTCGCTCGCCACCAAGGAAGACGCCGTGGTGGTCCCGCTGGTCGAGGGCGAGGAAGTGCGGGCGGTGCTCGGCCTGGCCCTGAGCCCCTGGCCCAGCGACGAACCCGGGCAGATGGACGTGGCCAGCCGGGCGCCGGCGGCGTCGCCCGGGCTGGCGCTGGCCCGCGGCGGACTGGACATGCTGCATGACGTCGAGATGGAGGTCTCGGCCGAGCTGGGCCGCACCCGGATGAGCGTGCGCGAGCTGCTCTCGCTCAACCCGGGCGCGATCGTCGAGCTCGACCGGGCCGCCGGCAGCCCGGCTGACCTGCTGGTCAACGGCCGGCTGATCGCCCGGGGCGAGGTGGTCGTGGTCGACGAGAACTTCGGCATCCGGATCACCGAGATCGTCGCACCGGGCACCGAGCGGGAGTAACGGCCTTGCTCGAGCTCGCCCTGCGGATCGGTTTCTCGCTCTTCGTCGTCCTCGGCCTGATGTGGGCCCTGGCGCGGATGGTGCGCCGGCCGCTGAGCGCACGGCGGGCCCACGGCACGCTCGCCGTGCTCAACCGGCAGCAGCTCACCCGCAACTCGGAGGTGGCCGTGGTGAAGGTTGCCGACCGGGCGATCATCGTCGGCGTCACCGAGAACCAGGTGAGCCTGCTCGGCGAGGCGGACGCCGCCGACTTCGAGAAGCACGAGCACGAAGAGCACGTGCATCTCGACCTCGACGAACTACCCGGCGTGCACCCGGCCACCGAGTCGGTGAGCCGGCTGGACCGGTCGTTGCTCTCGCCCCGGACGTGGACTTCGACGCTCGATTTCATCCGCGACCGGACATCGAGGCGATGACGTGATACGACGCGCGATCCTGCTCCTGCTCGCCACGGTCGGCCTGGCCCTGGTCCTGCTGCCCGGCGCGGCCTCGGCCGAGCCGCGACCGGCGCCGATGGCACCGGCGGTGGCGCCGGCGATGGGCCCGGTGGCGATGGCGATGCCGGAACGCGTGCCGCAGGCGCCGACCCCGCCGTCGCCGCCCAGCATCAACCTCAACGTCAACGGGACCAACCCGGACGGCAGTAAACCGGCCTCGTCGCTGGTGATCATGCTGGGCCTCACCGTTCTCTCGGTAGCGCCGGCCCTGCTGCTGCTCTGCACGTCGTTCACCAAGGTCTTCATGGTCCTCGGGATCACCCGCAACGCGCTCGGCCTGACCAGCATGCCGCCCAACCAGGTGCTGGCCGGTCTGGCCCTGTTTCTGAGCCTGTTCATCATGGGACCGACCGTCTCGGCCATGAACGACAAGGGCGTGCAGCCCTATCTCAAGGGCGACAAGACGCAGACCCAGGCGTTCAAGGACGGTGTGCAGCCGTTGCGCGACTTCATGTGGAAGACCACCCGCGAGGACGAGGTCGGCCTGCTGATCAAGCTGTCCGGCTCGAAGCAGCCGCGGAACAAGGACGACGTCGAGCTGACCACGCTGATCCCGGCGTTTGTTCTCTCCGAGCTGCGGGCCGCGTTCATCATCGGTTTCGTCATCTTCATCCCGTTCCTGCTGATCGACATGGTGGTCTCCGCATCACTCATGTCGCTGGGCATGATGATGCTGCCGCCGGTCACCATCTCCCTGCCGTTCAAGCTGTTGCTCTTCGTGATGGTCAACGGATGGGGGTTGATCCTCACGGCGTTGGTGGCGTCCTACAAATGAACTGGAACGTCCCGATCGCGGACATGCTCGCGATCCTGCTGGGCGCGGCCCGCACCGGGGCGTTCCTGATGATCAGCCCGCCGTTCAACTCGCGGTTCATCCCGGGCACCGTCAAGGCGCTGCTGTCGGTCGGGCTGACCCTGCCGATGGCGCCGTACCTGCGCGGAACGCTGCCGAGCATGCAGACCGCCGACATCCTCGCCAGCGCCGCGCTCCAGGTCTTCGTGGGCGCCGTGCTCGGCTTCATCGTGTCGATGCTGTTCGCCGCTCTCCAGGCGGCCGGTGACCTGCTCGACGTCTTCGGCGGTTTCACCCTGGCGATGGGTTACGACCCGCTGTCGATGAACCAGAGCTCGGTGTTCGGCCGGTTCTACAACCTGGTGGCGGTCACCATCCTGTTCGCGAGCGGCGGCCACGAGTTCATCCTCCGTGGGTTCCTGCAGTCGTTCCGTACGATGCCGCTGAACTTGACCTTCGATCTCGCGACGCTCACCCAGTTGCTGCTCAAGGGCGTGGGCGAGCTGTTCCTGTCGGCGCTGCAGATCGCCGGCCCGCTGGTGATCGTCCTGTTCCTCACCGACGTGGCGTTCGGCCTGCTCAACCGGGTGGCGCCGGCGCTCAACGCGTTCCAGCTCGGCTTCCCCGCCAAGATCTTCGTGCTGCTGCTGCTCTCCGGGCTGTCGATCACCACGTTGCCGTCGATCGTCGAGAACCTGGTCGAGAAGTCGGTCACCGCCGTGTTGAAACTGTCCGGCGGCTGAGGGTGGTGACTCGTGTCCGGTGAGAAGACCGAACAGCCAACTCCACAGAAACTCAAGAAGGCCAAGCGCGAAGGCCAGATCGGCCGCACCCAGGACCTCGGCGCCTGGTTCGGGATGCTGGCCGCGAGCATCATGCTGCCCCGGACGCTCAGCTCCGCGATCCAGCACGCTCAGGAGTTGCTCGCGCAGGTGCCGGAGGTGATCGATCGGCCCGAGCCGGCCATCGCGCTGCAGATGCTCAAGGAGGCCGGGTTCGGCATCGCCTGGGCGGTGCTGCCGCTGTCGATGACCCTGATGGCGGTCGGCATCGCGGCGGCCGGCGCGCAGGGCGGCATCCGGGTCGCCACCAAGCTGTTCATCCCGAAGTTCAACCGGCTCAACCCGCTGCCCGGGATCAAGAAGATGCTCGGGCCGCAGGCGCTCTGGGAGGGCGCCAAGGCCCTGATCAAGACGTCGGTGCTGGCCGCGGTGCTCTACAGCACGACCAAGGACACCATCCCGATCCTGATGACGGCCGGTCAGCTGCCGCTCGGCTCGCTGGTGGCGGTGGTCAAGGACGCCACCATCGGGCTGATTCGGGCGGCCTCGGCGGCCGGCATCGTGATGGCCGCCGCCGACTACTTCGTGGTCCGCCGCCGCACCAACAAGCAGCTGCGGATGACCAAGGAAGAGGTCAAGCAGGAGCACAAGAACTCCGACGGTGACCCGCTGATCAAGGCCCAGATCCGGGCCCGGCAGATGGCGATGGCCCGCAACCGGCAGATGGCCGACGTGCCGATGGCCGACGTGGTGCTGGTCAACCCGACGCACGTGGCGGTGGCGCTGCGCTACGAGCCGACCAAGGGCGCGCCCCGGGTGGTCGCCAAGGGGCAGGGACCGCTCGCCACCAAGATTCGTGAACTGGCCACCGAGCACCGGGTGCCGATGGTCCAGGACGTCCCGCTGGCCCGGTCGCTCTACGCCGGCTGCGAGGTCGGCGCGGAGATCCCGGCCGACTTCTTCGCCGCGGTAGCCAAGGTGCTGGCGTTCGTGATGAGCCTGAAGGCACGAGGGTCGGCGGCAGGCCTGCACCGCAACCCTAATTCCGCATCAACAGCCGCATAACCGAAAATTTAGGAGATTTCCTCACATGCGTCCCTCGAAGGAGGGAGGATCTGGCTGGTGGGTGAGGTACACCTTTTGCTCGGGAAGGCACCGTGAAGAAACGCAACATCAGTCGACTAGCCGTCCCCATCGGGGTCATCGGCATCATCATCATGATGGTCGTCCCGTTGCCGACGTTCCTGCTTGATCTTTTCATCGCGCTGAACATCACGGCGGCCCTTCTCATCCTGCTCACCAGCATGTTCGTGCAGAAGCCGCTGGACTTCGCGGTTTTCCCGGCGCTGCTGCTGGTCGCCACCCTGTTCCGGCTCGCGCTCAACATCAGCGCCACCCGGCTGGTGCTGCGCGACGGCGACGCCGGCAAGGTGATCCACGCGTTCGGCAGCTTCGTGGTCGGTGGAAACCTGGTCATCGGCCTGGTCATCTTCCTGATCCTGGTGATCGTGCAGATGGTCGTGGTGACCAAGGGCGCCGAGCGGGTCGCCGAGGTCGGCGCCCGCTTCACCCTCGACGCCATGCCCGGTAAGCAGATGGCGATCGACGCCGACCTCAACGCCGGCCTGATCGACGAGGACCAGGCCAAGAAGCGGCGCGCCGAGGTGGGCGCCGAGGCCGAGTTCTACGGCGCGATGGACGGTGGCTCCAAGTTCGTCAAGGGCGACGCGATCGCGGCCGTCATCATTACCGTGATCAACCTGGTCGGCGGCTTCGCCGTGGGCCTGATCCAGCAGGGCATGTCGGCCGGCGACGCGATGAACCACTACAGCCTGCTGAGCGTCGGCGACGGCCTGGTCTCCCAGGTGCCGGCCCTGCTGCTGTCGGTCGCCACCGGTCTGATCGTGACCCGCTCGGCGACCTCCGGTGACATGGGCACCAGCGTCACCGAGCAGCTCGGCCAGAACAAACTGGCCCTGCGCATCGCCGGCGGCGCCGCGCTCGCGCTCTGCGTCATCCCCGGTTTGCCCAAGGTTCCGTTTCTGATCATCGGCGTGGCGGTGCTGGTGATCGCCCAGCGGGTCAAGGAGCCGGAGCCGGAGGCCGATGTCGCCGCCGCCGCGGCTGCCGCCGAGGCGGTCGACATGCCGGCGCCCGACTCGCCGGAACAGCTGCTCGGCGAGATGCGGGTCGACCCGCTCGAGCTCGCGCTCTCGCCCGACCTGGTCGACCTCGTCGACACCAGCAGCGGCGACCTGCTCGACCGGGTCCGCGCCCTGCGCCGCAAGATGGCCATGGAGCTGGGCGTGATCATGCCGCCCGTGCGGACCCGGGACGACCTGGATCTCCCCCTCTCCTCGTACGCGATCCGGATCTCCGGGGTCGACGCCGGAACCGGCGAGGCCCCACCCGGCACGGTGCTGGCGATCGGTGACGGCCTGCAAGGGCTGCCCGGCCGCGCCGGTGTCGAACCAGTTTTCGGCCTGCCCGGCAAATGGGTGCCGGCCGAATTGCATTACCAGGCCGAGCTCTCCGGAGCGACGGTGGTGGACCGGGCCAGCGTGATCATCACGCATCTGGCCGAGGTGGTCCGCAGCAACGCGAGCCGATTGCTCGGCCGCGAGGACGTCCGGGCGCTGACCGAGATGGTGAAGCGGTCGAACCCGGTCGTCGTGGAGGAACTGACCCCGGCGGTGCTCAGCCTCGGTCAGATCCAGAAGGTGCTGCAGGCCATGCTGGACGAGGGCGTGCCCATCCGCGACCTGGTCCGAATCTTCGAGGCGCTTTCCCTGAAAGCGAAGGTCTCCGTCGACCAGGACACCCTGGTGGAGGCGGCTCGTGCCGCCCTCGGCCCGGCCATCGCCGCGCAGTACGTCGCGGGCGGCCGGCTCACGGTGATCACCCTCGATCCGATGCTCGAGCAACAACTGCTCGAATCGTTGCGGCCCAGCGAGACGGGAGCCTTTATGGCGATCGACGGATTGCGCGCCGAGGCGATCGTCAACGAGGCCGCCCGCCTGGCCGAGACCGCCGAGCAACAGGGCCTCACGCCCGTGCTCGCCTGCTCGCCACAGCTGCGGCTTCCTTTGATGCGCCTGCTGCGCGCCGGTTCACGCCGGGTGCAGGTGCTGTCGTACGGCGAAATCTCAGGTTCCACAGCACAGATCGAGACGATAGGGGTGGTGAACGGTGCCTACGCGGGTGCTGCTTGAGGGACCGGCCATCGAGCCTTTGCTGGCTCAAGTACGCGATGAGTACGGCTCCGGTGTCCGGATCATCTCCGCCGACAAAGTCCGCAGTGGCGGCGTCGGAGGCTTCTTCGCGAAGCAGCATTACGAGCTTTCCGTGGAGGTGCCGGACCCGAACGAGGACAGGACTGACATGGCGAAACGGAGTACGACCGGAGACAACGGCCACACGTTGGAACGGCTGCTGGAACGGGCCGAATCGCAGGACCGGCTCGACGAACCGGCTCGACCGGCGGCCCGGACGGTAACGCCCGCGGCCTTCAGTCAGGCCCGGCCGGGGGAGACCACGTTCTCCCGCCCGGCTCGCCCGGCCGCGGCACCCCGCCCGGCCGAGGAGAACAGTTTCGGCGCCGACGAGGGTCGCGGCGCCGCCCATACCGACACCAATGCGGCCTTCGCGGAGCTGATGGCCGGTCTGGACTCCACCGGCCACGAGCCGATGCCGGACCTCGAACGGAATCCGCCCCGGCCGAAGGCGGCGACGCCGTTGCGCGGGGAGGACGGACCGGCAACGGTGCGGCCGTTCCGGCCGGCGGCGGCCACCGAGGCGCCGGTGAACCACCCGCCGAAGGCGACCGTGCCGGTCGCCTCGGCGCCGCCGGCACCGGCTCCCGAGCCGGTTCACGTCGCCCAGCACGCGGCGCACCCGACCCTGGCCGAGCGGATCGGTGGTCTCGGGGCCAGCGCGATCGAGGTGGACGAGCCGCCGATCGAGGAGATCATCGAGACGCCGCCGGCGCCGGCGCAGCCGTCGGCGGCCGAGGCGTTCGGGCTCAAGCCGATCGCGCCGGCCGTGGCTGCGGCCGCACCGGTGGCCGACAGCGACCCGGTGATCCGCAACCTCATTTCGGTCGGCATGCCGGAGGCGATGGCCGGCCAGATCACCGGCGCCGACACCTATGCGGGTGTGCTCAGCGTCCTGGCCGCCCGGCCGTCGGCGCCGGGCATCCCGGACGGTCCGGGCGAGATCCTGGTGCTGGCCGGGGACATCAACCTCGGCGTGCCCATCGCGCGGCACCTGCTGGACCAGATCGGCGTGCCGGAGAACCACCTTCTCCTCGCCGCGCCGACCACGGCCGGCACCGGCCTGCACTCCTCCCGGCTCATCCCGACCCGGGATGCGGCGGAGTCGCGGGTGGAGAAGCTGCACAACGCCGAGCAGGCGTGGGTCGTCGTGATGGACGCGCCGGTGGGTGGCACCGACCCGCTGTGGGTCAACGAGATGTGTGACGCGATCGGGGCCACCGCGGTCTGGGCGATCGTCGACGCCACCCGCAAGACCGCCGACACCTCTCGCCACCTGCGTACGCTCGGCGAGGTCGAGGCGCTCGTGGTGCACAGCGTGGAGCTGACCCAGGACCCGGCGTCGGTGCTCGGCCTGGATCTGCCGATCTACTCGCTGGACGGTAAGGCCGCCACTCCGCACGCCTGGGCCGCCATGCTCTGCGCGCGGATCGCGACCGATGTGATGCCGGTGGCTGCGCCGCCTCGGCGGGCGGGCCGCCCGGTGCGGCAATGATCCGTCCGTCGGTCCTGCTGTTCGCGTTCGTGATCAGTGCACCGGCGCTGTACCGGTATGTGCTCGACCAGTTGGACCTCACCGACGTAATGATCCGGTTCATCATCGCGGTGCCGATCGCGGCACTGCTGCTGGCCGCATTGCGGTTCGTCACGGCGGGGTACGGACGGAACGGCGATGGTGGGGAAGCCACCGCTGTCACGCCCACCCCGCTCGGGGAGGCCGAAAGGCCGGCCTGACATGGCGACGCCGGTGGACACAGTTCGTGTCCACCGGCGTCGTTTTATTTATGCGCGAATGTCGATCCGGCTGCTGCCCGGTGCGGGCCGGGCCGCGACGGTCGGTTCGGTCACCGGGGCAGGCCCGGCCGGTCCGGTCTCGCGCCGGCCGCCGAGACCGCCCGGCGTTCCGAACCGCTGCCGCGCCTGCTCCTGCTGGGCGTTGCCCTGGCGCAGGTCGAGCGTGCAGTTGCCGAAGCCCGACTCCTCCAGTTCGCGGCGCAGGTCGCCGAGCGCGTTGCGCAGCGCGTCGGTGCCGGCGTCGGTGGTGCCGGTGAGCTGCAGGTTGATGTCGCCGTTGCGAATCTCGGCCACCACCTGCACCGGACCCAGATCGGCCGGGTGCAGGTTGACGGTCAGTCGGTGCACGCCGTCGGCATCCAGCCGCAGCGGGATGATCCGCATCGCCACCTGGGCAGCGGCGGGTGGCAGCGGCGCCTGCGCACTGGCCGGCGGCGCGGCCGGGGCGCTCGGTGCGGCGGGCGCGGCGGCTTGCGGCCCGGAAACCCCGGCAAGACCAGCCTGACCGAGTACGCCGGGAGTAGCCGTCCCGTCCGGAGCGACCCCCGGGGTCGCGGCCGGGGCCGGCGGCATGCCGGTCGGCGCTGCGGTCGTGGCGTCCGGGGCGGCGCGGTCGGGCGGCGCGGCCGCGGGTGCGGGCGGCGCGGTCGTGGCGTCCGGCGCCGGCTGGGTCTGGTCCGCGGCGGGGCCGGCCGGCGCCTGCGCCGTGGCGTCCGTCGCAGCGGGCGTGGCCTGGTCCGGAGTGGTGCCGGCCGGGGTCTGCGCCGCGGGGTTCAGGGTGGCGCCGGCCAGTTGGGTGGCCGGATCGATCGGCTGGCCGGTCGCCGGGGCGGCGGTTCCGGTGGCGGTCGCGCCGGCCTTGGCCAGCTCGGCGGCGAGGGCGGGCGGCAGGGCCGGGCCGTTCGCCGCGGTTCCGCCGGTCACCGGTTTGCCGGAGGCGTCGCGCAGGGTTCCGGCCGGCATCGTCGCGGCTTCGGCCGGGGTGTCGGTGACGTTCTGCGGCACGGTGGCGGGCGTCGCGTTGCCCGCGTTCGCCGCGGTCCCGGCGGCCGGGCCGGCCACCGGACCGTTCGCCGCCGGCCCGCCGGCCGCTGACACTCCGCCGACCGAGGAGACCCCGGTGGCGGCGCCGGGCTTGCCGGCGGTGGCGGTCTGGGCGACCGTCTGGGCGGTGGCCGGCGCCTGCGCCACGGCGGCGGCCGCGACCTGACCGGCCGTCACCGGCGCGGCCGGAGCGGCCGGAGCGGCGTCGGCGTCCTTGGCGGTCGTCTCGTCGGTCGTCTTGGCCTCGTCGGTCTTGGCGGCGTCGGCGTCCTTGGCGTCGGCCGGCTTCTCGGCCGTGCCGGTGGTCTTGGTGTCGTCCCGATCCTCAGCCCGGGGCTTGTCGGTCCGGCCCTTCTCGACCTGGCTGCGGTCGTCGGCGGGGCGGCGATCCTCGACCCGGTCCCCATCGGAGCTGTCGTCCGCGGCCCGATCGGCGTCGGCCCGGCGGGCGGCGTCGTCAGCCCGGCTCGCGGCATCGCGGGACTGGGCGCTGCGGCTGGTGGTGGCCCGGTCCCCGGCGGCCCGGTCCCCGGCGGCCCGGTCCCCGGCGGCCCGGTCCCCGGCGGCCCGCTGGTCGGCGGCGCGGGCGGCCCGATCGGCGTTGGCCCGATCCGCGTTCGCCCGATCGGCGGCGGCCCGGTCGGCGACGGCCGCCCGGTTCGCGGCCGAGCGGTCGAGCGATGCCCGGCCGGCCGCCGCCCGGTCAGCGTCGGCCCGGTCGGCCCGCTGGGTGGCGGCGCGCTCGGCCACCTCCTGGTCGGCGACCCGCTTGGCCGTGCTGTTGTCCTCGTCGCGACCCGGCCGGTCCAGCTCGGCCGAGAGCGCCGAGCCGAACTCGTCGCCGCCGTCGCGCTTTCCGCTGGCCCGGCGCCCGGGGTCCGGCGTGTTGGTCCGGTCCGGGCCCGTGACGGAACTCGGCATCTTCATGCGGCTCTCCCTGGTCAGGATCGGTGTGCGGTCGAGGATCAGCCGCCGAGGGCGGCGAGGGCCTTCTGAACCTTGGGCACGTAAGCCTGGGTCTCCGCGAACGGCGGGATGCCGCCGTACTTCTTGACCGCGCCGCCGCCCGCGTTGTAGGCGGCCAGTGCCAGCGGCAGCGACTTGAATTCGCGCAGGTTGTGGGCGAGCAGTTTGGCCCCGCCGAAGATCGCCTGCTCGGGGTCGAACGCGTTGCCGACGCCGAGGCCCTTGGCTGTGGTCGGCATGAGCTGCATCAGGCCCCGGGCGCCGACCTTGCTGACCGCGTTCGGGTTGTACCCGGACTCGACCTTGGCCACCGCGGCGAGCAGCTTCGGCGAGATGCCGTACTTGGCGCCGGCCTTGGCGAACAGATCGCCGTACGGGACGCCGGCCAGCGAGCCGGATCCCGACAGTGCGGCCGGCCGGACCGACGCCATGTTCTGGGCGGCGACCGCGGCACTGTCGGCGCTGTCGGTGACGACGCGGCGGATGTGCGTGGGAGTCTCGTACACCTTCTGGATCTTGACGTGATCGCCCGGCTTGGGGGCCGCGATCATCTGGTTGTTGCCGAGATAGATGCCGACGTGGTCCACCGGCGCGTCGAAGGCCAGGATGTCGCCCGGCTTCGCGTCCGCCATGCTCGCCACCGGCTGTCCGGCCTTGGCCTGCTGCCACGAGTTGCGGGGGAGCTGGATGCCCAGGTCGCCGTAGGTGCGCTGGACCAGGCCGGAGCAGTCCAGGCCCTTGCCCGGGTCGGTGCTGCCGAAGACGTACGGCGTGCCGAGGTATTTCTTCGCCGCCGCCACCACGTCGTTGCCGGAGGTGCCGCCACCGGCCGTCGTCGCCGCCGGGTTGTCGGTCGCGCCCGCCAGCATCGAGGCGAACGAGTTGTCACCGGACACACCGGGCTTGGTGGTGACCGTGCCGGTCGTGGTGGGATCCGTCTCCAGCGGCTTGAGACCGAGCTGACCTCGCAGCTCCGAGATGCGGGAGAGAACTCCGCCGACGCCGACGCTCATGCCAGCTCCTCGCTTCGCTCCGAGCTGCCAAGAGCAAGTTCCGCACTGAGCCTGCTGATTCGCTCGCTTCGCTCGTTCATGCCAGCCCCCGGGCGGCGTTACGGGCCTTGGAAGTCGTGGACAGTTCGTCCAGGTTCGCCTGATCGGCCTTGAGGTCGTGGGCGCGGACCAGCTCGGCGTGCCTCTCGGCCATCATCTCCACCGCCCGGCGGCGCTTGGCGGCGTCGGCGAGGACGGCGACCCGCTCCCGCTCGACCTCCTCGGCGTCGGTCACCATGCGCTGCGCGTCGAACAGGCTCGCCGCCAGCGACTGCCGGGCGACCAGCGAGGCGACCATGGCCCGGGCGGTGCCCTCGCTCGGGGCATCGGCGCCGACCAGTTGGAGGCTGCGGCGCTTGACCAGGGCCTCGGCGTCACGGATCTCCGCGCGTGACTGGTTCACGGCACCACGGGCGGCGTCTTCCTGGGCCTTGCGGGCACGGAGCACGGGTGCGAGTCCGAAGATGCGTTTCAAGGCTGGCCTCCAAGCGGTGGTCCGGGTCAGGACTCCCTCAGATGTCTCGTCGGCCCGGACCCTGATTCGCTGAGTGCTGCACCCGAGCTGCAACGGAGCAGCCGATGAACCTGACATTTTCCTCACGTCCCTCCGCGAGGCTGTCCGACGCCCGGGATCGCCCCGGGCGCCGGACAGAGAGGCAACCGCATGCGCAGGAGTCAGGTTCTGATGGCAGCCGCGCTCGCGCTGAGCGTGCTGTCGGCCTGCGAATCCGAGGGCCAGGCAGAGAAGGGACGGGTGGCCACGCTCACCAGCACCGCGGCCACGCCGTCCGCGTCGGCTGCGGCGACGGCGCAGCGGCCGCGGGAGCGGCTGGACACGACGCCGGAGGAGTTCGAGGCGATGCTGGGCCCCTACAACAAATGTATGAAGGAGCACGGCGGCCTGCTGAAGGGCGACATCGTCACCGGCGGTAACGTGGCCCGGCCGGCCACCGCGAAGGAGAAGGAGGCCTCCGACGAGGCGACCCGGATCTGCGAGCCGCAGTTCTATCCGCTCCCGCCGTGGGAGAAGGACCCGGCCAACCCGGAGGCCCGCGACTTCGCCCGCGACGTGGTGAAGTGCCTCAAGGGCAAGGGCGTGGAGTACGTCGAGGTCTCCGACGACGGCATCAGCCTCGCCCTGGGCGGCGACCAGAACGACGCGAAGTCGATCCGGCTCGGCCTGGACCTGGCCCCGGAGTGCGAGCGCGCCGTGGCCGCGACGATGAAGAAGTAGCCGGCGGCATGCCGAGAAGTCACGCATTGCTGCTGGTCATGGCGATTTCGCTGGCGGGCTGTGAGTCCTGGGGGCCGGCCCGCGGTGGCCCCGAGGTGGCCACGCTGGCCAGCCCGTCGGCCACGGCGTCGGCCGCACCCCAGCCGGAGCGCCCGCGCGAGCGGCTGGACGGCACGCCCGAGGAGTACGAGGCCATGCTCGGGCCGTACAACAAGTGCCTGAAGGAGCACGGCGCCCTGCCGAAGAGCGAGTGGTACCAGGGCGATCAGGTGCCCGAGCGGAGCAAGCTGATCGAGCTGGCCGACAAGGCCACGGCGGCGGACCGGATCTGCGGCCCGCTCTACTCCCCGCTGCCGCCGTGGGAGAAGGACCCGGCCAACCCGCAGTCCCGCGACTTCGCCCGCGATGTGGTGAAGTGCCTCAAGGGCAAGGGGATCAAGTACGTCGAGGTCGGTGCCAACGGCGTCGACGTCGAGCTCGGCGGGCGGAACAACGACGTGAAGTCGATCCGGGACGGCCTGGACCTGATCCCGGACTGCGAACGGCAGGCCGCGGCGAAGTTGACGAAGTAGAGGGCGCCGGAGGGCGGCGAGCGCCGCCCTCCCGGCCTCAGACGGTGGCGAGCGCCTGCGTCGGGGTCAGCCGGGCCGCGCGTACGCACGGGTAGACGCCGGCCAGCACTCCGATCACGATGGCCCCACCCACCCCGAGCGCCGCCGACCGGCCCGGGATCACCAGCGGCCACTCCTGCCAGGTCGCGTACCCGATGGTGGCGAGCAGACCCAGCGCGGTGCCGCCGACGCCGCCGACCGTGGCCAGCAGCACCGACTCGGTGAGGAACTGGCCCCGGATCTGGCCGCGGGTGGCGCCCAGGGCCCGCCGGAGGCCGATCTCGGAGCGCCGTTCCAGCACCGAGACGACCATCGTGTTGGCCACCCCGATGCCGCCGACCGCGAGGGCCACCCCGGCCAGGGCCAGGAACAGCACCGAGAAGCTGCGCTCGGTCGCCCGCTTGGCGGCGAGGGCGTCGGACGGCCGGGTGACCATCACCGCCCCCGGCCGCTCCGGCGAGATGGTCTCGGCCAGCACGCCGCGCACCGCCTCGATCTGCGCCTCGTCGCTCTGCACGTAGAGGACCGTCGGATGCCCGTCGAAGGCCAGCTCGGACTTGGCCGACGGCCAGCCGACCAGCACCGACCGGTCGATGTCGGGGGTGAGCGGGGTGGTGGCTAGGATCCCGACGACGGTGAACCGCCGGTCGGCGATCACCACCTGGGGCGCGGGCGCGCCGGCCGGCAGACCGGTCACGCCCAGCCGGCCGGCGGCGACCGAGCCGAGCACCACGGCCGGGAACCGCTCGGTCGCCGCGGTCAGCCACCGGCCCGACCGGACCCGCGCGTTGATCGCCGGCAGCAAGTCGGTGCGGGCGGCGAGCACGGTCAGGCCGGAGCCGTCGGCCGGGTCGGTGCGGTCGTTGCGGCGTACCAGCGTGTGGGTGTTGGCGACCGCGCTGACCGTGGTGACCGGGCCGATCCGCCGGACCATGTCGACCGCCGATTCCGGCAGTTGAGCCGGCGGGTCGACGTCGGGCAGCGCCACCGCCTGCAGGGTGTTGGTGCCGAGCGCGCTGAGCTTCTCGACGAGCGCCGCCTGGCTGGACGCCGGGATGCCGGTCACCACGATCATGGTGGCGATGCCGATCGCGATGCCCAGGCCGGACAGGGCGGCCCGGGCCGGGCGGGTGCGCATGCCGAGCATCCCGAGCGACAGGAAGTCGGCGACCGAGAGACGAATCATCGGACCAGCCGCCCGTCCCGGATCTCGATCTGCCGGGGCATCGACGCCGCGATGTCCCGGTCGTGGGTGATCAGCGCGATGGTGGCGCCCTGCTCGTTCAGCCGGCGCAGCAGCGTCAGCACGGCCTGGCCGTTCGCAGTGTCCAGGGCGCCGGTCGGTTCGTCGGCCAGCACCAGGGACGGCTGGTTGACCAGGGCCCGGGCGATCGCCACCCGCTGCCGTTCGCCGCCGGACAGTTGCTGCGGACGGTGCCCGGCCCGATGGGCGAGGCCGACCCGGGCCAGCGCGGCCAGCGCCCGTTCCCGGCGGTGCCGGCGCGCCACCCCGGCGTAGAGCAGGCCGGTGGACACGTTCTCCGCCGCGGTGAGCCCGTCGGTGAGGTGGAACTGCTGGAAGACGAAGCCGATCTCGCGGGCGCGCAGCGCGGACAGTTTCCGGTCGCTGAGGGTGGCCACGTCCTGCCCGGCGATCCACACCGTGCCCGAGGTGGGCCGGTCCAGCGTGCCGATGATGTTCAGCAGGGTCGACTTGCCCGACCCGGACGGGCCGACGATCGCCACCAGTTCGCCGGCGGCGATGTCCAGGCTCACTCCGGTGAGGGCGGCCACCCCGCCGGGATAGCGCATGCTCGCGTCGCGTACCGAAAGAACGGTCACGACGCCACCACCACGGTGAGGCCCTCGGTCAGGCCGTCGCCGCTGATCTGCACCCAGCCGTCGGCGAACATCCCGGTCTGCACCGCGACCAGGCCGTCCGGGCCCTGCACCGCGTAACCGCCCTCGGTCAGCGCGATCAGCGCCTCGATCGGCGCGGCCAGCGCACCCTTGACGGTCTTGCCGGCGATGTTGACCCGGACGGCGGCCGAGTCGAGCTTGGCGATCGTCGCCGGGTCGTCGACGGTCACCGACACGGTCAGTTTCGGCGGGCCGTCGGCGACGCCGCCGTCCGCCGTCGTGACGGTGCGGCCCACCGCGAGAATGCGGGCTTTGACCGTACGGTCGTCGGGCAGCGTGACGGTGACCGCGTCACCGCGTTCCACCGCAGCGGCCTCGCTCAGCTCCGCCGACACGGTGATCACCTTGCGGGTGGAGGTGACCGACATCAGCGCGGCGTTCGCCGGGGAACCGGGCAGCGCCGCGATCGAGTCGACCCGGACCGCGCCCGGGAGCACCTCGACGTCCCCCACCGCGATCGTGCCGGTGACCGGCCGGCCCACGTCCTTCTGCCAGCGCTTGACCGCCGCGATCAGCCCGTCGGTGAGGACGCTCGCGCCGTCCTCGACCGGCAACCGGCCGAAGTCGTACCCGAGCGCCCGCAGATTTTCCGCGATGATCCGTACGTCCCGGCCGGTCAGGTTCTTCCCCGCGATCGGCCGGTACAGCGGCATGCTGCCGTAGAACAGCATCACCGGCTTGTCGTCGGCCCGGAACAGCTGCCGCCCTCGTTTGATCGTGGCGCCGACGGCCGGCAGCCAGGTCACCGTTGCGTCGGTGTGCCCGGCGAGCGGGCGGGGCGTGCCGAATCCGATGGTGCCGTCCAGCTTCCGGGTGGTCGACAGGTCGCGGCGCTCGAGCGCCACCGTCTCGACCGCCGTCGTCGGCTCGGCCACCGGCTCGCCGGCCGACCGGTGCCGGATCACCACGACCGCGGCGCCGGCGCCCAGAACGATCGCCACCACGCCCGCGGCCAGCCACTTCGCCGTCCGTCCGCGCCGCGGTGGCGGGTCCGGGGCGAGCGGGATCACTTCGGTCTGGTCTGCCGTCGGATGCATGGCGACGAGCGTGGCCGGAGGGCGTTAGAAAGCTGTTAGGTATCGAGGAAAGTTCTCACCGCGTGGGCGGGCGGTCCTATCATCGCCGCCATGTGTGCTCAGGTGCTCGTGGCCGACGACGATCCCCGCCAGGCCGAGGTGGTCCGGCGGTACCTGGTCGCGGAAGGTCACGAGGCTCTCGTCGTGCACGACGGCCGGGCCGCGCTGGAGGAGGCCCGGCGCTGGCGGCCCGACCTGCTGGTGCTCGACGTCATGATGCCCGGCCTGGACGGCCTGCACGTCTGCCACACGCTGCGCCAGGAGTCGGATGTGCTGGTGCTGATGCTGACCGCCCGGACGACCGAGGCGGACCTGCTGCGCGGCCTGGAACTGGGCGCCGACGATTACCTGACCAAGCCGTACAGCCCGCGCGAGCTGATGGCCCGGGTGCGCACCCTGCTCCGGCGGGCCTCCCGCGGCGCGAGCGGCCCGGCCGCCGTCCCCGAGCCCCAGCGGGTCGGCCGGATCGGCGTCGACCGGACCCGGCACCAGATCACCGTGGACGGCGTCCCGGTCGAGTGCACCCGGGGCGAGTTCGCCATCCTGGCCGCCATGTCGGCGCAGCCGGACCGGGTGTTCACCCGCTCCCAGCTGCTGCACCACACTCGCGGGATGGACCGGAGCTCGACCGAGCGGACCATCGACGTCCACGTGATGAACCTGCGCCGCAAGATCGAGGTCGACCCGCAGCGGCCGGTTCAGTTGATCACCGTCCACGGCGTCGGCTACAAACTGGCGGCGGAGACACCGTGACCGGCGGCCGGGTGCCGGTGCGGCACAGCCTGGTGACCCGGCTGCTGGCCACCTCGGTGCTGATCGCCGTCGCCGCGATCGTCGCGACCGCCTGGCTGGCCGCCAGCACCGCCACCCGGGCCCTGCGCCAGGAGCAGGGCCGGTCGCTCACCGAGGACAAGGGTGTCTACGACATGCTGGTCGCGTACGCGGCGACCCACGCCGACTGGTCCGGCGTGCCCGCGTTGATCCAGCAGCGAGCGGTCAAGCTCGGCCGCCGGATCACGATCACCACCCCGGAGCGGATGGTGATCGCCGATTCCGGGCCCGGCCCGTCGCTGGCGACCGCGAGCCCGTCCGCCACCGTCGACCCGCTCAACCTGGACCTCGCCCTGACCGGCGGCACCGAGCGGATCGACGCCCGGGCCACCGGCCCGTTCCGGATCCCGGCCGACCAGCGCGACAGTCTCCGGAAGATCGCCGCCGACCAGGTGTCGTGCCTGCGCAAGAACGGCGCCGACGGGAAGATCACCGAGCAGGCGACCGGCCGGCCCGCGGTCACCGTGATCGGCGCCGATTCGGCCAAGCTCGAGGCGGTCTGCGACCGGGAGCTGCAATACGAGATCACCAAGGCCGAGGTCAAACCGCTGCGGAGCCTGGGCCTGATGACCTCCGACTGCGTCGGCCTGCCGGCGAACTATCGCATCGGGGTGTGGCCGGACTTCTCGACGTACTTCCTGAAGGTCGACTCGGCCAACGGCACGGCCGCACAGATCCGGCAGTCCGTGCCGCTGCCCGACACCGGCACCCCGGCGTCCGCCACCCGCATCCGCGGTTGCCTGGAGAAGTCCCGGCGGACCATCCTTGCGCCCTACGTCGCCCCGGCCGCCCTGCTGTTCGTCACCGACCCGGCGGCCGGCGCCGACCAGACCCGGTTCACCCTGTCCCGGGCGAACACGATCCGGATCGTGACCACCACCGGCGCCGTCCTGCTCGTCACGATCCTGGTCACGGTGCTGGTCGGTCGGCGGCTGGTGCGCCCGCTGCGGGCCCTGACCGAGGCCGCCGACCGGCACGACCTGGCCCCGGTGTCGACCCAGGACGAGATCGGCCGGCTGGCCCGCGCGCTCAACGACTCCACCGAGCGGCGCGACCGGGCCGAGGCCCAGCGCCGCGCCATGGTCAGCGACGTGGCGCACGAGCTGCGCACGCCGCTGACGAACATCCGGAGCTGGCTGGAGGCCGCCCAGGACGACCTGGCCCCGACCGACGCTCAACTGCTCGGGCTCCTGCACGAGGAGGCCATCCTGCTGCAGCACGTCATCGACGACCTGAGCGACCTGGCCGCGGCGGATGCCGGCACGCTGCGCGTCCATCCCGAGCCGACGAACCTTCGGGACGTGCTCACCCAGGTGGTGGACAGCCATCGCGCCCCCGCCCACGAGGCCGGGGTGGACCTGACGACGGCGATCGACGGCGATCCGGTGGTGCCGGCCGACGCGGTGCGGCTGCGCCAGATGGTCGGCAATCTGGTCGCCAACGGCCTGCGCTACACCCCGCGCGGCGGCTCGGTCACGGTCGGCGCGCACGGCTCGACGATCACCGTGCGCGACACCGGCATCGGCATCGCCCCGGAGAACCTGCCGAAGGTCTTCGACCGGTTCTGGCGGGCCGACGAGTCCCGCAGCCGGTCCACCGGCGGCAGCGGCCTCGGCCTGGCCATCGTCCGCAAGCTGACCGAGGCGCACGGTGGCACGATCGAGGTCGCGAGCGCCCCCGGCGACGGCACCACGTTCACCATCCGCCTGCCGTTCTAGGCGGCGTTGACCAGGGCGTGCAGCTGGGCCCACGCGACTTCCGGGATTACCTTCTCGTCCATGTCCTGGCGCAGGAACGCCGTGATGTGCGCCCACAGGGCGTTCGCCCGGTCGGCCTCCGGGTTGGTCCCGGGGACGTAGGCGCCGATCTCGACCAGCTCGCGGACCTCCCGGTGGGCGGCCATCAGGCGGCGCAGCTCGGTGGCGTCGGCGCGCTGTTCGCGGGTCGTGATGCGGTTCGCCACCCGGGAGATCGAGTCGAGGGCCTGGATGGCCGGGAAGTGGCCGGCGGTGGCCAGCTTGCGGTCCAGCACCACGTGGCCGTCGAGGATCGAGCGGGCCGCGTCGGCAATCGGCTCGTTGTGGTCGTCGCCCTCCACCAGCACCGTGTAGAGGCCGGTGATGCTGCCGCGCGCGCCGGGGCCGGCCCGCTCCAGCAGCGACGCCAGCATGGCGAAGACCGACGGGGGATATCCGCGGGTGGCCGGCGGCTCGCCTACCGACAGGCCCACCTCGCGCTGCGCCATCGCCGCCCGGGTCACGCTGTCCATCAGGAGCAGCACGTCGTGGCCGTCGTCCCGGTAGTACTCGGCGATCCGGGTGGCCACCGCGCCGGCCCGCAATCGCACCAGCGGCGCCGCGTCCGATGTCGCGATCACCACCACCGAGCGCGCCAGACCCTCCGGTCCCAGGTCGTGCTCGATGAACTCGCGCACCTCGCGACCGCGCTCACCGACCAGCGCGACCACGTTGATCTCGGCCGAGGTGCCGCGGGTGATCATGCTCATCAGGCTGGACTTGCCGACGCCGGAACCGGCGAAGATGCCGATGCGCTGACCACGGCCGCAGGGCACGAGGGTGTCCAGCACCCGCACGCCCAGGGGCATCGGTTTGTCGACCAGCTGGCGCTCCATCGCCGACGGCGGCAACGCGTCGATCCCGACGAGCTCGCCGCGCAGCGGTGGGCCGCCGTCCATCGGCCGGCCGAGGCCGTCCAGGATCCGGCCGCGCAGGTCCGGGCCGACCGCCACCTGCAGCGGGCCACCGGTGTTCGTCACCGGCGTGCCGGTGCCGATCCCGGCCAGCGGGCCGAGCGGCAGGCAGGAGAGCTGCTGGCCGTCGAGCGCGGCCACCTCGGCGTAGATCGCCTCCGGCCCGTCGCCCATCTGCAACAGGTCGCCGACCCGGGCCGCCACCCCGCTCACCGTGACCCGCAGGCCGACCGCCCCGGTCACCCGGCCGCGGCTGAGTGGTTTGGCCGCGGCCAGCGCCGCACTCATCCGATTCCGCAATACGTCGGTCATCTGCTGCCTCCAGCTAGAGCCGCAGCGCCTCCCGGGCGCGAGCGACCGCGGCCTCGATCGTGGCGTCCACCGACGCCATGCCGGAGTCCGCGACCGCGTCACCGGGCCGCAGTGTGGCGTCCGGGCGCAGGGTGACCCGGCGCCCCTCGTAGTCGTAGTCGGCCGGCCCGTCGCCGACCAGGGTCCGGTAGTCGTCGGGGCAGAGGCTGACGATCAGCGAACCGGCCTCCGGCGTGGCCGCCATGGCCCGGCGCAGCGCGTCGGCGCCGCGCCGCTGCGGATCGTCCAGGGTGCGCCCGACGATCGCCTCGGCCAGCTCGAAGGCGTGCGCGAGCACTACCTCCTGCAGCTCGGCGAAGGACGGCATGAGCTGGTTCTCCAGCGCCGTGACGGCCCGGCCGAGCGCGTTGACGGCCTGCGCCAGTGCGGCGGTGCGGCGCTGCTCGTGCGCCTGCTCGGCGGCCCGGGCGCGGGCCACCGAATCCTCCGCGGCCGCCGCGACCTCGCGCTGGCCCTGGGCCCAGCCCTCGGCATAGCCGGCGGTCCGGGCCTCCTCCCGGGCCTTGGCCGATGGGGAGTTCGAGCCGGGCGTCCCGTTGCGGAGATCGACGGCGAACTGGGCCGACTCGGCCGACTCGGCGTCGGTGCCACGCAGGAACGGATGCCGCGAGTCAGGCGATGAGCTCATCGGCCTCGCCGCCTCGCTGGACCTCGATCTGGCCGGAGTCCTCGAGCGAGCGGATCACCGAGACGATCTTGGCCTGGGCCTCCTCGACCATCTTGACCTTGACCGGGCCGAGCAGGTCGATCTCCTCGATGAGGTTCTCCCGGCCACGCTCGGAGAGGTTCTTGGTGATCTTGTCGCGGACGGTCTCCGGCACACCCTTGAGCGCGGTGGCCAGATCGGCCGGCTCGACCTGCCGCAGCACCAGCTGCACGGCGCGGTCCTCGAGGTTGACGACGTCCTCGAACATGAACATCCGCCGCCGGATCTCCTCGGCCAGCTCGGGGCTGCGGGCGTCCAGGGCCTCCAGGATGAGCCGCTCGGTGGTCCGGTCGGCCCGGTTGATGATTTCCACGAGCGGTGCCAGGCCGCCGACCGTGGAGAGCTCGTCGGGCTGGAGCACCGAGGAGAGCTTGCGCTGCAGGGCCGTCTCGACCTGCCGGATGATCTCGGGAGAGGTGCGGTCCATCACCGCGATCCGGTGCGCCACCTCGGTCTGCACCTCGAGCGAGAGGCCGGCCAGGATCGCTGAGGCGAGCGCCGCCGGGATGTGCGCGAGCACCAGCGCGATCGTCTGCGGGTGCTCGTACTGCACGTACGAGAGCAACTGCCGGGGGTCGGCGTGGCTCAGGAAGTTGAACGGGATGTCGTTCATCGAGGCTTCGAGGCGATCCAGGATCAACGCCGCGCGTTCCTTGCCGAGCGACGCCTCGAGCAGCTCGCGGGCGTAGTCCATGCCGCCGGAGCCGGCGTACCGGGTGGTCGCCATGGCGTAGAACTCGTCCATCACGTCGTCGACGACGGTCGGTTCGAGCTTGCCGAGCCGGGCGATCTCGGCCGAGATCATCTCGACCTCTTTCTCCGACATGCTGCCCAGGATCTGCGCGGAGTGCTCCTTGCCGAACTGGACCAGCATGATCGCGGCCTTGCGCACGCCCGTCATCGACAGCGTTGTTAGCTGCGGTGTGCTCAACGCGTACTCTCCTCAGCCCGTCGGCGAAACCCTGAAGCGAAACCAAGCGGAGCGAAAAGGGCGGTCGGCGGAAGCCGACCGCCCATTCGGTGTCAGTGCGTCGGCGCGTCGGCGGCGAGCCAGCCGCGCAGCAGCACTGCCATCTCCTCAGGCTGATCCTGAACCATCTGCTCGATCTCCCGCACGCGTTCGCCGCGAGCTTCCCCATCCGAGTAGCTCTCCGGGGCTGCTTCGAGCATCTGCGCGGGGATCGCGCTGTTCAGCTCGGCGAGGCGTTGCTGCTCGAGCGCGGCCTGCATGTCCTCCAGGTGCTTGCGCTCCTCCGGGCTCAGGGCCTTGCGCTTCTTGGCGCGCCGGGTGGCCCGCCAGGCGAGGAAGAGCAGGAAGAGCACCACTACGCCGAGGGCGCCGGTCTTGATCATCATCATCTGCTTGGCCGTCTGCTCGGCCGCGGTGGCGGCGCTCAGGGCCTGCTGCGCCTGCTGGGCGGCGCTGGTGTCGAACGGCATGGCGCTGACCGCGATCGTGTCGCCGCGGGTCGAGTCGATGCCGGCCGCCGCGCTGACCAGCTGCTGCACCTGGGCCGGGTCGATGGTGCCGGCGGTGGTGCTGTCCAGCAGGACGGCGACGTTCATCTTCTTGATGCTGCCGGGCGCGCTCTTGCGGACCTCGTTGGTCTCGTTGATCGCGTTGTTGCGGACGGCCTGGCTGTTCTCGTACTGGCCGGTGCCGGAGGAGCTGCTGCCCGCAGAACAACCGGGACCGGAGATGTTGTCCGGGCCGAGGACGCCGCCGGCACAGTTCCCGGCGCCGTTGTACGCCTCCCGGTTGTTACTTTCCGAGAGCGCCGGCAGCGACGGGTCGGCGTTGTACGACTTGCTGGAGGTCGACGTCTGATCGAAGTCCAGCTGGGCGGTGGTGGTGACCACCGCGTGCCCGGGACCGACCACGCTGTCCAGCATGTTCTGCAGCGAGCTGTTCATCCGGTTCTGGAAGGCGACGGTCTGCGACTCGTTGCCGCTGTCCCCGCCGGTGCCGACGGCCGCACCACCGCCGGTCGAAAGTATCTTGCCGTCCGCGCCGGCCACCGTGACCTCGGTCGGGTCGAGGCCCTCGACGCTGGAGGCGACCAGGTGCACGATCGCCTGCACCTGCTGGCTGCTCAGCGGCTGGGTCGAGCTCGAGGCGACCAGGACGGACGCGGTCGGCTGGGACTGGTCGTCGGCGAACACGTCCTTCTGCGGGATGACGAGGTGCACGGTGGCCGCCTCGACGCCCTCGATCGACTTGATCGTGTTGGAGAGCTCGCCTTCCAGAGCCCGCTGAAAGTTCGTGTGCTGCATGAAGTCGCTGGTCGTGATGCCCTGCTTGTCGAGCAGCGAGTAGCCGGTGCCGGCGTCGCCGGGCAGGCCCTCGGAGCTCAGCGACAGACGCAGGTTGTTCACCTGGTCCTGCGGCACCATCACGGTCTGGCCGTCGTTGGCCAGCTCGTACTTCGTGCCGGACTTCTGCAGCGACTCGACGATCGCGCTCGCATCCTTGGTCGACAGATTGTTGAACAGGATCGAGTACGTCGGCTTCGACGCCCAGGTCGCGAAGAAGTAGGCACCGACGACAAGGGCGATCATCGCCGCGATCGTGACGGCCTTCTGTCCCGGCGTGAAGGACCGGAAGGTGTCCGTGATGCGGCGAACCGGAGCGGGAAGGCGGTCGGTCATGTCAGGCCTGCATCCTCATGATCTCTTGGAAGGCTTCGACGGCCTTGTTGCGTACGGCGAGGGTGAGCTGCTGGGCGAGCTGAGCCTCGGTGGCGGCCATCGTGTACTGCGCCGGATCCTGCAGCGTGCCCTCCGCGGCCTGGACCGCGAGGTTGTCGGCCTTGCTCTGGGTGGCCTGCACACTTTCCAGGCCCTTCGACAACATGCTGGTGAAGCTCTCGCTCGGGCCGTTGACCGCCTCGTTGGCGTTCGTCGCCGGGGTCGAGCCGGAGAGGCCGGCGACACTGGACACCTTGTCCAGGCCACCGATGGAGGTGAGGCTGCTGATAGCGCCGATCGGCGAGGTCATCTAGCTCACTTCCCCAGGTTGATCGCCGCGGCGTAGGCGTCCTTGGCCCGGTCGACGACCGAGAGGTTCGCCTGGTAGGCCCGCTGGGCCATCATCATCTGGGCCATCTGGCCGCCGAGGTCGATATCCGGGCGGCGGACGTAACCCTGGTTGTCGGCCAGCGGGTTCTCCGGGTCGTAGGTGACGATGCCCTGGGCATTGCCGAGGGCAACCCCACCGACCTGGGCGCCGTTGCCGTCGGACGCTTCCTGCGCGACGACGTAACGAGCCTGGAAAGCCTTCTCGGACGTACGCGTGACGGTGTCGATGTTGGCGATGTTGTCCGACACGGCGTCGAGCCACTTGCGGTAGACGGTCACGCCGGAGCCGGCGACGCCGATCGCGTTGAACGTGCTCATTTACTCAGGCCCCCTTGATCGCGTCACGCAGCATCGAGTACTTGCTGTCCATGGCCCGCAGCGTCAGCTGGTAGCGCATCGTGGTGTCGATGTGCGACAGCGTCTCCTCGTCGAGGTTGACGTTGCTGCCGTTCAGCCGAGTCGGCTCGAGCGAGGTCTGGGTGCTGGGGGACACGCCCGCCGGCGAGTCGCCTCGCTTGATCGCACCCTGCAGAGCCTGCTCGAATTCCACCTTACGGGCGCGATAGCCCGGGGTTTCGATGTTCGCGATGTTGTTCGCGATGGCCGTCTGCCGAGCGGCGAGACCCGCGGCGGCAACGCGGAGGGAAGACGTCGAGATGTCGTCGAACACAGCAGCTCCTTGGATGGTCAGTCCAGGTGCCGTTCCGTGGCTTCTTGATGAGCAATCCGTTGCTCGTACCATGCAGTTCGGCCTGACCTCCGATTCGCTGAGCGCGTAACGGTTGCCGCGAGGTTGCACACAAAAACGTCCCGGACCACACCTGGGTCCGGGACGTCTTTGGTTCGGGTCACATGGCTCGGTCGACGTAGACGGGGCGGTTGATCGCCTCGCCGGTCTCGATCCGGGCGGTCACGGCGATCTGCCGGCGGTTCGAGGTGAGGCGCCGGGCGATCTCCTCGGCCGCCTTCAACTGACGGGTGAGGATCTCGTCGGCGCGTGGCTTGAGCTCGAGCGGCAGGGCGCCGAGTTCGGTGGGCGGCTTCCAGAGGCTGGCCGGCGGGGTCTCGGCGTGCCGGCGCTCGTCGGCCAGCATCGACTCGATCGCGACCACGTCGAGTTCGAGGTCGTCGAGGGCCTCGGTCCAGGCGCCGTGCCAGTCGCCGGTCATGTCACCCAGCGACCGCTGCCGCGGCCGCCTCCCGCCAGGTGTCACGCAGCGGCTCGGCCAGCTCGCGGATGGCCTTGATCCGGTCGGGATCGCGGGCGATGTTCGCGCCGATCAGCTCGGTGAGCATCCAGCCGTAGATGTTGGCCAGAGCGGGCGCGCCCGACCAGGCGTCGACGTCGAGGCTGGTGCGCAGCTCGATGACGATCTCCTGGGCGTGGGTGATCTTGTCGTGCGCCTCCTCCCGCGCGTCGGAGCGCAGGGCCTGCTCGGCCTGTCCGAGGTCGAGGACGAGCCGGTCGTACAGCATGATCAGCAGTTTGCCGGGCGAGGCGGTGTTGACGGAGTCCTGCAGATAGCGGTCGCGGAGGTGTGGGGCGGTCAATTGGTCTCCTCGGTCAAGGGTCCTGGTGGCTGGTCAGGGCGATTACGGGTCAGGACGCGCCGCCGAGCTGGCCGGAGAGCCAGCTGGACTGGTCCTTGAGCTTGCCGAGAGCGACCTCCAAAGCGGAGTACTGCTTCTGGAGCGCCTCCTGCTTGGCGGTGAGGCGGACGTCCCAGTTGCTGATCTGGGTGTTGAGGTCGGTGATGTCGTTGTTGCGGCCGTTCATGATCGCCGAGAGGTTCCTCGTCATCGTGGTGCCGAGGGTGGTGACCTGGTCGCCGAACTTCATGCCGGCCGCCTTGACCCGAGACGGGTCCTCGGCGTAGGAGCCGAGGAACGCGCCCCGGTTGAACTTCAGCTGACCGGTCGCGCCGTCCAGCTCGATGCCAAGTTCCTTGAGCGACTTGATGCTGGTCGAGTAGTCCGTGCCGGGGTTGGCGGCCGCCTCGTCGGTCCAGGACAGACCGGAGCTGACCAGGCTGAGCAGCTTCTGCGACATGTTGCGCACCGCGAAGTCGCCGGTGAGCGGCGAGCCGGTCTTGGTGGCCGGGTCGTACTTCGTCTGGGTGCCGATCTCGGTGAGCGCGGCGTTGGTCGCGTCCACGAATGCCGAGAACTTGTCGGCGATCGCGTCGACATCGCTGGTCGCATCGACCGTGACGCCGGTTTCCTCCTTGGAGACGACGACGGTCACGCCGCCCATCAGGTTGTTGAACGTGTTGGTGTCGCTGTGGACGGCGTACGAGGTGTTGTTGCCGCCCTTGAGCTGGAGAGTGGCGTCCTTCGGGGCGGTGGTGGCCGGCGAGTCGCCGTTCAGGCCGGTGCCGGTGAGACCGTCGATCTGGAAGCCGTTGGCCGCGCCCGATTTCATGCCGGTGATCTGGAGGACACCCACGCCGTCGTCGGTCTTCATGACGTACGCGGAGATGCCGAGGTTGGCGTCGTTGATCGCCTGCGCGATGCCGGCCGCCGACTGGTCCTTGCTGATATCGATGCTGGTCGCCGCGGCCGCACCCGCGGTGAACGTGCCGTTCGAGTCGTACGAGCCCTTGGTGATCGAGATCGAGGTCGCGTTGGTCAGCGGGTGCGGGTCGTCGACCTGGCCGTCGCCGTCGGCGTCCTCGAGGGCGGTCGACACCTGCATCGTGGTGGCCTGCTTGCTCGCCAGCGACGTCACGTCGAAGGTGAGGCTGCCGGTGGTCGCCTTCATGGTGCTCGACGTGGTGGCCGTGACCGTGGCGGAGCTCGACGCCGCCTTGATCGAACGCCAGGTGTCCAGCTGGCTCAGCCCGCCGCCGGCGCTCTTGACCGCAGCGATCTTCGTGTTGACCGACATGTACGAGGTCACCGCGGTCTGCGCGTCGGAGACCTTGGTCTTGAGACGGTTCTGCGGCTGCGCCTCGACCTTCAGGAGCTGGCTGATCAGCGACGAAGTGCTGAGGCCGCTGACGAGTCCGTCAACAGAGCTGGTCACAGTGGCCTGCCTTTCGGTGCGGAAAGCGAAGCGGGGGCAACCGGCACGTTCTGCCGGCTACCCCCACCTCTTCGGCCGTGCGCGTTCCGTTTTCAGTGCCAAACGGTCGCAGTTCGGTTAGCGCAGCAGCGACAGAACGTTCTGCGCGGACTGGTTCGCCTGCGACAGCATCGAGGTGCCGGCCTGGGTCAGGATCTGGTTCCGGGTGAAGGACACCATTTCCTGCGCCATGTCGGTGTCCCGGATCCGCGACTCCGACGCGGACAGGTTCTCCACCGCGACGTTGAGGTTGTTGATGGTGTGCTCGAAGCGGTTCTGGACCGCACCGAGCGACGCCCGCTGGCTGGACACGGTGCTGATCGCGGTGTCCAGGATCTTGATGGCGTCCGAGGGCTTGTTGACCAGGTCGATCATCTTGGTGCCCAGGGTGCCGGAGTCGGCCGCGCCGATTGAGATGTTGATGTTCTCGGCCGCGTTCGCACCGACCTGGAAGACACCGGTGTTGCCACCGCCGGTGGCCGCGACGTTGTTGCCGGTGCCCGACGAGATGTCGGCGGCGGCAAATCCGAGGCCGTCGGTGGTGTCGGTGAGTGCGGCATCGGAACCGTCGGTGATGCTGAACTCGCCGCTGCCGCCGAAGTTGTACGATGCGTTGCCGTACTTGTCGACGGTCGCCGACATGTTGACCTCGGTGCCCTGCAGGCCGGCGTCGCGCAGCGCAGTGCCGATGGCGTCATTGACCTTGGCGGCGATGTCGGCGGGCGTGGCGGTGGAGTCGATTGCGCCGACGGTGACGGTGATCGGCTTGTCGCCCTCCGCGAGACTGCGGCCGGCCGTGGTGCCATCAGCGATGTTGGCCTTGCCGCCGACCTCATTGAGGTTGAAGCTGAACCCGGCCGCGATCTTGGCCGGAACCGTCGGAGCGGACGCCGTCGGCGGAGTGTCGGCGCCCGTGGCGCTGTTTACCGTCGCCGCTTTGCCCTTGTAGGTCGTGCCGAACGAGCCGTCGAGCAGCTTCGACTTGCCGAAGGAGGTGGTGCTGCCGATCCGGTCCAGCTCGGAGTTGAGCTGCGTCATCTCCTTGTTGGCGGCCGACTTCGCCTCGGTGTCGTTGGCGCCGGCGTTGGCCGACTGGACCGACAGGTCACGCATGCGCTGCAGGATCGAGGTGACCTCGTTGAGCGAGCCCTCAGCGGTCTGCGCGACGCTGACGCCGTCCTGGGTGTTGCGCACCGCGACCTTGAGACCGCCGATCTGCGAGCGCAGGCCCTCGGAGATCGAGAGGCCGGCCGCGTCGTCCGCCGCCCGGTTGATGCGGAAACCACTGGACAGTTTCTCCAGCGACTTCGACATCTGGCTGTCGGTGACCGACAGGTTCCGGTAGGCGTTCTGCGCGGCGATGTTCTGATTGATGCGGAGACCCATTAGTGATTCCTCCTTGAGCGGGGTCTTTCCAGTCATCCGTGAGGCCGCAGGCGTTACGCCGGGTCCGATCGACGTGGCGTCGCGGTCATGAGCAGTCTCTGAGATTTCTTCGCCCTTCTCCGGCAAACGCGAAAAAACGTGAAATGGCCTGATCGGGGGAAATTCCTCAGCGGAGCGGCCCGCGTGCCGACCTGTCCGAATGAGGGCATATCGAGCGGGGTCTGCCCGCCCAGAAGCGGGGTCTGCCCGCCCAGAAGCGAGACGGAGGTCCAGGGTGAGTCTGACCGACCTGGCCAGCGTCCTGTGGCGATCACGTGAGCTGCTGGAGATGCTGCTGTTCAAGCTTGAGGAGGAGCAGTTGCTCCTCGCGTCCAACCGCTCCCGCTGGCTCAGCCACGCCACCAGGGAGGTGGAGGTGGTGCTGGACCAGATTCGGCAGACCGAGGTCATCCGGGCGGCCTACTCGCAGGACGTCGCGGTCGAGCTCGGGCTCAGCCCGGAGGCATCGCTGGGCGAGTTGGCCGACGCCGCCCCGCCGCCCTGGTCGGACCTCCTCCACCAGCATCGCAAGGCGTTCCTGATGCTGACCTCCGAGATCAGCGCTCTCGCCGATGTGAACCGTGACCTGCTCACGGCCGGCCAGCGCGCTGCACGCGAAACCATGCTCGCGTTCGCCGAAACTGTGGAAACGTACGGACCGCAAGGCCAGACCGTTTCCGGCGGCGTGCGCCGCTCCAGCCTGGTTGACGAGGCGATTTGATATGGCTAGCTCATTCGGCGGTATCAACACGGCGCTCAGTTCTCTCTACGCGCAGCGGCGCGGACTGGACATCGCCGGACAGAACATTGCGAACGCCAACACCGAGGGTTACACCCGGCAGCGCGTGCGGATGCAGTCGCAGGCCGGCGGCCTGAACCCGGGCATCTACTCCACCACCGAGGGGACCGGCAACGGCGTCGCGGTCGCCGGCATCGATCGCGGCCGCAACCAGTATCTGGAGGCCCGCGGCCGCACCGAGCACGCGAACTCGGCCTACCTGTCCAGCTCGAAGGCCGCTTACGACCAGATCGAGAGCGTGCTGGCCGAGCCGAGCGACACCGCTCTGCAGGCCCGCCTGCATGACATGTGGGACGGCTGGAACGACGTCGCGAACAACTGGCAGGACCCGTCCACGCGCAGCGCCCTCATCGAGCGCAGCAACACCGTGGCCACCACCCTGAACGACGCGCACACCTCTCTCTCCAACCAGTTCGATGCGCTGCACGGCGGGATGGACGCATACGTCGATCAGGTCAACACCCTCGCCGGCAACATCGCCGACATGAACAACCAAATCGTGATCGCGCAGAAGGCCGGTCTGCCCGCCAACGAGCTCCAGGATCAGCGCGACCTCAACGTCATGCAGCTGTCCGAGCTGGCCGGCGCGTCCGCGCAGATCAAGTCTGACGGTTCCGCCAACGTATATATCGGCGGAACCGCGCTGGTTGAAGGATTTCAGGCCCGCAAACTCGAACTCACCGGCCCGGTCACGCTGGACGCCGTCAACGACACCGATCAGGTGGCGCTGGAGTGGACCGACAGCCCCGGCCTGAAGGCGGCGGCCGGCGGCACGATGGGTTCGATGCTGGACACGATGAACAGCGTTCTGTACGGCGTCGCCAAGGACCTCGACACGGTGGCCGAGAGCGTCGCGACGACGGTCAACGACGCCGTGGCCGACGGCTACACGATCGACGGCACCAAGGGCGACACGACCCCGTTCTTCACGGGTACGACGGCGGCCACGCTCAAGGTGAACATCACCGACCCGAGCCAGGTGGCCTTCTCCTCCGGGAACCCGGCCGACCCGGACACGACGGTGGCGGCGATCGACCACGGCGTTGCCGACAATCTGTCCGATGTGGGTGCTTCCGGCACCGGCCCCGATGCCACCTATCAGGCCATAATCGGCCGGCTCGGCGTCTCGGCCCAGGCGACTCAGCGGCGCAGCGAGATCCAGGACGCGGTGACCGACCAGGTGGACACTTCGCGGCAGGGCGAGGCCGGGGTCAACCTCGACGAGGAGATGACCCATCTGCTCACCTACCAGCGCGGCTACGAGGCGGCGTCCCGGGTTCTCACGACGATCGACTCGATGCTCGACCAGCTCATCAACCGCACCGGCCTGGTCGGCCGGTAATAGCGGGAGGAATGACGTATGAGCATGCCCAGCAGGGTCACCGGAACCAGCATGACGACGAAAGCGCTGGGCGATCTCCAGCGCAGTCTCGCGCGCGGTCAGAAGCTGCAATCGCAGATATCCGGCGGCAAACAATTGACCCGGCCGTCGGATTCGCCGACCGGCACGGTCACCTCATTGCAATTGCGTGGCGAGGTGCGCGCGACCCAGCAGTACAGCCGGAATTCGAACGACGGACTGGGCTGGCTCGGCACCATCCAGGACACCCTCGGTGATGCCTCGAGCGAGATCATCCGGGTCCGTGACCTGACCGTGCAGGCCCTGAACACGGCCAACGACAGCGGTTCCCGCCAGGCGCTCGCCGACGAGATCGACAACATCCGGGACCAGCTGCTCGGCCAGGCCAACACCAAGTACATGGACCGGCCGGTCTTCGGCGGCACCACGCCGGGCGCCGCGGCGTACACGGTGGACCACGCGACCGGGACGGCCACGTTCGCCGGCAACACCAACCCGACGACTCGGACCGTCGGCCCGAACGCAAAAGTGCGTATCGAGTCCAGCGGCCCGGAGGCGTTCGGCCAGCCCGGTACGGACACCGAACTCTTTACGGTGCTCAAGAAGATTTCCGATGACATCAAGAGTGGCGACGCTACTTCGCTGAACAAAAGCCTAGAAAATCTGGATAGCGCCCACGATTTACTTAAATCCGCGCTTTCGGATGTTGGCGCCCGATATAATCGGATTGAACAGATGAAACAGTCGGCAGACGACCATCTGTTATCCGTGTCGTCGCAGCTTTCCGACATCGAAGATGTCGATCTGCCCAAGGCGATCATGGAACTGCAGATCCAGCAGACCTCGTACCAGGCCGCCCTGGCCGCCACGGCCAAGGTGATCCAGCCCTCGCTCATCGATTTCCTGAGGTGACCATGAGTACTCGCACCGCGTCCCGACCGATTGAGGCGTCCATGATCGACCCGTCGCTGGGTCTGCCGACCATTCGTATGGCGGTACCCATGCCCGGGTTCCCGGCACACCGCGACTTCGTTCTGGTTCGGCTCAACGAGGACGGACTGCTCTACGCGTTCACGTCCATCCAGGACCCGGACCTGCGCTTCCTGGTTGCGCCGCCGGAGCCGTTCTTCCCGGACTACGCCCCGGAGATCGCCGATGAGGTCTTCCAGGCGCTGAACACCAAGGACCCGGACCGGCTGCTCCTGATGGCGGTCATCACGGCCGGCACCGACGAGACCACGGCCAACCTGATGGCGCCGATCGTGGTCGACCGCGACAACATGCGGGCCATGCAGGTCGTGCTCAGCGGGTCTGGCTACCCCGTCCGCGCGATCATGCACCGGGCCTACTGACGTCCCGGCGCCGGCGCGACCGCCCGGTCCGCGGTCGCGCCTCTCACGATGGTGCCCATTCACGGACGAGGCTGACGAAACATAATGCGGTCCGTCCACGGATGGAGGGAGGCACCGGACGATGCTGGTGCTGACACGGCGCGCCGGAGAGAGCGTGATGATCGGGAACGACGTGATCATCACGGTGCTCGAGGCGCGCGGGGACGTCATCCGGCTGGGCATTCAAGCCCCGCGCGACGTCCAGGTCCATCGTGAGGAAGTGTTCCGGGAGTTGCAGGCGGCCAATCGCGAGGCGGCCTCGCCCACCGACGATGCGGTTCGGGCGATCACGAAGATGCTGCAGTCGCCGGAGGAATCCGGTTGATCGGGTACGCCCCGGCGCATCGCGCCGGGGCGCACCCCGTTCCAGGAGGATCCGATGGGGCGACTCGCCAATCTCGGTATTGCGCGGCGACTCACGCTGATCGTGGCTATCGGGGCGATCGTGCTTGCCGCCCTCGGGATCATCACGGTGGTCAGCCAGAACAAAATCACCGCGCAGGGGAGAATGCTGGTCGGACTCCAGGCCGGCGCCTCGGCGCTCAACCACCTGGACACCCGGCAGAGCGAGCTGAAGGTAGACGCCTACCGCGCCGCGCTCGGCCAGGACGTCACCCAGGACGTCAGCGACGACGTGGCCTCCTCCACCGAAGCGGCGGACGCGGCCGAGGCCGCCGGCATGCCGGCCGCCCTGACCGAGAAGTTCGCCGGCTATCGGGCCGACTTCACCTCGTTCAGCGAGTTCATCACCCAGTTCGCCGCCGACGCCAAGAAGAACGTGAAGTCGGTGCAGTCGCGGCTCGACGAGATCTCCGAGCGCAACCATGTCACCGACGACGAGCTGGGCGGTCTGGTCGACGAGGTGAGCGCCCTGGTCGTCCAGGAACGTGCCGACCTGAACAAGATCTCGAACACGACCCAGGTCACGGTGATCGTGGTAGCGGCGATCGGCCTGGTCCTGATGATCGCGCTGGCCGTGCCGATGGCCCGCTCGATCCTGATCCCGGTCCGCCGGCTCGGCTCCGTCATCGATCAGGTGGCCGCCGGTGACCTCACCGTGCGCAGCGGCATCACCAGCCGCGACGACCTGGGCCGCATGGCGATCGGGTTGGACGGCGCCCTCGACTCGATCCACCACTCGCTGGAGACCATCGGCAAGGACGCGGACCAGTTGGCCAGCGCCGCCGGCGAGCTCTCCGCGGTGGCCGCGCAGATCGCCGAAGCGGCCGGCGACACCGACCGGCAGACCTCGGCGGCATCGGCCGAGGCCGAGGAGATCTCGCGCAACGTCCAGTCGGTCGCGGCCGGTTCCGAGGAGATGGGCCTCTCGATCCGGGAGATCTCCCGCAACACCAGCGAGGCCGCCCAGATCGCGGCGATCGCGGTGTCCGAGGCGGCCCGGGCCACCGAGACGATCCGTCAGCTCGGCGCCTCCTCCGAGGAGATCGGCAACGTGATCAAGCTGATCACCTCGATCGCCGAGCAGACCAACCTGCTCGCGCTGAACGCCACCATCGAGGCGGCCCGCGCCGGCGAGGCGGGCAAGGGCTTCGCGGTGGTCGCCTCCGAGGTCAAGGACCTCGCCCAGGAGACCGCCAAGGCGACCGAGGACATCGGCGCCCGGGTCAACGCGATCCAGCAGGACACCGGCGGCGCGGTCGAGGTCATCTCCCGCATCTCCGAGGTCATCGCCCAGATCAACGACTTCCAGACGACCATCGCCAGCGCCGTCGAGGAGCAGACCGCGACGACCGGCGAGATGAGCCGCAGCATCGCCGAGGTGGCCAGCGGCTCGTCCCGGATCGCGCACAACATCTCCGACGTCGCGGCGGCCAGCGCGAGCGCCGTGCAGGGTGTCGAGCAGACCCGCGAGGCCTCCACCGAGGTCGCCCGCACCGCCGATGAACTGCGCGGACTCGTCGGGGCCTTCCGCCTCTGAAACGCAAAGGGCCGTCCGCCTCTGAAACGCAAAGGGCCGTCCGCCTCTGAAACGCAAAGGGCCGTCCGCCTCTGAAACGCAAGGGGGCGTCCGCCTCTGAAACGCAAAGGCGGAAGGTAACCGGACTGCACCATCCGCGGACCGGGCCTGTCACCACCGCTCCCGCACTCTGTACCAGGACGGAAGATCTCGAGCCTGGGAGAAATAGTGGGCGCAGAAGCAGTGATCGACGCGCTGGACCTCACGGTGGACGCACACGTGCACACCGGGTTCGCGGCCGGTCGCGACAGCGTCGGCGTGGTCGTCTCGGCCGCCGACCGGGCCGGGCTCACCGCGCTCACCTTCGCCGACCAGGCCGGCCCGGAAACCACCTGGCTGCCGGCGTACGCCGACGCGGTGCGCCGGGCGCAGTCGCGCACCGAGATGACCCTCCGGGTGGCCGCCGAGGTCGAGGTCGTGCAGCCGGACGGCTGGCTGTCGCTGCCCGCCGACCTCGGTCACCTCGAGGCCCTCTCGGTCGCCGTCTCCCGCCTGCCGATGATGGATGGCGGACTGCTCGGCCCGCGCGAGGTGCGCGTGCTGCTGTCCACCGGCGAACTGACCGCCGAGCAGGTCGCCGAGGGCCTGATCACCGCCACCGTGCGTGGTCTCGAGCGCGCCTCCCGCTATGCCCCCACCCAGCTGGCCCGCCCGCTCAGCCTGTTCGCCCAGGTCGGCCTGGACGACGCCGCGATCACCCCGGACATGGTGGACGCGCTCGCCGGCGCCTGCCGGGAGAGCGGCACGATCGTCGAGGTCAGCGAGGCGTGGCGGTGCCCGTCGGCGCGGATCGTGGCGCACCTGCGCGCGGCCCGGGTGACGCTGGTTCCCGCGAGTGACGCCCGGTACGCGGCCGAGGTCGGCCACTGGCAGTACCTGCGCCGGGTCTGACCGAAAACGAACACGATCAGTAGCCGTCTCCGTACGCTCGATCATGCTGGTTGAAGCATCCGAGGCATGGGAGAGATGCGATGAGTGTGGTTCAGCAGGCCATCGAGGTGAGTGCACCGCTGCATACGGTGTACGAGCAACTTGCCGCGTTCGAGAACTACCCGCGATTCATGAGCGGCGTCCACGAGGTCACCCCGATCGGCCTCGACCAGACACACTGGATCATGGAGGTCGACGGGAAGCGGCGCGAGTTCGACGCGCGGATCATCGAGCGTTCCATGGACGAGCGGGTCTCCTGGGCGACCACAGAGGGGCCGCTGCTCGCCGAGACGCTCACGCTGCGCCCGCTGGGCGAGATGAAGACACAGGTCGTCGCGCAGCTCGAGGCGGACATCGCGTTCCTCATGCCGAGTGATCGGCATGGCCAGGCCTCGCTGACCAGGCGGCTCAAAGAAGACCTGACCACGTTCAAGGGCCTGGTGGAGAGCGGCGTGCTGGGCGGCCGGCCGAAGCCGCTGAGCGGGACCCGCCCGTCGCCGAAGCGGCCGCTGCCGGGGGCCAGCACCAAGATGCTGTCGGCGAACGCGAGCCCGGCCGCGGTGGCGGCCCGAATCCGCGACAACCGCAACGTGCACCCGGGCGCCGGGTGGGGAACGAGCGCGGCGGAGCAGAGCAACGCCGCCCGGACCAGCCTGCCGCGCCACAATCTCGGCACCAATGTGGACATCACTACCGCGCCCGGCATCACCAGCGAGCACGACCTCGACGACGTGCTGGCCCCGGGCCGCCGGATCGCCAAGGGCGGCTCGATCAGCGGTGGCGCGGCCGGCACCGCGCCGATGGGTGGTCGCACCACCCACAAGGACACCTGGGGGGACGGCATGATCAACGAAGAGGATCGAGGCTCGGCCCACGACATGTGATCGAGCCACGGTGAAAAGGGGGCCCTCCGCGCGGAGGGCCCCCTTTCCGATAAACGAATCAGATCGGCGCCGACTCCAGCGTCACGATGAAACGCGCGCCGCGGGGCTCGACCGGCTCGTACCGGATAGTTCCGCCGTTCGCTTCGACCAGGTGCCGGACGATGAACAGCCCGAGCCCGGCGCCGCGCATGAACCGCCCGAAAACGGTCGGCACCAACTCCGGCGGGATGCCCGGTCCGCTGTCCTGCACGACGAGTTCCACCTGATCGCCGCGGCGCGACCCGATCAACCGCACCGGCGGATTCCCGTACGCCAAGGCGTTCTTGATCAGATTTTGGACCACCACGGTCAGATGCCCCCGGTCGGCCAGCGCGGCCAGGTCGTCGTCGATCTCGACCTCGATGCCCGGGCCGGCGGCCGCCTGCACCACCTCGGCGAGCGGCACCGGCGCCTGCCGTGCGGTGACCGATCCGGTGTCCAGCCGGAACAGCAGCTGCAGGTCGTTCATCATCTTGATCAGCCGCTGGGTGTTCTTGTCGATCTTCGTGGCCAGCTCGAGCCGGATGTCGTCGGGCAGGTCGGCCCAGTCGGCCCGGAGCAGTTCGGCCAGGCTGGCGATCGAGCTGATCGGCTGCGCGACGTCGTGGGTGAGCATCGACGTCAGGTCGTTCTTGAAGGTAAGGGCGGTCTCCAGCCGGCTGTTGGCCTCGCGCAGCTCGGTGTTCTGCTCGCCGAGCGACTCCTCCGCCTTCTTCCGGTCGGCGATGTCGACGTAGGTCGCCACGTACGCGCGGGGCGCCCCGTCGGCGTCCGGGATCGTCGCGATGGTGGCCAGCACCGGCACCTCGCTGCCGTCGACCCGGGGCATCAGCCAGTCGCCGCCGCCGGCCGGCGGCACCGGCGGCGGGTCCAACCGGATCGGCTCGTCCGGCCCGTGCCCGGTGAGCTCCCGCCAGCGCCGGTTGACGTCGATCACCTGATAGTTGGCGTCGAGCACCATGACGGCTTCGTTCATCGACTGCAGCAGGGTCGCCGCGAACTCCTGCCGGTCGTTCAGCTCACGGTCGGCGTTGTCGAGGGTCCGCACGAGGTATCCGGCGAGGCCGAGCAGCGCGAGGGCGGCGAGGATCGCCCCGGTGCTGATCGCGGCGGCCGGCCGGCCTACACCGGTGCGGGCGGCGAGGGCGCTGACCAGGGCGGCAACGGCCGGCACGGCGATCAGCGCGGGAAGCATCCGGCGAACGGACGGGTGCGCGGCCGGCATTGGCCCGGCCTCCGGCCCGCTCTCCGGCCGGGCGAGCACCGCACCCAGGGCGATGGCGAGAAGTGCGCCGGCCATCGGCGGCGGCATCAGGGCGCCGGGATGCGGACCCTCGATCATCCTCGGCACCAGGGCGGCCAGCGCGATGATGGCCGCGCCGGCGACCAGGGGGTCGGCGACCCGGAGGCGGACGTGTCCCGGCGAGCGGGCGAGGCGGACGTCGAGGCAGGCCAGGCCGAGCCCGGCGAGCAGGGCGGCGGCGCCGGCCGCCGGATGCCGGTGCAGCGACAGCGCGCCGAGCACGGCGGCCACGACGGCCAGCAGGAGGGCGGCGGCCCGCACGACCCGCCCGGCCGGCAGCACCTGCAGAAGCAGGGCGATGCCGGCCGGAACGAGAGCGGCCGCCGGATCGAGATCCGGCGGCCCGCTTCGAGCTGTGGTGAGCATGGTCGCGACGCCGGTGACGGCGCCCGCAAACCCGGCGCAACCGGCGATCAGCCGGGAGAGCCTGCCCACGTCATTAGCTGCGATTTGCACATAAGCCCCTCAGATACGAGGAAATGAGCATAACGCGGCTTTTGTATTAGGAGATTACTTACCTGCCCACTCAAAACCATCTTCGAGCTGAATGCGCTCGCCGACCCGAATGATGTCGTCCCGGTGCCGGTTCGCGTGGTGCCCGCAGAAGGCAAGCTCGCCGCCGCTGGTGAGGGTGACCACCAGCCGCGCGGCCGCGCTGCAGCGGTCACAGCGGTCGGTCATCGAGGGAACAGTGGTGGTCTCGGGCGACAGCAGGCTGGTCATATCGCTCTCCTTGCTCGGTGGCGGTGTGCAGCGGTACAGCGGGTAGATCGGCCCTCCACTACACAGCCTTAGCTCTTTCCCTCGGCACTTCAAGGGCGTCCGCGCTGGGCGGAATCGGTGCTCCGGAAAGACACCCGACCGGGTCCCCGGGACCCCGGGGACGCCTCTCAGCATTTCCCCTCAGCAGCCTTCGGCATGCCTGTCTCCCCCAACGAGTGGACCGAAGCCAACCCGAGAGGAAACAGCTTGCGTATCGACACCGGCCGTCTCACCACCCGCTTTGCCCTGCTCATGGGGGCCCTGGTCGCCTCACTCGGCCCCACCGCCGCGGCATTTGCGCAGCCAGTGACCTCGGTCACTCCGGTCGGCCCGATCCTCGCCGCCGGCTCCGCCGACGCCATCGGCAACAGCTACCTCGTCATGCTCAAGGCCGGCGCCGGTCCGGCTGCACTGATGCAGCGGTACGGCGGACGGGTGGCCGACAACTACCCGGCCGTCCACGGTTTCCACGCCCGGATGACCGCCGCCCAGGCCGCCCGGCTCGCCGCCGACCCGTCCGTGCGATACGTCGAGCAGGACGCGACGGTCGCCCCGGCCGCCTCCCGCGTCACGTGGGGCCTCGACCGGCTCGACCAGCAAACACTGCCCCTGTCGAAGTCGTTCGCGGCGCCCTCGGCCGCCAATGTCACCGCGTACGTGCTGGACGGCGGTGTCCGGGTGACGCACAAGGAGTTCGGTGGCCGGGCCGTCAACGGCTGGGACTTCGTCGACGACGACGCCGTGGCCCAGGACTGCAGCGGCCACGGCACCCACGTGGCCGGCACGATCGGCGGCGCCACTTACGGCGTGGCCAAGGACGTCAAGCTGGTCGCCGTCCGGGTGCTCGGTTGCAAGGGCAGCGGGTCGTATTCGGACATCATCGCCGGGGTCAACTGGGTCACCGAGCACGCGCAGAAACCGGCGGTGGCGAACATGAGTCTCGGTGGCACCACCAGTAAGGCACTCGACGACGCGGTCACCCGCTCGATGGCCAGTGGTGTCGTCTACGCGGTGGCGGCCGGCAACGACCACCGGGACGCGTGCAAGCAGTCGCCGGCCCATGCCCCGGCCGTGATCACGGTGGGCGCTACCGATGAGAAGGACACCCGTGCGTCCTTCTCGAACTACGGGTCCTGTCTCGACATCTTCGCGCCCGGCGCCCGAATCGTGTCGGCTTCCAACGGCTCGAACACCGCGACCAAGACGATGAGTGGCACCTCGATGGCGAGCCCGCACGTGGCCGGCGCGGCCGCGCTGGTGCTCGGCGCGCACCCGGACTGGACCGCCGCTCAGGTCCGCGACGACCTGGTCGGACACGCCTCGACCGGCCTGGTGCGCAACCCCGGCGCGGGCTCGCCCGACAAGCTGCTGTTCACCGGTTACCTCAACACCGTGTCGGCGGCTTCGGCGACCAAGAAGCGCTGATCAGCGGGATGTCGCAAAGTCCAGGTGGTGCAACCGGGCGCCGATAGCGTGAGTTTCGCCAACTCGACCGCGAAACCTGGAGGACCCATGTCGCAGGCGCCCGACGCGGAGAACCGGCCCACCGTCCTCGTCGTCGACGACGAGGAGGACCTACGCGACATCATGCGGCGGATGCTCGAGCGCCGCGGTTTCTCGACCCTGATCGCCGGCGACCCGCAGCAGGCGATCACCGTCTGCCAGGAACACCCCGGTGAGATCGACATCCTGGTCACCGACCTGGGCCTGCCCGGCGTCTCCGGCGGCGAGCTGTCCCGCTCCGCCACCGAGCTGCGGCCGAGCATGCGGGTCGTCTACATTTCCGGACTGCCCAAGGAGATCGCTGTCGCGGACGGGCTGATCGAGCCGGACGCGTTGCTGGTCAAGAAGCCGTTCAGCACCGAGTTGCTGATCGAGGCGCTGCGTTCGGTCCTCAGCGAGGGCGCCGCGCCGTAACCACCCGCTCCACGAGAACGCCGCCGTCATCTTGACGGCGGCGTTTTTCGTCGTCCGCCGATCCATTGTGTCCGCTCCTGTGCTGCACCCGCTCTTACACCAATCGGGACCCGACTCCCGCCGACGGTGAGGTCAAGCAATGACCGAACCAAGTCAGCGAGGGAGACATCAGGTGAAGCGCAAGCAGGCGGTAATCGGCGCAGCGGCGATCGGAGCGGCGGTGAGCGCCGGGTTCCTGCCCTCCGGGCAGGCCGGCGCCGCGGTCACGACACCAGCGATTCGGACCGCATTCGCGAGCGACGACGCGTACGTCTCCAGCACCCGCACCACCACCAACTTCGGCGAGGCGGACAAGCTCGTCATCGGCGGCGCCGACGGCGAGACCCGCACGACGTTCGTGAAGTTCTCGACCGGCGGCTTCCCGACCGGCGCTACCCTCAGCAACGCCCGGCTGATCCTGCCGTACGACGGCAAGCCGGACGAGTCCCGGGTCAGCGTCTACCCGGTGACCGGCGACTGGAGCGAGAACGCGATCACCTCCGCCAACCAGCCGCAGGTCGGCTCGGCCGCGATCGCCTCGGCGGCGCCGCGAGCCACCGACGCGTCGGTGACCATCGACCTGAGCGGGGTGGTGACCAAGGCCGGCACCTACTCGTTCGCCGTGCGTTCGGCATCGACCACGGCGATCACCCGGTTCCGGTCCGCCGAGTCCGGCGCCGACGGCGGCCCGCGCCTGGTCGTGAACTACACGCCGGTGAGCGCCGCGCCGACAGCCGCGCCGGTCCCGGAGTCCTGCGTCACCGACAACCTGCTCGTGCCGAACTGCGGCGTCCTCTGGGGAGCGGCGGCCGGCGGCTTCACCGACACCCCGCGCGACACCGCGCTCAAGAACTGGGAGACCCTGACCGGCCGCACCTCGACGATCTACCACACGTACCACAAGGGCGACGAGAAGTTCCCGACCAAGGCCGAGATCGCGATGACCCGGGACGCCGCGCACCCACGCGTCCTGCTGCTCAACTGGAAGGTCGCCTACGGCAGCACCTGGGCCAAGGTCGCGGCCGGCCAGCAGGACGCGCGCATCGACGCGTGGGCCAACTACGTCAAGGCCAACTACAGCACCCAGAAGTTCTTCCTGGCCCTGCACCACGAGCCGGAGAACGACGTGCAGACCGGCGCGAGCTCGGGGATGACCGCGAAGGATTTCGCGGCCATGTACCGGCACGTCATCGAGCGACTGCGCGCCGACAAGGTGACCAACGTGGTCAACGTGGTGGCCTACATGGGCAACGAGAAGTGGATGGCCCAGTCCTGGTGGAAGGACCTCTACCCGGGTGACGACGTCGTCGACTGGATCGGTCTCGACTCCTACGTCAGCGTCGAGAAGGGCTACTACCACTTCGGCGACTTCGGCAGCCTGCTCGACCGGAAGCCGACCGGCGGCGGCCTCGGGTTCTACGACTGGTCGGCCACCAACCACCCGAAGAAGCCGATCATGGTGGCCGAGTGGGGCATGTACCACCGGGTCGCCAACCCGACGAGCAAGGCGGCCGCGTTCAACACCGTCGTCCCGCAGCTGCTCAAGCACTCGAAGATCAAGGCGGTCGTGTACTTCGACACCGCCCAGGACAACGAGGGTGACCGCAACATTGCGGTGGACTCGACCGCCGACAGCCTCACCGCGTTCCGTAAGGTGGCCGCCGAGCCGCTGTTCAACGTCGAGCTGAAGAACTGATCTTTACTCACCCCCTGGGGTCGGGCCGGTCCGCTGCGGAGGACCGGCCCGACCTACTTCCGGCCACGGAATCGTGAATTCACCCAACTTCCAACGACGAGGCCCATCGAGTACGGGGTGACCTTCGTCCCGCATCCGCCGGCAGGTCGCCAACCAGCGCTGACGGGGCCCGAACGGGGTCGCCTCGGTCTCCCAGGCGCGACCGAGCGCGCGAAGCAACTCGTGGATCGGCTCACCCGCGACGTTGCGGTGGATCAGCGCCTTGGGCAGCCGCTCGGCGAACGTCGCCGGATGGTCCAGATCGGACAATCGGGCGGACAGCGTGAGAGTCAGCGGTCTGCCTTCGGAAACCACCGCCCAGGTCGCGATCCGGCCCAGCTCGTCGCAGGTGCCCTCGACGAGCAGCGCGCCGGTCGCGGTCATCTGCCGCCAAGCCGCGTACACCTCGTGCTCGGCGTACTGCCGCAGCACGTTGAAGGCGCGCACCACGACCGGTCGCAGGCCGGCCAGCTCGAAACCGCCGCGGCGAAACTCGAGACCGGGCGGATCCGCGTACGGCCGGGCCGCTTCCACGCGTACCGGATCGATCTCCAGACCGACCACCGCGACGTCCGCCCGGACCGCCGCCGCCAGGCGGGCGTGCAACTCCACCGCGGTGACCGGCGTCGCGCCGTACCCGAGGTCGATGACCAGCGGCTCGGCCGCCGCGGCCAGAAGATCGCCGCAGCGGTACGCGATGAAGTTGTCCACCCGGCGCAGCCGGTTGGGGTTGGTCGTCCCCCGGGTGATCGCGCCGACCGGCCGGCTCACCTACTTCTCCCGGTGCACCTTGTGCTGGGCGGCCTGGGCGACCGGGCGCACCACGAGCTTGTCGATGTCGACGTGGTGCGGCCGGGTGGCCATGAACGCGATGCAGTCGGCGATATCGTCCGCGGTCAGCGGTTCCTTGACGCCCTCGTAGATCGAGTCGGCCTTGGCCTGGTCGCCGTCGAACCGGTTGAGCGAGAATTCGTCGGTGCGCACCATGCCCGGGTCGATCTCCATGACCCGGATGTTCCGGTCGACCACCTCGAGCCGCAGCGTGCCGACCAGCGCCGTCTGGGCGTGCTTGGCCGCCGTGTATCCGCCGCCACCCTCGTAGACCGTGAACGCCGCGGTCGAGCCGACCGCGATGATCGTCCCCTGGCCGCTCGCATCGAGGGCGGGCAGCAGCGCCTGGGTCACCCGGAGCGTGCCGAGGACGTTGACGTCGTACATCCATTGCCAATCGGCGATCGCGCCGGTCGACACCGGATCGAGCCCTTTCGCCCCGCCCGCGTTGTTGACCAGCAGGGTGAGCGTGCCGCCCAGCCCGGACACGACGGTGGCGAGGTTCGCCACCGAGGCGTCGTCGGTGATGTCGCACTCGACCGCGGTAGCCGCCGGCCCGATCTCCTTGACCAGCTGCTCCAGCCGGTCGGCGCGGCGGGCCGCCGCCACCACGTGGTAGCCCTCCCGGGCCAGCCGGCGGGCCGTGGCCGCGCCGATCCCGCTCGACGCGCCCGTGACCACTGCGATGTTCTGCATGTCCTTATCTTTCCTCCTCCCCGATGACTTCAGTCACCCACGGGTGCCTGCATGGTGGTTGCATGCGCAAGGACAGGGAAGATTGACAAAGACGTAACAAGCTTCGGGAGGAAATTGTGGTTGAGTGGCCGACTCCACGGCGAATCGCCACCCTTTCTGTGCATACGTCTCCGTTGGAGCAACCCGGCACCGGTGACGCCGGCGGCATGAACGTTTACATCGTCGAGGTCTCCAAGCGGCTCGCCCGCCTGGGCGTCGAGGTGGAGATCTTCACCCGGGCCACCCGCAGCGATCTGCCCCCGCTGGTCGAGATGGCCCCCGGCGTCACGGTGCGGCACGTCACCGCCGGTCCGTTCGAGGGCCTCGCCAAGGAGGACCTGCCGTCCCAGCTGTGCGCGTTCGCCAACGGCGTGCTGCGCGCCGAGGCGGCGCACCCGCCGGGCCGCTACGACCTGATCCACTCGCACTACTGGCTCTCCGGCCAGGTCGGCTGGCTGGCCCGGGAGCGCTGGGGCGTGCCGCACGTGCACACCGCGCACACCCTGGCCAAGGTGAAGAACCGGTGGCTCGCGGCCGGCGACCGCCCGGAGCCGAAGGCCCGGCTGATCGGCGAGGAGCAGGTCGTCGCCGAGTCCGACCGGCTCGTCGCGAACACCCGCTTCGAGGCCCAGGACCTGATCTCCTGCTACGACGCCTCGCCGGACCGTACGTTCGTCGTCCAGCCCGGGGTCGACCTGGACCGGTTCCGTCCCGGCCCACCTGATCGTTCTCGTCTCGGCCTTCCAGCTTCCGGGCAGATTGTCGCTTTCGTGGGCCGCATTCAACCGCTCAAAGCGCCCAATGTGCTCATTTCAGCGCTGCCGTTCCTGAAAGACCCCTCGGTGACCGTGGTCATCTGCGGCGGCCCGAGCGGGAGCGGCCTCGACCGCCCGACGGCGCTGATCGAGCTGGCCGCGTCACTCGGGGTCAGCGACCGCGTGCTGTTCCTGCCCCCGCAGACCGGCGACAACCTGGCCGCGCTCTACCGCTGCGCCGACCTGGTCGCGGTGCCGTCGTACAACGAGTCGTTCGGGCTGGTCGCGCTCGAGGCCCAGGCGTGCGGCACCCCGGTGGTGGCGGCCGCGGTCGGCGGGCTGGTCACCGCGGTTCGCGACGGGGTCAGCGGCATGCTGGTCGACGGGCACGACCCGCGCGACTGGGCGCACGCGCTGGATTCCCTGCTCGCCGCCCCGCGGCATCGGGCGGCGCTGTCCGAGGGCGCGGTGGCGCACGCGTCCGGCTTCTCCTGGGACCGGACAGCCGAGGGCCTGCTCCGGGTCTACCGTGAGGCCGTGGTCGAGCATCGCGCGATGATCGCCGCCCGGCTGGAGGCGTACGCATGGTGAGTTCGCTGGTCGAAAAAGTGCTGACCGACCACGAGCTGGAGTGGGAGACCACCGGCCCGGGCGCCTACGTCGTCACCCTGCCCGGCACCCACAAACTCAAGACCGCCTGCAATCTGATCGTCGGCGAGCACGCGCTGCGCATCGAGGCATTCGTGATGCGCCAGCCCGACGAGCGCCGCGAGGAGTTGTGGGCGTGGCTGTTGCAGCGCAATGCCCGGATGTACGGCGTATCGTTTTCGATCGATGCCGTCGGCGATGTCTACCTGACCGGCCGGGTCTCCTTGAAATCCGTGGACGAGGATGAGTTGGACCGTCTGCTGGGCTCCGTTCTCACCTACGCCGACGAGTCCTTCGACACGATGCTGGAGATCGGCTTCGGCACGTCGATCCGCCGCGAGTGGGAGTGGCGGGTAAAACGCGGCGAGTCGCTGGCCAATCTCCAGGCGTTCAAGCATTTGGCCCCGGACGTGCCCGAAATTGGGTGATTACTGCCCGGCTGTCCCCGCTGTCACCCGATTCAATAGATGTGAAATGACTGTGAACTAATAGCCGCCGTGGGGGCTTCGCACCGCCAGAAGATTGACCGGGCGCTCCGCCGATCGGTCATTTATTGGTGACTGTGACGGTGCAGACAGATGGCAGACAGCCAAGTGGCTTGTGGGGCTTGACCGCCGCAACTAGCGTAATCAATGGACGCCTGACCGTTAGTTCGGGGAACTGGTTGATCAGCAATGATCGCCGCGGTCGGCGTTTGGGGACGGGTGGCATATGCCGTTGGGGGACGGCGCGACCCGAGACCGGCGGTTAGTGCGGGCGACGCCTATGGGGATGGGCGTCGTCCGCCGCCGCCGGTGCTTTGTTTCCGGCCCGTTTCGGCCGCGTTTAATTGACTCGGCTGTCTGCGATCGGCTCAGCCACCATGGGCGGGAGCGCGGTCGGCGCGGCCGATGTGGCAATGATGGGCGCCGCGGCCGCCAACTGGGTGATCCGCCGCTCGCGCCGCGGCCCGGTGATCAGGTGCCCGAGCGCCACCAGCGCGCTGAGCCCGAAACAGCCGATCCACAGCGCGGTGTCGCCCAGATGCTGCTGGGTGAAGCCGCCGGCAATCGGCGCGAGGGCCGCCCCGGCCGACCAGCTGAGCGAGTTCAAGCCCTGGTAGCGACCGCGCAGCGCGGCCGGTGACAGCCCTGCCACGGTCGCCGCGTTGGACGGCGACTGCAGCATCTCGCCGAGCGTGAAGATCACCACGGCCAGCGCGAAGAACCGGGCCGCATTCGCGAACGCGACCAGCCCGAACCCGGCCCCGATGATCAGCGCGGCGAGGGCCAGGACCCGGGAGCGGTCACGGCCCTCGATCAGCCGGGGGACGAACAGTTGCCCGAGCACGATCAGGACCCCGTTGATCGCGATCACCCAGCCGTACGTCGCCGCCGACAGGCCGTCCGCGGCCATCGCGATCGGCAGCGTCGACAAGTGCTGCATGATCACCACGATCGAGCCGAGGCTGATCACCAGGTAGAGCAGGTAGGTGCGGTCGCGCAGGGCCGCGCCCAGGCCGCCGCCGGCCGACCGGTGCACCCGGTGGGCGGGGCGGGTCTCGGCCAGCAGGATCAGGCTGAGCACCGCGGTGATCAGGGTGGTGCCCGCGTCGACCACGAACAGCAGCAGGTAATCAGCCCGGGCGGCGAAACCGGCGCCGACCGCGGAGAGCGCGAAGCCCAGGTTGATCGCCCAGTAGTTCAGCGAGTACGCCCGGACCCGGTCCTCTTCCGGCACGACGTCGACCATCATGGCCGCGAACGCCGGCCGCACCGCCTCGGTGAACACACCAAGCAGAAACGTCACGGCGAGGATCTGCCAGTAGCCGTACGCGAAACCGAGCGTGAGCATCAACGCCGCCGCACCGAACTGGGCGGTGAGCATGGTGGGCCGGCGGCCCCAGCGATCGGCCAGCACGCCGCCGATCGTGGTGCCGACCGCGCCACCGACCCCGTAGAGACCGATGACCAGGCCGGCCTGGCTCTGGCTGAAGTGCCGCTGGCCGGTCAGATAGATCGCCAGGAAGATGACGACGAACGCGCCCAGCCGGTTGATCAGCGTCCCGGTCCAGAGGAACCAGAATTGCCGGGGCAATCCACCCGTGGCATGCCGAAACCAACCGCGCACGTCGCCTCCTGTAAGTGCCGCCCACTCGACCAACACTTACAACCTAGGTGTCCGCGCAATGGGGTTTCTACGTGGCGCCGGACACTGCCGGGTCGGCGTCCGAGCGGATCTTCGCTGGAGGAGGATGGAGGTCATGACAGGGACATTGGTGCTGCTGCGACACGGCAACAGCGAGTGGAACGCCAAGAACCTCTTCACCGGCTGGGTCGACGTGGACCTGGATGCCAAGGGCGAGGACGAGGCCCGCCGCGGCGGCGAACAGCTGAAGGAATACGGCGTCCTGCCCGACGTCGTGCACACCAGCGTGCTGCGCCGCGCGATCCGGACCAGCGAGATCGCCCTGCACATCGCCGACCGTCACTGGATCCCGGTGAAGCGCTCCTGGCGGCTGAACGAGCGTCACTACGGCGCGCTGCAGGGCAAGGACAAGAAGCAGACCCTCGAGGCGTACGGCGAGGAGCAGTTCATGCTCTGGCGCCGGTCGTACGACGTGCCGCCGCCGCCGATCGAGGCCGACTCGGAGTTCGCCCAGTTCGGCGACCCGCGTTATGCGGGCCTGCCGCCCGAGCTGATGCCGAAGGCGGAGTGCCTCAAGGACGTGCTGCTCCGCGCCCTTCCGTACTTTTACGACGAGATCGTCCCCGACCTGGCGGCCGGCAAGACGGTACTGGTCGCGGCGCACGGCAACTCGCTGCGCGCGATCGTCAAGCACCTGGACGGCGTCTCCGACGAGGCGATCGCGAAGCTGAACATCCCGACCGGCTTCCCGCTGCGCTACGACCTGGACGAGAACTTCCGTCCGACCAATCCGGGCGGCACCTACCTCGACCCGCAGGCGGCCAAGGACGCCGCGGCCGCGGTCGCCAACCAGGGCCGCTAGCTCTTATGGAAAAGGCCGGGACGCCCCCGTGGCGTCCCGGCCTTTTCGTACGGCCGAGCGTCAGCTCTGGCCGTCCACCGGCTGACCGGTGACCAGGAAGACCAGCTGCTCGCCGACGTTCACGGCGTGGTCGGCGTACCGCTCGTAGAAGCGGCCGAGCAGCGCGCCGTCGATCGCGGTCTCCGCGCCGTACGGCCAATCGTCGTTGAGCAGGACCTTGAACAGCTCCCGCTCGAGGTCGTCCATCGCGTCGTCGGCCGTCTCCAGCGCGGCGGCCGCCTCGGCCTCCGGCTTGCCCAGCAGGTCGGCGATCTTCTCCGCCATCTGGTCGGCCACCTCGGCCATGCCCTTGAACACCGGGCGCAGCTCGGCGGGCACGGCCGGCGACGGGTGCCGCCGCTTGGCCGTCTTGGCCACGTGCTCGGCCAGGTCGCCCATCCGCTCGAGGTCGGCGGAGATATGCAGAGCCGTGATCACCATGCGCAGGTCGGACGCGACCGGCGCCTGCCGTGCGATGGTGTCCGCGACCTTCGACTCGACCAGTGCGTAGATCTTGTCGATCTCGACGTCCCGTTCGATGACCGACTCGGCGGCCTTGAGGTCGGCGGTGAGCAGAGCGGCGGTCGCCTTGCGCAGGGCAGCCCGCACGGCCTCCGCCATGGTCACCAGCAGGCGGCTGACCTCGTTGAGATCTGCCTGGAACTCCTCGCGCATGTCCTCGTCCCGGGGGTAGGGGTCATGCCGTTTGGGCTGGGCATGACCTTGATGGTGCCCACGCTAGGTCGGTGGGACGGCCTGAACGTGAACACCGGTGAACGACGCCGGGCGCAGTGGTGAACATTATTCGACGCGCGCCCGTTATGTCCGATTGAACGTAGGGCCTAGGTAAACAATGACCCTACGATCGCTGCGTGGACTTGGCGTACAGCATCATCCTCGCCCTCGTCGCGCTCATCATCGGCGCGGTAGCGGGTGCGGTGGTGTTCGCCCGTGCCCGCAGGACGCCGGAGCAGGCCGGTTCCACCGGGCCCCGGTCGGACGAGGGGGGACGCACCATCGAAACGGACGACGAGCCGCACACCGGAAAACACGGCATGAAGGGGCTCGGACGCAAGAGCCTCGACTCGCTGCGTGTCGGTGTGGTCGTCCTCGACGCCGAGGACCACCCGGTGCTGGTCAACCCGGCCGCCCGCGCGATGGGCCTGCTCCGCTCCGGTGGCGCGCCCGGCACGATCGCCGCCCACCCCATCCTCCGGACCTTGGCCGGCCAGGTGCGCCGCACCGGCGTGCGGCGCGAGGTCGAGCTCGACCTGCCGCGAGGCCGCGCCGGCGGCGCCTCGGCCCCGCTCGGGCTGCACCTGCGCGCCGTCGCGCTCAACTCGACCCACGTGGCCATCGAGGCGGCCGACGTCACCGAGGCGCACCGGCTCGCCCGGGTCCGCCGCGACTTCGTCGCCAACGTCAGCCACGAGCTGAAGACCCCGATCGGCGCGCTGCAACTGCTCGCCGAGGCCCTGCTCGACGCGACCGAGCTGCCGGCCAGCGAGGCCAAACCGGACGACGAGCAGACGGAAGATCTGGTCGCGGCCCGCCGGTTCGCCGAGCGCATCCACCACGAGTCGGCCCGGATGGGCCGGCTGGTCAACGAACTCCTCGAGCTCACCCGCCTGCAGGGCGCCGAGCCGCTGCCCACCCCCGAGCCGGTCGCCGTCGACTGGGTGATCGCCGAGGTGGTCGACCGCACCCGCACCACCGCGTCGGCCAAGGGCATCGAGGTGCTGTACTCCGGTCCCAAGGGCGCGACGGTGTACGGCAGTGACAGTCAGGTGGCCACCGCGGTGACCAACCTCGTGGAGAACGCCATCGCGTACTCGGGCGAGGACACCAAGGTGGCGATCACCCTGCGCCAGGACGAGCACTGGATCGAGATCGACGTCACCGACCAGGGCATCGGCATCGCCCCGCACGACGTCGACCGGATCTTCGAACGTTTCTACCGTGCCGATCAGGCCAGGTCCCGGTCGACCGGTGGCACCGGTCTCGGCTTGGCCATCGTCAAGCACATCGCCACCAACCACGGTGGCCGCGTCGACGTCACCAGCACCTTGGGCGACGGCTCGACGTTCACCCTGCGCCTGCCGGCGCGACCCCCCGAAGCCCCCTTGCCGTTACCCGCGGCAATTGAGATCGAGTCCGGGGTTACCGGGCGCTAGTCCCGGAAACCGGAAGATGGAAGGAACCACATTGGCCCGCGTGCTCGTGGTCGAGGATGAGGAGTCGTTCTCCGACGCCCTGTCGTACATGCTGCGCAAGGAGGGCTTCGAGGTGTCGGTCGCCCCGACCGGAACCTCGGCACTCACGCAGTTCGACCGGACCGGCGCCGACATCGTGCTGCTCGACCTCATGCTTCCGGAAATGTCCGGCACCGAGGTCTGCCGCCAGTTGCGGCAGCGTTCGGCCGTCCCGATCATCATGGTCACCGCCCGGGACAGCGAGATCGACAAGGTGGTCGGCCTCGAGATCGGCGCCGACGACTACGTGACCAAGCCGTACTCCCCGCGCGAGCTGGTCGCCCGCATCCGGGCGGTGCTGCGCCGCCAGGGCACCGAGGCAGCCGAGGTGTCCACCCCGACCCTGGCCGCCGGCCCGGTCCGGATGGACGTGGAACGCCACGTGGTCACGGTCGACGGCGCCGGCGTGCAGCTCCCACTGAAGGAGTTCGAGCTCCTGGAGCTCCTGCTCCGCAACGCCGGCCGGGTGCTGACCCGAGGCCAGCTGATCGACCGGGTCTGGGGCGCCGACTACGTCGGCGACACCAAGACCCTGGACGTCCACGTCAAGCGCCTGCGCTCCAAGGTGGAGCCCGAGCCCTCAGCCCCGCGCTACATCGTCACGGTGCGCGGCCTGGGCTACAAGTTCGAGCCGTAGGCCGTCAGTAGTTCGCCAGATCTTGCACGATCGGCCCGTCGACCGGGACGCGCCGCCACCACCAGGGGCGGCCGTTCAGGTCGACGTCGGCAATCTTGGCCATTTTCTGGTCCGGGTCATCGACGGTGTACGACCGGAACCGCTCGTCAGCGACGGCGATCCAACCCGCGAGCCGGTCTCGGGCCGATACCGGCAATCCGTCGAGTGCCGTTTGCAGGAAGTCGCGGGCGAACAGGGCGCCGGCCAGATCGTGCTCGTTCCAGACGGTCCGGTCCGACCACGGCAGGGCCCGGTCGGCGTCGAACTTCTCGACCCGGGCGGCCCAGCCGATGGCGAGGTCGATGGCGTCGACGGACGTCGCGTCGCTCAGCCGCACCGGATGCGCCTCGATCGCCATGATCTCGGCCTCGCCGAGCTGGGCGCTGAGCTCGGGGGGAAGGACTCGCACGACTACCGTCCCGGGTAATAGGTGGTGGACTTCCAGGGCATGTCGTAGTTCACGATCACGCGCACTCCGTTGTACTCGAATTTCTCGGCATTCTGCCCCGGCAGTTTCTGCGGTTCTGCCTTGGTGAGCGCGGCATCGACCTCGGCGCTGGTCGGCCGCCCCATCGCCACGTTGCCGTCGCCGGTGTGACCGTTCACGAACTCGACGATCTCGTCCTTGCTGAACTCGCTGCCACGGAAGCCCTCGGTCGGCTCGTACTCACCGCCGCCGGCTCCTTCGTAGTCGGTCCGGGCCGGTGACACCCCGTCGTCGCTGGTCGCGTGCATCATCAGATCGCCGGCGCCGGCCACCACGATCCCGCCGCCGGCGACGACCGCCGCGGTCGACGCGATGTTGATCGGCACGCCGATCACGGCGCCCACGCCGGTCAGGTCGAGCAGACCGCCACCCACGTCGCCGGTCGCGCCGGCGATCATCAGCCCGGCGCCGGCGGCTGCCGCCGCGACATCGCCCGGGTGATGGATCATCGCGTTGCCGAACGACGCGAGCCCGTTGGCCACGTGCCCGCCGACGTTGGCCAGCCCGGCGCCGACGTCCTCGAAGAAGTCGCCGACCTTGCTCCAGAAGCCGGGTTTCTTCGGCGCCTTGTCCCGCACGGCCCCGACCGTTCCGGCGGCGGTGTCGCCCGCGCCGTCGAGCTGCTGCCGTGCGCTATCGAGGGTGTCCCGGGCGGTGCTGCGGCCGGCCTCGCCCGGGTCGTCGAACGGCAGCGCGGTCCCGGCCTGCTGCTCGGCCTGCTGATGCTGCGCGGTGGCCTGTTGAGTGGTGTTCTGCGCGGCGTTCCACTGCGAGATCGCCGTGGCCGCCTGCTGCTGTGCCCAAATCAGCATCTTCGAATAGTCGGTAAGCGCATCCGCGGCGGAGTGAAAGCAGTCGCCCGCCTCCAGCCACCGGGACGGCTCCCCGTCGAACCGGGCCCGGAACGCCTCCGCGGCCTCGCCGCTCCACCCGTCCGCGGTGTCGATCCGCTTCAGCCCGGCGCCCGCCTCGTGCAGGGCGTCGCCGCGGGCCCGCAGCGCCGTCGCCGTGCCCGCGACGGAGGCGGCGTCGCCCGGGATGAGCTCGCGCGGATCGTTGGTCTCGCCGAGTTCCTTGGCCATCAGTCAGCCGCCGGATCAGCGCCGGTCTGCTGATGGAAGATGCCGTCCATGCGTCCCTTGGCCGCCTGATCGACCTTGAGATAGGCCTGCACCGAATGGTTCAGCCGGCCGACGATCTCCTGCCCATCGGTGGCCAGGTGTTCCACGCCCAGTTCCCACCGGTCGCAGAAGTCGGCCACCGTGTCGGCGAGCTTGCCATGGCCGTAGTCGGCCGCCCGGCCGTCCAGGTCGTCGATCCGTTTCGCCTTCAGGTCGTTCAGCGTCTTGTTGATCCCGGTCGCGGCATCCTCGAGCGCGCCCAGATCGACCCGGAAACCCTCCGCCATGAGTCACGTCCCCCGTCCGCACCACATCGCCGACTGTGCATGCAACGGTTTCCAAGTGGACTCCCCGATGTCAAGCCTCGGGGCTGGCCGGCTCGCGGCCGCCTCGGGTGACGGGGTTGCCGGCGGCGGCGGTGGCGGGGTGGATGGCGATCAGGCCGGACTTCAGGCGGGCCGTGCACAGCTCGGTGAGCTTGTCGTAGGCCTGCTTGCCGATCAGGGCGGCCAGCTCCGGGCCGTAGGTGATGTACATCGGCTCGGAGCCGACGTGGGCCTCCGGTGACGACGTGCACCACCAGTCGAGGTCTTCGCCGCCCGCGCCCCAGCCGCGGCGGTCGAACTCGGTCAGCGTGGACTGGAGGATCTTGGTGCCGTCCGGGCGCTTGATCCAGTCCTGCTCGCGGCGGACCGGCAGCTGCCAGCAGACGTCCGGCTTGTAGGTGAGCGGGTGCACGCCGTCACGCAGGGCCTGGGCGTGCAGGGCGCAACCGCCGCCGGCCGGGAAGTCGGCGTCGTTGAGGAAGACGCACGGGCCGTCCTCGGACTGGATGGCGGTGCGGCGGGCCGGCTTCGCACCGTCGATGGTGTCCATCTCGGTGTAGTTCTTGAAGCCTCGCCGATGGTGCTGCCAGGTCTCCGGGGTGAGTTTCTGAACCGCGGCCTTCACCCGGTTCTCGTCATCCGCGTCGGTGAAGAACGCGCCGTGGGTGCAACAACCCTCGTGCGCCCGGCCGGCCACGATGCCGTGGCACGCGGAGCCGAAGACGCACGTCCAGCGGGAGAGCAGCCAGGTCAGGTCGGCGCGGACCAGATGCTGGTCGTCGGCCGGGTCGAGAAATTCGATCCACTCACGAGGGAAGTCGAGGCCCACCTCGGGGCGGATCCGGTCACTGCGGGTCACTCGCGACAGCGTACGCGTGCCGGTGACTAATGCGGCGTCACCGCCCGGTATGACCGCATTTACCCGCACGTGTGGCGGGGCCGCGAGACAAACGGGTCTACCCTTTGAAGGGTGAGTTCCCGCGTCCCCGTGCTTCTGTCCAGCTCTTCGGTGTTCCCGGAGCCGACCGCCGCCGCCTTCGAGATGGCCGCAACCGTCGGTTACGACGGCGTCGAGGTCATGGTGTGGACCGACGCCGTCAGCCAGGACGCCGGCGCACTGCAGGGCCTGTCCGAGCATTACGACGTGCCGGTCCTGTCGGTGCACGCGCCCTGCCTGCTGGTCACCCAGCGGGTCTGGAGTTCCGACCCGTGGGAGCGGCTCAACCGGGCCGCCCAGCTCGCCGAGTCCCTCGGCGCGCCGACCGTGGTGGTGCACCCGCCGTTCACCTGGCAGCGCGACTACGCCAAGAACTTCGCCCCGGGCCTGGCCAAGGTCCAGCAGCGGCACCCCGACCTGTCCTTCGCCATTGAAAACATGTTCCCGGTGAAGATGGCCGGCCGCTGGTTCGTTCCGTACACGCCGGGCTGGGACCCGACCGAGACCGGCTTCGACGCCTACACGCTGGACATCTCGCACTGCTCCGCGTCCCGCATCGACGCGCTGGACATGATGCAGAAGATGGGTTCCGGCCTCAAGCACGTGCATCTCGGTGACGGCACCGGCGAGGGCCGTGACGAGCATCTGGTGCCGGGGCGCGGCAATCAGCCGTGCGCCGAGGTGCTGCGCTCGGTGGCGGCGCGCGGGTTCACCGGCTCGGTCGCGCTCGAGGTCTCCACCCGGAAGGCGACGAGCCGCCCCGCGCGCGAGAAAGACCTGCGCGAGTCCCTCGAGTTCGCCCGGCGCCACCTGGCTCCGGCGAGTTCGGCGGCGCCGGCGATTACGCGGGCGTGAGGTTGGCGGCCCGCTTGCGGGCCCGGTGCGCCGCCACGTGCGAACGGGTGGCGCAGCGCTCCGAGCAGAAGCGCCGGCAGTTGTTGGACGACGTGTCGAGGTAGACGTTGCCGCAGCGCTCGTCGGCGCAGATGCCGAAGCGGGCGCTGCCGTACTCGCAGAGCCACACCGACAGGCCCCAGGCGGCGCCGGCCAGGTATTCCGCGCTGACCGACGCGCCCCGGCTGGTCACGTGCATGTGCCAGTCGCTGGCGTCGTGGCCGGAGATGCGCGGCTGCACCGGAAACGTCTCGAGCAGCGTGTTGAGTTCGTTGACCGCCTCGGCGTCCCGGCCGCCCGTGCCCAGCTCGAAGACGTCGCGCAGCCGGCGCTGGGCGCGGCGGAAGACACCGAGGTCCTTCTCGGTGATGTGCTCGCGCATCCAGGCCTGGTCGTCGGCGAACAGGGCCCGCAGCCCGGCGATGTCGCTGAGCTCCGCGTTGACGAGATCGACCGCGGTTCGGGCGTACGCATCGAAGTTCACTCGACAACGGTAGCCGCACCGCGCGCGGACGGACACGGTTGCCGCGACCGGCGCGGTTTCGGGCGATACCCTCGGCCCATGCTCCGTTCCGTCTTCCTGGCCGCCGCGGACTCGTCCCGCCTGGGGCGACTGTTTTCGTCGGTGACCCTCAGTAAAAGCGTTGCCCGTCGGTTCGTGGCCGGTGACGACGTGGCGGATGCGCTGCGCGCGGCCCGCGAACTGGCCGACGACGGTCTCGGGATCACCGTGGACCATCTCGGTGGCGAGACGGCGACTGTGGAGCAGGCGGAGGCGGTTCGCGATGAGTATGTTGCTCTGCTCGCCCGGCTGACCACCGCCGGCCTGACGCCGGCGGCCGAGGTGAGCGTCAAGCTCTCCGCGCTGGGCCAGCGGCTCGACGACAAATTGGCGCACGACAACGCCGAGGCCGTCTGCGCCGCGGCCGCCGCCGCGGGCACGTCGGTGACCCTCGACGCCGAGGACCACACCACCACCGATTCGACGCTGGAGATCCTGGCCGGGCTACGGAAGGACTATCCGTCGACCGGCGCGGTGCTGCAGGCATACCTGCGCCGCACCGAGGGCGACTGCCGGGAGCTGGCGACGACCGGTTCCCGGGTGCGGCTCTGCAAGGGGGCGTACGCGGAGCCCGAGTCGGTGGCGTTCCAGGACACGCTGGACATCGACAAGTCGTTCGTCCGCTGCCTGAACATCCTGATGTCGGGGGAGGGCTACCCGATGGTGGCGACCCATGACCCCCGCCTGATCGCGATCGCCGAGGACCGGGCCCGCTGGTTCGACCGCTCCGCCGACGAATACGAATTCCAGATGTTGTACGGCATGCGCACCGAGGAGCAGGCGCGGCTGGCGGCGGGCGGCAACATCGTCCGGGTCTACCTGCCCTACGGCGAGCAGTGGTACGCGTACCTGATGCGTCGCCTGGCCGAGCGTCCCTCGACCGTGTCGCTCTTCGGCCGGGCCATCGCCGGAAAGTAGCCCATTCGGGGTAAATCGAACCATAAGCGGCGTGTCGGCCTTGACTTTTTCTTGCGCATTTCACGGAACGTATCGCGTTGGTCACAGCGGTATCGATACCGTTCTGATGACACGCACGTAAGCCGCCGCGTCGCGAAGCGGGGAGTCGCGGGGGCCGTGCCGCGAAAGGATCGGTGCAAGGAGATGACGGGTCCAGCCCAGACCGAGGAACGCCTCTCGGAGGTGCGGTTTCTGACCGTTGCCGAGGTGGCCGCCTTGATGCGGGTCTCCAAGATGACCGTTTACCGGTTGGTGCACGGCGGCGACCTGACCGCCGTCCGGGTCGGCCGGTCGTTCCGGGTGCCCGAGCACGCGGTGCACGACTACCTGCGGGGTGCCTTCTCTCAGACGGCGTAGGGGCCGTTTTGGCCCTGCCCCGGCCGGGCCGGTACGCTGGGGCGGTTGGTTCCCGGTCCACCACCCGCCGCTGCTTCGCGCGACGAGGAGATCCGGGACCCCGTCCAGAACGGACGCGGTCGTGCCCGGCGGGCACCCGGGTTCGACCCGCATGGTTTCGAGAGGCAAATTCGTATGGGCTCCGTGGTCAAGAAGCGCCGCAAGCGTATGGCGAAGAAGAAGCACCGCAAGCTGCTGCGCAAGACCCGCGTCCAGCGTCGCCGTCTCGGCAAGTGATGGCCGGCCGGGCGTCAGCCCGGCCCTGCCTCACTTGCCCGCCGCTTCGCCAAGCCGCACCGGAAGGTCCGCCCCGTGGTGACCTCACCGCCCCGCGTCGTCGTGGTGACCGGCGTGAGCCGATTTCTCGGCGCCCGAGTGGCCGCTCGTCTGGCCGCCGATCCGCGTATCGAACGCGTCGTCGGTCTGGATCCGCATGAGCCTCCTCCGGCCCTGAAGGCCGTGCTGGGAGACGTCGAGCTGGTCCGGGCCGACGCTCGCGCGGCTTCCGGCGCCATGGCCGACCTCGGTGCCGAGGTCGTTGTGCACATGGCGGTGACCAGCGCTCCCGATTCGCAGCACGGCGGTCGCCAGGCGATGAAAGAGCAGAACGTCATCGGCACGATGCAGCTGCTCGCCGCCGCCCAGGGTGCTCCTGGCCTGCGCAAGATCATCGTGCGCTCGTCGACGGCCGCCTACGGCGCGTCGTTCCGCGACCCGGCGGTCTTCACCGAGGACACCGAGCCCCGGGCAGTTCCGCGGGGCTCGTTCGCCCGCGACATCCTCGACATCGAGGGCTACGTTCGCGGATTCCGCCGTCGCCGGCCCGACGTGGCCGCGACCGTGCTGCGGTTCGCGCCGTTCATCGGCTCCACCGCCGACACGACACTCACCCGCCTGTTCGTTCAGCCGGTGGTGCCGACCGTCTTCGGCCGCGACGCGCGCCTGCAGTTCGTGCACGTCGACGACGCCCTCGAAGTGGCCCACCGGGCGGTGACCGAAGACCACCCGGGCACGTTCAACGTGGCCGGCGCCGGGGTTCTCACGCTGTCCCAGGCCGTGCGCCGGGCCGGCCGGGTCGCCCTGCCGCTGCCGGAGGGCACCTTCTCCGCCGTGCTGGGTCTGGCCCGCAACCTCGGGATCGGCCGGATCGGCCTCGACCAGGTCGACCTATTCGTGCACGGCCGCGTGGTCGACACGACCCGGCTGATCGAGGAGTTCGGCTTCACTCCGCGCACCACCGAGACCGCCTTCAACGACTTCATCGAGGCGCATGCCAACGGATCGTCGCTCACCGCCGCCCGGCTCGAGGCGGCCGAGCGGGCCATCCTCGACGGCATCCGCGCGGTCCGCGCCGCGGGAACAGCTAGCGGCGGGGGTGATGTCGCACATGAGCGAGCGTAGCGAGCGAATCGGCAAGCTCAGTGCAGAACTGGCTCTTGGCAGCTCGGAGCGAAGCGAGGAGCTGGCATGAGTCAGCACGAGTACCGTGACATGCTGCCCGGCCACGCCGACTTCACGCTGCCGAAACCGGCCGCCCCGGTCCGGGTCAACGGCCGGCGGCCGATCCCGGAGGTGCCGCAGATGAATGGGCATTCCGAAGAGTCGCCGACACCCGAGCCGACACCCGAGCCGCCGGCCGAAAAGGCCGACCCGGTCGACGTCTGGGACCAGCGAGTCGCGGGCGCCCTCGCCTTCCTGCGCCGGCGCCTCGCCGGCGCGTACGAGGTGGACGACTTCGGCTTCGACCGGGAGCTCACCGACGCGGTCTTCCACCCGGTGCTGCGAGTGCTCTACCACGACTGGTTCCGCACCGAGGTGTTCGGCATCGAGCACGTGCCGGGCGACGGTGGCGCCCTGCTCGTCGGCAACCACTCCGGCACGATCGCGCTGGACGCGCTGATGCTGTCGGTGGCGATCCGCGACCGGCACCCGGCCGAGCGGCACCTGCGACTGCTCGGCGCCGACCTGGTGTTCCGGGTGCCGTTCATGAGTGAGCTGGCCCGCAAGTCCGGCGCCACGGTGGCCTGCAACCCCGATGCCGAACGCCTGATGAGCGACGGCCAGTTGGTCGGCGTCTTCCCCGAGGGCTTCAAGGGCATCGGCAAGCGCTTCACCGACCGCTACAAGCTGCAGCGGTTCGGCCGGGGCGGGTTCGTGTCGGCGGCGCTGCGCACCGGCACCCCGATCGTTCCGGTGGCCATCGTCGGCGCCGAGGAGATCTATCCGATCCTGGCCGACATCAAGCCGCTGGCCCGCCTGCTCGGAGTGCCGTATTTTCCGGTCACGCCGACCTTCCCGTGGCTGGGGCCGCTGGGCCTGGTGCCGTTGCCGAGCAAGTGGCTGATCCAGTTCTGCCCGCCGATCCCGACCGCGCACCTGACCGAGCACGCGGACGATCCGATGGTCGTCTACAGCCTTGCCGACCAGGTGCGGGAGACCATTCAGGCGACGTTGCTGGAGCTGCTGGAGAAGCGTCCGGACCCGTTCGGTCTGTAACAGATGGTGCTCGGCGGCTTATAGTTACAGATGAGGGGCGGTCCGGTAACTCCCGGCAACCGCCCCTCGCCATACCTGTTACTGCCTACTGCAAATCTGCGGCTAGTCGCCGAACCCGAAAAGCTCGCCGAGCAGGCCGCCGACCGCGTTGTCGTCCTCGCCGGTCTCGCTGTAGGTCGGATCGACCGACGGGGTCAGCGGCGTCCCGCCCAGCGTCCCGAGACCGGGTGCCGGTGAGTCGGTCGGCGTGGCCACCTTGTTCGACCCGCCGGTCGGCTTCGCCGTCGGGCTGGTGCGCTGCGGCTTGGCCTTCGACCCGCGCGGGTCATCCTTGGTGCTGGGCTTGCCGCTGTGCCCGTTGGGCCGGCTCGTCGCGGCGCCGTCGGCCGTGCTGGTGCAGTCCTTCAGCTTCGGCCCGAGAGTGTCCGAGCCCGCCGAGAGAACCTGCGGACAGTTCAGCCCGGTGCGCAGCTCGTCACCGCGCTTGCCGACCGCGTCGAGCAGCGACAGCGACTGCCCCGCCCGCTCCTGGTTGGCCGTGCTCAGCTTGTCCAGCGCCGGCAGCAGCGTCTTGCGTTGCTCCTGCACGAACGTGTCGACGGTGGCCAGCGGCTTGACGTCGCGGCGGGCGACCGCCGAGGTGTCCAGCAGCCGGACGCCCTTGCGGGTGTCGGCGTCCATGTCGTCCAGCACCCCGGCGAACCCGGGTGCGTCGCCGGACATCGCGGCCGCCTCGGCGAGCCGGGTGCGGGCGAAGTCCAGTGAGAGCTGGCCCCGGGTTACGTCGGAACCGGCCATGGCCAGTTGGGCGCGCTCGGTCGAGCGCTTGACTCCGTACAGCGCGTCGCCGGGCGACGCGTTCTCGCTTGCCGCGGAGATTCCGGACACCGCCATGGCACCGGCGGCGACGCCGATGACGATCGCACCGCGCGCCCGGATCCGGCGGCCACCGCGGCCGAGGATCGTGGCTCGCAGTCCGGACCGGGCCGGCGCCGGCTGCGCGGCACTCCCGGGCTCGGACTCGACGGCGGTACGGCCGATGCCGTCCCGCTCGGCGGTGGCGACCAGCATGGCTCGCAAGCCGACGCGGAACTCGGGATCGACCTGGATCCCGGGCTTGGTCGCGGTAAGGCTGGAACCGATGGCGACCAGTTCGGCGAGTCGCTCGTCGGCCGGGCCGTGGCTGTGATGCCGCCGGCCGCCGGTGCTCTCGTCGAGAAGCTCCGCGAAGCGCTCGGCGCTCCGCCGGTCGAGGAAATCGAAGCTCATAGCGGGCACCTCCCCTCGCTAGTGACTGTCTCGTCGGCAGCGTCGCCGACGGTCGCGACAAGACCGGTGGCCGTGGGGACCTGCCGGGGTCGCACCCGGACAAACGCGTGACACTCGCCCCCGGTTACGGGGGCGAACAGCTGATATCGGGATGCGTAGATCGACATTTCAGACAAAAAGGTCACCACTGGAACCCTTCGGGCAACAGGCGGGCGAGCGCCCGCACCGCCCGGTACTGGAGGGCCTTGATCGCACCTTCGTTCTTGCCCATCGTCTGCGCGGTCTCGGCCACCGAGAAGCCCTGCAGGAAGCGCAGCACGATGCACTCCTGCTGCTCCGGATTGAGCTGCTTGACCGCGGTCAGAAGGGCGACGTTGGTGATGTGGTCGACCACGGCCGACTCCGGGCTGCCTTCCGGACCGCGGTCCTCGCGGTCGGCGTCGAGCACGTCCCCGGTGGTCACCTCGAGGCGGTAGCGGCCGGACTTGAAGTGGTCGGCCACCAGGTTGCGGGCAATGGTGACCAGCCAGGCGCCGAGGTCGCGACCCTGCCAGGTGAAGCTGCCGATGCGCTTGAGGGCACGTAGGAAGGTGTCCGAGGTGAGGTCTTCGGCGAGCTGGCGGTTGCCGACCCGGAAGTAGACGAAGCGGAACACCGTGTCGACGTACCGGTCGTAGATGAGGCCGAACGCCTCGGACTCGCCGGCCTGGGCGCGCTCGACGAGCGCCCACACCTCGGCGGCGGCGTCGCCCGGGTCGGGGCGGGCCGGGTACTTGGGTTTCTCGCTCTCACCCGGCGGGCCGGTGGTGCTCTGCACCGGCACGACGACGGTCTGCTCGCCGGGCGCCGGGTTCTCCGGCAGTTGGCTGCGCTGGCCGGCGGTGGGCTGGGCGGGCATCGGCGGACGGCCGGGCACCGCGACCCGTCCCCCGCTGGGCAGGGGCTTGGCATTGCCGGTAGGCGGCACCCGGACCCCGGGCGACTCGTTGACGTGGCGGCGGTTGCTGGTCCGCTTCGCGTCTTCGCCACGGATGGTGTTGGTGATCAAGTCGTCTACCGATCGACGGAGGGAGGTCAGGCCCTCGGTGAGTGCGAGGCGCGCCGCGAACGGATCGCGGTGGTACATGTCCCCGGCGTACACATGACTCACTGCGCCTCCTCAACCCGGCGGGCCTCGTCCGACTGCAGATCCGTCCCGCCAGACGTGGATCGGCAGTAATTCCGTGCTTTTTGCGGCACAGCGGCCTCCTCGGGATGAGGGGTGATAACTCATAGCAAAACGGGTGAAGGCAGCCGCAAAACGCCGACCGACCTCACCCAGGGCTTTGGAGTCCGTTACTCAGGCAGGAAGTATCACGGACCCCGAACACACGGAGTCGCACACCGTGTGCGCTGCGCAAAAATAGTACGAAGTGGCGCAGGCAAGACACAAGGAACTTATGCCACGATGGTGGACACTCTCGTGATCGCGACGGACAGGCTGTCCGCCGTCGGAATCTCGGCATATTTGTGCCAGACTCGTCCCTCGTGGAGGACCCCGTCGCGGCCGCTGCCGCAAGCCGGCCCGACCATCCCGCGCTGATCACCGCCGACACCACGCTGACCTGGGCAGAGCTCGACGCCCGGGTGGACGCTGCGGCTCGCCGGCTGGTCATGCTGGCGCGACCCGGCGAGCGGGTCGCGATCGTGCTGGGCAACTCGATCGACTTCGTGGTGACTTTTTTCGGCACCCTGCGTGCCGGCCGGGTCGCCGTTCCGCTCAACCCCGGCTACACCGCCGACGAGCTCGCCTTCGTCGTCGGCGACTGCCAGGCCGCGGTGGTGGTCGCCGAGCAGGCGGCGCGCGCGAAGCTGCGGTCGGCCACCCCGCCGTGCGTACCGCCAGATCTCGGAACCGCGACCGGTGATCTGCCGGAGGTCGCCGCCGGAGATCTCGCCGTTCTGCTCTACACCTCGGGGACCAGCGGGCGGCCGAAGGGCGCGATGCTCACGCACGCCGCGCTGGCCGCGAACCACGACCAGCTCGACGCGATCGAGCCGCCCGTGGTCGGCCCGGACGATGTCGTGCTGCTCGCGATGCCGCTTTTTCACGCTTACGGGTTGAACACCGGTCTCGGCACGGTCGCGCACCATGCGGCGACCGGCGTCCTCATTGACCGGTTCGATGCCGCCGCCTCACTGTCAGTGATTGCCGAGCAGGCGGTGACCGTGACGGTCGGCGTGCCGGGTATGTACTCGGCATGGTCGCGGCAGCCGGAAGTGAGCGGCGCGCTCAGCAGCCTGCGCACCGCGGTGTGCGGCGCCGCGCCACTCCCTCCGGCCGAGGCCGCCCGCTTCACCGCGGCAACCGGAAAAACCATCTTGATCGGGTACGGGTTGACCGAGACCGCCCCGGTTCTCACCACGACGGCGGTCAGCGACCGGGGCAAGACCGGCTCGATCGGCCGCCCGCTACCCGGCGTGTCCCTGCGGCTGAGCTCTCGATCCGGCGACGTGTTGTGGGAGGACGGCACCGCCTCGCCGGACGAAGACCTGGCCGAGCTCGATCTTTCCATCGAAGACACGGCCGGCACCGACCCCGGCGAGATCGTGGTGCGCGGTGCCAATCTCTTCTCCGGTTACTGGCCGGACGGCGCCGGCGGCCCGGACCCGGACGGCTGGTGGCCCACCGGCGACATCGCGTACGCGGACGGCGACGGCGATCTTCATCTGGTCGACCGGATCGGCGAGCTGATCCTGGTCAACGGCTTCAACGTCTACCCGGCCGAGATCGAGCGGGTCCTCGACGCGCACCCGGCGGTGACCGAGTCGGCCGTGGTCGGGGTGCCCGACGACGAGACCGGGCAGCATCCGCACGCGTACGTCGTCGCCGCTCTTGATCCGGCCCCGACTCCCGCCGAGCTGCAGGTCTTCTGCGCCGGGCAGCTCGCCCGGTTCAAGTTGCCGACCGTCGAGCTGGTGCGTGAGCTACCGCACTCGGCGATCGGCAAGGTCCGCAAGGGAGAGCTATGAACCGGGTCGTTCTGATCAGCCGGGACGGCTGCCACCTGTGCGACGACGCCGAAACCGTGCTCGATCGCATACTTCCTGGTCAGTGGGATCGGGTGGACGTCGACTCGGACGTCGAGCTGGAGCGCGACTACGGCGACCGGGTGCCGGTGGTGCTGCTCGACGGCGCCGAGCACGGTTACTGGCGGGTCGAAGAGGCGCGCCTGCTTCGAGATATCCAGCGGCAGCCAGGGGAGCCCCGCATATAGGTTGTTCGCCGTGGCACGCACTCATCTTGTCTGGGACTGGAACGGCACTCTTCTCGACGACCTCAGCCTGGTGGTCTCCTCGACGAACCACGCGTTCGCGGCAGTCGGCGGCCGCGTGGTGGACGCCGACGAGCATCGGTCCCGGTTCCGCCGGCCGGTCGCCGAGTTCTATGCGGAGATCCTCGAGCGGGCGGTCGACGAGGAGGAGTTCGGCGAGCTGGACCGGATCTTCCATGACGCCTACCGGGTCGGCCTGACCAGCATGACGCTGGCCGCCGACGCGATGAATGCGATCAAGACCTGGCCGGGCTCGCAGTCGCTGCTGTCCATGTGGTTCCACAACGAGCTGGTCCCGGCGGTGGAGACCTACGGCCTGGCCGGCGTCTTCACCCGGGTGGACGGGCTGCGCACCGAGATCGGCGGCCACCTCAAGGCCGGTCATCTGGCCACCCATCTGGACGAGCTCGGACTCACCGGCAACCAGGTGGTGCTGATCGGCGACTCGCTCGACGACGCGGCCGCGGCCGACTCGGCCGGCGCCGCCGTGGTGCTCTACACCGGTGGGTTCACCCACCCCGACCGGCTGCGCGCATCGGGCCGTCCAGTTGCCGACACCCTGCTGGAAGCGGTGGAGATCGCCCGGTCGCTCAACTGAGGTGGCCGTGCGGGCCGACCAGCGGGCATACTTTCAGCGGACGGATCCCCTAGCACGCCTTGTCGATCTTTGTCTACTCGTGGGGCCAAGATCGCGATTTGTGCACGCCTTCACAAGCGCCTACTGTGTGACTTCGAAGAGCCCCGGTACCACAGGCAGTCGAGCCGGGCGTCCAGGGGGCTCGCACCTCAAGGCTCGACACCTCGTCGGCACGGAGTCAGATGAGTCAGCAGCGTCACGGAAGCACGTCCGGCAACGGTGGCCGGGCCGGCGCCGTCCCTGCCTTCCCGGATCTTCCGGAGGCGACGATCGCCCGGTTGCCCGAATACCTGCGCGCACTGCACAACCTCGGAGAGGGCGATGCGGACACGATCTCGAGTGAGGGTCTCGCCGCCGCGGCCGGCGTCAATTCGGCCAAACTCCGCAAAGATCTTTCCCACCTCGGCTCGTACGGGACTCGTGGCGTCGGCTACGACGTAGCCCTGCTGATCGAGCAGATCGAGTACGTCCTGGGTCTCGACCAGCGCCGGGCCGTCTGCCTGGTCGGTGTCGGTAACCTCGGCCACGCGCTGGCCGGCTACGACGGATTCGCCAGCCGCGGCTTCAAAATAATCGCGCTGTTCGACGCCGACCCGGCCAAGGTCGGCGATCGCATACACGGTCTGGTCGTGCGCCACATCGACGAGTTGCCCGCGGTCGCCGCGGAGGAGACGATCGCCATCGGCGTCATCGCCACCCCGGCCGGCGCTGCCCAGGCGGTCGCCGACGAGCTCGTCGGGGCCGGCGTCACCAGCATTCTCAACTTCGCGCCGTGCGTGCTGTCGGTGCCGGCGAACGTCGACGTGCGTAAGGTCGATCTCGCCATCGAGCTGCAGATCCTCTCATTCCACGAACACCGCAAGGCGTCGCTCACCGCGCTGCCCGGCGGGCGTTCGGCCGCGGGGGCGGGAAACCAGGAGGCGGTCGGGTCGTGAACCTGCTCAGCGTCGGTGCGTCCTACCGCACCGCTGACATCGGCACGCTGGAACGACTCACCATCACCGATGGCGACATTCCCCAGTTGCTGCACAAGCTGGTCAGCCAGCCCTATGTCGGCGAGGCCGTCGTGCTGTCCACCTGCAACCGGGTGGAGATCTACGCGGCGGTCAGCGGCTTCCACGGCGGCCTCGGTGACGTCTGCAACGTGCTCTCCGAGGTGTCCGGCATCCCGGCCACCGAGCTGGCCGGCCACCTCTATGTGCACTACGACGAGGCGGCGGTGCTGCACTCGTTCCGGCTGTCGGCCGGGCTCGACTCGATGGTGGTCGGCGAGGCGCAGATCCTCGGCCAGCTGCGGGACGCCTATCACGCGGCCACCGAGTCGGACACCGCTGGCCGGTTGCTGCACGAGCTGATGCAGCAGACGCTGCGGGTCGGCAAGCGGGCGCACGCCGAGACCGGCATCGACAAGGCCGGCCAGAGCGTGGTCACCGCCGCGCTCGAGGTCGCCGCCACCTACCTCGGCGACCTCGAAGGCAAGCCCGCCCTGGTCATCGGGGCCGGCGCGATGGGCGCACTGACGGTCGCCACGCTCACCCGGGCCGGCGTCGGCCCGGTGCGGATCACCAACCGGAGCGCGGCGCGGGCCGATCGGCTCGCCGAGGCGTACGGCGCGGTCGCCCTGCCCTACGAGGAGCTGGACGCCGCCCTGCGCGAGGCCGACCTGGTCATCTCCGCGACCGCCTCGTCCGAGCCGGTGCTCACCCGGCAGCGGCTCGAGGCGGCCGGCCCGCTGGTCGTTCTCGACCTGGCCGTCCCGCGCGACGTGGCCCCCGACGCGCACGGCGTCGACGGTGTCACCGTCATCGACATCGACAGCCTGGCCGCGTCCCGGCGAGCGATGCCGGCCGCGGCCGAGACCGCCGCCGTCGAGCAGATCGTCACCGCCGAGGTGGACCATTTCCTCGGCTGGCTGCGCGGCGCCGACATCGCGCCGACCGTGGCCGCGCTACGCAACCGGGCCGACGACGTGATGACGGCCGAGCTGCGCAAGCTGTGGTCGCGGAAGCCGGATTTCACCGAGGAGCAGCGGGCCGAAGTTTCCCGTACGCTGCATCGGGTCGTTCAGCAGCTGCTGCATTCGCCAACCGTGCGGGTCCGGCAGCTAGCCGCCGAACCCGGCGGCGACCAGTACGCAGCGATGCTGCGTGAGCTGTTCGACCTCGATGTCCCGCATGCCACCCCGGCCGCTGCCGTTCCCGAGATCGGAGGAAACCCGTGAGTACGCCTTTGCGTCTCGGCACCCGGGGCAGCGCGCTCGCTCTGGCGCAGTCGCAGCAGACCGCCGACGCGCTGACCGCGGCGACCGGCCGTCCGGTCGAGCTGGTCCGGATCATCACGCCCGGCGACCGCTCGGCCGCCCCGGTCGCCCAGCTCGGGGTGGGCGTCTTCGTCTCGGCCCTGCGCGACGCGCTGATCGCCGACGAGATCGATTTCGCCGTCCATTCATACAAAGACCTGCCCACCGCCGTGCACCCGGGCCTGCACATCGCGGCCGTGCCCGAACGGCAGGACCCGCGTGACGTGCTGATCGCCCGCAGTGGCCTGACGCTCGCCGAGCTCCCGCCCGGGTCGGTCATCGGCACCGGAGCGGTGCGCCGAATCGCGCAATTGCATGCTTTGGGCCTAGAGTTGCAGGTCACGCCGATCCGCGGGAACATCGACAGCCGAATCGCCCGGGTCCTCGGACCCGAAGCCGATCTGGACGCCGTCGTTCTTGCCCGGGCCGGAGTGGCGCGTCTCGGCCGCACCGCCGAGATCACCGAAACGCTGGACCCGATGCTCATGCTGCCCGCCCCGGCCCAGGGCGCGCTGGCGGTGGAGTGCCGATCCGGCGACGCAGACCTGGTCGAGCTGCTGGCCGCGCTCGACCATGCACCGTCCCGAGCCGCTGTCGTGGCGGAACGGGCGTTGCTGGCCACGCTCGAGGCCGGGTGCTCCGCCCCGGTCGCGGCACACGCCGAACTCGCTGAGGGCGAGGACGGCGACGAGATCTACCTGCGCGGTGCGGTGATCAGCCCGGATGGGTCCCGAGCCATCCGCTTGTCGCGCACCGGAACGCCCGCCGACGCGGCGGAGATCGGCAAGGCACTTGCCGCCGATCTCCTCGAGAACGGCGCCGACACCCTATTGGGGAGCAATGCATGAGCGACTGCACCGAGCGGCACCAAGCCGTTCATGACGACGGCCTCGCAGGCGAGGGCCAGGAGCGCATGCGTGAGGAAGGCAGAGCATGACCACCCGCACCGCCCGTAAACCCGCTGGTCGCATTGCGTTCGTCGGGGCCGGCCCCGGCGACCCGGAACTGCTGACCCGCCGAGCGCACGCTGCGCTCACCGATGCCGACCAGGTGGTCTACGACCGCGGCGTACCCGACTCGCTGCTCGCCGCGATCAAGTCGGAAGCCAAACAGGACGCCCAGTTCAGCCCGGCTGAGGGCGCTCCCGGCGACGTCGCCAAGGTGCTCCTGTCCGCGGCCAAGTCCGGCCTGTCCGCCGTGCACCTCGTAGCCGGCGACCCGTTCGGCCACGAGACGGTGGTCAGGGAGGTGCAGGCGGTCGCTCGCACCGCCGTGCACTTCGAGGTCGTGCCCGGCATCGGCCAGGCCGAGGGTGTCGCCACCTACGCCGGCGTCCCGCTGCCGGCCGTGCGCACCACGGCCGACGTCGGCGACGTGACCGCACTCGACTTCGACGCGCTCGCCGCGTCCGCCCGCAAGGGCTCGTTCGCCGTGTCGGTCGACGCCGGTGACCTGGCCGCCGTGCGCGACGGCCTGCTCGCGGCCGGTGTCGAGCCCGGCACCCCGGTCGCGGTGACCGGCGACGGCACCGGCGAGACGCAATACACCACGACGTCCACGGTCGACAGCTTCGTCGCCGCGGCGCTCGGCTTCACCGGCCGGGTGGTTCTCTCGGTCGGCACCGACGTGGCCGAGCGCGACACCCTCAGCTGGTGGGAAAATCGCCCGCTGTACGGCTGGAAGGTCCTGGTCCCGCGGACCAAGGAGCAGGCCGGCGCGATGAGCGCACGCCTCCGGGCGTACGGGGCGATCCCGTGCGAGGTGCCGACCATCGCGGTCGAGCCCCCGCGCACCCCGGCGCAGATGGAGCGCGCAGTCAAGGGCCTGGTCGACGGCCGGTACGCATGGGTCGTCTTCACCTCGGTGAACGCGGTCCGCGCCGTCTGGGAGAAGTTCGACGAGCACGGTCTCGACGCCCGCCACTTCGGTGGCGTCAAGATCGCCTGCATCGGTGAGGCCACCGCCGAGGCGGTTCGCGCGTTCGGCATCCAGCCCGAGCTGATCCCGGCCGACGACCAGTCCAGCGAGGGCCTGCTCGCCGAGTTCTCGCCGCACGACGAGATCCTCGACCCGGTCGGCCGGGTGCTGCTGCCGCGCGCCGACATCGCCACCGAGACGCTCGCGGCCGGGCTCATCGAGCGCGGCTGGGAGGTCGACGACGTCACGGCGTACCGCACGGTCCGCGCCGCCCCGCCGCCGGCCGAGATCCGCGACGCGATCAAGTCGGGTGGCTTCGACGCGGTGCTCTTCACCTCGTCCTCCACCGTCCGCAACCTGGTCGGCATCGCCGGCAAGCCGCACGCCCGCACGGTCGTCGCGGTGATCGGACCGAAGACCGCCGAGACGGCGACCGAGTTCGGCCTGCGCGTCGACGTCCAGCCCCAGCACGCTTCGGTGCCGGACCTGGTCGAGGCGCTGGCGTCGTACGCGATCGAGCTGCGCGAGAAGCTGGCCGCCATGCCGGCCAAGCAGCGCCGCGGCTCCAAGGTCCAGGGACCCACTGCTCTGCGCTTCCGCTGACGTCATGTTGAGGTGACCATGTCGTACCCGGACATTCGCCCGCGCCGCCTGCGGCGCACCCCGGCCCTCCGCCGCCTGGTGGAGGAGACCCGGGTTGCGCCGTCCGAACTCGTGCTGCCCCTCTTCGTCAAGGAGGGTCTGACCGAGCCCCGGCCGATCAGCTCGATGCCCGGCGTCGTGCAGCACTCGCGCGAGTCGCTGCGCAAGGCCGCCCACGAGGCGGTCAGCGCGGGTGTCGGCGGCCTGATGCTCTACGGCGTCCCGACCGACGACCACAAGGACGAGACCGGCTCGGCCGGTCTCGACCCGGACGGCATCCTCAACGTGGGCATCCGGGACCTCATGGCCGAGGTGGGCGACTCCACGGTCATCATGAGCGACCTGTGCCTGGACGAGTTCACCTCGCACGGCCACTGCGGGGTCCTGGCCCCGGACGGCTCGGTCGACAACGACGCCACGCTGGCCATCTACGCGGACATGGCGGTCGCGCAGGCATCCGCCGGTGCGCACATGGTCGGGACCTCGGGGATGATGGACGGCCAGGTCGGAGTCGCCCGGCGCGCCTTGGACAAAGCGGGCTACCAGGACACGTCGATCCTGGCCTACTCGGCGAAATACGCGGGCGCGTTCTACGGCCCGTTCCGCGAGGCCGTCCAGTCCTCGCTGCAGGGCGACCGCCGGCAGTACCAGCAGGACCCGCCGAACTTCCGCGAGGCCCTGCGCGAGGTCGACCTCGACGTGGCCGAAGGCGCCGACATCGTCATGGTGAAACCGGCCCTGCCCTACCTCGACGTGATCGCCGCCGTCCGCGACCGGGTAACGGTCCCGGTCGCCGCCTACCAGGTCTCCGGCGAGTACGCGATGGTCGAGGCAGCCGCCGCGAACGGCTGGATCGACCGCGACCGTGCGATCTTCGAGTCACTGACCTCGATCAAGCGAGCCGGCGCCCAGATCATCCTGACCTACTGGGCCACCGAGGCCGCGCAGAAGCTCCGCTTCTAGTCACTCCGCAACCCACCAACGTTACCCAAGTCGAGCAGCGATCCGCCGCCGCTCGGCTGAGCGTGCGCGCATCACCATGCGCCGCCTTCCCAGGACCAACACCGTCGCACGCAAAGCCGGCGTCCACCCCGCCTCCCGCCACCCCTTTGCTTTGCGTACCTATACGCGCTGCTCTGCGTACCTATACGCGCTGCTCTGCGTACCTATACGCGCTGCTCTGCGCACCTATACGCGCTGCTCTGCGCACTAATACGCGCTCCGGCCCCGGCAGGCGGCTGTGGCGCGTATAGGTACGCAAAGCAGCGCGTATAGATACGCAAAGCAAAGGGCCGGTGGAAGCTACTGGCGGCTGGGGTTTCTATCCACAGGGCGCCGAGTCGTTGTCCACAGAGGGCCGCGGGTCGTCGTCTCGGCCTGCCATAGTCGGCACATGTCATTCGCGAAGCAGCCCGCGGCGGCGGAACCCGCCGGTTTTCCCGTGCCTGGGCTGGTGCGTCGGGTGCGGCGCATCGCGGGTCTCAGCCAACGCGAGCTGGCGCAGGCGGCTGGTGTGTCCCGCGCGACGATCGGTCGCATCGAGTTGGGCTCGCTGGCGCCGAGCTTGGCCGTTCTCGAACGGATCTTCGGGGTCGCCGGTCTCAGCCTGGCGGTGGTCAACGATGAAGGTCGGGTCATCCAGCCGATGGTTGACTGGGCGGACGCGCGCGACGGGGCTGACCGGCGGTATCCGAGTCATCTCGACACGATCATCGATCCCGAGCCGGGCGAGTGGTGGGGCGATCAATACGGGCTGGCGCGACCGCCGGAAACGTTCTATCGGGACCAGCGTTCGCGTACGGCGCAGCGCCGCCGGAGCCAGTGGGAGGTTCGGGCGGCAAAACATCGCGGCGAACCACCGCCGCCGCGCGCTCCGGACTACCGCTGATCAGCGCCTCAGCTATTCGACCGACTCGAAGCTCTGCACGAGCTGGGCGACGTCGACGCCGTACTCGAACCAGTCGCGGTCGGGCTGGTAGCCGAGTTCGGCGTTGACCTTGAGCATGGACTCGTTGTTGTGCGCGTTCCAGGTCTGCACCTCGCGCAGGCCCGGCTCGGCTCCCTGCAGCTCGAACAGCATGCGCGCCTTGATCGCCCGGTCGATGCCGTAGCCGCGGTGCGCTCGCACGACGATCGTGTCGTACTGATCGGCGCGCTCCGGGTGCTGGGCCGGCACCACCACCTCGGTCAGCCCGGCCACCACTCCGCTCGACTCGTGAATGGCCAGCACGATGTACGGCTTCAGGCCGCGCTTGTGCAATGTGTCCAGCGAGTCGCGCAGCCGCTGCGGATCGGACGAGCGAGGCGCGAGGTCGAGGTCTTCGTCGTCGTCCTGCGCCTCGAGCTTGGCCTGCGCATACGCCTCCAGGAGCGCCTCCGGCGGGCCGCCCGGGTGGTATTCCACCCGGTAGCCGGTGGCGATGCCGTCGGCCATCTCGTGCAGCGACGGCCAGTCGACCGCGGCCAGGTTGAGCACGCTGCGGGTCTCGACGTATTCGCGCTCGAAGCCCAGCGACTCGTAGAACGCGATGGCCGGGGTGCCGCCGATCGCCTCGACCCCGATCGACGAGAAACCCTCCAGATAGGCCCGGCGGGCGGCCATTGCGACCAGCTCCCGGCCCAGGCCACGGCGGCGCAGCGACGGCTTGACCATCACTTCGAGCACACCGATGTCGCCCAGCAGCAGGATGCTGACGTGCGCGAAGATCTCGCTCTCGCCCTCGGGCAGCCGATCATCCTCGGCGACCCAGCTGATCCGGCGTTCGCCGGGCATGGTTTCGGCCAGGTAGTCGCGCACCTGGACGTCCTGCCACGGTGGATCGTCGGGAAGATCGGTGGACAGCACCGTGTTCACCGTCTCCACGAGCGATCGGATCTCCGCGGCCGACGCTGACCGGGGATCCCATTCACGCACCCTCACCCGTACAGCTTGCCGTTAACCGGACCAACAGGGAAGTGCTGGCCACGGAAATGTGCGAGGACCGTCACGGAGCGTTTCTATGAGCGGCTGCGCTGACCATAGTCATTCGCCGCGGCGAAGACCTTCTGGGCGTACGGCTGAACCGCGTTGTACGAGAGAATCGCCTCCCACCACGACTGCGCCCGGGACATGTCCCGCCCGCCCTGGCACAGGTAGGTCGCCGCGGTCAGTGACGCATCGTCGATGTCGTTGGGGTCGGCCACGCCGTTGTTGTCGGCGTCCACCTTGTAGCTGTTCCACGTGGCCGGAATGAACTGCAGCGGCCCGACCGCCCGGTCATAGGTGGTGTCCCCGTCCAGAGTTCCCTGGTCGGAGTCCGCGATCAGCTGCCGCCCGCCCTTGCCGTCCAGCGGCAGCCCATAGATCGGCGGCGACACCGAACCGTCCACCCCCAGCACCGCCCCGTTGGCACTGCCATGCCCCGACTCGACAAAAGCGATCGCCGCGATGGTGGTCCAGCTCAGGTGACAGGCCGGCTGCGTCCGGGTGAGCACCAGCTCGGCGTACCCGTAAGCCTGCACCGCCACCACCGGAATGCCGACCTTCGTGCCGATCTGCTGCGCCCACCCGTTGAGCGCGTCCGCCGGCCGCGCACCGTTCGGCACCGGCTGAGCCTGCTCGGTAGTAGCCGAAGGCAACGCCCCCGCCGGCGCCGACCCGGTCGGCAGCCCAGCCGGAAAACCACCCCCGGCCGAGGCGGTGCCATCAAGCGGAAATCCGGGCGTCGCGCTGGGCGAGGGAGCAGCTTGCAGAGCTTGCGGTACGAGGTAAGCCCCAGCCGTCCCCGCCGCCCCCAACAGAAGCAGCGCAATAACCCCCGGCAGCACAAGCCGCCCGCTGGGCCGCTTGGCCCACTCCGAAGTGCTGCGCCCCGCCTTCCGAGCAACTTGCACAGGCCGAGCCCGCCGAAGCCGCCCCCCCACCACCAAAGCCCCCGCCCCAGGGCCAGCCGCTGCCTTGTCGCCCGCCGCCGCAGCCCCCGCGGCCGTGGCATCGCTCGCAGCCTTGGCGTCACCCACAGCCTCGGGGCCGCCCGCAGTCTTGGCGTCGTTCGCAGCCTCGGCGTCGCTCACAGCCGCGGCGTCGTTCGCAGCCTCGGGGTCGCCCGCAGGCTTGGGTTTGCTCGCAGCCTCGGCGTCACCCGAGGCCTCGGCGTCGCTCGCAGCTTCGGATTCGGGAGCCGCCTCGGGGCTGCTAGCTGCCTTGGCCCCGCCCGCCGCTTCGAGACCACCCTCCGGCGCGGGCGAGGTGACCCCAGCCAAACCGTCAGTCTTACTCTCGAGATCCGAACCGACCGACGAAGTAGAGGCCGGAACAGACGCGGCCGTCTCCGGCGCTACCTTCTCCACCGCCGGTTCGGCTGATTCGCCCGACTCAAGATCGGGGGCCGCGCCGGAGCTGCCCAGTGGCCCGCCCTGATGCGGCGCGGCCGCACGCAGCTCAGCTTTATCCACCGATTTCTCCCGCCCGTTCGCCACGGCCCGACCATACCTGCCGATGGCTCATAGCAAGAGGCCCCATAGACCCGCCCGAATCACCATCGGATAGCCCCGTCCGCAGGGTTAGTTGGTGTCATACCGGGGGCCTACGCTGTGCCAATGCCGCGTTACGACTTCCGCTGCCGCGCCTGCGGCGACACCTACGAGGTAAGCCGCCCCATGAGCGAAGCCTCCACCCCCACAACCTGCCCCCAGGGCCACAGCGACACAGTAAAGCTCCTCTCCACAGTCGCAGTAACCACCCGAGGAGCCACCACCCCTTCCCTCACCCCCCAGCCAGGCGCGGGCGGCGGCTGCTGCGGAGGCGCATGCGGCTGCTAACCCAACCCCAAAACCGCGAGCCACCCGCCCCACCAAACGAGGCACCCCGACCCGCCGTCGCCAGCACCCCAACTAAGCAAACGCCCCCAGGCCTGGTGCCGACGTTCGACGGCGCCCCCGACGCAGGGAACTGCCCCAGAGGTCTTGGGCCGCCCCTGGTATCTACGTTTTCCAGAGGCCCCGACTCACGGAACTACTGCGATTGCCCCGTTGATGAGGAGGCAGTCGATTTTCTGTCGCCGCGGGGTGTGCGGTGCCAGGAAATCGGCTGCCTCCTCATCAACTCCCCAGGGGCAATCGCCCGCTGAGCGCAGCGAAGCCATTCAGCTCAGCAGCCGTGTGCACCCAGCCCAGCCCGCGCCCCGTGGGTGGACCGCCCAGCCCGGCCCCGCGCCCGGTGGGTGGACCGCCCAGCCCGGCCCCGCGCCCGGTGGGTGGACCGCCCAGCCCGGCCCCGCGCCCGGTGGGTGGACCGCCCAGCCCGGCCCCGCGCCCGGTGGGTGGACCGCCCAGTCCAGCCCCGCGCCCGGTGGGTGGACCGCCCAGCCCGGCCCCGCGCCCTGTGGGTGGACCGGCCAGCCCAGCCCCGCGCCCAAATGAGTGACGCGCTAAGCCCAGCCCCGCGCCCGTGAGTGCGCCGCTCAGCCCGGCCCCGCCCCAAAGAAGCAACCCCACCCGCCATCACCGCGTGATCATTCGGGTGAGCCACGGTCGCCCGCGGTAAGCGCCCCCATCCCCACGATTACTCTGCGCAGTGACCGTGCGACTTGGAGAGACGACATCCGGGGCCCCCAACGGGTACATCCGAACGGCCTGCCGGAACTGGACAACTGCGGCGTGACTTGGCTCGATCCATTTCGTTACGTGACGCGTAGTGCATAGCAGCGTCGATGACTTGCGAACGGGTGTCCATCATTCGGGGTCGGCCATGGCGTGTAGATCGTCACCGTCCGTTTCTACGATGCACGGTGACACAGTGATACGGCAGCATGAGACACGACTTCCCGGAGGAGGCGGAGGTTTACCGTGTCGGGACGGACCGAGCTGCCGAGTGGGCTGGTGACCTTTATGTTCACCGACATCGAGGGCTCGACGCGGTTGGCCCGGATGCTCGGTGACGACTACGGCTCAATCCTCGGCGCGCATCGTTCGGTGTTACGCGCTGCGCTGAGTAACTTCGGCGGTGTTGAGCTCTTCACCGAGGGTGATTCTTTCTTCGTGGCGTTCCAGGATGCGAGCGCCGCGCTGTCGGCCTGTGTGGAGGCTCAGCGGCGACTGTCCGCACACGAATGGCCGGGCCGCGACGCCATGCCCCGGGTGCGGATGGGGATGCACACCGGCTGGGCCCGGCCGGTCGGCGGCGAGTACGCGAGCCTCGAGGTGCATCGGGCGGCCCGGGTGGCGTCGGCTGCGCACGGTGGTCAAATCCTGTGTTCGGGCGCGACCGCTCTGTCCATCCTCACCGACGGTGTTCCGGTCCCGTTCGGCACGGTGGCGACCCTGCCGGCCCGGACCAGCGAGCTGACCGGGGTGGATCTGCTCGACCTCGGCCCGCACCGGCTGCGGGGTTTCGACGACGACGAGCGCCTCTTCCAGGTGGTCGCGGCCGGGCTCGATCGCGACTTCCCGAGCCCGCGCGCTCAGGGCGGTGCCCGGCACAACCTGCCGGCCGCGCTGACCTCGTTCGTCGGCCGCCGCCCGGAGGTCGCGGAGCTGGCCGACCTGTTGACCCGGCACCGGATCGTGACGGTCGCCGGGCCCGGTGGCGCCGGCAAGACGCGACTCTCGCTCGCGGTGGGCGAGCAGCTGCTCACGACGTACCCGCAAGGGGTTTGGACGGTTGATGCGGTGAGCGCGGCGACCGGCCTGGCCCCCGCGCTGGCCGCGGCTCTCGGGCTGCGCGCCGAACCGGGCCGCCCGATGTTGGAGACGCTGCTGGAGCAGTGCGCCGATCGGCGGATGCTGTTGCTTCTGCAGACGTGCGACGCGGCGCCGGCTGCCTGCGCGGGCCTGGTGCGGATGCTGCTGGCCGCGTGCCCGCAGATGGATGTGCTGGTGACCGGCCGGGAGCCGCTGGGGGTGCACGGCGAGGTGGTGTGGCGGATTCCGCCGATGTCGCCGTCGGACGTGTTCACGCTGCTCAGCGAGCGGGCCGCGGCGGCGCGCGGGGGGCGGCCGGCGCCGGTTGAGGAGGGCGCCGATCTGGCCTGGGTGGCGTCGCGGTTGGAGGGTTCGCCGCTTGCCGCAGAGTTGGCGGCCGGTCGGTTGAGGTTGTTCACGGCGGGGCAGCTCGCGGCCCGGCTCGATGACCCGATCGCCGCACTGGACCCGGTGTCGGGGGAGTCGGGCGAGCGGAACGACAGCATCACGGCCAGCCTGGACTGGTCGTATCGGACGCTCAGCGTGCGGGCCGCCGGGTTGCTGCGCCGGCTGTCGGTCTTCGCCGGGCCGGTCGAGCTGCCGACCGTGGAGTGGTGTGGCCCGGACGGTCTCGGCTCGCTGGCCGAGCTCACCGAGAAGTCGCTGATCGAGGTCGTGCCCGGCCCGCGTTACCGGATGTCGGAGCAGGTCCGGGCATACGCGACCCGGCAACTGACGATGGCCGGCGACGAGCATGCCGTCCGCGACCGTCATGTCGCCTGGTCGCTGCACGCGCTGGACGCGGCCGCGATCGACACCGACGGCCAGCCGCGGACGACCTCGTTGTCGGAGCTCGCGCCGTTCGTGGCCGAGTGGCGGGCGGCGTTGCGCTGGGCGGCCGGCGAGGGCAGTGTCTCCGCGGGCTTGCGCCTGGCGGCCGCGCTCGATCCGTGGTGGCGCGAGCACGGTGGCGCCCGGGAGGGTCGCGATCTGCTGTTCCGGCTCTACCGCCGGCTCGACGAGGTGGAGGTCGAGCCGGCCGAGCTGGCGGCCGCCTATCTGGTGCACGCCGGCCTCGCCGACGAGCGGGACGAGCGGACGCGGTTCCTCGACCGGGCCGAGCACATCGCCCGTACGTCCGGGGATCAGGCTTTGTTGGTACGGGCGTCGGCCGGTCACCGGCTGACGTTGCTGGAGAACCGGGACTACGACGGGGCCGAGCGGTTCTGCCGTGACCTGATCGTGCGGGCCGAGCAGTCCGGGGCGGGCGAGGCGGCGCTGCCGGCCGTGGTCACCCTGGCCGAGCTGCTCTGCAAGCGGGAGGCGCTGGACGAGGCGGCCGACCTGCTGGGCGGGGCCCGCCAGTGGGAGGCTGGCTGCCCCGAGGACCGCGGGCGGCGCACCGTCGACTGGCTGCTCGGGGTGGTGGCGTTGCGCCGCCGCGACCTGGTGGCGGCGCACGACCATCTGGTGGTGGCGTTGCGGTCGAGGCTGCGGCACGGGTTCCGGGGTGCGGCGGCGGACGCGGTTGCGGCGATCGCGGTCCGTTGTGCGCAGGGCGGTGACGCGGCCAACGCCGCGGTGCTGTTCGGCGGGGCCGAGGCGGCGCGCGGCGCACGGCGTACGGCATTGTTCGGGAGCTTCTGGTCGGCGCAGCAGCTGTGGCTGCGGACCTCCCTCGGCGACGCGGCGTTCGACGCCGCGTACGCCGAGGGGGTCGGTCTCGGTTTTGATCGGATAGTGGCGATGGCTCTGGCCGTTGAGCACCCGGACCTCGAGGACGGCGCGGCCCGCTTTGCCCAGGTGACTATTTGATCAGCGTCTCGGCCCGTTTGATGTCGCTCTTCTTGACGAAGGCCAGCGAGCCGAACGCGTGGACGGCCTGGTAGTACGTCCAGGCGAGGCTGTAGCAGGCCGGCCGCACGAAGACGCTGTAGGTGGCGCAGACCCGCTGCAGGTCGGCGTAGAGCATGTCGTCGAGGCGCGCCTTGTTGGCCGGGAAGGCGCCGGCGTCCTTGTAGTTGCGGTAGCCGAAGTCGTGATGCCAGCACGAGATGGTGAAGTCGAAGCCGAGCGGCTTGTCCGGGCTGGCCGAGCAGTAGTCGGTGGACCAGTCGAAGCTGTACGACTTCCACGGGTCCCGGTTGAGCCGGGCGGAATTCCAGGCGTTGTAGCTGCTCGCCGCGGGCTGAGTCCAGTCGGACAGGACGGTCAGCTTGTCGGCGGTGGCGGCGTGGGCGGCGGCCGGGACGAGGAGAGCGCCGAGGATGAGGACCAAGGCGAGAACGATGCGTCGGACCATACCGGCAGTGTTCGATCGGTCACTATCCGCATACAAGGTTGTCGATCGGGTTTACCGGCGTACGCGGCAACCTACCTGCGAGTATTCCTAAACGATCGTTTATGTGATGTCCTGGGGGGCGGCCCTGCACCCGGCCGCTATGGTGTGCGTGTGCGGGACGAGAAATGATCCATCTGCCCCTGGTCCGACAGGGCCCCCTGCGCGCGCTCGCCGTCCGGGTGGCGTTGGCCGTCGGGCTCGTCCTGTTCACCGTCCTGATCATCTGGATCGACCGCGGCGGGTACCGGGACATCAACGGGGACGGCCTCAGCGTCCTCGACTGCTTCTACTACGCGGTCGTGACGCTCTCCACGACCGGCTACGGCGACATCACCCCGGTCACCCCGGGTGCCCGGCTGATGAACGTCCTGCTGATCACCCCGGCACGGGTGCTCTTCCTGATCATCCTGGTCGGCACGACCCTCGAGGTCCTGACCGATCAATACCGCAACAGCCTGCGCGTAGGCCGGTGGAGGCGAAAGTTGAAGGACCACGTCATCGTCTGCGGTTACGGCACGAAGGGCCGGGCCGCGGTCGCCGCGCTGCTGGAGAACGGCTGGGACAAGAACCGGATCGTCGTGGTGGAGAGCCGTCCGGAGGGTGTCCGCCAGGCCACGTCGAACGGTCTGGCCACGGTCGAGGGCAACGCCACCCGCTCGTCGGTGCTCAACGAGGCCGACGTCAAGAACTGCAAGGCTGTCATCATCGCCACCGACAGCGACGAGGCCTCGGTCCTGATCAGCCTGACCGTCCGCCAGCTCACGGCCGGCCAGGTGCGCATCATCGCCGCGGTCCGCGAACAGGAGAACGCCGCGCTGCTCAAGCAGAGCGGCGCCCACCACGTGATCGTCTCGTCGGCCACCGCCGGCCGGCTGCTCGGCCTCACCACGACGGCCCCGCCGCTGATCGACGTGGTGGAAGACCTGCTGACCCCCGGCCAGGGAATGGCGCTGGCCATGCGAAGCGCGGAGCGCAACGAGGTCGGCCAGAACCCCCGCGCGCTGCAGACCCTGGTGGTCGCCCTGATCCGCCGCGGCAAGGTGCTTCCGCTGGGCGGCGAGCAGATCGTGACCATCGAGACCGGCGACATGCTGGTCTACATCCGCGCCGACGAGAACACCCCCAGCGTGCCGGCCTGAGTTACATGATCGTCCAGGTGTCGGCGGCGTTCAGGAGCTGGTCGAGCATCTCGTCCGGAGTGCCGGTCGTCTGCGCCTTCGCGTCTTCCAGCTGCTTCTGGATGAGCTGGTCGTAGGTCGGGCGCTTGACGTTGCGGAACACGCCGATCGGGGTCGTGCTCAGGTCCGAGCCGGACAGGCGGGTCAGGGCGAACGCGTACGCCGGGTCTTCGACCGTGGCGTCGTGGACGAGCGCCTCGCCGCCCTCCTGCACCTGCAGGCCGAAGCTGCCCGCCGGGTGCACCACGGAGAACTGACCCTGCGCGCCGAAGGTGATCGGCTGGTCCTGCTCCAGGCGGATCAGGTGGTCGTCGCGGGTGGACGAATCCTTGATCAGCTCGAAGGCGCCGTCGTTGAAGATGTTGCAGTTCTGGTAGATCTCGACGAACGCGCTGCCCTCGTGCTGGGCGGCGGCCCGGAGCACCGACTGCAGGTGCTTGGCGTCCGAGTCGATCGTGCGGGCCACGAAGGTGGCCTCGGCGCCGAGCGCCAGCGACAGCGGGTTGAACGGCGCGTCGGCCGAGCCGACCGGGGTCGACTTGGTGACCTTGCCGATCTCGGACGTCGGCGAGTATTGACCCTTGGTCAGGCCGTAGATCCGGTTGTTGAACAGCAGGATCTTCAGGTTGACGTTGCGTCGCAGGGCGTGGATCAGGTGGTTGCCGCCGATCGAGAGCGCGTCGCCGTCGCCGGTGACCACCCAGACGCTCAGGTCGGGGCGGGAGGCGGACAGGCCGGTCGCGATCGCCGGGGCGCGCCCGTGGATCGAGTGCATGCCGTACGTGTTCATGTAATACGGGAATCGCGACGAGCAGCCGATGCCCGAGATGAAGACGGTCTTGTCGCGCGGGATGCCCAGCTCGGGCATGAAGCGCTGCATGGCCGCGAGGATCGAGTAGTCACCGCAGCCGGGGCACCAGCGGACCTCCTGGTCGGACTTGAAGTCCTTGGCGGTCAGCTTCAGTTCCACCGTGGGGCTAGCCATTCTTGACCACGTCCTCGAGCATGCTTTCCAGCGTCGCGGCGGTGAAGGGCAGGCCGCTGACCTGGTTGAACGGAACCGCGTCGACCAGGAACCTCGCCCGGATCACGTGGGCGAGCTGGCCCAGGTTCATCTCCGGGATGACGACCTTGTCGTACGCCTTGAGGACCTCGCCGAGATTGGCCGGCAGCGGCGACAGGTGCCGCAGGTGGGCCTGGGCGATCGGCAGCCCGCGCTGCCGCAG
>NZ_JBEZYA010000008.1:0-208160 GCF_040638295.1 Actinoplanes sp. NPDC026619
TGCCATATGTGGGTAATACACGATCCAGGCCTAAAATCCAAGCACCGCAACGGATTACACGCCGGACGAGCACCTAGCCGCGAAACTCCCGCTAGGAATCGGGCACACGGGGAACCGCTCCGGCCCGGCACAATCTCCTCATGGCCCTCACCCACACCGTCGGGCGGTTCACGATCACCGCCCTGCAGGACGCGGAAGGTCCCTTTCCGGATTCACGACAGGAGTGCTTCCCCGACGCCACCGAGGCGCAGTGCGCCGCGGCCGATGCGCTCGACCCGGCGGCGCGCAGCGCCGACGGCGAGTGGTGGCTGCGCTTCCGGAGCTACGCGATCCGGCTCGGCGACGGCCCGGTCACCCTGGTCGACGCCGGGATCGGCCCGGAGGATTCGCTGGCGGCGGGCTGGGCGCCGGTGCCCGGCCGGCTGCCCGGCGAGCTGGCCGAGGCCGGCATCCAGCCGTCCGAGGTGAGCGCGATCGTGCTGACCCACCTGCACAACGACCACATGGGCTGGGCCGTGCCCCGCGACTCCCCGTTCACCCGGGCCCGGGTGATAGTCCAGCAGGCCGACGTGGACGCGTATAGGGCGGACCGCGACCAGGCAGGGCAGTACGACCTGCTGATCGAGCCACTGATGGCTCAGGGCCGTTTACAGGTGCTCGACGGCGACCATGCGGTGAGTCGCGGCATCCGCGTCGTGGCCACCCCGGGCCACACCCCGGGGCATCAGACCGTGCTCGTCGAGGATGGCGATGACAGCCTTCTCGTCACCGGCGACCTGTTGGTGCACGCGATCCAGCTGCTGCACCCCGCACTCGCCTACGCCAGCGACATGGACCCGGAGCGCGCCCGCGCCACCCGCACCCGTGCGCTCGCGGAGGCCGCTCGCCGCGGCACCACGCTGGCCGTCTCGCACCTGGGGGCGGCCTTCCGATAGCAAAAGGCCGGGGCAGATGGCCCCGGCCTTCGCGAAATACCGCCGCTCAGAGGCTGGCGACGTCCGCCTGCTTGGCGCGCACGGCCTCGGCGGCCTCCTTGAGACCGGCGACCTCGGAGTCGGTGAGCTTGTCCTCGACGATCTCCTTGATGCCCTCGCGGCCGACCTTCGCCTCGACACCGAGGTAGACGCCGGAGATGCCGTACTCGCCGTCGACCCAGGCGCAGACCGGCAGGACTTCGCCGGAGTCCTCGATGACGGCCTTCGCCATCCGGGCCGCGGCGGCCGACGGGGCGTAATAGGCCGAGCCGGTCTTCAGCAGCGCGACCACTTCGGCGCCGCCGTTGCGGGTGCGGACGACGAGCTCCTCGATCTTCTCGGCCGGGAGCAGGTCGGACAGCGGCTTGCCGTCGACGGTGCAGCGCGACGGGACCGGCACCATGGTGTCGCCGTGCGAGCCGAGGGTCAGCGCCTTGACGCTCTTGACCGGCACCGCCAGGGTCTCGGCGATCGAGTTGGTGAAACGGGCCGTGTCGAGCACGCCGGCCTGACCGAAGACCCGGTTCTTGGGGAACTGGGTGGCGAGCTGCGCGAGCGCGGTCATCTCGTCGACCGGGTTGGAGACGACGATGACGACGGCGTTCGGCGCGTACTTCGCGATGTTCTCGGCGACCTGGCGCACGATCTTGGCGTTGACCTCGAGCAGGTCCATCCGGCTCATGCCGGGCTTGCGCGGGAGGCCGGCGGTCACCACGACGACGTCGGAGCCCTCGATGGCCTCGTAGCCCTCACCGTTCGGGCCGGTGGTGACGCCGACGACCTTGGTCTCGAAGCCCTCGATCGGCCGGGACTGGTTCAGGTCGAGCGCAAGACCAGCCGGCTTGCCGTCAACGATGTCGGTGAGCACCACCGTGTCGAAGATGTCGTACTCGGCCAGGCGCTGCGCAGTCGTCGAGCCGTAGAAACCGGCACCTACGACGGTTACCTTCTTGCCCATAGCTCTGCCACTTCCAGTCTCGGGACGATTTTTCGCGACCGTATCAGTCGGTTAACGGGGTATTTCCTGGCGGTCGGCTTAACGGGACCTAAGCCACTGTCGCTACCCATCGACGATGGCCCCGTACGCCGACGCGAACAACGCCGCCTGGGCCAGGTCGATCTTGGCGCCGGTGAGGTCGACACCCTTCAGGTCTACCCCGCCGAGGTCGGCGCCGCGCAGGTCGGCGCCCTTGAGCACAGCATCCTTGAGGCGTGCGGCCGACAGGTCGGCGCCGCGCAGGTCGACCCGGGTGAGGTCGGCGCCCATCAGGTCGGCCTCCCGCAACCGTAGGCCGCCGAGCTTCGCTCCGGTGAGGTTCTGCCCGCGCAGCGCCACGAAACCCCAGTCGCCGCCGTCGACGGTGATCGGCCGCAGCCCGCAGTCGAGGAACTGGCTGCCGGTCAGCTTGCAGCCGATCAGGCCGGCGTCGAAGAACGAGCAGCGTTCCAGCGTCGACTGCAGGATCGCCACCCGCTCCAGGGTGGCGGCGTTGAAACGGACGTTCCCGAATGTGCAGTGGGTGAAGACACAGCCGGTGAGCCGCGCCTCCGACCAGTCGACGTCGTGGAACGCGCAGTCCTCGTATCGGACACCGGTGATCTCCTCGAGCGCCCAGTCGGTGCCCGAGTAGATCTGATCCTGAACGAGATGCTCCATCAACCGAGGCTCTCCGCCATCTCAGTGGTAGAAGTGCCGGGTGCCGGTCAGGTAAACCGTCAGGCCCGCCTTCTCCGCGGCCTCGATGACGAGGTTGTCGCGGATCGAGCCGCCCGGCTGCACCACCGCGCTGATCCCGGCCGCGATCAGCACCTCGAGGCCGTCCGGGAACGGGAAGAACGCGTCGGACGCGGCCACGCTGCCCTTGGCCCGGTCGGTGCCGGCCCGCTCGACCGCCAGCCGCGCCGAGTCGACCCGGTTGACCTGGCCCATCCCGACGCCGACCGTGGCGCCCTCGTGGGCCAGCAGGATCGCGTTGCTCTTCACACTGCGGATCGCCCGCCACGCGAAGGCCAGATCGGCGAGCACCTCGGACGACGCGGGCGAACCGGTCGCGAGCTCCCAGTTGGCCGGGTCGTCGCCGGGGGCGTCGATCCGGTCCGCCATCTGCACCAGCAGGCCGCCGCCGACCTGCTTGATCTCGGCGGGCGGCGGGTTCCACGCCGGCGCCACCAGCACGCGCAGGTTCTTCTTCTCAGTCAGCAGGGCGAGCGCGTCGTCCGCGAAGGACGGCGCGACGACCACCTCGGTGAAGATCTCGGCAATTTGCTCTGCCAGCGCCCGGGTGACCTCGCGGTTGACCGCGATCACGCCGCCGAACGCGGACACCGGGTCACACTCGTGCGCCTTGCGGTGCGCCTCGGCCACGTCCGCGCCGATCGCGATGCCGCACGGGTTGGCGTGCTTGATGATCGCCACGCACGGGTCGGTGAAGTCGTTGGCGCTGCGCCAGGCGGCGTCCGCGTCGACGTAGTTGTTGTACGACATCTCCTTGCCGTGCAACTGCTTCGCCTGGGCCAGCCCGGCCGGCGCGTTCGGGTCGACGTAGAGCGCGGCCTGCTGGTGCGGGTTCTCCCCGTAGCGCAGGGTGGATTCGCGCTTGAGGGCCAGCCCGGCGAACTCCGGCCACTCGCTCGGCGCGAGGGTCGTCGCACACCAGTTGGCCACGGCCACGTCGTACTCCGCGATGTCGGCGAAAGCCTTTGCCGCCAGGAACTTGCGCTGCGTGAGCGTGAATCCGCCCTGCTGCACCGCCTCAAAGATCAACTTATAACTGTCCACCGAGGTCACGACGGCCACCGACGGGTGGTTCTTCGCGGCCGCGCGCACCATCGCCGGGCCGCCGATGTCGATCTGCTCGACGCACTCGTCCACGCTCGCGCCCGACGCCACCGTCTGGGTGAACGGGTAGAGGTTGCTCACCAGCAGGTCGAACGGCTCGATCTCGAGCTCGGCGAGCTGCGCCTCGTGGGCCGGCAGCCGCCGGTCGGCGAGCAGGCCGGCGTGCACCTTCGGGTGCAGCGTCTTGACCCGGCCGTCGAGGCACTCGGGGAAACCGGTCAGCTCCTCGACCTTGGTCACCGGGACGCCGGACTTCTCGATGGTCGACGCGGTCGAACCGGTCGAGACGATCTGCACCCCGGCCGCGTGCAGCGCCTGGGCGAGGTCGACGAGGCCGGTCTTGTCGTACACGCTCAGCAGCGCCCGCTTGATGGGGCGGCGCCCGTCTGCACTCACGGGATACGTACCTTCCTGTTTTCGATGGTCCAGCCCTCGCGGACGAGCCGGCCGACGAATTCGACCAGCTGGGTGCGCTCGGCCACCTTGATCCGCTCGGTGAGCGTCTCCTCCGTGTCGTCGTCGAGCACGGGAACGCTGACCTGGGCGATGATCGGGCCGGTGTCGACACCGGCGTCCACGAAGAAGAGAGTCGCGCCGGCGATCTTCACGCCGTAGGCCAAAGCGTCCCGCGGGCCGTGGATGCCCGGGAACGACGGCAGCAGCGCGTTGTGCGTGTTCACGTAACGGTCGCCGAACGCGGCCAGGAACGCGGGCCCGACCAGCTTGAGGAAGCCGGCCGAGATGACCAGGTCGGGCTTGTGCTCGGCGACGTGGGCGGTGAGCGCCTCGTCCCAGCCGTCACGGGTCTCGTAGGCCTTCACCGAGTCGACGAAGGTGGCCACGCCGACGGCGGCCGCACGGTCGAGACCGGCGATGCCGTCGCGGTCGGCGCCGACCGCGACGACCTGCGCGCCGAAGGCGGGATCGGCGGCGGCGTCGAGGAGGGCCTGCAGGTTACTGCCCGATCCGGAGACGAGGACGACCAGGCGGGCGGGCGCGGGGTCAGTCACCCGAGAACCCTATCTCGCAGGGCCGGTCCAGCTTTCGGGCGGTCAGGCTTTCGGAACAGGTGCGAACGTACGCGCGGCAGCCGTCCCGATCGCGACGGACACCGCCACCACGATCGTGGCCACCAGCGCCACCTGCCACGGGTCGGGGCCGATCGTGGCGAGCCGGCCGTCGCCGAGCGGGCCGCCGGACGCCTGGCACGCGACACCGAGCAGCAGGCCGGCCGCCGGACCGGCGAGCAGACTGCTGCCCAGCACCTGCGACCAGGGCAGCTCCGGTGGCTTGTCGCCGGGCTCGTCGACCCGCTTGAGGCGCAGGATGAGCAGCCAGCCGGCGGCCATCCCGGCCAGCACCGGAACGGCCAGCAGCGCCGCGCCGGTCGCGCCCATCGGCCCGTCCGGCACCCCGGCCAGCAGCGGCATGGCCGGCAGCTTGCCGACCATCACGTCGGTGAGCCCGACCTCCGACCCGGTGCCCAGCGCGAAGCCCGGCCCGACGAGGTAGGCGGCCGCCCACACCGCGGCGTTCCCGCCGTAGGCGAGGCTGAGCAGCGTGATGCCGGCCTGACCGGCCACTCCGGTGTGATAGACGGAGATCGTCTCGGCGGCCTGACCGCCGCCGATCGCCACCGACAACCCGGTTGCCCCGGCGCCCGCGGCCAGGATGAACAGCGCGGCCATCACGCCGGTGCGCAGGCCGTCCCGCAGCACCTTCGGGGAGCGGTGGGCCAGCTTGCCGAGCGCATCGGTGCCGCGCAGCGATCCGACGAACGCGCCGAGCAGGCCGAGCACGAAGAAGTTGATCGCGGCGCGGCCCGGCGTGACATCGGTGCCCTTGCCGTCGACCGCGAGCGCGGCGACCGAGCCGAGCAGCGAATAGGTGAGCCCGATGCCGAACGCCACCAGCAGCGCGGTGCCGAGGCGACCGGAGCGGCGGGCGCCGATCGCGCGGGTGACGTGCAGGCCGGCCCGGTTGAGCCGCCAGACGATGAAACCGGTGAGCAGCAGGGGCGGCAGGCCCAGCGATCCGATCGAGGTGCCGATCGGCACGCCGTTGCCGAGCAGCCAGCCGGCCAGGCCGGCATGCGCGGCGCCGCCGAGACCGCCCTCACCCTCGAGCGTGCGGGCCAGGCCGATGACCGCGAACACCGGAAGATAGGCCAGCGCGGCCGCCCACAGCGTGGCGAACGCGACCGCGACCGGCAGCGGGGCACGTCGGGCGCGCGGGGGTGGCTTTCGCTGGCCGGGCACCTTGACGGTGGGCTGCTCACCGAGCCTGCGCTCGTCGACCAGGACGGTGGGGCGGTCGCCCGCTTCCAGCGCCCCGGTCGGCCGGTCAATCGGGGCGGTCGGGCGCTCCACCGGGACCGTCTCTCGCACATCGAGAGCCGCCTCAGCGACCGCGAACGGGTCGTCCGAGTCGTCGGGACGGTCGGTTGTGCTCGGCATCGCCGCCTACTTTTCCACGACAGAGGGCTTGCGGCGACGCAGATACGGCGGCGCGCCGCCATTCGGGTCACGCGAACCCGGACGACGGCGCGCCTTTCCAGTCCGTACCAAAATCAGCTCATGACCTCGCGCATGAGCCGCGCGGTCTCGCTCGGGGTCTTGCCGACCTTGACGCCGACGGCCTCGAGGGCCGCCTTCTTGGCGTCGGCGGTGCCCGCCGAGCCGGAGATGATCGCGCCGGCGTGACCCATGGTCTTGCCGACCGGGGCGGTGAAGCCGGCGATGTAGCCGACCACCGGCTTGGTCACGTTCGCCTTGATGAACTCGGCGGCCCGCTCCTCGGCGTCGCCACCGATCTCACCGATCATCACGATCGCGTCGGTGTCCGGGTCGTCCTGGAACGCCTTGAGCGCGTCGATGTGCGTGGTGCCGATGATCGGGTCGCCGCCGATGCCGACCGCGGTCGAGAAGCCGATGTCGCGCAGCTCGTACATCATCTGGTAGGTCAGCGTGCCGCTCTTGCTGACCAGGCCGATGCGGCCGGCCGGGGTGATGTCGGCCGGGATGATGCCGGCGTTCGACGCGCCCGGCGAGGCGATGCCCGGGCAGTTCGGGCCGATGATCCGGGTCTTCTGCCCGCGGTCGAGGTTGAGCGCCCAGAACGCGGCCGAGTCCTGCACCGGCACGCCCTCGGTGATCACCACGGCGAGCGGGATCTCGGCCTCGATCGCCTCGACGACGGCGGCCTTGGTGAACGCCGGCGGCACGAAGATGACCGACACGTCGGCGCCGGTCTCCTTGATCGCCTCGGCGACGGTCGCGAACACCGGCAGCGATACGCCGTCGAAGTCCACTGTGGTGCCGGCCTTGCGCGGGTTGACCCCGCCGACCACGTTGGTGCCGGCGGCGAGCATCCGCTTGGTGTGCTTGGAGCCCTCCGAGCCGGTGATGCCCTGGACGATGACCTTCGAGTCCTTGGTGAGCCAGATAGCCATTACGTCACTTCCCCGCAGCCGCGAGCTCGGCGGCGCGCTCGGCCGCTCCGTCCATCGTGTCCACCCGCTGGACCAGCGGGTTGTTGGCGCTGTCGAGGATGGCGCGGCCTTCCTCGGCGTTGTTGCCGTCGAGGCGCACCACGAGCGGCTTGGTGACGGTCTCGCCGCGCTCGGCGAGCAGGGCGAGGGCCTGGATGATGCCGTTGGCCACCGCGTCGCACGCGGTGATGCCGCCGAAGACGTTCACGAAGACCGACTTGACCGCCGGGTCGCCGAGCACGATCTCCAGGCCGTTCGCCATCACCTGGGCGCTGGCGCCGCCGCCGATGTCGAGGAAGTTGGCCGGCTTGACGCCGCCGTGCGCCTCGCCCGCGTAGGCCACCACGTCGAGAGTCGACATGACCAGGCCGGCGCCGTTGCCGATGATGCCGACCTCGCCGTCCAGCTTGACGTAGTTGAGGTTCTTGGCCTTGGCCGCCTGCTCCAGCGGGTCGACCGCGGACTGGTCGACCAGCGCCTCGTGGTCGGGGTGCCGGAACGACGCGTTCTCGTCCAGGGTGATCTTGGCGTCGAGCAACAGCACCCGGCCGTCGCCGACCTTGGCCAGCGGGTTGACCTCGACCAGCGTGGCGTCCTCGGCCACGAAGGCCTGCCACAGCTTCACCGCGATGTCGACGATCTGCTCGGCGACCTCGGCCGGGTATTGCGCCGCGGTGACGATCTCGCGGGCCTTCGCCTCGTCGACGCCCTTGCTGGCGTCGATCGCAATCTTGGCGACCCGGTCGGGCTGCTCCTCGGCGACCGTCTCGATCTCCATGCCGCCGGCGACGCTGGCGATGCAGAGGAAGGTGCGGTTGGCCCGGTCGAGCAGGTAGGAGAAGTAGTACTCCTCCTTGATGTCGGCCGTCTCGGCCAGCATCACCTTGTGGACCGTGTGGCCCTTGATGTCCATGCCGAGGATGTCGGTGGCGCGGGCCTCGGCCTCGTCGGCGCCGTCAGCCAGCTTGACGCCGCCGGCCTTGCCGCGGCCGCCGACCTTTACCTGGGCCTTGACGACAACCTTGCCGCCGAGCCGCTCCGCGATCGCGCGGGCCTCCTGCGGGGTCTCGGCGACGCCGCCGCCCAGCACGGGCAGCCCGTGCCGTTCGAACAGGTCACGCCCCTGATACTCGAACAGGTCCACGTGTCTCCTTTCGCTCGCGACGCCAAGCGCCGGCAAGCCGCACCGTTGCGTCCCGACCTGTGTGCGCGGCGGCCTCTCTCGGCGTCGCCCGCGTGAAGAATGTCCGGCCCGAAGGGCCTTCATTCGCAGACTAGCGAGCGGAGGACGCGCCCCGTAGCCGCGGGTGCGCGGTGTGCAAGACCACACACCCCACCCCCATCAGAGTGCACTCGAAAAACTCGTGCCGCGCCGCGTAACCGGCCCGGGAGGGCGTCGTTGAGTGTGATGTCGGAGCGCTACGGCGAGCCGAAAAGGAACGGCCGATGCCCTGTCGGTCGAGGGGTGGCGGCGGGGCATCGTGCATAGAGGGGCCGGACGTGTGAGGGGTGCGTCCGGCCTCTCCCCTTGCCTCTTGCTTTAGTCACCCTCGCCGGCCACCGGAACACAACCGGCCGTAGCCATTTGGCTACGGCCGTCGGGTTGTTCCTGGTCGTTACGTCACCGGCGTAGTCACATTGTCGCGCACCCATTGAATGATGGATGCCGTAGTGGCGCCCGGGGTGAAGATTTTGGCGACCCCGAGGGACTCCAATTCGGCAATGTCGTCGGCCGGAATGATGCCGCCGCCGAATACCACGATGTCGCCTGCGTCACGTTCCGCCAATAGCTCGATCACTCTGCGGAACAACGTCATGTGCGCGCCGGACAGAACGGACAAACCGATCACGTCGGCGTCTTCTTGAATAGCCGTCTCGACGATCTGCTCCGGCGTCTGATGCAGGCCGGTGTAGACCACCTCCATACCCGCGTCACGCAGCGCGCGGGCCACCACCTTGGCACCACGGTCGTGCCCATCCAGCCCGGGTTTGGCCACGACCACCCTGATGCGAGCCTGCATACCGACCCTCCGTGTCCAGCGGAACACCGTTGTCCTGAACGAACGGTAACCTGCGCGCCCCGACCCGGGTAGTCGGCTCCGAGTAAGTGAGATCACTTTGAGTGACCGATAATGTATTCAGCGTGATCTGACTTTGCGCTTTTCAATCAATCACAGAGAGTACGCAACGAGAGCGCTCGTGAAAGGTAACGAATTCGGACATTAGCTGCGCAAAGCGGACCAGGAACTGTCAGGGAATTGGCGCTGCGACTTGTGGCTCGGCTGCCGTTTCGTTACCGTGGCTCCCGGCTGGCGAACGGATTAGTTCGAACCGCCAGCCCGGTCGGCCACCGATAACCCAGAGTTTTGGGCCATCGGAGCCGCTGTCGAAATGCCACTGACGGAGGGTTGTTCGTGCGCCAGCGCTTGTCGTCTGAGCCCGACCGGTACCGCGGGCGTCGCCGCGTACCCACCCCTCCCCGCAGCCGCTACGCGGTGGTCGTCACCTCCGCCTTCATCGGCGCCGGGGTCGTGGCAATCGGTGCTGGTTCCAACCTGCCCAACGCCAAGGACGTTAATCCTGAAGTTCTCCAAGGCCTCAAAAGTGCGCATGTCGCCAACGAGGCCATCGCGGACCGCTCGACCGACGACAAGGCCTCCCGCAGCGAAGACCGCGGCGTAACCGACAAGACCAAGGTCAACGCCGACGAGTCTGCCGCGGATGTCTGGCTGCTGCCGCTGGACGAATACACCTACACGTCGCCGTTCGGGATCCGCTGGGGCAAGCTGCACGCCGGCATCGACCTGGCCGCCCCGGAGGGCATCCCCTACAAGTCGATCCACGCCGGCAAGGTGATCCAGGCGGGTTACTACGGCGGTTACGGTTACGCCGTCACCGTGCAGAACGCCGACGGCACCGAGGTCATCTACGCCCACTCCCGGCGTGTGCTGGTCAACGTAGGCGATCAGGTCAAGGCTGGTCAGGTCATCGGCCTCGTGGGTAACACCGGTAACTCGTACGGCACCCACCTGCACCTCGAGGTGCACGTCGGCGGCCAGCCGGTCGACCCCATCCCCTTCCTGCGTGACCGCGGCGTCGACATCAAGCTGCAGGTCGAGTCGGTTTACGCGGGCATGGCCGCCGCGGCCGGCTGATTCCCCGCTTTCTCCTCTTCCCGCTCAGGCACATCGAAACCGGGCCGACAGGCCTTATGTCGGTGTTTTCATGCCTGCGGGGAGGATCGCGCGCGTGCCCAAGCAAGCCGTTGGCCGCCACCGCGGGCAAGCCTCGCCCCGCCATCGGGCCGGTCCGGGCAAACGAGGGCGCAACGTGACGCTGACCGTCACCCTCGGCGCGGCCCTGATCACCGGGATCGCCGGCGGCACCACCGCGGCCGCCACCGCCCGGCATCACCATGACGTCGCGGCGCTTCCCGATCCGACGCCGGTCACCGCCCAGACCTACATCGACGACGTCGACGCGGTGCCGCCCGAGGTGCTGCGGGAGGGTGGCGGCCGGGCGGTCGTCCACCGGGAGCCGGTTTTCGCCGCCGGGATCGGCGCCCAAGGCGTACATCTCAAATCCCGTCCGCAGCCCAAGGTTGTCGTCGCGGCCGGCGCCGCCTGGGTGAACCCCAACCCGACCGCACGGGTGACCTCGTGCTTCGGGCCGCGCTGGGGACGGCAGCACGAAGGTGTGGACATGGCGGCCCCGGACGGTACGCCGATCGTGGCGGCCGGCGCGGGCGTCGTCGTGCGGGCCGGTGTCGAGCAGGGCTACGGCAACGCGGTGCTGATCGACCACGGCGACGGGTGGCTCACCCATTACGGGCATCTCTCGGTGATCGGCGTGGTCGCCGGGCAGCGCGTGGTCGCCGGCGAACAGATCGGCAACGAGGGCTCGACCGGGCACTCCACCGGACCGCACCTGCACTTCGAGGTGCACCAGGGCTATTACCAGAACCCGGTGGAGCCGACCGGATGGATGCATCTGCACGGGATCGACATCCAGGGCTGCGCGGCTTTCTAGATCTTCTCGATCGGGGCGTGCCTCAGGATCAGCCACATCGCCTGGTCGCCGAAGTCGATCTGGGCGCGCGCGCCGGGACCCTGCCCCTCGACCGCGACCACCCGGCCCAGCCCGTACCTCTGATGGTTGACCCGGTCGCCGACCACGACCTTGGGCGTCTGCGGCAGCTCGCTCGCCGTGGCGAGCTTGCTGGCGTCGATGCCGAGCCGGCTGGCGAGCTGCTGCGCCTTGGGGGTGCCCCCGGCGAAGCCGCCACCGCGCGCGCGGTCACCGCCGCCGCGGCCACCCACTCCGCCGCCGGTGCCCGACCAGGACGTATAGTTGCCCGCGGTGCGCTCCCAGCGGATCAGCTCCGGTGGCAGCTCGTCGGTGAAGCGGGACGGCGGGTTGTACTGCGGCTGGCCCCAGGCGCCCCGGGTGACCGCACGCGACAGATAGAGCCGCTGGCGGGCGCGGGTGATGCCCACGTAGGCCAGGCGGCGCTCCTCCTCCAGCTCGCTGTTGTCGCCGAGCGCCCGCATGTGCGGGAAGACGCCGTCCTCCAGCCCGGTCAGGAACACCACCGGGAACTCCAGGCCCTTCGCCGTGTGCAGCGTCATCAGCGTGACCACGCCCTGGTTGTCCGGGTCGTCGTCGGGCAACTGATCGGCGTCGGCGACCAGCGCCACCTGCTCGAGGAAGCCGGCCAGCGTCGCGACCTGCTCCTCGCCCTCCTCGGCCTGCGATTCCACCCGCTCGGTGTACTCCCGGGCCACGCTCACCAGTTCCTGCAGGTTTTCCACCCGGCCCTGGTCCTGCGGGTCGATGCTGTCCTCCAGCTCGCTGAGCAGGCCGGAACGCTGCAGCACCGCCTCCAGCACCTCCTCCGGCGGGGAGGCCAGCGACATCTCCCGCAGGCCGTCGAGGAGCTGCACGAAGTCGGCGATGCTGTTGGCCGAGCGGGCGGCGATGCCCGGCGCGTCCTTGGCGTGCCGCAACGCCTGGCCGAACGAGATGCGCTCCCGCGAGGCCAGCGCCTCGACGCACGCCTCGGCCCGCTCGCCGATGCCCCGTTTCGGGGTGTTGAGCACCCGCCGGATGCTGACCGTGTCGTCGTCGTTGACCACCGCACGCAGGTAACCCAGCGCGTCGCGGACCTCCTTGCGCTCGTAGAAGCGCACCCCGCCGACCACCTTGTAGGGCAGGCCGACCCGGATGAACACCTCCTCGAACACCCGGGACTGCGCGTTCGTCCGGTAGAAGACCGCGACGTCACCCGGGCGGATGTCCTCCCGATCGTGCAGGCGGTCGATCTCGCGGGCCACCCAGTCGGCCTCGGCGTGCTCGGTGTCGGCCACATAGCCGACGATCTGCTCGCCGGCGCCCTGGTCGCTCCACAGTCGCTTCGGCTTGCGCGACGTGTTGCGGTCGATCACCGCGTTGGCCGCGGACAGGATCGTCTGGGTCGACCGATAATTCTGCTCGAGCAGGATCGTGCGGGCGTCCGGGTAGTCGCGCTCGAACTCGAGGATGTTGCGGATCGTGGCGCCACGGAACGCGTAGATCGACTGGTCGGCGTCACCCACCACGCAAAGCTCGCCCGGCGGCACCTCGCCGCCTCTCTCCCCCACCAGCTGCTTGACCAGCATGTATTGCGCGTGGTTCGTGTCCTGGTATTCGTCGACCAGCACGTGCCGGAACCGCCGGCGGTAAGCCTCGGCGACGTGCGGGTGCGACTGGAACAGGTGCACGGTCGCCATGATGATGTCGTCGAAGTCAAGGGCATGCGCTTCGCGCAGACGACGCTGATACAGCTCGTACGCCTCGGCGAGCGCCCGCTCGTTCGGGCCCTTCGCGTTGTCCTTGAAGCCTTCCGGCTCGACCAGCTCGTTCTTCAGGTTCGACACCTGGGCCGCGAGACCCCGCGCGGTGTACCGCTTCGGGTCCAGGTCGAGCTCGCGGATCACCAGCGTCATCAGCCGGCGCGAGTCGTCGGCGTCGTAGATCGAGAACGTGCTCTTCAGCCCCGCGTGGTCGTGCTCGGCGCGCAGGATGCGCACACACGCCGAGTGGAACGTCGACACCCACATCAGGCGGGCCCGCGGCCCCACCAGATGGGCGACCCGCTCCTTCATCTCGCCGGCCGCCTTGTTGGTGAACGTGATCGCGATGATCTCGCCCGGATGCACGTTGCGCTCGGCCAGCAGATAGGCGATGCGGTGGGTCAGCACCCGCGTCTTGCCGGAGCCGGCGCCGGCCACGATGAGCAGCGGCGAACCGGCGTGGGTGACCGCGTCACGCTGCGGCCCGTTGAGGCCGACCAGCAGCTCATCCGGGTCGAGCCGGCGCGCCGGCGCCCGCCTCGGCGGCTCTTGCTCACGCACGGCGGGCATGGCAAAGAGCCCCGGGTTCGGGGTGTCACTGGGGGTTTCCGCAGAAGGTCGCATCGCGCTGGCAAGTCTAGGCCCACCCACCGACAAGAAATTCACCGTCACTCTCCTGCGAGGTACGCCTGAAGCCGCGCATGCCGAAACTGATAGACCGCCCCGACCTGCCGGAGCACCCCACGCCGATGCGCGTCGTCAAGGAACGTCATCAGCCGGAACGGCAGTTCGCCACTCAATGACCGCACGAAACACATGACCCCGAACAGCGCCCACGCCGTGCCGGCGATGTCGACTGCGACCGTAAGGACACCAAGCTCCAACGTTGCGCCGAGACCGATTCGCAGCCCGTCGGGCCAGCCGGCCACGAACACGGACGCGACGATCGCCAAGCTGCTCAGCACACCGACGATCACGGACAACCCGACCCACTCGGCCCGCATCGACTTGGCCGGGGTCACCAGCTGCGGATCGGCCGGGATATTAGCGAATCTGAGAAAGCCCACAATGAACGCCGATCCGATCGCACCGCGCCCATGGTCGGACCAGACATCCCCCAGCATCAGCAGGACGACCTCGGCGAGGATGCCAAACGCGATGCCGAGATACATCGAAGGTGCCCTCAGGCGCAGACGGTTGGGCAGAACCATACGTCGAGGAAGCACCCAGCTCACGGCGAGCACAACTGCGACGGCTGTGACCAGACTCGCCGCTGGGTAGCCCATCATGATCGTGCCCGCAAAGGTCGCCATCCCGGCTACGCGCGAGACCAATCGGTTCACTGACGGGACGGTCGGTGAGAGCGGCAGCTCCCACCACGCGATGCTCTGCGTGTTGCGACGGACGACGTCGCCGGCCAGAAAACGCAACCACCTCTCCGCGTCGGACGGCCGCCAATCACGCAGGCTCGATCCCGCAGTGGGCGCCGGCGGCCGGCGACCGTACACCGTCGGCAGGTATGCGGCCAGCAGGTGCCGTTCGATCGCCGCCTTACCACCCAGCCGAAGCAGTTCGGCCGGATCCCTGCCGGGCGCGCTATGGATGGTCCGGACCAGATAAACCATCAACGGACTGTCAAGAACCTGCGCCAGTTCGCCGTCGGGATGGGTGCCTATTTCGTCGATCACCGGCCGCCAGCGGCGCTCGCCGTCGATCTGGCCGCTCGGCAGGTAGGCCGCCAGCTCGGCCGCGCGCACCGGGGCGATCTCGATCACCGCGGCCCCGAGCAGCGGGCGGCCGGTGGCGGCCACCAAGGCTTCGTATTCCTCGGCGCGGCAGGTCAACACGAAGGGTCGTTTTCCGCCCAGCGCGTCGTCGAGGGCCATGATCGCATCTTTACCCAGCGTTGCCGGCATCTCGTCGAGGCCGTCCAGGACCGGCAGCACCATCTCCCGCTCGACCAGCTCCCTCGCTATTTCCCGGGCGAGGAACGGGTGTTGCTCGGCGAACTGCCGGACGAGCCACGCGTCGAGATGCTCGGCCGGGTCCCACCCGGCGATGTTGAGCAGCACCGGCACCGGCTCGGCGGCAAGCGGAGCGTCGAGCAGGCCGTTGACCAAGAGCACGGCCAGAGACGACTTCCCGGCCTCGGGCGCGCCGATCACCACGAGCTTGCGCTGCGGCAACTGACGGAAGGCGGCCGCGATGCCCACCACGTCGCCGTGCAACCGCAGCTTGGTCACGCCCGCTCCGGCGATGGAGGCGGGCGTCGTCTGCACCGGCCGCGACGTCGACGCCCAGCGCACGTGCAACGGCTCGGCGTGCAGCAAACCACGCTCGGTCGCCTCGCGGGTCCACTGCCGACGGATGCGCAGCGCCAGCTCCTCGGTGGCGCGCCGCCGCCGCTCCGCTGGGTCGATCGCCTGCCGCCGCTGCACCGAGGCCGTGAACACCATGCCGGCCACCGCGACCGCACAGCTGATCACGCTGGCGAGCTGGTCGCCCATGGACAGCAGGTCGCTATGCAGCACGAGGAAGGAGAGCACCAAGGCGCCCAGCCCCACGCTCACTATCCAACCCGCCGCTCGCATGCCAATCATCATGCCGAGGGGGTGCGACACAAACGAGCTTCTGTTTCACTCGGACAACAGGCAGGTCCGGCCCCAGGAGGCGCGGTGCGGGATGTCACGGGGGCGCATGACCTGGCTCGGCGCATCGGCGGTCTCGTTCTGGTCGCCGTGCTGGCGATCACCGTGTCCATCCTGATCACCGGTCCGGGCGACCCCACCCGGGTGATCCCGGCCGGTGCCGCCACCCCCAGCCCGGCCGATCCGGTCAAGCAGATCTTGGCCGCCCAGGCCACCGCGCTGTCCCGAGGCGACCAGGCCGGCTGGCTCAAACCGGTGGCCGCACCGCTCCGGCAGCGTTACCGCGATCTCTACCGAAGTCTGCAGGCTCTGCACGTGACCACAGTGGACTATCGCATCACGGCCACGAGCCCGCCGACGGTCGACGTCGAGCTCTCGTACTGCTTCGCCGGTGCGAAGTGCCCGGCGGAGCGGCCCAAGATCGCCCAGAAACTGACCGTCAAGTCCAATGTGATCATGGCCGAGGCTCGGCCCGGCCAGCTGACCGACCTGCAGCCGACCCCGTGGGAAAAGGGTGACCTCGTCTTCGCCCAGGGCAAGCGGGTGACGGTCGGCGCCCCGCCGGCACTGAAGAGCCGGCTGCCGGAGATCACCAGGATCGCGGACGGCGCGGCGGCGATCGACGACCGGTACGCCGCCTACGCCGGCAACCGCCAGACGAGATACCGCCTGTTCATCGCGACCGACAAGCTCTGGCGCAGCTGGTACGGCGGCAAGGCGACCGACTGGGCGGTGGGTTACATGCAGCCGCTGGGCGAGGCCGGCGCCGACGTGGTGATCAACCCGAGCAAGCTGACCACGACGGCCGCTCTGCGCGAGGTGATCCAGCACGAGTTCGGCCACGTCGCCACGATCGGCGGGGTGACTTCCCGGCACGAGGACATGTGGCTCGTCGAGGGCGTGGCGGAATACATCGGCGCCCAGCCCAAGCGTGCCTTCGACACGTACAACCGGCGGTCGCTGCAGAAACCCACCCGGCTGGCCGCCCACCCGCTGCGGGACGGTGCGAGCGAGAAGGAGGTCGCCGCGTTCTACGCGCAGGGCCACTTCGCGGTGGACTGTCTGGTCACGGCGTTCGGCGAGCCCCGTGCGATGGAGTTTGTCCGGCTTCGCCTGCGCTTGCGGTACGCCCTGGACGATGCTTCCCGGAGCGTGTTCGGAACAGATTTCCGGCATGTCACCACGACGTGTGTCAATTGGATGACGCACCAGGTCGGATAGCCGACCAGCAACAGAGTTGTCACCTGAACGTTGTGGCGCTCACCTGCGTCGATGGGCCAAGCTGACGGACGTTGATCGACCGTTAACCCTGATCGGGAGCTTCTGATATGAAACGAGTGCTGCGCCATCTGGCCGCACCCGCCCTCGCCCTGGCCGTCGTGGCCGCCCTGCCGATCGCCCGGCAGGCGCCCGGTGCCGCCGCCCCGCCCGCCGAGTTCAAGCCGGTGAGCGTCTCCTACGGCTTCCCGCAGGGATCCAAGGTCGCTAAGGGTCAGTTCCTGAGCTACAACGACTTCCACGGCGCGATCGACCCGCCCAGCGGCAGCGGCGCCGTGGTCAACGCGTCCGGCACTTCGACGCCGGCCGGCGGTGTCGAATACCTGGCGACGTACCTCAAGAAGCTTCGCGCCGAGGCGAAAGCCGAGGGCCGGCAGACGCTGACCGTCGGCGCCGGCGACCTGGTCGGCGCTTCGCCGCTGGTCAGCGCGGCGTTCCACGACGAGCCGACGATCGAGCTGATGAACCAGGTCGGGCTGCAGGTCAGCTCGGTCGGCAACCACGAGTTCGACGAGGGTGTGGACGAGCTGATCCGCCTCCAGCGCGGCGGCTGCCACCCGACCGACGGCTGCCAGGACGGCGACCCGTTCTACGGGGCCAAGTTCACCTACCTGGCCGCGAACACGATCAACAACAAGACCGGCCTGCCGATCCTGCCGCCGATCGAGATCAAGTTCATCGACGGCGTTCCGGTCGGCTTCATCGGCCTGACCCTCGAGGGCACGGCCGGCATCGTCAACCCGGCCGGTATTAAAAACGTGCACTTCGCCCCCGAGATCGAGACCGCGAACAAGTGGAGCAACCTGCTCAAGCTGTTCGGCGTCAAGGCTCAGGTGCTGCTGCTGCACCAGGGCGGCCAGCAGGGCTCGGCCACCCCGACCCCGGGCGTGTCCGACTGCACCAACTTCTCCGGCCCGGTCATCGACATCGTCAAGGGCCTCAACCCGGAGATCGGCCTGGTCGTCTCGGGTCACACCCACCGCTTCTACTCGTGCAGCCTGCCCAACTCGACGGGCACGAGCGTCGTCACCAGCGCCGGCACCAACGGCCAGCTGATCACCGACATCGACTACTCGATCGACAAGCGCAGCGGCAAGTTCGCCGAGATCACCGCGCACAACGTGATCGTCGAGAACGGCGTCTCGGACGGCGCGGGCGGCTGGAAGAAGGACGCGGCCGGCGTCTACCTGAAGAACCCCGACACCGTCGACGCGGGCGCCAAGAAGATCGCCGACAAGTACCGCACCGCGGTCGCCCCGATCGCCAACAAGATCGTCGGCAGCATCACCGCGGACATCACCCGCACCGCGACGGCGGCCGGCGAGACCCCGCTCGGTGACGTGATCGCCGACGGCCAGCTGGCCTACACCAAGTCGAGCAACGCTCAGATCGCGCTGATGAACCCGGGCGGCATCCGGGCCGACTTCGACGCCGAGGCGTCGGCGGGCGGTGAGGCGGTCGGCCAGATCACCTACGGCGAGGCGTTCACCGTCCAGCCGTTCAACAACCTGGTGGTTACCCAGACGCTGACCGGGGCGCAGCTCAAGGACGCGCTGGAGCAGCAGTTCACCGGCTACAAGGGCCAGACCACCACGAAGATGCTCCAGGTGTCGGCCGGCCTCACCTACACGTGGAGCGCCTCGGCCGCGCTCGGCTCGAAGATCACCGAGCTGAAGCTCAACGGCGTGGCCATCGACCCCGCCACCAACTACCAGGTCACCACGAACGACTTCCTGGCCAACGGCGGCGACGGCTTCACCGTCCTGGCCACCGGCACGGGCCGCACCACGGCCCCGGGCTTCGACATCGACGCCCTGGTCGCCTACCTCGGCGCCGCCCCCGTCGCCCCCGGCGACACCAAGCGGATCAGCACGATCGCCTGACCGCGGCGAAGGGGCCCGCCAATCTCAGCGTGGGCCCCTTTGCCCTGATCGTCAGCCCCGACGTCCATCCCACGGTTCGGGCGGTTTCCTTGCGGAGCGGTTCCGGACGGGGGCATACTCGGCTGCGTGATTCAGCGGGCACGATTTTTTTACTACGGCACCGGATGTCCGGCGGCCGTAGGCCTCGTCTGAACGACAGACCTACATCGAGCCCCGGGCCTCCCAGCCCGGGGCTTGATGCTGCCCGGGCCGGGCCGACCGGGGCGCAAGCACCCGAGGAGCACGATATGACCGCGGACGTGGCTGACCAGCCGACCGGTGCAGGCGAGACTCTGGCCGCCGAGGAGATCATCGCGATGCGCGAGCGCATCGACGAGATCGACCAGGCCATCATCGACCTGTGGCTGGAACGAGCCCGCATCTCCCAGGCCGTCGGCAAGACCCGCATGGCCAGCGGCGGCACCCGCCTGGTGCTCTCCCGCGAACGCGAGATCGTCGAGCGCTTCCGCGAGGCCCTCGGCCCCGACGGCACCCAGATCGCCCTGATGATCCTCCGAGCCGGCCGCGGTCCCCTCTAGGCTCAGAGCCCGTCGTCAGGCCACTCCGGCGAGTGTGGCCCCTCGTGCATGCTGGGCAGCCGGCAGCGGCCACCGCCCGCGATGAAGTAACCGCAGAAGACCCAGATCCGCCGGGTCGGCAGGCCCCCGGGAGAGATGAACGTTGCCTCGAACTCCAGCGTCGGCAGGTGCTCGATCGAGAGCACGAGCTGACGGACAAGGCGCTGGGCCTCGTCCGGGTCCTGCACGTCGAACGTCAAACTGAGGACGTACCCCAGCTCCCCGTCGCTCATCGGCCGGATTGCCTTTCATACACAGTGGGCAGTTCGTCGTCACCCCATGAGCGGGACAGAACTCCTGCGACTTCTTGAAGGACATCAGACCGGCCAGGAGCCGACCAGCAGTGACGCGATAACAGCACCCGCCAGGGTCACAGCGCCTCGCTCCTTCCGATGGTGAGCGGCGGAGCACCGGCGCAGTTCCTGGGGGCTTCGGCCGGCGCCCCGCCACTCCTCGACCCGATCCCCTCGATTCACAACGCGAGGCCCGGGGAGCTTCCGCACCGTGTGCGATCTTGAAAGCACGGTGCCTGTTACCCGGCCATAATGCTCGGGGCCGCCCCGATTGGCAACGCCCAGATCGGGATTCCCATTTCGGGTACGTTGCACTAGCCCTGCGAGGGGGCGGAGAATGCGTTGCGTGAATGCTGTGAGCCCAACGGTCCGGCGCCGCCGACTTGCTGCGGCGCTGCGACGACTCCGCGACCAGTCCGGCCGAACGATCGACGACGTGGCGAAGGAGGTCGGCATCTCGAAGTCGGCGCTCAGCCGCATCGAGAACGCGCAGGTGTCGATCTCCGTCCCCGCGGCGAGTTCCCTGCTCAGCACGTATGGCGTCGAGGGCGACGACTTCGAAGCTCTACTTCAGATTGCCAGGGAAGCCCGCAAGCGTGGGTGGTGGCAGAGCTACTCCGAGGTGCTGCCGGACTGGTTCGAGACATACGTGGGCCTCGAAGCCGAGGCGAGCGAAATCCGAACTTTCGAATCCCAGCTTGTTCCCGGCGTACTCCAGACACCCGACTACGCACGCGCCATCATCCGCGCGGAGCACCCCGAGGCTTCGACGGCAGAAGTCGACCGCCGCGTCGAACTGCGAATGAGACGCCAGGGCGCTGAGCACAGGCCGAAGCTCTGGGTGATTCTGGATCAGAGCGTGCTTATGCGCCCCGTCGGCGGCCCCAGCGTGATGCGCGAACAGCTCGAACGGCTGCAAGCGTCGGCAGAAACGCCGGGAGTGACCATCCAGGTGCTTCCCTTTGATGTCTGCGAGCACGGATCGATGGGAAGCTCCTTCTCGATCCTCTCGTTCCCCGAGCCCGGCGACTCGCCAGTGGTCTACATCGAGACACGGGCCGGTAGCCTCTACGTGGAGGGTGTACAGGCTCGCGAATACTCGGTCTTGTTCACCCATTTGACCGCATCCGGCCGTGACCAGCGGGCGTCGACCGCGCTCATTGCCGAGGCGGCAGGCACGTAGACGGAAGGACGAGCAGGTGGCGCAGGTCGAGGTCAGCGGGGTCTGGCGCAAGAGCACTCGCAGCAACGGTTCGGGAAACTGCGTTGAGGTCGGCCGGCTGACGGACGGCACCATCGGCGTCCGCGACTCGAAGGACCGCACCGGGCCGATCCTCAAGTTCACGCCCGCCGACTTCGCGGCCTTCATCAGCGGCGTCAAAGACGACGGCTTCCGCCCGGCCTGAGTGCCCACCTGGCCGTAGCGGGCGCACGGCCCGGTGTTGCAGTCAGCGCAAACTGACAACCCGGGCCGGTGTCGGGTATGCGTACTTCCAAATGGTTTTAGTAGCGGTGCAGTACGTCCCGGATCTCGGCGTAGTGGCAGGCGCTCGGGTGGGGGGCCCGCTGGCGGATCTGGAGCAGTGGCTCGTGGTCGGCGCAGTAGGGCTGGGCCTTCCAGCAGCGGGTGCGGAAGCGGCAACCCGACGGCGGGTTGGCCGGGGACGGCACGTCGCCCTCCAGGACGATGTGGTCGCGGTGGCCGCGCAGGCGCGGGTCCGGCACCGGGACCGCGGAGAGCAAGGCCTGGGTGTACGGGTGTGTGGGCTGCTCGTAGATGGCCATGTGGTAGCCGGTCTCGACGATTTTGCCGAGGTACATCACGGACACCCGGTCGGAGATGTGCCGGACCACCGACAGGTCGTGGGCGATGAAGATGTAGGACAGGCCCAGTTCGCGCTGCAGGCGTTCGAGCAGGTTGATCACCTGAGCCTGGATGGAGACGTCCAGGGCGGACACCGGCTCGTCGCAGACGAGGATCTCGGGGCGTAGCGCCAGGGCGCGCGCGATGCCGATGCGCTGGCGCTGGCCGCCGGAGAACTGGTGGGGGTAGCGGTTGATGTGGTCGGGGTTCAGCCCGACCAGATCGAGCAGCTCCTGGACCGCGCGTTCGCGGCCGGCGCGCGGGACGGCGTCGCGGTGGATCTCGAACGGCTCGCCGATGATGTCGCCGACCGTCATGCGCGGGTTCAGCGACGTGTACGGGTCCTGCATCACCATCTGGATGTTGCGGCGGGCCCGGCGCAGGGCGTGGCCGGAGAGGCGGGTCATGTCGTCGCCGCGCACCATGATCTCGCCGGCCGTCGGTTTCTCCAGGCCGACCAGGAGTTTCGCCAGTGTCGACTTGCCGCAGCCGGACTCGCCGACGATGCCGAGGGTCTCGCCGCGACGCAGTTGCAGGTCCACGCCGTCGACCGCGCGGACCGCGCCGATCTTCGACCTGAAGACGATGCCCTGGGTGATCGGGAAGTGTTTGACCAGGCCCCGGGCGTCGAGCACCAGATCGGACACGTCAGACACCGAGCACCTCCCGGATGAAGTGGCAGCGCGCGAAGCGGTGCGGGGCGATCTGATAGACCGGCGGCGACTGATCCGACCGGCAGATGTCGCGGGCATAGCCGCAGCGCGGATGGAACGAGCAACCCGCCGGGATGTCGGTCAGCGACGGCGGGAGGCCGCGGATCACGTTGAGCTGCCGGCCCTTGTGATCGAGACGCGGAATCGATTCCAAGAGCGCTTTGGTGTACGGGTGGGCAGGGCGCGCGTAGATGTCGTAGACCGGCGCCTCCTCGACGATCCGGCCGGCGTACATGACCGAGATCCGATCGGCGACATCCGCCACCACACCCATGTCGTGGGTGATCAGAATCAGACCCATGTTGCGCTGGTGCTGCAGCTCCGCGAGCAGGCCCATGATCTGCGCCTGGACGGTCACGTCGAGAGCCGTGGTCGGTTCGTCGGCGATCAGCACCTCGGGGTCGAGGGCCAGCGCCATCGCGATCATGACCCGCTGGCGCATGCCCCCGGAAAACTGGTGCGGATAGTCGTTGATCCGCTCCTTCGCCGCCGGGATGCGCACCTGATCGAGCAGCTCGATGGAGCGCTGCTTGGCGTCCTTCCGGGACATCCCGCGGTGCTTGCGGAACATCTCGGCCAACTGGAAGCCGACCGTGTAGACCGGGTTCAGGGCGGACAACGCGTCCTGGAAGATCATCGCGATGCGGTTGGCGCGGAAGCCGCGGCGCTCGTTCTCCGACAGTTTCAGCAGGTCGACGCCGCGGAAGAGGACCCGGCCGCCGGTGACGTGCGCGGGCGGCGTGTCGAGGATGCCCATCACCGCCTGGGCGGTGACCGATTTGCCGCAGCCGGACTCGCCGAGGATCGCGAGGGTCTCCCCCGGGTTGAGATAGAAGCTGGCGCCGTTCACGGCCCGGGCCACGCCGTCCCGGGTGCGGAACTCGACGCGCAGGTCGTCGACGTGCAGCAGGGGTGCGCGGGGATCGAGGCCGACGTTGATGTCTGTCACTCCGGTCACCGCAGCTTCGGGTCGAAGGCGTCGCGGACGGCGTCGCCGAGCATGATGAAGGCCAGCACGGTGGCGGCCAGGAACAGCGACGGCCAGATCAGCGGGCCGGCCGCGACCCGCACGTAACCGGTCGCCTCGGAGATCGCGATGCCCCAGCTGATCGCGTCGCCCTTGAGCCCGATGCCGAGGAACGACAGGGTCGCCTCGCTGGCGATGTTGATGCCGAGCAGGATCGTCAGCACCACGGTGAAGGACGCCATCGAGTTGGGCAGGATGTGCCGGAACAGCAGCCGGCTGTTGCTCGCCCCGAGCATTCGGGCCGCCGCCACGTAGTCCTGGTTCTTGGCCGTGAGCACCGAGGAGCGCATCACCCGGGCCGCGGTGGTCCAGCCCAGCACGCCGAGGGTGAACGTCACCGCGAAGACGCCGTTGCTCTCCGGGTTCGCCGAGAGCCGCTTGGCCAGCACGATCGCGCCGAGCAGCAGCGGCACGCCGAGCACGATGTCGATGAAGCGGGACAGGATCGCGTCGATCCAGCCACCGAAGAAGCCGGCCGAGAGCCCGACCGCGGCGCCGATGACGCCGGAGATCAGGGTGGCGAAGACGCCGACGACGATCGAGTAGCGAGCGCCGTAGACGGTCTTGGCGTAGACGTCGCAGCCCTGGAAGTCGTAGCCGAAGATGGCGCTGCCGCTCGCCCCGCGGTGCTGGCGGCTGAGCACGCAGGCACGCGGGTCGGCCGAGGTGAACAGCGACGGCCAGGCCGCCATCAGCAGGATCACCAGGATCAGCACCGACGCGATCCAGAAGATCTTGCTGCGGCGCAGGTCATGCCAGGCGTCGGAGGCCAGGCTGCGGGGCTTGCCGACGACCTTTTCCAGTACGGCCTGTTCGCTGACCGCGGAGTCACTCATAGCGGATCCTCGGATCGAGGGCGGCGTACAGCAGGTCCACCAGCAGGTTCACGACCAGGAAGACGATCACCAGCACGCTGACGAAGCCGACCACCAGCGGGCCGTCCTCGGTGCGGATGCCGCGGAAGAGGTTGAAGCCGACGCCGGGGATGTTGAACACCTTCTCGGTGACGATGGCGCCCGACATCAACGCGCCGAGGTCCACTCCGATCAGGGTGATCACCGGGATGAGCGAGTTGCGCAGCACGTGCACGCCGATCACCCTTGCCCGGGTGAGGCCTTTGGCCCGCGCCGTACGCACGTAGTCGGCCCGCAGGTTTTCGGCGACCGACGCCCGGGTCACCCGCAGTTCGGTGGCGACGACCAGGCTGGCCAGCACGATCGCGGGCAACAGCAGCTGCCACAGACTCGCGTCCTTGCCCGCCGTGACCGGGAACCAGCCGAGCTTGATGCCGAAGATCAGCTGGGCGAGCGGGGCCAGCACCACGATCGGCATGGCCAGCACGATCAGCGTGATGACCAGGGTCGCGTTGTCGAAGATGCTGCCGCGCCGGATGCCGGAGACGACGCCGGCCAGGATCGCGACGGCGGCCGCGATGACGATCGCCAGCAGCGACAGGCGCAGGGTGACCGGCCAGGCGTCGGCCAGCATGTCGGCGACCTTCCGGTTGGTCATCGACGTCCCGAAATCGCCGGTCAGCAGGCCCTTCATGTAGTACCAGTACTGCGCGAAGAAGTTGTCGTTCAGGTGGAACCGCTCGGTCAGAGCGGTGCGCTGGCTCGCGGTGATGGGTCGTTCGCCGACGAGCGCCTGGATCGGGTCGTCCTGCACCGCGAACATCAGGGCGTACACGATGAACGTGGCCCCGAAGAAGGTGAGGACCATCTGCAGCAGACGCCGCACGATGTAGCGGAGCATTCGGGTGGGCCTTTTGCCGAAGAAAGGTGGCGCCACGGGTTCGGCCGTGACGCCACCGCGTTTCGAGCGGCCAGGCTAGCTGGCCACTTCGATCTTGTATATGTCCACCTTCTGGAAGAGGTCCATGCTCACGTTCGTGACCTTCTCCGAGAAGCCGTACACGTTCTGGCCGAAGCGCAGCGGGAGAACCGGCATGTCGGTCGCCAGGATGTCCTCGGCGTCCTGCCACTTCTTCTGCGCCGCCTGCGTGGTGGCCGCGGCCGAGCCTTCGGCGACCAGACTGTCGAACGCCGTGTTGGTGTAGCCGTAGTAGTTCGACGACCCGTCCGTGGTGTAGAGCGGGGCGAGGTAGTTCTCCATGAGCGGGTAGTCCATCGCCCAGGCCAGCCGGATCATGCCGACCGACTTGTGCTCGCGCACCTTCTTGAGCAGGTCGGCCAGCTTCGGCTCCGGCGAACCGGTGCAGTTGACACCGAGCGACGCCTTGATCTGGTTGCACATCGCGTCGACCCAGGCCTTGTGGCCGCCGTCGGCGTTGTACGAGATCTTCAGATCCTTGGGGCCGTTGGCCTTCGTGTACAGATCCTTGGCCTCGGTCGGGTTGTACACGCAGTTGTCGCCGCAGGTGTTCGCCCGGTAACCGGCGACCACCGGCGAGACGAACGACGTGGCCGGAGTCTCCGAGCCCAGGAAGATCTGGTCGGTCATCTCCTCGCGGTTGATCGCCATGGAGATCGCCCGGCGGACATCCCGGTTCTGGTAGTCCTTGTCGTAGAGCGGGAAACCGACGAACGAGAACGCCGAGCTCTTGCTCTTCTGCAGGCGGGCGCCGAGGTCACCGGAGGCCGAGGCGAGGCTCTCGATCGGGATCTTCGTCTCGACGTCGAGGTTGCCGGCGATCAGGTCCGCGTACTGCGCGCCCAGGTCCTGGTAGATCTTCCAGGTGATGCCGTCGACCTTGGGGATGGTGCCCTTGAAGTCGGCGACCTTCTCCACCACGATCTTCGAGTCGTGCTCCCACTTGCCCTTCATCTTGAAGGGGCCGTTACCGATCGGGGCGTCGCCGAACCCGTCCGCCAGCACGCCGTCGGACTTGAACGCGGCCTTGGGCAGCGGATAGAACGAGTCGTTGCCCATCACCGACTCCCAGCCCGAGAAGCCGGCCGAGAGGGTCACCCGGAAGGTGAGGTCGTTGAGCTTCGCGAGCCCGGTCAGCTTCTTGGCCTTCGGCTCCGAGGCCTTGTCCGGGCCGGAGCCGTCCGGGTCGATCGACTGCATCTGCGCGTAGCCGTCGATCCGGCTGAAGAAGTACGACGCGAGTTGAGCGTTCGGCCCGTAGGCGCCGTAATTCCAGGCGTTGATGTAGTTGTCGGCGGTGACCGGCTCGCCGTTGCTGAAGGTGAAGCCGGAACGCAGCTTGATCGTCCAGACCTTGTTGGCCTTGTCGTGCGTGATCGACTCAGCAGCCACCGTGTAGGGGTTGCTGTTGTCGTCGAACCGGATGAGCGGATAGAAAATCGACGCCAGCACGGACGAGCCGTTCGCCTCCGTCGTGTTCGACGGAACCAGGCTGTCCGGCTCGACGATCCCGATGCTGATGGTGTTCGGCAGGGTCTCGTCGTCGTCCGAGGAGCCGCCGGAGCAGCCGCCCGCCAACAAGGCGATGGCGGCCACACCGGCCGCCATCTTCCATGGGCCATTCCCACGCATGTGGAGGATGCCTCCTTCGTCGGCTCACGGGGGTCTGTGAGCCCGAGCAACTGTGACACAGCGATACCGAACGCCGGTGCCCTGTTACCAAGCCGATACTAGCGACGGCCAGGATACGGCTTACCGGCGGACGCCGTCCACAGCGCCTTGACCTGCAAATATGTCACTCGGTGTGCGATCTACGACGCACCGCAGCGACGAAGTTGGCAGAAGTCAGACAAGCCGCCGGTCGGCCGCCCATCGTGACAATTCGTAACGGTTGCTCATCTGAAGCTTGCGCAGAACGTTGGAGACGTGGGTCTCCACCGTCTTGATCGAGATGAACAGCTCCTTGGCGATCTCCTTGTACGCATAACCCCGCGCGAGCAGGCGCAACACCTCGCGCTCGCGGTTGGTGAGCTGGTCGAGCTCGGGGTCGGCGACCGGCACGTCCGGACGGGAGGCGAAAGCGTCCAGCACGAAGCCGGCCAGCCGCGGGCTGAACACCGCATCGCCGTCGGCCACCCGCCGGATCGCGGCGGCCAACTCGTCCGGCGAGATGGTCTTGGTTACATAGCCCCGCGCGCCGGCCCGGATGAGGCCGATCACGTCCTCGGCCGCGTCGGAGACGGACAGCGCCAGGAAACGGACCTGCGGGTGGGAACGGCGCATCGCGTCCAGAACCGCGCGCCCGCCGCCGTCGGGCATGTGCACGTCGAGCAGCACCACGTCCGGCTCGATCGTGGCGATCTTGCTGACCGCCTCGGCCACCGTGCTCGCCTCACCCACCACGTCGACGTGGACGCCCAGCTCGGCGCGCACCCCGGCGCGGAACATCGCGTGGTCGTCGACCAGGAAGACCCGCAGACGGCCGACCTCGGCCTCGGTCTCGCTCATCGTGCGGACTCCTTTCCTGCGGTCATGCTTTCTCGGGTCACGGACAACATGAGGCGGACCTCAGTGCCCTCGCCGGGCGTACTGCGGATCTCGGCACGCCCGCCGTGTCGTTTCATACGCCCGATGATCGACCCTCGGACTCCGTGGCGCGACTCCTCCACGCTATCGATGTCGAACCCCGCTCCGCGATCACGCACGAACACGCTCAACTCGTCCGCCTCGACCTCGGCGTAGAGCGAGACGGTCTGCACCCCGGCGTGCCGGGCCGCGTTGACCAGGGCCTCGCGGGCCGCCGCGACGAGCGCAGCCACCCGCTCGTCGCACTGGGTGTCGCCGACCACGACGGTCTCGACACTGATCGCATAGGTGTCTTCGACCTCGGCGGCGGCCTGCTCGAGAGCCGCGGCGAACCGCTCGGTCGGCGAGGCGGTCGGTTTGTAGAGCCAGTTGCGCAAGCTTCGCTCCTGGCCGCGGGCCAGCCGCTGCACCTCTTTGATGTCGGCCGAGTTGCGCTGGATCAGCGCCAGCGTGTGCAGCACCTGATCGTGGATCATGGCGGCCACCTCGGCGCGCTCCTGCTCCCGGATGCGGCCCTCGCGCTCGGTGCGCAGCTGGTTGAACATGCGGTAGAGCAATGGGGCGGCGACCACGCCGACACCGAGCAGGCCGACCAGCGCGAAGATCACGCCGTTGAACACCGAGCCGAGCGAGCCGGCCGGGGCGTAGACCGCGACCACGCCGATGATGCCGGTGGCCACCAGCACGCCGCCGCCGATGAAACGGAGCAGGAAGAACCGGCGGTCGCTTTCCGCCACCACGGCGGCCAGCCAGGGCGTCTGCGGCAGGTTGCCGGCCAGCTGGCCGCGGCGGGACGGGTCGGACTGGTGCCAGATGATGCCGGCGCCGACCGCGACCACCGCGATCAGCCAGCCGACCGTGCCGGCCACGCTGTCCTTGAAGACCAGTGCCTGCAGCAGCACCACGCCGAGACCGATCGCCGCAAATGGCAGCAACATCGCCAGGTCGCGTCGCGGCGGCGCGTCGGCGGTGGGAATCTGTTGCGGCAGGACCGCCCAGAAGGCCGCATAAAGCAACAGGCCCAGGCCGCTGAAGCCGAGGAGGACGACGAGCGCGATGCGAACCGCCAGCAGCGGGACACCCAGATGCTCGGCGAGACCGGACGCGACGCCGGCAATGATCCGGTGGTCACGTGGCCGGTACAGCCGGCGGGTGGGTGCGTTGACCGCGGTGCTGATGGCTCCTCCTAAGTTCGGTCCTCCGATCGTCACACGTTCGGCGGTCCCGGGCCACGGGGTAAGACCCCCGGTATCGGGCCGTCCGGATCTCAGGGTGGCCTCAGGGTCGGCTCCGGAAGCGACTAGGGCGCCTTCGAAGACAGGATCGATGGCATGACCGACGACCCCATCAACTCCGCCGCCTCCGCCGCGTCGTCGGATTCCGCCTCGGCGCCGACGACGGAGCAGACCCCACCGACCACCACCGGGCCCGCCTTCTCCCGCGAGCACCTCGTCCGCCCCCGCCAGGGCCGATATGTTGCCGGCGTCTGCGCGGCGATGGCCCGGGCCACCAACACCGACCCGGTCCTCTGGCGGGTGCTGGTCGCCGTGCTCGGCGTCCTGAGCGGTGTCGGCGTCCTTCTTTATCTGATCGGCTGGCTGATCATCCCGGCTGAGGGCGACACCGCCTCACCGATCGAGTCGCTGCTCGGCCGGGGCCGCTCCGGCATGGCGCCGCTGTCGGTCGTGCTGCTCGGCGCGGCCGCGGTGATCTCGTTCGGGTTCATCGTCAACGACGGGATGCGGGCCAGCCTGCTGGCCGCCGCGGTGATCCTCGGCGCGGTCCTGCTGATCAAACGGGGAAACGGCGGCACGCCCGCGACGTTTCCCCCGCCCCCGCCGGCCGCTGAGCCGCCGGTCGGCTTCCCGACCAGCAGCTTCCCGACGGCAGAGCAGCCCGTTGCGGCGTACGCTCCGGCCGGCTTCGCATCTTCGGCGACCACGGCCGCACCGGCCACGGAACCGGTGACCGAGCCGCCGCTGCCCCCGCGACCGCCGTTCTCGCCGCCGCCCAGCGGTTACCGCCCGCCGTTCGCCCCGCACGGCCCCTGGGCCGGCCCCACGCAGCACCACCAGGGCCACCCGCTGCAGCAGCCCCGCCCGCCCAAGCCGCCGAAACCGCCGCGTGAGCGCTCCAAGCTCGGCCGCCTCACCTTCTTCGCGGTGATCGTGGTGATCGGCACGATGGCCGCGATCGACACGGCCGGCGCGAGCATCGCGGTCTCCGCCTACTTCGCGGCCGCCCTGATCACGATCGCCCTCGGCCTGATCGTGGGCGCCTGGTTCGGCCGGGCCCGCGGCCTGATCGCCCTGGCCGTCCTGACCTCGATCGGCCTGTTCGTCTCGAACGGCGTCGAGCGCTGGGGCGGCGACGTCGGCAACAGCGTCTACCGCCCGGAAACGGTGGCGGCGGTCGCCGACCGGTATGACTTCACCGCCGGCAACGCCACGCTCGACCTGCGCGCCATCGACTTCAAAGACCAGAGCCAACTCATCACGATGACCATGAAGGTGGGTCAGATGCGGGTCCTGCTCCCGCCGAACGTCGACACCGTCGCCGACGTCAAGATCGACGGTGGCCGAGCGGTGCTCTTCGGGCACGAATTCACCGGCGACCGCAACGACACCACGCAGACGGTCACCGATCTGGGCTCCGACGGCACCGGCGGCGGCACCCTCAAGCTCGATCTTCAGATGGACACGGGCAACGTGGAGGTGCTCCGATGAAGCCGCATCGCACCGATGGAGTCTCGCTGAGCTTCGGCCTGATCTTCCTGCTGGTCGCGCTCTGGTGGGCGCTGTCGCGGATGATGACCATCCACCTGCCGGCGGTCGGCTGGATGGTGGCCGGCGGCCTGATCATGTTCGGGGTGATCGGCCTGCTCGGCGCCATCCGCACCGGCCGGCGCACCCCGCCCGTCCAGGCCACCGCGACCGTCGAGCCGCAGCCGGCCGAGCCCGCCATCCCGGGTGATCTGCCGCCCGAGATGCACGCCTCGATCGTCCAGGAACTGCTCGACGACCCGGCCGAGCGCTTCCGGAAGGAACATCCGGATCAGGCCGACCAACCGCGCAGCAACTGATGCAGCCGCCCGTGAGCAGACCGCTCACGGGCGGCGCAATATGCTCGGCCCCATGACCTCGTACCCCGCCGTCTCCAAGGCACCCATCGTCGGCATCGGGAGCATCGCTGCCCGCGCGCTCACCGCGGAGTTCGCCCGGCACAACGCGGCCACGTCCGCGCTGGTGGTCGGCGCCGACCACGCGTCGCTCGTGGTGGCCGCCGCGGTCGAGGCGCTGCTCCCCGGCGACACGCTCACCCTGGTGGCCGGCGAGCGCAGCACCGCCGAACTGCTCCGCGACCACATCACCGGGCTGGGCGGCTGGATCGCCGATCGGGTGAAGGTGGTGGACGCGCTCGACGAGGCGCAGCCCGCCGACGTGGTGATCGTGGGCGAGCCGATCACCGGCACCGCGCAGGAGGTCCGCGGCCTGCTCGATCAACTCGGCAAATACCTGACCGACGGTGCGGTGGTCACGCTGGCCACCCCGGCGACGCCCGGCCGCACCGGCGGCGCCGCCGCCGAGCTGTTCCGGCAGGGCGCGCTCTTCGGGGTCGGCACCGAGCTGGTGGTGCGCAACTCGCCGCCGCTGCGCGTGCACAAGCTGCGGTTCACCCCGGCCGACACGAAGGTGGCGGCCACGCTCGCCCCGGCATACCGCCCGTCCAGCGTGCCGGTCACCCGCGGCATGCACATCGACTCCAACGGGGTGGCCGCGGCCGGCATCGCGCTCGGGCTGGCCGCGCTGGCCCGCACCACCCGCCCCAAGTCGAAGCTGTGGCTCCTGCCCGCGCTGGCCGCGGCGCCGGTGGCGGCGTTCTTCCGCGACCCCGAGCGGGACGTGCCGACCGACCCGGCCGCGGTCGTGTCGTCGGCCGACGGGCGGGTGCTGTCGGTCGAGCGGATGACCGACGAGCGGTTCGGGCCGGGCGAGTTCCTGCGGATCGCGGTGTTCCTGTCGGTGCTCGACGTGCACGTCAACCGGGTGCCGGTGGCCGGCCGGGTGACCGACTACTTCGTCGAGGACGGCGGCTACGCGAACGCGATGACCGCGGCGGCCGAGCACAACGTGGCGGCGTACACGGTGCTGGACACCGAGCACGGCACGGTCGTGGTCGCCCAGCGCACCGGGCTGATCGCCCGCCGGATCGTGCAGCGGGTGCCGGTCGGCACGCTGGTCGCCCGGGGCGAGCGGATGGGCCTGATCCGCTTCGGCTCCCGCACCGACGTCTACCTGCCGGTCGACCAGGCCGACCCGCTGGTCGCGGTCAACGAGAAGGTTATCGGCGGCTCGACCGTGATCGCCCGCTGGCGCTGAGCGCATAAAAATGGGCCGCCCCGAGGGGCGGCCCATTTTGCTTAGAGGATCAGGCGCGGCGGGCGCGGGCCCAGAGCACCGGGCCGCTCAGCAGGTAGGCCAGGACGACCACGGCGAACGTCAGCCGCGGGTCGACCAGGACACCGACCACCGGCAGCAGCCACATCCACGGGGGCAGGCGCAGCAGGCGGGCCAGCTTTGCGTACGGAAAGCTGGACACCATCGAGAACGCCAGCAGCGCCACGCCGCCCAGCAGGGCCAGGCCCGGCACCGGCAGGTCGATCAGCACGGTCACGGCCAGCACCGCGGCCGCCATCGTGGTGGGCACGCCGCAGAAGAACTTGCCGTCCTTGGGCGAGACGTTGAAGCGGGCCAGCCGGATCGCGGCGCAGCCGGCCACCAGCACGCAGGCCACGGCCGCGACCGCGGTGGGCACGGTGTGCGCGAGCGAGGCGTAGACCACCACGGGAGCGGCCAGGCCGAACGAGCACATGTCGGCCAGCGAGTCCATCTGCGCGCCGAACGGGCTGGACACCCCGAGCTTGCGGGCCAGCGCGCCGTCCAGGCCGTCGAACGCCACGCACGCGACCAGGCAGGCGGCGGCCGGGCGGATGTCGCCCGACATGGCCAGGAAGATCGCGAACAGGCCCAGCGCCAGGCTGGCCAGGGTGCACGAGTTGACCAGGGCGAACCGCAGGCGGCGCGCGGTGGTCTGCTCGCCGGGCAGCAGCGAGGTCTCCTCGGCCACCACGACCGGGGCAGTGATCACATGTGAGACGACCGGACGGGGTGCGGGCGCGGGCTCGTGCCCCGTGTAGATCACCTCGGCCCGGGTGGCAGTAGCTGCCCGCCCGGACTCGCCGGTTCGGCGGCCCACGCGCACCAGCAGAGCCTGCCGTGCGATGGTGCCACTGCGGCGCAGACGGCCTGCCCAACGGCGTCCGGCGGGACGGGGACTATCCGTCGTACGTCGCCGGCGCCAAGGGGTTCTCGGCACGTGTGTCTCCTCCATGGATCGGTATGCCCACCTGCACTGTTGCGGTGGGTGGTAGCCCCGTCGCCCGCCGCACACGCGTCCGTCCGATGCGCGGGGGTTACACGATTGCACAGCCGCGCAGCCTTGGCGAGAGGCCGACCGGCGGCCTTTGTTACGAGCGGGCGGCGGGACCAGACGTCCCGTGTGACGATTTTAACTCGCTCGTTCCCGGTCAATTTGCTCAATGGCTTCACGGGCCAACTCGCTCAGCGGGAGCCGCTCGGTCTGGGCCCGCGTGAACCAGCCTGCCTCGGCGGTGGATCCGCCGGCTGCCTCGGTCACTATCGGCTCTGTCGGCAGGTCGACCTGGACCCTGAACATCGCCCGGATGACGTGCCAGTCGATCGGCACCCGTTCCGGTCCAACGGCCGACGGATCATATCGGGACGAAATGGCCAGCAGCCTGGTCACCCGGCCGTGTTGCGAGGTCTCCTCGACCAGCTCACGGGCCAGCGCCTGCTCCGGGGTCTCGCCGTGATCGGTGCCGCCGCCGGCCAGGTGCCAGTTGCCGGCGCCCGGGTATCCCGGGGCGATCCGGGCCAGCAGGATTCGCCCGTCCGGGTCGGTTGCCGCCGCGTACGCCCCGAAGCGCTGCACCCGGACCGGCCGGGCCAGCTCCTCATCCGATTTGTCGGAAAGAGCAGGGAAATCAGCGGGAAGTCCGAGTTGATCGGCGGTGAAGGCCATCAGCGGGACCGTCGACGGGTCGACCCAGGCGACCTGGTCGGTCGTGCCGCCGACCTCGGCGGTCAACGAGCCGCCCACGACCGTCACGTCGTAGAGGATCCGGTCGGTGTGCTCGAGATGGCCGTTGGGCAGTCGGAACACGTCGGCGGTCACGGCGCGGAGGCCGGCCCGCCGAACAGACAGACCGGTCTCCTCAAAAAACTCGCGGATCACCGCGTCATCGGGATGTTCGCCCTGCTCGACACCGCCGCCGGGCAGCGTCCACAGGCCGGGGAACTCGCTCGCGGCCGAATTCCGGGCAAGCAGCACTCGCCCGGAATCGTCGCGGCACACCCCGTACGCCCCGACCCGTCTGATCTTCACCTAACTAGGTTAGCCGCGCCTTTTGCAGTGCTTCGGCGGTCACCTCGGTGAGTTCCGACTCAGCCAGCCGGCGCACGTCGGGCAGCGGCATCCACATCGCCTCGGAGGTCGACCCGCCGACGTCCTTGACGATCACGTCGGTCGGATCGTCGACGATCACCCGATAGAAGGCGCGCACGCCGTGCCAGTCGATCGGGTAGCCCTCCGGGCCGAGCGAGGCCGCGTCGCGATGGCTGGCCACGCCGAGCAGCTCGATCAGCCGGCCCTCCTGGCCGGTCTCCTCGACCAGCTCGCGGATCAGCGCGGTGCCGGGCTGTTCGCCGTAGTCGGTGCCGCCACCGGGCAGGTGCCAGCAGCCCTCGCCGGGGTAGCCGCGAGCGATCCGGGTGAGCAGCACGTGGGTCTGGTCCGCGTCGGTGGCGATCGCGTACGCCGCGAAGCGCTGCGCCCGGTGCAGGCCGTCCGGGCCCTCGTAGGCGTAGAAGGACGGGAAGGTGGGCGCCACGTCGGGGCGCAGGTCGGGCGAGGCCGCGCTCAGCCCGAGAGCGTCCGCCGCGAACGGGCGGATCTTGAGCTTCTCCGCCTCCTCCAGCGTGAACCATCGGGCCAGGTCGGTGTTGTGGCCGACCCGATCGACGAGGTTGCCACCGCGGATCGACACGGTGTAGATCAGGCGGTCGGTGTGGATGGTGACACCACGATGCGGCAATGAGCGCATGTCGGCCAGCACGTTGCGCAGGCCGCTGACGGCGACGCTCAGGCCGGTCTCGGCCGCGGTTTCGCGGACGACGGTGTGGTTGGGGTCTTCACCATGATCGACTGCGCCGCCGGGGAGCGACCAGACGCCGGGGGTGCCGGAGCGGCTCGACGCTCGGACGAGCAGCACACGGCCGTCGTCGTCGGTAGCGACGGCATACGCGGCGATTCGCCGAAGTGGTTCCAGTGCGGGGGTCACGGGCCGCAATTCTGCCCGGTTTATGTTACCTAGAGAAAACGTCTGTCGTATTCCTGACAGTGTGGTGGCGCTGCGTAACCGCAGATCAGAGCGTTGTTGCCCACTCGGAGCTTCCGGGCGGTTACCCGTAGTGTCGGGAATTTCCGATCTTGTTGGGGCCCGATCTCAGGGTTCAAATAGGGGCTGTCACCGAGGTTGCCGGGCCGGGACGAAGCCAGCATGGAGACATGACTGACGCACCCTATCGCCGCCTTCTCCGCCCGCTGGACGACCGCGTCATCGCCGGCGTCTGCAGCGGCATCGGCCGTTACTTCGGCGTCGACCCGGTGCTGATCCGGGTCGCCTTCGCCATCTTCGCCGCCGTCACGTGGGGCGTGGCCCTGCTGGCCTACCCGGTGATGTGGTTCATCATCCCGGAGGAGCCGGCGCCCACCCCGCCACCGTGGCGCGACCCGGCCGACCCGAGCTGGGGCCGGCCGGTCAGTTGAGGATTACTCCCACTCGATGGTGCCCGGCGGCTTGCTCGTCACGTCCAGCACCACTCGGTTGATCTCGCGGACCTCGTTGGTGATCCGGGTGGAGATCTTGGCGACCAGGTCGTAGGGCAGGCGGGACCAGTCGGCGGTCATCGCGTCCTCGCTGGAGACCGGGCGCAGCACGACCGGATGGCCGTAGGTGCGGCCGTCGCCCTGCACGCCGACACTGCGGACGTCGGCCAGCAGCACCACCGGGAACTGCCAGACGCCCCGGTCGAGACCGGCCGCGGTCAGCTCCTCGCGGGCGATCAGGTCGGCCGCGCGCAGGATCTCCAGGCGGTCGCGGTCGACCGCGCCGATGATGCGGATCGCCAGGCCGGGGCCGGGGAACGGGTGACGCTGCACCATCTCCTCCGGGAGGCCGAGCTCGGCGCCCAGGGCCCGCACCTCGTCCTTGAACAGCGTGCGCAGCGGCTCGATCAGATCGAACTGCAGGTCGTCGGGGAGGCCGCCGACGTTGTGGTGAGACTTGATGTTCGCGGTGCCGGTGCCGCCGCCCGACTCCACCACGTCGGGGTAGAGCGTGCCCTGCACCAGGAACTCGATGTGCCGCTCGGCGTCCAGCTCGCGGGCCGCGGCCTCGAACGTGCGGATGAACTCGCGCCCGATGATCTTGCGCTTCTGCTCGGGGTCGATCACGCCGGCCAGGTGCCCGAGGAACACCTCGGACGCGTCGACCACCTTGAGCCGGATGCCGGTCGCGGCCACGTAGTCCTTCTCGACCTGCTCGGCCTCGCCCGCCCGCAGCAGGCCGTGGTCGACGAAGACGCAGGTCAGCTGGTCGCCGATGGCCCTGTGCACCAGGGCCGCGGCCACCGCCGAGTCGACGCCGCCGGACAGGCCGCACAGCACCTGCTTGTCGCCGACCTTCGCCCGGATCGCGGCGACCTGGTCGTCGATGATGTTGCTCGACGTCCAGGTGGGCTCGAGGCCGGCGATGTCGTAGAGGAACCGCTCCAGCATCCGCTGGCCCTGCTCGGTGTGCGCCACCTCGGGGTGGAACTGGACACCGGCCCGCTTGGCGGTCAGGTCCTCGAACGCGGCGACCGGGGCGCCCGGGGTCGACGCGGTCACCGCGAAGCCCTGCGGGGCGACCGCGACGCTGTCGCCGTGGCTCATCCACACCGGCAGGTCGGCCGGCAGGTCGCGCAGCAGCGTGCCGCCCTGAGCGGCCAGCAGGGTGCGGCCGTACTCCCGCGAGCCGGTGTGCGCGACCGTGCCGCCGAGCGCCTGGGCCATCGCCTGGAAGCCGTAACAGATGCCGAAGACCGGCACCTCGTTGTCGAACAGCGCGGGGTCGAGCGACGGCGCGCCAGGTTCGTAGACGCTGGCCGGGCCGCCGGACAGGATGATCGCGGCCGGCTCCTTGGCGAGCATCTCGGCGACCGGCATCGAGTGCGGCACGATCTCCGAATAGACGCGTGCCTCGCGGACGCGGCGGGCGATCAGCTGGGCATATTGAGCGCCGAAATCGACGACCAGAACGGGGCGCGGGGTACTCACTCCGGCGAGTTTACGTGGGCGACCCGGAAAACCGGTCAGCGGGCGGCGGCCACCAGACGGGCGTTGCCCGCCTTGTCGACGGCGCGGATCCCGATCGTGCGGGCGCCCGCCGGGACCCGGAACTGGTGCAGGTAACCGGCGTACCGGGCGATGATCTTGCCGTTGATCAGCAGCTCGAGGCGGGCCACGCCGGAGGCGTCGGTGGCGCGGGCGGTGACGTTGCGGCCGTTGCGGTAGACCTTGACCGCGGGGGCGGCGTTGTCGACGCGCAGGGTGCGGCGGACGACCGTCACGTTGCCGGCCCGGTCGTAGGCGCGGAACTCCAGCGGGACCAGGCCGTTGCGGGGCGCCGACTGCCACGCGACCGAGTACGGGGCGACGCGGTCATCGGCGATCAGGCGCCCACCGGCGTACACCTCAACGCGGGCGACTCCGTGCTGGTCGGCGGCCGCGGCACCCACCGTGACCAGGCCCCGGGCCAGCGCCGGAAGCGCGTCGACGGCGACCGCCGGAGCGGTCGTGTCACCGGCCGGGGGAAGCGCGTTCAGCGCGCCGACCGCGTCGACCTGACCGCCGCGGGCACCGGCCACCAGCGCCGCGCGGATGGTCGACGCCGACGGCGCCGGATCGGTCGCCGCGAGCAGACCTGCGACACCGGAGACGAACGGGGTCGCCGACGAGGTGCCGCAGTAGTCGCCGATCACGCCGTTGCGCTGCTGGGCCGGATTGCACCCGGGAGCGGTGAGGTCGACCCAGCTCGGGCCGTAGTTGGACCAGGAATAGCGGACGCCCTGCGCGTCGACCGCGCCGACCGCCAGCGCGGCCGGGATCGCCGCCGGGTAGTGCGGCTGCGACGTGCCCTTGTTGCCGGCCGCGGCGATCACCAGCGAGCCCTTGGCGGTCGCGTAGCTCACCGCGTCGCGCAGCGACTGGCTGTCGTCGTTGCCGCCGAACGACGCGCTGATGATCGTGGCGTCGTGGTCGGCGGCGTACCGGATGCCGTTGGCGAAGTTGTCGTAGTTGCCGGCGCCGGTCGCGTCGAGGACCTTGACCGGCAGGATGCGGCAGAACCAGCAGATGCCGGCGACGCCGAGCCGGTTGTTGCCGGCCGCGGCGGCCACCCCGGCGGCCATCGTGCCGTGGCCGTTGTCGTCGGACGCGTCGTCGTCGTTGTTGACGAAGTCGTGGCCGTCGAGCAGGCGGTCGCCGAAGTCGGGCAGCTTGCTCACGCCGGTGTCGACGATCGCGATAGTGACCCGCGGGTCACCCTTGACGGCGGACCAGGCCTCGTTGACGCGGGCACGCTGCACGCCCCACTGGGTGGCGTAGGCGGGGTCGGACGGGCGGGCGACCGCGGCCTGGGCCGGCGACGAGATCGCGACAACCAGGGCCAGGCCGGCGAGGATTCCTCGAACGAGCATGTGGTCCGCCCCCTACATGAAAGGAGCCGGCCAACTTGGCCGGCTCCCTCAACTTCGGGCGGATCCCTGAGCGTTCTGGTCGATCCCGGGTGCGATCAGGTTGTCGTCATCGGTGGTAGGTCAGCGTGGACGTGATCTTCGAGTTGCCGGCCACGTCGTACGCCCGGACCTGCACCTTGATGCTGCTCTTCGGGTACTTGCTGGCGACGAAGCTGAACGCGGCGGTGTTGGTGTGCGTCGACACGACCTTGCCGTTGATGATCAGCTGGTAGTTCTTGATGCCGTACTTGTCGGAGCCGGTGTAGTAGATCTTGACGGTGCCCTTGATCTTGGCCTTGTTGGCGGGCGCCTTGGTGACCTTGACGGTCGGGGCGGTGTTGTCCGCGATCACGACCCGGTCGTAGTACCGCTGGTTGCCGGCCTTGTCGAAGACCCGGAACGAGACCTTGGCGGTGCCGTTGCGACCGGCCGAGTTCCACTTCAGCGCCCATGGCGCCTTGTAGGTGCCGGACTTGAACACCCCGTCGACCCACAGCGTGATGCTGCGGACGCCGGAGCCGACGTCAGTCAGGTTGACCGGCGTGAAGGTGACCGTGCCGCGCACCTTCGCGTTCTGCGCCGGCGAGAGCCCGGAGATCGTCGGCGGCGTGGTCTCGCTGCTCATGGTCAGTGCCTTGGCCGCGTTGACCTTGCCGTAAGTGACCCAGGTGCCGGGGATCGGGGTGGCGCTGGCCTGGATCTGGCTCAGCAGCGACCAGCCGGTCAGGCTCGGCTTGTTCGACTTCATCAGGGCGGCGACCCCGGTGACCAGCGGCGCCGAGAACGACGTGCCGGACTGACCGGAGCTGTAGTTGCCGTTCGAGTCCTTGTTGTAGACCGTGCCCGGCGCGGCCACGTCGACCCACTTGACGGTGCTCGAGTTGTAGCTCGAGAAGCTCGCCTTGCCGGTGATGCCTTCGGTGCAGCCGACGTTGCTCTGCCAGTTCGGGCAGCGGGCGGTGGCGCCGACCGCGAGCACATCGGTGTACGCGGCCGGGTACTGCTTGGTCGTCGAGTTCGAGTTGCCGGCCGCGGCCACGACCAGCACGCTGCTGGCGTTGGCGTAGGCCACTGCGTCGGAGAGGACCTGGCTGGACTGCACGCCACCGAGCGACATGTTGATGATCTTCGCGCCGTGCTGGACGGCCCAGGTGATGCCCTTGGCGATGGTGCTGTCGTAACCGTCGCCCTTGTAGTCCAGGACCTTCACCGGCAGGATCTGGCAGCTCCAGCAGACGCCGGCCATGCCCAGGCTGTTGTTGCCGCGGGCGGCGATCAGCGACGCCACCTCGCTGCCGTGGCCCTCGTCGTCGGCCGCGTTGCTGTCGTTGTTCACGAAGTCGTAGCCGCCGAGCAGGGCGCCGGACAGGTCGTCCACGCCGTTCGTGCCGGCGTTCACGCCGGTGTCGAGGACCGCGACGTTCACGGCCGAGCCGGTGGTCGTGTCCCACGCGGTCGGGACGTTGAGCTCCTTGAGCTCGGGCTGGTAACCCTCGCCGTAGATCGGGTCGTCCGGGGTCGTCTCGGCCATCTTGCGCACGTGGTCGACCTCGACGTACGCGACGTTCGGGTCGCTCTTCAACGAGGCGATCAGGCCGGCACTGCGGGAGGCGGACACCTGAACGGTGGCGGCGCGCAGCTGGTCAAGGCTCTGGGCGCGGACGCCGGCCGCGGAGAAACTCTGGGTGGCGCTGGTCGGGATGGTGTCGGACTTGTAGCCGATGACCAGACGGACCGGCGCGGCCGTGGTGGCCGGGCCACCCGTCACGGCAGCGTTGGCCCAGGTGGCGACGCCCGTCATTGCTGCGACGACCGTCGTGGAGATCAAACCGACGGCAAGCCGTCGTTTGGTGAGCTGCATGAAGCTCGTGCCCTCCCCCGTAGATGTGGCGGAGAGAGCGTAAGGGTCCATCGGTGAAGAGCAATGGGCTGTTTCACAGTACGGGATCTTGTGGCATTGAGCTGCTGGAAGTCGTCCTCTACTGTTCCGCTGTGCGGAATCGGAAGCTTATGTGGTGGGTGGTAGGCGCGATCGTCGTCGTGCTCCTGGGCGGCGGCGGGATCGCTTTAGCCGTTTCGCGCAAATCGTCCCCCGCGGCGAAGCCTGCTCCGTCGGCGGCGACCGCTGCGCCCACTGTGGAGCAGAGCACGACGCCCACCACCCCGCCGCCCTCCCCCGGCGCCGACATCACCGGCCCGCTCGACCTGCTGCTGCTCGGCGTCGACACCCGGGTCACGATCCCGGACTGGGAGCCGCACTCCGACGCGATCATGCTGTTGCACGTCGACGCCGGACTGCAGTCGGGATACCTCTACTCGCTGCCGCGTGACCTGCGGGTCAAGATGCCGGCGTTCGCGAAGGCCGGGTTCGGTGGCGGCACCTACAAGCTGACCGAGGCGATGAGCCGCGGATCGCGGGTGCCGGGGTCGAAGAAGACGAACGTGCAGCAGGGCTACGAGCTGCTCACCAAGACTCTTTCGGCGTACACCGGGATCAAGACTTTCCAGGCCGGGGCAATCCTCAACTTCGGCGGCCTCGACAAGCTGGTCGACCAGCTCGGCGGGGTCGACCTGAAGGTCGACCAGAAGGTGACGTCGCACCACCGCAAGCCGGACGGGTCGCTGCGGCCGCTGGTCGGTGGCGAATATCAGGGGCCGGCCGCCGTCTACCTGCCCGGGCAGCGCCACCTGGTCGGCTGGCAGGCGATCGACTACGCCCGGCAGCGGTACGGCCTGCCGGACGGCGACTACGACCGGCAGCGGCACCAGCGGCAACTGGTCAAGTCGATCCTGACCAAGTCGCTCGCCCAGGGGCTCGCCTCCGACTCGGCCAAGCTGCAGGGTGTCATCACGGCTCTGGGTCAGACCCTGGTGTACGTCGGCGGACGGACCTCCCTGGAGTACGCGTACGCCCTACGCGACCTCACCCCCGCGAAGATCACGCTGGTCGGGTTGCCCGGTAACGGGGTCGGCAGCGGAAGTGGTTACCTCGGCGAGGCGCTGACCGCCGAGGGCAAGGGCTTCCTGACCGCCGTCGCCAAGGGACAGATCGGGCCCTACCTGGCCAAACACCCGAAACTGATCAATAAGTAGGCTTGCTCGTGCCGTAGAGCCAGGCCTGGAAGAACGCGCCGAGATCCGACCCGGAGAGCTTCTCGGCCAGCTTGATCAGGTCATCGGTGTCGGCGTTGCCGTCGCGGTGCTCGCTCGTCCAGGTGGTCAACAGCGTGGCGAAGGCCGCGTCGCCGATCTTCTTGCGCAGGGCGTAGACGGTCATCCCGCCGCGGTCGTAGACGGCGCCGCCGAACAGCCGGGCCACCCCGGGATCGCCCGGCGTCTGCTTCCAGTCGAATGCGTCGTAGGCGCGCCGGAAGCTCTCCTCGACCGGGACTTTCTCGTCATGCTCCTGCCAGAGCCATTCGGCGTACGTCGCGAAACCCTCGTTGAGCCAGATGTCCTGCCACTTCTCCAGCGCCACGCTGTCGCCGAACCACTGGTGGGCCAGCTCGTGCGCCACCACGGTGTCGTTCTCGCCGCCCGCGAAGAACGCCCGCCCGTAGGCCGGCCGGGACTGCGTCTCCAGCGCGTAACGGATCCGGGTGTCGTCGACCACGATCCCGCCGTAGGCGTCGAACGGGTACGGGCCGAACTGGGTGGCCAGGAAGTCGACGATCTCGCCGGTGCGGGCGATCGACTTCGCCGCGGGGCTGTCGGCCGCGAGCGAATCGGGCACCGCCGTCACCATCGGCTTGCCGTCGTGCGTGCTGGTGGACACCCGGTACTGCCCGATGAGCACGGTGGACAGATAGCTGGCCAGCGGCGAGCTCTCGGTCCAGCGCCAGGTCGTCCAGCCGTCGGCGGTGGTCTGCTCCCCGGGCACGCCGATGCTGAGCGCCTCGAGGCCCGCCGGCACGGTCATCGCGAGCCTGAAGGTGGCCTTGTCGGACGGGTGGTCGTTCACCGGGAACCAGGTGCTCGCCGACTCGGGCTGGCCGAGGGCGACCGCGCCGGTGTCGCTGCGTAACCAGCCGCCGTCACCGAGAGTCTTGTTGGCGATCTGGCCGGGAGTGCCGGCGTAGTCGACCACCACGGTGAAGGCCGTGCCCTTGACTATTCCGGCGGCCGGCGTCACCACCAGCTCGTTCGCGTCCTGCTTGGCCTGGGCGGCGGCGCCGTCGACCGTCACCCGGCTCGCGGTCAGGTGGGCGAGATCGAGGTCGAATCGGGACAGGTTCTGCGTCGCGGTGGCACTGATGGTCGCCGTACCGGACAAGTGCCCTGGTGTTGGGTCGTAGCGCAGGTTGAGGTCATAGCCGGCGACGTCGTAGCCGCCGTTGCCGTAGGTCGGAAAATAGGGATCGCCCGCTCCCTCGGCGCCGGCCGAGAACGACGGAGCGGGCTTTCCTGAGCATCCGACCAGGGCCAACGCTAACGCGACGAGCCCGGCAAGCGCAGAGCGCATCAGTGGTCGAGGACCAGCGCGACCTTCTGGAACTCCTTGACGTCGCGGTAGCCGCACTTGGCCATCGCCCGCCGCAGGCCGCCGAACAGGTTGAGCTGGCCGTCCGGCCGGTTCGCCGGGCCGAACAGCAGCTCCTCGAGGGTGCCGTCCGGCTCGCCGCCGATGCAGAACCCGCTCCGCGGCAGCGCCGGGTGGCTGCCCGACGAGTGCCACCAGGCGCCCCCGGCCGGCGCGCCCTCGGCCAGCGACAGCGGCTCGCCCAGCATGACCGCGTCGGCGCCGCAGCCGATCGCCTTGGCGATGTCACCGCTGGTCGAGATGCCGCCGTCGGCGATCAGGTGGACGTAACGCCCGCCGGTCTCGTCGAGGTAGTCGCGACGGGCCGCGGCCGCGTCGGCGATCGCGGTCGCCATCGGCACCCGGATGCCGAGCACGGTGTCGGTGGTGGACCACTCGTCGGCGCCGACGCCGACGATCACGCCGGCCGCGCCGGTGCGCATCAGGTGCAGCGCCGTCTTGTAGTCGGTGCAGCCGCCGACGATCACCGGCAGGTCGAGGTCGGCGATGAACTCCTTGAGATTGAGCGGCTCGTCCGTCGTGGACACGTGCTCGGCGCTGACCAGGGTGCCCTGGATGACGAGCAGGTCGACGCCGGCGTCCAGCACCACCGGGGCGAGGGCGAGAGTGTGCTGCGGCGACACCCGGACGGCGACGGTGACGCCGCCCTCCCGCATCACGCGGACCCGCTCGGCGATCAGCTCCGGCTTGATCGGCTCGGAGTAGACCTCCTGGAGCCGCTTGGTGGCGTCGGCGTCCTCGTCGAGCGACCCCAGCTCCTCGAGGATCTTGCTGGGATCTTCGTACCGCGTCCACAATCCCTCGGCGTTGAGCACGCCCAGGCCGCCGAGGCGGCCCAGGGCGACAGCCGATTCCGGGCTCATGGTGGCGTCGGACGGGTGCGCGACGCACGGGATCTTGAACGGGTACGCGTCGACGCGCCACTCGGTGGACACGTCGTCCACGTCGCGGGTCCGCCGGCTCGGAACGATGGCGATGTCGTCCAGGTGGTAACCGCGCTGCGCGGTCTTTCCGAGGCCGATCTCCACGACGTCACGCATTACTGATCCTCTTTTTAACGCGAGTGGTAGTTAGGGGCCTCGACGGTCATCTGGATGTCGTGCGGGTGCGACTCCTTGAGGCCCGCAGCGGTAATCCTGATGAGCTGTCCGCGCTCCTGCAAGTCCGGGATCGTCTCGGCGCCGGCGTAACCCATGGCCAGCCGCACGCCACCGACGAGCTGAGCGACCACCCGCGACAGCGGGCCACGGTAGGGCACCTGACCCTCGACACCCTCCGGCACCAGCTTCTCCTCCGGCACATCATGCTGGAAGTAGCGGTCCTTCGAGTACGACTTGGCCTGGCCGCGCGACTGCATGGCGCCGAGCGAGCCCATCCCCCGGTACGACTTGTACTGCTTACCGTTCACGAAGATCAGATCGCCGGGGCTCTCCTCGGAGCCGGCCAGCAGGCCACCCAGCATCACCGTCTCCGCGCCGGCCACGATCGCCTTGGCGATGTCGCCGGAATATTGGATGCCGCCGTCGGCGATCACCGGAACGCCGGCCGCGCGGCAGGCCCGGGACGCCTCCATCACGGCGGTGATCTGCGGGACGCCGACGCCCGCCACGATCCGGGTGGTGCAGATCGCGCCCGGGCCTACGCCGACCTTGACCGCGTCGGCACCGGCCTCGACCATCGCCTTGGCGCCCGCGAACGTGGCCACGTTGCCGCCGACGATGTCGGTGCTGGTGTCCCGCTTCAGCCGGGCGATCATGTCGAGCACCTGGCGCTGGTGACCGTGCGAGGTGTCCACGATGATCACGTCGACACCGGCCTCGATCAGGCCCCGGGCCCGCTTGTAGGACTCGTCGCCGACGCCGATCGCGGCCGCGACGCGCAACCGGCCCTGGGGGTCCTTGGTCGCGTTCGGGAACTGCTCGGACTTCGTGAAGTCCTTCACGGTGATCAGGCCGCGGAGGTGGCCGGCCTCGTCGACCAGCGGAAGCTTTTCCACCTTGTGCCGCTGGAGCAGGCCGAGGGCCTGGTCCTTGCTGCAGCCGACCGGCGCGGTGATCAGCGGCGCCTTGGTCATCACGTCGCGCACCTTGGCGCTGTGGTCGGTGACGAAGCGCATGTCGCGGTTGGTGACTATGCCCACCAGCACGCCCTCGGCGTCGACCACCGGCAGGCCGCTGATGCGGAAGCGTCCGCAGAGCGCGTCGACGTCGCGCAGCGTGTCATCCGGGCTGCAGGTGACCGGGTTGGTGATCATGCCAGACTCGGAACGCTTCACGAGGTCGACCTGGGCGGCCTGGTCCTCGGCCGAAAGGTTGCGGTGCAGGACGCCGATGCCGCCCTCGCGGGCCATCGCGATCGCCATCCGCGCCTCGGTCACCGTGTCCATCGCGGCCGACAGCACCGGGATGGTCAGGTCGATGTTGCGCGTCAGCCGCGTATTCGTGTTGACCCGGCTCGGCACGATGTCCGATTCGCCGGGCTGGAGCAGCACGTCGTCGAAGGTCAGACCGAGTGGAACCGTACGGGCCGAGTCGCTTTCCACGGAGCATCCCTAACTGCCGGAAGACGGATGGTTCATCGTACCCATCCGTTGTGGGCGCTCTCGTGCGACGGACAGGACGTGCGGGCCAGCACACATCCGCCCGGGGTGAGTACGGTAAGGGGGTGCAGGATGAGCCCATCGACCCGTTCAACGGCGACCCGAGCGACCCGGCTGCGAGCCTCGACGACATCGGCGACGCCGACGAGTCCGAGCCGCTGACCGAGGCCGAGCGGCAGGACGTGCTCGAGGACCTCAGTGACCTGGAGATCTACCAGGCACTTCTGAGTCCCACCGGCATCCGCGGGCTGGTCATCGAGTGCGAGGACTGCCACGAGCCACACTACTTCGACTGGGATCTGCTCCGGGGCAACCTGCGGCATCTGCTGTCCAGCGGGCGCCCACGGGTGCACGAGCCGGCTTACGACCCCGATCCCGATCATTACGTGACGTGGGAATACGCGCGTGGTTACGCCGACGGCGTACACGACACGCTGACCGAAGGGACCGACGACGAGTAGTCGCCGGCCCCGTTCGATGATCTAAGCGACCAGCCCGGCCCGGAAACCTGCCGCCACCGCGTGCGCGCGGTCACGCGCACCCAGCTTGCGGAAGAGCCGGCGAGCGTGGGTCTTGACGGTGTCCTCCGAGACGAAGAGCTCACGGCCGATCTCCGCGTTGCTCTTGCCGTCGGCCATCCCGCGCAGCACCTGCAGCTCCCGCTCGGTGAGCGTGAGCCGCCGGCCGGCCGGAGCCGGGTCGGCCACCCCGACCTGCGTTTCGTTGCCCGGCCAGGCCACCATCGGCCGGCCGGTCACCGGGTCGATCGGCGCGTCGCCACGCTGGGCGGGCACCATCGGCGAGTTCGGCAGCATGGCCGGCACCCCGCCCGAGTTCGGCGACCCCATCGGCAGGCCGTTCTGATAGGCGGCCCGGGCCGCCGGGGAGTTGTTGTTGCGTGCGCCGCCGGCGACCCCCGCCGGCTGCGCATTGGTTCCATTGATCGGCATGCCCTGCGGCCGCACCGGGAGCAGCAGCAGGAGAAGCGCCTTGGCGACGACGCTGACCAGGTCGTGCTCGACGCCACGGATGACGCCGCGGGCGCCGGCCGCGACCGCCGCCGCGGCTACCCGCGGGTCTTCGGCGCCGAAGAGCACCACCTGCGCCTGTGGGGCGCGGGCGAGAACGCGACGGGTGAACCCGACGCTGTCGGGACGGGTCACGGCGGTGTCGGCGAGGACCACTTCAGCCGGCCGTTCGGCCAGCCGGATCATGGCTTCAGTCTCGCTAACGGCGGTCCGGACGACGCCGGTCATGCCGAGCCGGGCCGCGGTGGACGCGACGGTCTGGGCCGCCAGCGGGGTACGGACGCACACGAGGACGGTACGCACAGTGATCCTCCTTCTCTCTCAGAGGAGATCACGCGAGGGCCGCAGCATTACGCGCTTTAGATGGAAAAAATGGGAAAGATCGGTATCAGTTGCTTGGTCGATGTCATGCGGCTGAAGAACACATCGAAGAGTCGTGTGTGAGCCGGGGATCACCGGGGTAAGTGCGGCCCAGGCCTGAGCATGTAGGCCCCTCATACGAACACTCCGCGGTGCCGCGCGGGAGGAGGGTGTTTGATGTCGAACGTTCGCAGACTGCCCGGGCCCATCGCTGACCTGTGGGACTGGCAACGCCTCGGAATTTGCCGAGGTCGGGACAGTGCGCAGTTCTTCCACCCCGACGGCGAGCGCGGGTCGTCCCGCAATCGCCGGGAGGCCAAGGCCAAGTCCATGTGCGGCGCCTGCCCGGTTCGGGCGGAGTGTGCCGCACACGCTCTCGCGGTCCGGGAACCGTACGGGGTCTGGGGAGGCTTCAGCGAAGCGGAGCGGCTGCGGCTGCTCGCGGTTGGCTGGGAAGACCTCGCCGACCGTACTCACGGACGTGTCGACCTTGCTCGTCTCGAAGCTCGCCTGGGTCGGCCCCACAAATCGGCCGTGCCGGCACAGCGACAGGCACCTGCCGCCTGATCAGCACGGGGCATTACTCCGACGACCCGGTCCCCGTACGGGGGCCGGGCTTCGTTGTCTGACGGTTCTTCAACAACCGCATCGGTTGACATGCAAACCACCGTATGAGCGACTTGCGCACCCGAGTCGGACCGTTAGTGCGTCCTTCAATCAATGGCACTACCCGACGTTGACCTGCACGGAATGCCATCCGGTGGCTCCGTCCGGAGCGGGCGGTGCGTCGGCGCTCGTCTGGGTCTGCCCAGAAGTGTCGGTTGCGCGCACCCGCAAAGTGTGCTGACCCGCGGTCGCCGGCCACGGCCAGCTCCACTGCCGCCAGGTGTCCGTCGATGCGGTGTCGGCGAGCGTGGCGACGGCCCACGGCCCGTCGTCGACCTGCACCTCGACCTTGGCGATCCCCACGTGCTGCGCCCACGCCACGCCGGCCACCACCACCGTGCCCGGCTCGCGGGCGGCCCCGTCGCGGGGCGTGTCGATCCGCGAACCGGTCTTGATCGGCGCCTGCTGCGACCACCCGCGCGGCACCCAGTAGGCGTCGAAATCGGAGAACCGGGACAGCTCGATCTCGGTGATCCACTTGCAGGCGCTCACATAGCCGTACAGACCCGGGACCACCATCCGCACCGGAAAACCATGATCGACCGGCAGCGCTTCGCCGTTCATCCCGACCGCGAGCAGCGCATCCCGCCCGTCCCGCAACGTCGCCGTCGGCGAACCGCACGTCCATCCGTCGACCGACCGCTGCACCACCTGGTCGGCCCCGGGCAGCGGATCCGCCTCGTCCAGCAAGGCCTTGATCGGGGTGCCGAGCCACCGCGCGTTCCCGATCAGATCTCCGCCGACCTCGTTGGACACGCAGGTCAGCGTGATGTACCTCTCGATCATTGGCCGCTGCAGCAGCTCTTCCCAGGTGATCGTGATCGGGTTCCGCACCATCCCGTGGATCTTCAACTGCCACGTCGACGGGTCGACCTGCGGCGGGTAGAGCGCGGTGTCGATCCGATAGAAATCCCTGTTCGGCGAGATGTAGGGCGTCGCGCCGGGCGCCTGCACGCCGGCCGGCAGCGGCGTCGCCGTCTGCTTCGCCGCCGGCAGGACGACCTCCTTGCGCGCCTGCGTGACGGCCTTGCGCGCGGTCAGCAGACGGCCGGCCACGCCGGAAACCACCGCCACCCCGGCCGCGATCCCCACGGCTTTGAGAAATCGGCGGCGGCTTTCCATGAGGTACGCCGTCGAATAGGTCTCGGCCTTCTCGGTGGGAGCATCGTCGGGCACCGGGCCGTCCGCCCGCTGCGGCCCGGCCCCGGTGGTCACCCCGGGGGCCGCTCCGACCAGCGCCGGCGCCCGAGCCGGGCTCTGGGCCCCGGCCCGGGCGAGGTCGAGCAGATAACGCAGCACGACCACCGCCAGACCCGCTCCGATCAGCGTCGGGAGGGCCGCGAACACACCCGCGTCGTGCCGGGTCACGGCGGCCGCGACCCCGACGACGGCGAACAGGCCGATGCCGGCGAGCGCGATCCGCCAGTGCCGCACGGCGGTGACGCCCACGGCGTACGCGTAAATCGCCAGGAGAATCGCCGTGCCGGTGAGCAACGCGGTTTTGTCATGCACACCGAAGGTGGCGACGCCGAAGTCCTTGACCGGGGCCGGCACGTTGTCGACCACCACGCCGCCGACCGCGAGCAGCGGCGCCGACAGCGGCCCGGTCAGCACTGCCACCAACTCGGCGACGCCCACAGCTACCGCGGCGGCCGCCACGCCGGACAGCCCGCCGCGCACGGAAAGATTCACCACCCCATGGTGCTCCGCCGCACGCGGCCCGGCGACACGCTTTTGTTACGGCTTCCTTACCGCTGCCTGGACTTCCGCGGTCCGTAGCGCATCCGGTACAGCGAGCGGCGGATGCCGATGATGCCGATGATCGTCACCGGGATGCAGAGCAGCCCGATCACGATCGTGTACTCGACATCCTCGGCGTCGGTCGACAGCGAGAGGAACAGCAACGCCCCGAGCGCCCCGAAGATCAGCGTGAGCGGCCAGAACACGATCAGGCCGAGGATCCCGCTGACCCGGTCCGACGTGCTGGCCGTGGTGGTCGGCGTCGTCGACCTGGTGCGGGGCTGCGGGATCTGCTCGGGGTTGCGGATGGCCTGGACGACCACCCGCTCCGGCGGGACGGCCGCGTCGATCAGCTTGACCGCCTCCCGGCCGCCGCGGTGCAGGGTCGGCTCGGCCCAGACCACGATCCCGTCGGCGCCGATCAGCTGGCGCCCGCCGTCCGGCCACGCCCGCATCAGGACGCACTCGTCGAAACGGACGGTCAGCAGGTTGTGGGGCTCGACGAGGCTGGCCCCCTCGGGGCCGACCACCAGTCGCGCGGTCACGTCACCGAGCGGTTTGAACTCGGTGCCGGTGACCGCCCGCAGGGACTCCGGCGGCGCGATCGCGAAGCCGGCCCAGTCGGCCCGGGACGGCGCCATGATCAGGCCGTTCGCCCAGGCGCCGGCCGCCACCGCCGCCACGTCGGCCGGGGTCACCGCGGTCAGTCCGGCGATCTGCTCGTCGACGTCGAGCACGTCGCGACCGGCCAGCAGGCCGACCGCCAGGCCGGGCAGGCGCGCGGCCACCTCCTCGGCGTGCCGCAGGCCCTCGACCCGCTTGCTGATCACCGCGGTCACGTCGGCCGGGTCGACCCGGCCGGCCCGCAGCGTGGCCAGCACGTCGACCATGCCGCCGAGGACCGCACCGGAGTTCTCCGGCAGGCAGTCGGCGGCGGCCGTGATGACCACCCGGTCGCGGCCGGTCGGCTGGTAATCGGTCTGCGCCGCGTAGGACAGGCCGGACTCCTGGCGCAGCTCGCGGAACAGCATCCGCTCCAGCACCTCGGCGAAGACCGACGACGCCGCCGACCGCGGCACCACCGTGTCCCACGCGACCAGGCCGGGCGAGCCGCCGAAGCAGGCCGGGGTGACCGGCAGCGCCGACGAGGGTTCCGGCAGCGGCTGCCGGGTGCCGGACGGCAGATCGAGCTCCAGGCCGGCCGGCACCGCGTCGCCGGCCACCCACAGCACCGCGTTCTCCCGGGTGAAGTAGCGGGCCACCCAGGCGCGCAGATCGTCCTCGGTGATCGAGGGCAGGCCCCATTCCGGGTAGGCGCCGGCGCCGTAGTCACGCGCCCCGTGCCGCCACAGCCACATCGGCTCGGAGACCGACGCGCTGCGGCCGTGTGCCTCCGCCTCGAGCACCTCCTTCTCCACCGCAAGGCGCCGCATCGGCAGATCGCGCAGCGCTGCGCAGACGCCGTTGAGGAACGCGACCACGTCCTTCTCGGCGCCCTGCATGTGGAAGCGGGTGAACTCGACGCCGGTCGCGCCGTTGTAGTGGTAGTCGGCGACGCCCACCGAGTGCAGCGACAGGTGCTCGATCAGGTGGGTGATGCCGCGCTTGGCCAGCGGCTCGTCGGTGAACCCGACCCGGAACGCCAGCCCGGCCTGCATCGGCCCGGTGGTCGGGGCGAGCAGGCCCGGCACACCGCCGACCTCGAACTTCTTGATCATCAGGCCGCCTTTCCGCGCCGCAGGGACCGCTGCCGGTGGATCCGGATCTGACTCGCCGCGTTGCCGTCGCCGACGTAGCACCAGGGGAGGTCGGTGCCGAGGTCGCCGAGCAGCGTGAACATCGACGCGGCCGCGGTCCGGTCGCCGAGCACGCTGTACGCCATGGCGAAGCTGCTGGCCGCCTGCACCCAGCCGTAGTCGTGCCGGAAGTCCGGATGCAGCACCGACCGCTGGGCCGCCTCGTCGATCTCCTGCCGGACCGGCCGGTTCCGCAGATAGGTCAGGTCCGCGCCGGAGTCCAGCTCCAGCCAGTGCTCGATGTGCCCGTCCACGACCAGCGCGCCCTGCACCGCCCCGGGCGGCGCGGCCAGCATCTCCTCGCGGCACCAGGCGTGCAGCAACTCCCAGCTGCCACTCCACTTGGGACACAGGCGCTGCAGGTATTGGTTCTGGCCGGGCAGGTGGTGCGGGTCGATCGCGGCGAGCTTGCGGTAGCGCCGGCGGGTCTCGGCCAGCCCCAGTTCGAGGCCGCGCGCCGAGGTCAGCCGGGCCACCCAGAGCGCCGGGTCGTCCGGCCGGCGGGCCACGCCCTCCAGCAGCACCACCTCGGCCCGGCGCAGCCAGTCGTGGAACGCGACGAACTGATCGCCGGAGACATGCTGCGCGCGGGCGCCGGAGCGGATCTTCCAGCCGATGTCGATCAGGTGCATGCCGAGCATCGCCGCGGCCGCCGTGTCGTCCGGGTCGGCCGACAACACGTACCGCAGGAACTCTTCCAGCCCGGCCTCGTCGGCCGCGGCCCGGATCAGGATCGAGCGACCCACCGGCGGCGCCGCGTCGAGCACGGCGCGAACAGCGCTCCAGTCGCGCCCGCGCAGGGCCGCCAGAACGTTGTTCACCTCGGGGTAGGCGGACGCCGCATCGAGCAGCACGGTGTCGGACATGGCCCGGGATCGTAACCGACTTTGATCATTTCCGATGCCCCGTTTTCCGACCGGCAGATACAGCGAAAGGGCGCGCCATCGGCGCGCCCTTTCGACTGAGTGGATCTAGAAGCCGGGGCCGTGCTGGTGGCCGTGGCCACCGTGGCCGTGGCCGTGGCCACCGCCGGCAGCGGCCGGCTCCGAGTCGGCCGGCTTGTCGACCACGAGGCTCTCCGTGGTCAGCAGCAGACCGGCGATCGACACGGCGTTGGTGACCGCGTTGCGGGTCACCTTGACCGGGTCGATGATGCCGGCCGCGGCCAGGTCGACGTACTCGTCGGTGGCGGCGTTGAGGCCGTGACCCCAACCGAGCTCGGCGACCTTGCCCACCACGACGTAACCGTCGTGGCCGGCGTTCTGCGCGATCCAGCGCAGCGGCTCGACGAGCGCCTTGCGGACGATCGAGACGCCGATCGCTTCCTCGCCGGTGAGGCCGAGGCCGCCGTCGAGTTCCTTGGCGACATGCGCGAGGGCGGCGCCGCCACCGGGGACGGTTCCTTCCTCGACGGCCGCCTTGGTCGCCGCGATGGCGTCCTCGATGCGGTGCTTGCGCTCCTTCATCTCGACCTCGGTGACCGCGCCGACCTTGATGACCGCGACGCCGCCGGAGAGCTTGGCCAGCCGCTCCGAGAGCTTCTCGCGGTCCCAGTCGGAGTCGGCCGCCTCGATCTCCTTGCGGATCTGCGCGACCCGGTCGGCGACCTCGGGAGCCTTGCCGCCACCGTCGATGATGGTGGTGTTCTCCTTGTCGACCACGACCCGCCGGGCGGTGCCCAGCATGTCGAGCGTGGCCTGGTCGAGCTTGTAGCCGAGCTCCGGCGCGATCAGCTCGGCGCCGGTGGCGATCGCAAAGTCCTGCAGCATCGCCTTGCGCCGGTCACCGAACCCGGGGGCCTTCACCGCGGCGACCTTGAGGGTCTTGCGGATCGCGTTGACCACCAGAGTGGACAGCGCCTGACCGTCGACGTCCTCCGCGATGATCAGCAGCGGCTTGCCGGCCTGCAGCACCTTCTCCAGCAGCGGGAGCAGTTCCTCGATGCTGGAGATCTTCTGCGTGGTCAGCAGGATGAGCGCGTCCTCGAGGACGGCTTCCTGCGACTCGGCGTCGGTCACGAAGTTCGGCGAGACGAAGCCCTTGTCGAACTGCAGACCCTCGGTGACCTCGAGCTCGGTCAGCATCGCCGAGCCCTCCTCGACGGTGATGACACCGTCGCGGCCGACCCGGTCCATCGCCTCGGCGATCAGCTCGCCGATGGTGGCGTCCTGAGCCGAGATGGTGGCGACGTTGGCGATCGCCTTGTGGTCGTCGACCCCGACGGCCTTGGCCAGCAGCGCCTTGGAGACAGCCTCGGCGGCGATGTCCATGCCGCGCTTGAGGCCGAGCGGGTTGGCGCCCGCGGTCACGTTGCGCAGGCCCTCTTTGACCAGCGCCTGCGCGAGCACGGTCGCGGTGGTGGTCCCGTCGCCGGCGACGTCGTTGGTCTTCGTCGCCACCTCCTTGACCAGCTGCGCGCCAAGGTTTTGGTACGGGTCGGAAAGCTCGATCTCCTTGGCGATGGTGACGCCGTCGTTGGTGATCGTGGGCGCGCCGAACTTCTTGTCCAGGACGACGTTGCGGCCGCGCGGGCCCAGAGTGACCTTGACCGTGTCGGCGAGCGTGTTGACGCCGTGCTCCAGCAGGTGCCGGGCGTCGTCAGAGAAGCTGAGAATCTTCGCCATATTTAGGTCCCTTCACGCACCGACGCCCTGGCCCACAAGGTGGGCCAGGGCGGTCAGCACTGTCAGTAGGTCACTTCTCGATGACCGCGAGGACGTCGCGGGCGGAGAGCACCAGGTACTCCTCGCCGGCGTACTTGACCTCGGTGCCGCCGTACTTCGAGTAGAGAACCGTGTCGCCGACCTGGACGTCGATCGGGACGCGGTTGCCCTTGTCGTCGATGCGGCCGGGGCCGACAGCGAGGACGGTGCCCTCCTGCGGCTTCTCCTTGGCGGTGTCGGGGATCACGATGCCCGACGCAGTGGTGGTCTCAGCCTCATTCGCCTGGACCACGATGCGGTCCTCGAGGGGCTTGATCGCAACCTTGGTCGCGGTAGTCACGGGCATACCCTCCTGGGTACAGGTTTGCCGGCCATTGACTGGCCGGACTCATGCCTCATGCCACCGGGCGGGGCCGTCGTCGCGGGTGCCGGTCCGCCTGGTGCCTAACTGTCTGCCCGACGGGCGGACAGCTGGCACCCTCATGTTGAGAGTGCTAACGCGAGGTTATGCCGGAACTAGCACTCCGTCAACCAGAGTGCCAATGAGGGTTGTTCAGGACTTACCTTGAGTTGCAGGTCGCCGCGTGTTTGTGAGTAGTTCGCCACCGTCCTGAACAACCCTCATTTGTCGTCATGCCAGGGAGAATGCCTGCGTGACTCCCGAGCTGCTGGCCCAACTCCGCACCCCCGCCGGGGTGAATGCCCTGACTGTCGCCACGGAAACCGATCATGGAGATCCGCTGGCGGCGGCCTCCGCGGTGCGCTCCCGCGGCATCCCCGCGGATCTCGCGGCGGCCGCGCTCACCCAGGCCGAGCTGCGCCGGCGAGCCGTGCCGAAGTTCGGCGCCGGGGCCGAACGGATGTTTTTCACCCGGCCCGGCCTGGAGCAGGCGACGCGAGCGGTCGTCGCGGAACGTCGAGCGGCGCGCCTCGCGGCCGCCGGGGTCAAGACCATGGCGGATCTGGGATGCGGCCTGGGCTCCGACGCGATGGCCGCGGCTCGGGCCGGCATTTTCGTGTACGCGGTGGACAGCGACCCGACCACAGCGGCGGTCGCCGCCGCCAACGTCGCCGCTCTGGGCCTCGACGACATGATCAAGGTGGACTGCGCGGACGCCACGACCGTACGCGTGGAGGATTTTGATGCGGTCTTCGCCGATCCCGCCCGGCGTAAGGCGGGCCGGGGTCGCGTCTTCGACCCGAAGTCCTTCTCCCCGCCGTGGGATTTCGTCAGCGACCTGGCCACCCGGGTCCCGCGCACCGTCCTGAAACTGGCCCCCGGCATCGACCACGCGCTGCTCCCGCCCGGCGCCGAGGGCGAATGGGTGAGCGTCGGCGGCGACCTGGTCGAGGCGACCTTCTGGTGCGGCCCGCTCGCGTCCGCGCCGCGACGCGCCACCTTACTGCCGTCCGGCGCCGAGCTGATCGGGCCCGGCGACACGGTCGCGGCGGTCGGCCCGGTCGGCGCTTTCCTGTACGACCCGGACCCGGCCGTGGTCCGCGCGCACCTGGTCGCCGAGTTCGCCGCGACGATCGGCGGCCGGCTCGCCGACCCGTCGATCGCGTACGTCTACACGGACGCCCGGATCGAAACCCGGTTCGGGAGGAGGCTGAGCGTCACTGACGTGCTGCCGTTCTCGCTCAAGCGGCTGCGGGCGCTGTTGCGCGAGCGCGGGATCGGCAAGCTGGAGATTCGTAAGCGCGGGTCGGCGCTGGAGCCGGACCAACTGCGCCGCGACCTCAAGCTTGCCGGACCGAACGGCGCGTCGCTGGTGCTGACCCGAGTGACCGGCGCCCCCACCGCCCTACTATGTGAGCCAAACTGCTAGACAGACCTTTGCGAGAGCACATAAATCCCCTTAACCGGACACCTTCCGGCATATCGATATAGCGCAATTGGGACCGACCGCCGTCGTGGACAAGATTGATATCCCTTGATACGCTCTCGACGTCCTAGCTTATGCTATTCACTACGAGCGAGAGGCACGGTAATCCATGCGCAAAGCAGTTAGAATGCCGCTTTTGACGGGAGCCGCCGTCGGGCTCGTTTCGGCAGCAGCTCTTGTTTCCACGGGCGGACCGGCGATGGCCGCGGCGAGCAACTGCCAGGGAACCGCAAACTACTCCATTCCCGGGTCCTACACAGCCCACTGCACCGCCGGCAGCGGCTACTACCAGGCCATTGCCTACTGCAGCGCAAACCCCACCCAGGGGAGTGCCTTCACCTACGTCTTCGGTTCGACGGTCTCGGTGTCGTCTGGAAAATATTCCATAGCGACATGCGGAAGCGACAAGAGGTACCTGCAGGGTGGAACCGTAGGAGTCCTCTAACCGAGGATCCACTTCGCGATCAACACTGTTTCAACCTAGTTGAATCTTGTCATATCGCTTATCGTCTGGACCGGCACGATGTGCTCGCCTGCCACAAGGCTTTGAATGGCTGAGGTCAATTGTTCAGCCATTCGGGCTTGCGGGTCATGCCGGCCCAGATGTTGAAGCCGATCTTTGTTTGACGGGGGCGGGCTCCCGAGCAGATTAGCGTGCTGGCCATGGCGAAAAAGGATGCTGCCAACACTCTGGCGACTGCGGCCCAGGACGCGCAACGGACGTCATACACGCTGCCCTCGTACCAGGTGTCACCCGACGCGCCCAACTACGGTGCGCTGATCGCCCAGGTCCTCGGGATCGAGCTAGAGCGGGTGTTCATAACCCTGATCGCCGACGTCGACGGCGCACTCACGGTGGCGGTCGTGCCGGTCACCGGCAAGCTCGATATGAAAGCGCGGGCCCACGCCGCAGGCGGCAAGCGCGCGACCCTGGCCGACCGGGCGGCCGAGCGCAGCAGCGGTTATGTGCGCGGCGGAATAAGTCCGCTCGGACAACGAAAGACGCTGCCGACGTGCCCTGCTGTGTGAGCGCGGCATCGGCCGGCTCGAGATCCGCAAGCGCGGCTCGCACTGGAACCTGATCAAGTTGCGCCGTGACCTGCGCCTGTCCGGGCCTGATGCAGCCTCGCGCTGACCCTGACCCGCGTCGCCGGCCCGACTACGGTGCTGCTGTGCCGCCCGCTGGGGGCTTAATCTTCGGTCATGGCGAAGAAGTCCGCCGCGACCCCGGCGATCGCCGTGCTCACCGATCAGAAGGTGGAGCACACGCTGCATCCTTACGACGCCTCCCCCGATGCGTCCAACTACGGCGCGATGGTGGCGCAGGCGCTGGGGATCGAGGCGGCGCGGGTCTTCAAGACGCTGGTCGCCGACGTCGACGGCCGGCTGGTCGTCGCGGTCGTGCCGGTGACCGGCGAGGTCGACCTCAAGGCACTCGCCATCGCGGTCGGCGGGAAGCGGGGCGCCCTGGCCGACCGGGCCGTCGCCGAGCGGAGCAGCGGTTACGTACGGGGCGGGATCAGTCCGCTCGGACAGCGAAAGAGGCTGCTCACGGTGGTGGACTCGTCGGCGACGGTTCTTGACCGGATGTTCATCTCGGCTGGTCGCCGGGGGTTACAGGTGGGGCTCGCGCCGGCCGACCTGATCCGCCTGACTGATGCGGTTACCGCTAATATTCGGACATAAAGCTTGATATGTCTGGCTGGTGCTCCTCCGTTATGACAACGTTACGCTCCGGACGATCTTTCTCCCGAGAACCGGATAGATCGGGCACAGATGTGACTTAGCGTAATTTTGTGAGCCACCTGAGCTACCGTCCAGGCCCGGCCCCGCCCGCTGGAAGGGCCGAAATCCTTGTATCACCGCCGTGTTGCCGGATTGTTATGCCGGGTTACCAGATCGCCATGGCGCAACCGCTTGTGTTCCAAGCCGCAACGGGAATACGTTGCCGGACACAACAAACTAGCTCCTGATCATTTGGCGTCTCAGGGAGCGACACTCCCGGCAGCGCACACCCATCGAATCCGATCGAAGGCCGGATCACCCGAAAGGACACAAGGAATGCGTAAGGGATTGTTCGCCCTCGCCGCGGTCGGCCTGCTGGCCACCGGCAGCATCGCTGCCTGCGGTGACAGCAAGAGTGACAGCTCCGGAAGCGGCACCACCAGCTCGTCGACCGGCAAGGTCGGCGTGATCCTCCCGGACACCAAGAGCTCCGCCCGGTGGGCCACGGCCGACGTCAAGTACCTCAAGGACGCGTTCGACGCGGCCGGGATCACGGCCGACATCCAGAACGCGCAGGGTGACAAGACGCAGTTCCAGACCATCGCCGACGGCATGATCTCGAGTGGCGTCAAGGTCCTCATGATCGTCAACCTGGACTCCGGCACCGGTAAGGCCGTGCTGGACAAGGCCAAGGCCGCCGGTATCGCGACGATCGACTACGACCGGCTGACCCTCAACGGTGGCGCCGACTACTACGTGTCGTTCGACAACGTGAAGGTCGGCGAGCTGCAGGGCCAGGGCCTGGTCGATTGCCTCACCGCCAACAAGGCCGTCAAGCCGGTCGTCGCCGAGCTCAACGGCTCGCCGACCGACAACAACGCCACCCTGTTCGCGCAGGGCTACAACTCGGTGCTCGACCCCAAGTATGCCGACGGCACCTTCGTCAAGGGCCCGAACCAGGACGTGCCGGACTGGGACAACACCCAGGCAGGCACGATCTTCGAGCAGATGCTGACCTCCAACAAGAACATCAAGGGTGTCCTCGCGGCCAACGACGGCCTCGGCAACGCGGCCATCGCGGTTCTGAAGAAGAACAAGCTGAACGGCCAGGTCCCGGTCACCGGCCAGGACGCGACCGTTCAGGGTCTGCAGAACATCCTCGCCGGCGACCAATGCATGACGGTCTACAAGGCGATCAAGAAGGAGGCGGACGCCGCCTCGCAGGTGGCCATCGCCATCGCCAAGGGCGAGAAGCCGACCACGGCCACCGGCAAGGTGACCGACCCGGAGTCGAAGAAGGACGTCGCCTCGGTGCTGCTGACCCCGGCGTCGATCACCAAGGACAACGTCAAGGACGTCGTCACCGACGGCTACGTCACCAAGGATGAGCTGTGCACGGCGGAGTTCGCCGCGGCTTGCACGACCGCGGGCATCAGCTGACCTCTGCTGGCTGACAACGGCGCCGCTCACTCCCTCCCGGGTGTGGGCGGCGCCGGAGTTGCGTCACCCCTTTTCGCCTGTGGCCGAGCCACGACGACGAACCCCGGTCACTATGCGAAGGAGAACCACCGTGGCCGCCACACCCCTCCTGGAACTAAGCGGGATCGACAAGAGCTTCGGTCCCGTTCAGGTCCTGCACGACGTCGGCCTGAGCGTCTACCCGGGCGAGGTCACCGCGCTCGTCGGTGACAACGGCGCCGGCAAGTCGACGCTGGTCAAATGCGTCAGCGGCATCTACACCATCGACTCGGGCACGGTCAGTTTCGCTGGCAACCCGGTGGCGATCCACAGTCCCCGCGACGCCTCCGCCCTCGGCATCGAGGTCGTCTATCAGGACCTCGCGCTCTGCGACAACCTGGACATCGTCCAGAACATGTTCCTCGGCCGGGAGAAGAAGCGCGGCATCGTGCTCGACGAGCCGACCATGGAGCAGATGGCCGGCGACACCCTCGCCAGCCTGTCCGTCCGCACCGTGAAGTCGCTCCGCCAGCTCGTGGCCAGCCTCTCCGGTGGTCAGCGGCAGACCGTCGCGATCGCCAAGGCAGTGCTGTGGAACTCGAAGGTCGTGATCCTCGACGAGCCGACCGCCGCCCTCGGTGTCGCGCAGACCGCCCAGGTTCTGGAGCTGGTGCGCCGCCTCGCGGACAACGGCCTCGGCGTCGTGCTGATCTCGCACAACATGAACGACGTGTTCGCGGTGTCGGACCGGATCGCGGCGCTCTACCTCGGCCGGATGGCCGCCCAGGTCAAGACCACCGATGTGACCCACTCCCAGATCGTGGAGCTGATCACCGCCGGCCGTAGCGGCAACATCGGCCTGCCTCCCGAGAAGCCCTCCGACTTCAGCGGCGACATCGTCGACATCACGCCGGGAGGCGACAAGTGACCACCACTACGACCACGGCCGGCGACATCAAGGTTGTCAAGCCGACTGTCGGTAGCCACATCAACGACTACTGGGGCCGCGTACGCGGTGGTGACCTCGGCAGTCTCCCGGCCGTCCTCGGCCTGGTCATCCTGTGCCTGATCTTCGGCATCGCCCGCGACACGTTCTTCGGCTCGCTGAACTTCGCGAACCTGTTCTCGCAGGGCGCTCAGTACATCTTCATCGCGATGGGCCTCGTCTTCGTCCTGCTGCTGGGTGAGATCGACCTGTCCGCCGGTTTCGCCTCCGGCGTCTGTGGCGCGATCATGGCGATCCTGCTGACCAACCACGGCTGGGACTGGTACACCGCGATCCCGGCGGCGATGCTCACCGGCATCGTGATCGGCTTCGTGCTCGGCTTCATGGTGGCGAAATTCGGCATCCCGTCCTTCGTCGTCACCCTGGCCGCGTTCCTCGCCTTCCAGGGCATCCTGCTGAAGCTGCTCGGCGGCGGCAAGAACATCTCGATCACCGACACGTTCGTGCTGAAGCTGGCCAACAGCAACCTGTCGGTCGGGCTGAGCTGGGTCTTCGCCATCGTCGCGGTGGTCCTGTTCGCCGTGGTGCAGCTCAACAACGTACGCACCCGCCTGGCCCGCAAACTGGTCACCGACCCGATCGGCATCGTCGCGATGCGGATCGGCGCCCTCGCGATCATCGTGCTGGTGGCGACCGCGATCCTGACCCAGGAGCGCAGCATCAACCCGGTGATCAACTCGGTGAAGGGCGTGCCGATCGTCGCCCCGATCATCGCGGTGTTCCTGGTCATCTGGACCTTCGTACTCGGCAAGACCACCTACGGCCGGCACCTGTACGCGGTCGGTGGCAACACCGAGGCCGCCCGCCGGGCCGGTATCCCGGTCGACCGGATCCGCATCTCGGTCTTCGTAATCGGCTCGTTCATGGCCTCCATCGGCGGCATCCTCGCCGTCAGCCGGGCCAACTCGGTCGACCCGAACACCGGTGGCAGCAACATCCTGCTTTACTCGGTCGGCGCGGCCGTCATCGGCGGCACCAGCCTCTTCGGCGGTAAGGGCAAGGCCATCAACGCCGTCGTCGGTGGCGCCGTGATCACGGTCATCGACAACGGCATGGGCCTGATGGGGTACTCGGCCGGCACGAAGTACATGGTCACCGGTCTGATTCTGCTGGTCGCCGCGAGCGTCGACGCACTGGCGCGGCGCAGAGCCGCATCAACCGGAAACCGATGAGAAGGATCCTGGGAACGGGGGCGGCACGCTGATGATGCGGGCCGGCCCCAGCCAGGAAGAGGTTCGCCGGCACAACCTAGGGACCCTGCTGCGGTACGTGCACGTACACGGCGCGACCTCCCGGGCGGAACTCACGACCCGGCTCGGCCTCAACCGGAGCACCATTGGGGCCCTCACCGCCGAGCTGACCACCGCAGGGCTGGTCAGCGAGGCGGCACCACGTGAGACCGGCCGGGCCGGACGACCTTCGCTGGTCGTCCGGCCCGAGTCGTCCACGGTCTACGCGTACGCGTTGAGCATCGAGGTGGACCGGCTGCGCGCGGCCCGGGTCGGCCTCGGCGGGCGCATCCTGGACCGGCGGGAGACCGACCGGCCGCGCGGCATGCAGGTGCTCGACGCGGTGGAGCCGCTCTCCGAGTTCGTTCGCGAGATGCGCCAGGAGCTGCCCCCCGGCGCCCGCTACGTCGGCACCGGGGTGGCGGTGGCCGGCATGGTGCGGCGCGACGACGGCATGGTGCGGCTGGCGCCGACGATCGGGTGGACCGAGGAGCCGGTGGGCGCGGCACTGCGCGCCGAGCTGGGCGACGGCCAGCTGACGGTGGGCAATCATGCGGACGTCTCGGCGCTGGTCGAGCACGCCCGCGGCGCCGCCAAGGGCTGCGACAACGTCATCTACCTGTACGGCGACGTCGGGGTCGGGGCCGGCATCATCGCTGACGGCCGCCGGGTCTCCGGCCACGGCGGGTACGGCGGCGAGGTCGGCCATATGGTCGTCAACCCCTACGGCCGCGAGTGCAGCTGCGGCTCGCGTGGCTGCTGGGAAACCGAGATCGGCGAGTACGCCCTGCTCAAGCACGCCGGTCGGACCGACGACACCGGGCGCGAGGCGGTGCTCGGTGTGGTCGACGCGGCCATGCGCGGCGACAGCCAGGCCCAGTTCGCGGTGCGCCAGGTCGGCGAGTGGATCGGCTTCGGCGTCGGCAACCTGGTCAACATCTTCAACCCCGAAGCGGTCATCTTCGGCGGCACCCTGCGCGACGTCTACCTGGTGGCGGCGGCCCAGATCCGCAGCCGACTGAACGCGATCGCCCTCCCCGCGTGCCGCGAACACATCCGCCTGCGCACCCCGGAGCTGGGTTACGACGCGGCCCTGATCGGCGCGGCCGAGCTGGCCTTCGAACACCTCCTCGAAGACCCGCTGCTGCTTACCTGACCGTCACGGCCACCGACAGCACCAACTGTGCCGACGGCGCACAGCCGATGGTGCCGTCCAGCGCGGCGGCAATCGCCCGGGACAGCGGAACCGCGAACGCGACCAGGTCGGCCTCGGACTCGTCCAACTCCGTCACGCCGTCCACACGCAGATCGCGGGCGATGAACAGGTGGGTGCGCGACCCGGTCAGACCCGGCATCGGCCAGACCTCGCCGACCCGCTCCAGCGTGCCGGTCGCGCCGACCTCCTCACGGAGCTCACGCGCCGCCGCCGCTTCCGGCGCCTCGTCCCGGCCGACTCCGCCGCCGGGGAGCTGCCACATGCCGGGCCGGTCCGGCAGGTAGTGGTGCTGCTGCACCACGTAGATCTCGCCGTCGCTGGTCAGCGCGGCCACCCGGACCAGGTCGGGGGCGTCCACCCAGGCGTAGTCGATGTCGGCTCCGCCGGGCGTGGCGACCCGGTCGTTGCGCACCCGGAAGAACGGGCCACCCCAGACTTCCTCGGTGCTGTACCGCGTCCAGGGACCTCGCTGCTCCATCCGCGCACGGTACCCCGTTTCACGCTCCATGATCACCCCGCTCACCGCTCCATGATCGCCTCGCTATGCGCCCGCTCACCGTGCCACGACCGCCACAGCGCGGCGTATGACCCATCGGCCGCGACCAGTTCGTCGTGCGAGCCCAGCTCGGTGATCCGCCCGTCCTCGACCACCGCAACCCGGTCCGCGTCGTGCGCCGAGAACAGGCGGTGAGCGATCGCCACCACCGTGCGGCCATGCAGCACCGCGGCCAGCGACCGCTCCAGATCGCGGGCCGCGCGCGGGTCGAGCAGCGACGTCGCCTCGTCCAGCACCAGCGTGTGCGGATCGGCCAGCACCAGCCGGGCCAGTGCGATCTGCTGCGCCTGCGCCGCCGACAGCGGGTGCCCGCCCGCACCGACCTCGGTGGCCAGCCCGCCGGGCAGCGCCAGCGCCCAGTCCAGCGCGTTCACCGCGGCCAGCGCCTCCCGCACGGCCGGCTCGCCGGCGCCGGGCCGGACCATGGCGACGTTGTCCCACACCGAGCCGATGAACACGTGGTGTTCCTGACTGACCAGCGCCACCTCGGAGCGCAGCCGGTCGAGCGGCAGGTCGCCGAGCGGCGCCCCGCCGACCGTGATCGTGCCGGCGGTGGCCTGGTGCACCCCGGCCAGCAGCCGGCCGAGCGTCGACTTGCCGGCCCCGGAGGGCCCGACGATGGCGAGCCGCTCCCCCGGCGTCAGCGTGAGGTCGATGCCGTGCAGCACCTCGCGCCCGGCCACGTAGGCGAAACGCACCCCGCGCACCTCGATCCCGGTGCCGACCGGCTCCGGCCCCACCTTGATCTCCGGGCCACCCTCGGCCACTCCGAGCAGGCGGGCCAGCGACGCAGCGCCCACCTGCAACTCGTCGAGCCAGCTGAGCAGCCGGTCGACCGGGTCGATCAGCATCTGCGCGTAGACCACCGCCGCGGTGAGCTGGCCGAGCGTGACCGTGCCGTGCAGATAGAACAGGCCGCCGACCAGCAGCGTCGCCACCACCGGCAGCACGTAACCGACCTCGACGATCGGGAACCACACCGTCCGCAGGAACAGCGTGTATCTCTCGGCCAGCCAGGTGCGGTGCAGGTCGGTATCGGTGCGCTCGATGCGCTGCCGCTCCCGGTGCAGGGCGTCGACCGTCCGGGCGCCCTCCACCGTCTCGGCCAGGCCGTCGGTGACCGCGGAATAGGTGGCGTTCTGTTTCAGGTAGGCCGCGGGCGCACGTTTCAGATACCACCTGGTGCCGACGACCAGGATCGGCACGGCCACCAGCAGCGGCAACGCGAGCGGCGGGGAGACCGCGACCATCGCGGCCACCACGAGCGCGCCCAGGATCACTGCGATCATCGTCTCCGGCACGGCGAGCCGGACGCACCTCGACAGCGCGTCCACGTCCCGCGTCGTGCGGGTCAGCAGGTCACCGCTCCCGGCCCGCTCCACCGTGGACAGCGGCAGGGCCAGCACCCGCTCGATGAACTCCTCCCGCAGGTCGGCCAGCACGCGCTCGCCCAGCCGGGCGGAGGCGAGATGCGCGAAGCGCGTCAGGACCGCCTGGATCACCACGAACCCGGCGATCAGCGCCGCGAGCCGGTCGATCGTCCGGACCGCCCCACCGTGCTGGATGGACTCGACGAGCTCGCCGAGCAGGCGCGGCCCGACCAGCCCGGCGACCGCCGCGAGCACGTGCAACCCGACCATGACGACGAGCGCCCGCGGGTTGCGCCGGAACAGGTCACGGGCGTATCTCCGCACCTGGCCGATGTCGGCGACGGGCAGCAACGCGGTCATGACGCATCCTCCCGCAGCACTGTCCAGGCATATCGCGGCTCGGCGGTGAGCAGTTCGTGATGGCTGCCCTCGGCGACCAAACGACCCTCCTCGACATAACAGACCCGGTCGGTGCGGTCGAGCACGAGCGGGCTGGATGTGCAGATCACCGTGGTGCGGCCGGCCCGCGCGGCGATCAGCCGGCCGGCGATGCGCGCCTCGGTGTGCGCGTCGACCGCGCTGGTCGGCTCGACCAGGATCAGCGTCTCCGGGTCGGCGACCAGCGCACGGGCGAGACGCAGCCGCTGCTGCTGGCCGCCGGAGAAGGTGCGGCCCCGCTCGGCCACCTCGCTGTCGAGCCCCTCCGGCAGCGCCTCGACGATGTCGGTGGCCGCCGCGGCGTGCAGGGCCGCGGGAAGACGCCCGGTGTCGTGCGGATCGAGATCGGCACGCAGCGGCCCGGTGAACAGCCGCGCGTCGTTGTCCGCCACCAGGATCCGGTCGCGCACCACCGACAGCGCGAACTCGTCGAGCGGCTGATCATCAACGACACCGCCCTCGGTGTAACGCCCCAGCCGGTCGGCGATCAGCGCGGCGTCGGCCGGGAGCGCCGCCACGATCGCGGTCATCTGGCCGGGCCGGACGACCACGCCCGACTCCGGGTCGGCCAGCTCGCCGGTCAGCCGCTCGGCAGGCCGGGGCGTGGCCGGGTCGGGCAGATCGGTCGTCGCCCCCATCAGCCCCACCACCCGCCGGCTGGCCACGTGCCCGCGGGTGAGCTTGTCGAGCGCCTCGGTCAACTGGCGCAGCGGCGCGACCAGGAAAGCGGCGTAGGCGTAGAAGGAGACCAGCTGCCCCACCGTGATGTGCCCGCGCAGCGCGAACCGCGCGCCCAGCCAGGTGACCAGCACCAGGAAGATCCCCGGCAGCAGCACCTGGGCCGCCTCCAGCAGCGACTCCACCCCGGCCGTGCGCACGCCGGCCGCCCGCAGCGCCTGCGACTGCGCCCGGTAACGCTCGGCGATCACCGCCTCGCCGCCGACGCCCCGCAGCACCCGCAGGCCGCCCACCAGATCGGTGGCCCGGCTGGTGAGCCGGCCCTGCTGCTCGCGGGTCTGCTGCTGGCGGTGGTGCAGCGGCTTGATCAGCAGACCCACCACCGCCATCAGGACCGGAACCCCGAGCACCACCACGAGCCCGAGCGGCACCGAGGTGGTGAGCAGGATGACCGTCACGGTGACCACCGCGATCAGCGAGCCGGTGCCGCGGGCCGTGATGTCGATGGCCGCGCCGACCGCCCGGATGTCGGCCGTGCCGATCGCGACCACCTCACCGGTGTCGATCCGGCGCGACAGCACCGAACCGAGCCGGCCGGCCTGCCGCACGGTGGTCTGCACGGTCGCGAACATCGCGCTCAGGAAGTTGACCAGCGCGAACCGGTGCCGGCTGACCCCGAAGAAGGCCTGCCCGGCGCCGACCGCGAACAGCACCAGCGACCAGGTCAGCAGGCCGTCGCGGTCGTGCCGGACGGCGGCGTCGATCGCCTTGCCGACGATGGCCGGCACCACGGCCTGGCAGAGCATCCAGAGAATCGCCATCCCGATCGCCGGGAACACGGTGCGCCGGAACCGCCAGGTCAGCCAGCCCAGGTAGTGGGTGGCGGACCGGCCGTCAGGAGTGCCGAGATCGGCGACGGGTAGCTGTCTCATCGAGGCCCGACGTTACGGGCCGGGTGCGACAGTTCGCGACGCAGTTTCCCAGCGGCTCTCTCAGCGGTCGACCGGGCTGAAGTCCCACACGTGCGGGGCGCGGGCGACCAGCTTGGCGGGCGGCGCCGGCATGGCTTCCGGGCTGTTGCGCCACTTGGTGATCACGACGATGCGGTTGTCGGTGGACGAGTACACATCGCTCGCAACGTGTTGCGGCAGCACCTCCAGCCGCGGCACAGCCACGTCGCAGACCCAGGTCAGGAGCTCGTCGAAGCCGCTGGCGAGGGCCCGAACCTCCCACATCCGTGCGATCATGTGCACTGCCTACCCCGTCACGCTGACCGTGGTCAATGACATTGCCGAATCGGCAGGCAGATCGAGACGACTCGGCGCCACACCGGCCGCGACCAATCTGGAGCCGAGCGCCGCGACCATCGCCCCGTTGTCCGTGCACAGTGCGGGGCGCGGAACGCGTACGCGAATGCCGTGTTTTGCCGCTCTTTGCTCGGCCAGAATCCGCAGCCGCGAGTTGGCGGCGACGCCGCCGCCGATCACCAGGGTCTCCACGCCGTTGGTGCGGCAGGCGTCGATCGCTTTCGCGGTGAGCACGTCGCAGACCGCCTCCTGGAAGCTGGCCGACACGTCGGCGACCGGCACCGGCTCACCGTCCCGCTCGCGCGCCTCCACCCACCGGGCCACCGCCGTCTTCAGGCCCGAGAAGGAGAAGTCGAAACGGTGCGTGGCCTGGTCCTTCGGCGAGGTCAGGCCGCGCGGGAAGGCGATCGCGCCCGGATCGCCGTCGCGGGCCCGCCGGTCGATGATCGGGCCGCCCGGGAAGCCCAGCCCGAGCAGCCGGGCCACCTTGTCGAACGCTTCGCCGGCCGCGTCGTCGATGGTGGCGCCGAGCGGCGTCACCCCGTGGGCCAGGTCGTCGACCAGCAGCAACGACGAGTGTCCACCCGAGACCAGCATCGCGATCGCCGGCTCCGGCAGCGGACCGTGCTCCAGGGTGTCCACCGCCACGTGCGCGGCCAGATGGTTGACGCCGTAGAGCGGCTTCTCCGCGGCCAGCGCATAACCCTTGGCCGCGGCCACTCCGACCAGCAGCGCGCCCGCCAGACCCGGCCCGCTGGTCACCGCGATCGCGTCGATGTCGGCGATGGTGACGCCGGCCTCGTCGAGCGCGCGCTGCATGGTCGGCACGATCGCCTCGAGGTGGGCGCGGCTGGCGACCTCGGGCACCACCCCGCCGAACCGGGCGTGCTGCTCCATACTGGACGCCAGCGCGTCGGCGAGCAGCGTGTGCCCGCGCACGATGCCGACCCCGGTCTCGTCGCAGGAGGTCTCGATCCCGAGGACCAGTGGCTCGTCAGACATCACGCATCATCACCAGAGCGTCGGTGTTGCTGGGTTGGTAGTAGCCACGCCGGATCCCGACCGGCTCGAAACCGTACGTCGCGTACAGATGCTGGGCCGGCGCGTTGTCGACCGCGACCTCCAGCAGCGTCTGCTTGATGCCCCGCCGCTCGGCCTCGCCGAGCAGCGATTCCAGCAGCTCGCGGCCGATTCCGCGGCGCTGGGCGGTGCGGCGCACCGCGATGTTCTGCACCCAGGCCTCGCCGTCGTTCACCGCGAGCCCGGCGTAGCCGGCGAGTTCGTCCTGATCCACCGCGACCACGTAGAAATTGCGCTGGGCGAGCTCGTTCCAGAACATCGCCGGCGACCACTTCTCCGCGCCGAACAGGTCTTCCTCGATGGTCAGCACGTCGGCGATGTGCCACCACCGGAAGCGCTCGATCTGCATCAGGTCAGCACCGGCTTGCGCCCGGCCGGCTCGACGGCGTCCGGCCGGCGCAGGTAGAGCGGCGTGAGCGGCTCGCTCGGCGCGCCGTCACGGATCCGGTCGGCGGCCAGCGCCACCAGCGCAGCTCCGGGCGGATAGAGCAAATGCTCCTCCACCGGTACGCCGAAAACATCGCCATATTTCAGGCCACCCTCGCCGACGACCCGATCGAACTCGCCGGTCACCTCGGCCGGCTTGGCGACTTCAGGGCCGCTTTGCCGGACTCCGTCGGCATAAGTCGCGAAATAGACCTCTTTGCGGCGGGCATCCGTCGCCACCAGCACCCGGCCCGGCCCGGCCGCCCGGCCGAGCCCGTCGAGCGAGCACACGCCGTAAACCGGGATGCCGAGCACGTGCCCCATGCTCGCCGCCGTGACCAGGCCAACCCGCAGACCGGTATATGGCCCCGGCCCGACCCCGGCCACGATCGCGCCCAGATCAGCCGGCCGCACCCCGGCCTCGGCCAGCGCCGCCGCGATCTCCGGCGCCAGCTTCTCACCGTGCGCGCGGGGGTCGACGGTCCGCCGCTCGGCGATGCCGGACAGGCCGTCGGCGGTGACCTCCACCAGCGCGGCGGTGGAGGCGGGCGTAGCCGTATCGAGAGCTAGAACGAGCACCAGCCGACCCTAACGCGGGTCCCAGTCGACCAGCGGGCGGCCACCGTCGGCGAGGGCCTTGTTAGCCGCGCTGAACGGGCGGGCGCCCCGGAACCCCTCCCGGTTGAGCGGGCTCGGGTGGCCGGCCTCCAGCACGACGTGCGCCGGGTTGGTGACCAGCACCGCCTTCTTCTTCGCGTACCCACCCCAGAGCAGGAAGACGATCCGCTCGTCGCGTGCGTTCAGCGCCCGGATGGTCGCGTCGGTGAACGCCTCCCAGCCCTTGCCGGCGTGCGACGCGGCCGCACCGGCCCGGACCGTGAGCACCGCGTTGAGCAGCAGAACGCCCCGCTCGGCCCAGTTGGTGAGGTCACCCGAGACGGGCGGGGCGATGTTGACGTCCTCGGCCAGCTCCTTGAAGACGTTGCGCAGCGACGGCGGGATCCGCACCCCCTCGCGCACGCTGAAGCTGAGCCCGTGCGCCTGGCCCGGCCCGTGGTACGGGTCCTGGCCCAGGATCAGCACCCGGGTCTGACCCGGCGAGCACAGCCGGTAGGCCGCGAACAGGTCCTCGATCGGCGGGTAGACGGTCTGCGCGGCGTACTCGCCGGCCACGAACGTGCCGAGGGCGGCCGTCGCCCCGGCGTCGAGGAACGGCTCCAGCTCGGCACGCCACTGGGCCGGGAGGAGCTCGAGCAGGTTCACGGGGTCTCCCAATCACGCAATCGGGTGGTCCAGTCGCCGCCGTGCGGCACGAGCTCCACCACCCGGGTGTCGTCGTCCAGCCGGTCGATGCGGACCTGCAGGTATTCGTCGTTGAGCTGTTCGACCAGGCCGGCGCCCCACTCGACGACAGTGACCGCGTCGTCCGCCGAGGCATCCAGATCGAGGTCGTCGATCTCGGCGCGCGGGTCCGGCTTGTCACCGAGACGATAGGCGTCGGCGTGCACGAGCGGGGTGCGGCCCCGGTGCACCCGGGCGATCACGAAGGTCGGCGAGGTGATCGCGTCGGTCACCCCGAGGCCGGCGCCGATGCCCTGCACCAGCGCGGTCTTGCCGGCTCCGAGCGGCCCGGTGAGCAGCACCAGGTCGCCGGCGCGCAGGAGGCCGGCGAGGCGGCGCCCGAAAGCCTGGGTGTCCTCGACGGTGGCCAGCTTCACGAGATCTTCTCCACGAAGGGACCCAGCGCGGCGTTGACCTCGTCGGCCTTCTCCAGCATCACCACGTGTCCGCTGTCCGCCACCGTCACCAGCTTCGCGTCGGGCAGGTATTTCACGATCTCCTCGGAGTGGGCTCGCGGGGTCAGGTAATCCCGGTCGCCGACGATCACCAGCACCGGCACCCCGCGCAGCGCGGCCAGCGCCGGGAAGCGGTTGTGGTTGTAGAGCGTGTTCAGATATTTCGTCAGCGTCTCGACCGAGGTCTTGGAGTTCATCCCCTCCACGAACGAGACCAACGACGGGCTCGGCTTCGCGTCGCCGAAGCCGTACCGCCGGGTGAGGAGCCAGGCCAGGTCGCTCGATGTGTGCCGGGCCCGCTCGATGGCGCCGCCGCCGAGGTGGGCGGCCCGGTCCCAGAGCGGGAAGAACGGCGCGCTGGCCCGTGCCACCAGCGACGGCACGGCCAGCTTGGCCCGGTCGATGGTCCGTGCCGAGGTGGAGATCAGCGCCACGCCGGTGACCCGGGCGCCGAACCACTCCGGGTACTGCTCGGCGAACGCCATGATCGTCATGCCGCCCATCGAGTGCCCGACCAGGATGATGTGCCCCTCCGGCACGGTGGCGTCGAGCACCGCGGCCAGTGACTTGCCGAGACCGGCGATGTCGTAGTTGCCGGACTTCAGCTTGCTGGACCGGCCGTGGCCGGGCTGGTCGTAGAAGACAAGCCGGTGGTCACCGCGCTCGGTGAACAGCTTGCGCTGGAAGTAGAACGTGCCCATGTCCAGCGCGAAGCCATGCACGAAGACGATCGTCGGCTTGCCGGTGTCCCGGCGGGGCTCGACCACCTCGACGTGCAGATCGGTGCCGTCGGCCGCGGTGACGGTGAGCTCGGCGTCGAACGGCTGGTCGGCGAAGCTCTCCTCGGCGTACCGGTCGCCGGGCGCGTTGACCGAGCGGCGGACCAGCGCCCGCTCGACCGCGAACGCGGTGGCCAGCCCGGCCGCGACCACACCGACCGCGGCCCCGGCGATGCCGAGCTGCTTGGCCCGGGGTCTGCGGGGGCTCACGCCGGCACCCCGGCCGTGCCGTCGTAGACCCGGGGCACCCGAGGGCTGCCGAACCGGGTCACTATCTCGTAGTTGATCGTGCCGGCCACCTCGGCCCAGTCGTCGGCGGTCGGCCCGCCGTCGTCCCCCGGGCCGAACAGGGTGGCCACGTCGCCCGCCGCCACCTCATCGTCGCCGACGTCGAGCACGATCTGGTCCATGCACACCCGGCCGGCCACCGTGCGCCGTTTCCCGCCCAACTCCACCGGCCCGGCGTTCGACGCGGCGCGCGGCACCCCGTCGGCATAGCCGAGCGGCACCAGCGCGAGCGTCGTTTCCCGCTCGGTGACGTAGGTGAGCCCGTAGGAGACGCCCTGCCCGGCCGGAACCCGCTTCGTCTGCGCCACCCGGGCCCGCGCGGTCATGGCCGGCCGCAGCCCGAACGTCTCCCCCTCGATCGGCGACAGCCCGTAGACCGCAATGCCCGGCCGAACCAGGTCGTAGTGAGCATCCGGCCTGGTCAAGGTGGCCGCCGAGTTGGCGATGTGCCGATAACGCGGGGTGATGCCGAACCGCTCGGCGACCGCGAGGCCGTCCGCGAACGCGGCCAGCTGCCGATCGATCGACTCATGGCCGAGCATGTCCGCACAGGCGAAGTGGCTCCACACCCCGACCAGCTCGAAATCGCCGTCGGCCTGCGCCTTCGCCGCCGCTTCCAGGACCGCCGGCCAGTCGGCCGGCGACACGCCACCGCGTGCCAGGCCGGTGTCGAGCTTCAGGTGTACGCGTGCGGTCCGCTCCGCCCGGCGCGCGGCCGTCACCAGTTCCTCGACGACGCCCAGGCTGCTCGCGCTGAGGTCGATGCCGGCCTCGACACCCTCGTGCAGCGCCAGGCCGGGCGAATGCAGCCAGGCCAGCACGGGCGCCTCGATGCCGCCCCGGCGCAGGGCCAGCCCCTCGTCGAGGGTGGCCACCCCGAGCCACGTCGCCCCGCCGGCCAGCGCCGCCCGCGCCGACGGCAGCATGCCGTGCCCGTAACCGTCGCCCTTGACCACCGCCATCACCTCGGCGCTGGTTCCGGCGCGCATCAGCGCCACGTTGTCCCGGATCGCGTCCAGATCGACCCGGACCTCGGCCTGCCACATGGTTCCCAGCCTACTTATCGTCTGTTACCGCAGCATCGCCTGTCACAGCAGCTCAGCCAGAACCGGGCGAAGTGCGGCGGCCACGTCGGGTGAGGTCACCGGCCCGGACTGGGCCGCTCGCCGGCCGGCTAACCCGTGCACATAGGCGGCCGCGACCGCCGCCCGCTGCGGCGGCAACCCGGCGGCCAGCAGCGAGCCGAGCAGCCCGGCAAGCACGTCGCCACTTCCCGCGGTGGCCAGCACCGACGTGCCGGTCGGGTTGGCCCACACCTCGCCGCCCGGCGTCGCCACGATCGTCCGGTCGCCCTTGAGCAGCACCACCGCGTTCGTCCAGGCGGCCAGCTTGCAGGCGGCGCCGGCCCGGTCGGCCCCGGGCATCTCGCCGGCCAGCCGCTTGAACTCGCCGTCGTGCGGCGTGATCACCAGCGGGGCGTCCCGTTTCAGGTCCTCGGCGTGCGAGCCGTCGACGAGCAGGGTCAGCGCGTCGGCGTCGAGCACCACCGGCAACGAGGAGGCCAGCACGCTGCGCAGGCTCCGGCGGGCCTCGTCGTCGGTGCCGAGGCCGGACCCGCACAGCCAGGCCTGCACCCGCCCCGCGTCGCCCGGCCGGGGCGCGGCCACCACCGACGGATGCGCCCGCACCACCTCCTCGTGGGCACTGCCGGCATAACGCACCATGCCGGCCGGGCCGGCCAGCGCACCGCTCACCGAGAGCAGCGCGGCCCCCGGGTACTGCGCGGAACCGGTCGCGATGCCGACCACGCCGCGGGTGTACTTGTCGGAGGCCGGCCCCGGCTGCGGCCACCACCCGGCGATGTCGGCCGCGTCGGGCACGCGCACCGCCGGATCGGCCCGCAGCACCGGCCCGAGCCCGATGTCGACCAGCTCGACCTGACCGCAGCGCACCGCGGCCGGCCCGAGCACGTGCGCCGGCTTGAGGCAGCCGAAGGTGACCGTCACGTCGGCCGTGACCGCCTCGCCCGGCACGTCGCCGGTGTCGACCGCGACCCCGCTCGGCACGTCCACCGCGACCACCGGCGCCCGCCGGCCGGTCCGCCCGCGCAGGTCACCCAGCCGGGCGACGAATTCGGTGGCCGGCGAGCGCAGGCCGCCGCTCGCGCCGATGCCCACGATGCCGTCGAGCACCAGATCGGCCCCGGGCGGCAGGTCCTTCACCGAGCGGCCGCCGGCCGATCGCAGCGCCGCCAGCCCGGCCAGATGCACCCGCTCGGGCCGCAGCAGGAGCGCCCGCACCTGGGCGCCGCGCCGGGCCAGCGCCGCACCGGCGTAGAGCGTGTCACCGCCGTTGTCCCCGCTGCCCACCAGCAGCAGCACCCGGGCGCCGTAGACACCGCCGCTATCCTCGAGCAGCAGCACGCAGCGCCGAGCCAGACCGGCCGCGGCCCGCTGCATCAGCGTGCCTTCCGGCAAGGTCGCCATCAGCTTCTTCTCGGCCGCGCGCACATCCGCGACCCGCCATGCCTGCCGCATCAACCCTCCACCGTCTTTGGCCTCGGTTTCCTGCTGGCCAGGTCTCCGCTTTCTGCTGGCCAGGTCTCCGCTTTCTGCTGGTCAGGTCTCCACTTTCGGCTGGTCAGGTCTCCACTTTCGGCTGGTCAGGTCTCCACTTTCGGCTGGTCAGGTCTCCACTTTCGGCTGGTCAGGTCTCCGCGACCACCATCGCCGAGGCGATCCCGCCATCGTGTGAGAGCGAGAGATGCCACCGGTTGACACCCCGCTCGGTGGCGGCGGCGGCGACCGTACCGGAAACGGTCAACCAGGGCCGGCCGTCCGGGTCGGAGACGATCTCGCAGTCGTGCCAGCGCAGGCCGGCCGGAGCGCCGAGCGCCTTGGCCACCGCCTCCTTGGCCGCGAACCGGGCGGCGAGAGACTCCGGTGAACGCGGATTGCCGGAGCCGCTGAGCCGCTCGCCCTCGGTGAAGAGCCGATCCGCGAGCAGCGGAGTTCGGTCGAGGGCCCGGGCGAAGCGTTCCACCAGGACGACATCGATGCCGACAGCCACGATCACCGCCCAACCCTATCGGTAGCCGATCAGCCGTGCTGCGGCCTAACGCACGGCCGATCGGTTGTGCAAGGCCTGTGGACAACCCTCGGGTACGCACCTATCCGGCCGTCCACAACCGCACCCACCGACCGCCCGCGGCCCATAACGTCGGCGCATCCCCGGGGTCTCGCCCACCTGGCCGAGACCCCACCATCGCCCCGCATGGAGGTTGCCGATGAACCCCGACTTCGAGGTCGACGCCGACGAGCTGCGCCGAGCCGCCTCCGCTCTGGCCGACACCGCGGCCCGGGTGACCGCCGGGGCGTCGGAGACGCCCACGATCCCGCGGGTCCCTCGCTGGTTGACGACCGACGCGGCGAGCCTGGCGGCCGAGGCCGCCCGACGACAACTCGTCCTGCTCGGCGGCGACATCGGCGAGACCGCCCGGCGGATCAGACAGGCCACCGAGGCGTACGAGGAGGCCGACGCCCGCGCCGCCGCCCGCCTGCGGTCGGCCCGATGACCACCGCGGTCTACGCCCGGCTCCGCGTCACCGAGCCCACCCGCTGGCGAGCGGCGGCCCTGTCCTGGCGGCGCTGGGCCGCCCTGGCCGGCCGCCTCGCCGCCGACCTCGCCACGGGTCTGGCCCGCATCGCCGCGGTCTGGTCCGGCGCCGCGGCTTCGGCCGCCCTGGCCAGCGCGGCCGCGCTGCGCCGCCGCCTGGTGCTGTTCCGCGTGCTCTGCTGGCAGGCCGACCAGGCAACGAGCGAGTTCGCCTCGGCACTGGAGCGGGCAAAGCGGTTACTGGCCCGGGCCGCCGCCCGCGGTGTCACCATCGAGGACGACGGCAGTGTCCACTCACCCACCGGTTCCATACCGCCTATCCCCTCCGCAGCCGCCGGCGCGGCGCTGACCGCGGCAGCATCGGAGGTGGCTGCCGCGCTCGCGGTGGCGGCGCAGGCCGACGATCGGGCGGCCGCCCGGCTGGAGCGCATCGCGGCCGCGACCCACCAGGCCGCGACACCGCCGCCCGACCGGCCCGCGTGCACCGCATCGCCCGCCGAGGTTCGGCGCTGGTGGGCCGGTCTGACCACGGCCGAGCGACAGTGGCTGCTTGCCACCGAGCCGTCCTGGCTCGCCCCGCTCGACGGCATCCCGGCCGCCGACCGCGACGCCGCCAACCGCCTGCTGCTGGACGACCGGCGGGCCGAGGTCGACCGGGCGCTGACCACTGCCACCGGCGGCGAACGCGATCGGCTGCGGGAGATCCGGCACGGGCTCGGCGCGCTGGCCGACCGGCTGGCCGACGAGGAGGGCCCGAGGGCGTACCTGTTGCGGCTCGACCTGAGCGAGGAGGGCCGCACGGTGGTGGCGCTCGGCGACCCCGACCAGGCCGCCAACGTGGTCACCCACGTGCCCGGCATGACCGCCGACCTGGCCTCCTTCACCGGCGAGCTGTCCCGGGCCGCCCGGGTGGCCGAGCGGGCCACCGAGCTGTCGCCGGCGGCGTCGACGAGCGCCGTGCTGTGGCTCGACTACGACGCACCCGACTTCGTCGGCGAGGCTGCCTCGGCCCGCCGGGCGGAGGCGGGCGCACCAGCGCTGCGCCGCTTCCTGGAGGGCATCCGCGCCACTCAGGACGACACGTCGGCCCGCCACACGCTGATCGGGCACAGCTACGGCTCGCTGGTCGTGGGCAAGGCGGCAACCGGAGCCGGCCTGGCCGCCGACGAGGTGGTGTTCGTGGGCTCCCCCGGCGTGGGCGTCGATTCGGCCGGTGATCTCGCGGTCCCGGCCGGCCACGTCTGGTCGTCGACCTCACACAGCGACGTCATCCAATACGCGGCGCCTTCGCCCGGCTCACTGCTCCGCAAGCTGGAGCTGGCCGGCGCCGTCCCGGTGATCGGCCCGGCCCTGGCCTTCGGCAGCCCCAGCCGCGACCTCTGGTTCGGCCACAACCCGAGCGACCCGGCGTTCGGCGCCCACCAGTTCCCGAGCAGCGTGAACGCCGGCCACCTGGGCTATTGGGATGCCGGCGGCCCATCGCTGGACGCTCTGGCGTCCATCACCCTGGGCACGGCCCGATGATCCCGCCCGCGCTCAGCACGCCGGTCAGGGCGGAGAAGCCCATTTCCCGGCAAGCAGCGACGCCTGCACCGCACCCCGGCCGTCGGCTGCCGGCGCGGCCCGGAGCGAGACCGCCGCCAATATCGGGAGCGGCGGGGCCGCCGGGCGGGCGGGGCGAGTGGACAGCCGGGCGGGGGCCGCCCGCCCGGGCACGGGCGGGCGGGCCGCCGGGAGCTATTCGACGGTGACCGACTTCGCCAGGTTCCGGGGCTGGTCGACGTCGAGGCCGCGGGCCGCGGCGATCTCGCAGGCGAGGATCTGCAGTGGGACCGTGGTCATCAGTGGCGCCAGCAGCGTCGGCGTGGCCGGCACCACGATCAGGTGGTCGGCGTAGGCACGGACGCTCTCGTCGCCCTCCTCGGCGATCACGATGGTGCGGGCGCCGCGGGCGCGGACCTCCTGGATGTTGGAGACCACCTTGTCGCGCAGGACGCCGCGGCCGGCCGGTGACGGCACCACGCAGACGACCGGGGTGCCCTCGTCGATCAGCGAGATCGGGCCGTGCTTGAGCTCGCCCGCGGCGAAGCCCTCGGCATGCATGTAGGCGAGCTCCTTCAGCTTCAGCGCGCCCTCGAGCGCCACCGGGAAGCCGACGTGCCGGCCGATGAAGAGCACGGTCGAGGCCGTTTTGAGGTCGCGGGCCAGCGCCCGGACGTCCTCCATCCGGCCGAGCAGCTCGCGCAGGCTGTCCGGCGTGCTCTGGAGCTTCTCCACCACGGCCGCGACCTCGTCGGCATACATCACGCCGCGGATCTGGGCCAGGTGCAGGCCGATCAGGTAGCAGGCGACCAGCTGGGTGAGGAAGGCCTTGGTGGACGCCACCGCGATCTCCGGGCCGCCGTGCGTGTAGAGCACCGCGTCGGACTCGCGCGGGATGGTCGAGCCGTTCGTGTTGCAGATGGCGAGCACCCGGGCCTTCTGCTCCTTGGCGTGCCGCACCGCCATCAGCGTGTCCATGGTCTCGCCGGACTGGCTGATCGTGATCACCAGCGTGGAACGGTCCAGGATCGGGTCGCGGTAGCGGAACTCGCTGGCCAGCTCGACCTCGCAGGGGATGCGGGTCCAGTGCTCGATGGCGTACTTGGCGACCATCCCGGCGTGGTAGGAGGTGCCGCAGGCCACGATGAAGACCTTGTCGATGTCGCGTAGGTCCTGGTCGGTGAGCCGCACCTCGTCCAGGACGATCTCGCCGCGGTCGGAGAGCCGGCCGAGCAGGGTGTCGGCGATCGCCTGCGGCTGCTCGGCGATCTCCTTGAGCATGAAGTAGTCGTAGCCGCCCTTCTCGGCGGCCTTCGCGTCCCAGTCGATGTGGAACTCGTTGCCCTCGGCGATCTCGCCGTCGAAGCCGGTGATCTCGATGCCGGCCGGGGTGATCAGCACGACCTGGTCCTGGCCGAGCTCGATCGCCTCCCGGGTGTGCTCGATGAACGCGGAGACGTCGCTGGCCAGGAAGTTCTCGCCCTGACCGCGGCCGACCACCAGCGGCGAGTTGCGCCGGGCGGCAACCACCGCGTCCGGCACGTCGACGTCGATGGCCAGCAGGGTGAACGCGCCCTCGAGCCGGCGGACGGTGCGGCGCATCGCCTCGGCCAGCAGCTGCGGGCCGGAAAGACCGCCGGAGTCGCGCAGCGCGCGCATCTCGCCGGCGAGCAGGTGGGCCGCGCACTCGGTGTCGGTGTCGCTGGCGAACTCGATGCCGGTCGCCTCGAGCTCGGCGCGCAGCCGGGAGAAGTTCTCGATGATGCCGTTGTGGATGACGGCGACCCGCCCGTCGGCGGAGAGGTGCGGGTGGGCGTTGCGGTCGGTCGGGCCGCCGTGCGTGGCCCACCGGGTGTGCCCGATCGCGGTGTTGCCGGAGGCGATGTTGTCGCCGGTCCGCTCGGCCAGCGCCTTTTCCAGGTTGGCGAGCTTTCCTGCCTTCTTCTCGGTCAGGACGATGCCGTCGTCGACGACGGCGACCCCGGCGGAGTCATACCCGCGGTATTCCAGCCGGCGTAGTCCGTCGATAACGATGCTGAGCGCCGGACGACTTCCGACGTAACCCACGATGCCACACATGGGGGGCAGCGTAACCGACGACCGCTCACGCCGCATGCTCGGGAAGTACCCTTTCGAGCATCCGATTTGCTCGAAAGGGTGTTGTCGAATTGGCCGATCGGCCGGTACCGGAGCTTGCCCGCTGGCGTCGCCGGCGTACCGTCAGCATGCGCGCGGAACGTCGCGCCCGGACCGGGAGACCAGCGTGACCGACCAGCCAGACAGCCCGCCGCCGCCCGCTTCGGACGGCACCGGTGCGCCGCGCGAAAGCCCGAGCGGCAGCTCGCCGATCTCCGCGCAGCCCTGGTCGACGCCCTCGGGCGACCCGCTCTCCGCCCAGCCCTACCAGCCGCCGAGCTATTCGCCGGGCCAGGCCCCCATCCCGCCCCCGCCGGACTACCCGCCGACGTCGCAGTTTCCGGCGGTCAACTACGCGCCGCCGGGCCAGGCACCTGATTACGGCGCCCCAGCCGCCGGCTACAGCTATCCCCCACCACCGGCCGGCTATGGCTATCCGCCGCAGCAGCCGCCGCCGCCGCGCCGGAGCAACGCTCCGATCATCGCTGTGATCCTGGCGGTCACGCTGCTGCTCTGCGGCGGCATCGCCACGGCCGGCGTGCTGATCGCCCGCAGCGTCAAGGACAAGGCCGACGAGACGGTCAACAGCCTGCCGACGAGCCTGCCCGAGGTGCCGGCCCTGCCCACCGACGTGCCGACCGACGGCGCCGGCAGCGGCCGCGAGATCACCGTGACGTACGAGGTGACCGGCGACGGACCGGTCTCGATCGTCTACATCGAGAAGATCGGCGCATCGCCGACGCGGCTGGAAGACGTGCAGCTGCCGTGGAAGTTCACCGCCAAGGCCAAGATCCCGGCGCTGCTGTCGGTGGTCGCCGTCCGGATCGCCACGAGCGAGGGCACGGTGAGCTGCCGCGCGCTGGTCGACGGCAAAGAGGTCAAGCAGAACGAGTCGGCGTCGTCGAACTTCGCCACCACCTCGTGCGTCCAACTGGTCCTGGAGTGAGATGACGGGCGATCCGCTGGTCGAGCGCATGCAAGCGTTCGGCACCACGATCTTCACCGAGATGTCCGCGCTGGCCGTGCGCACCGGCTCGATCAACCTGGGCCAGGGCTTCCCGGACACCGACGGCCCACCGGAGATGCTGGCGGCCGCCGCGGAAGCGCTGGCGGGCGGCGCCAACCAATACCCGCCGCTGCCTGGCATCCCCGCGCTGCGAGCCCGCATCACCGAGCACGAGCAGCGGTTCTGGGGCCTGACTCGAGACCCGGACACCGAGGTCGTGGTCACGGCGGGGGCCACCGAGGCGATCGCCGCCGCGATCCTCGGATTGTGCGAGCCGGGCGACGAGGTGGTCACGTTCGAGCCTTATTACGACTCGTACGCGGCCTCGATCACCCTGGCCGGCGCCAGACGACGGACCGTGACGTTACGCCCGGAAAGCGGTCGTTACGGCTTCGACGAGTCCGAGCTGCGCGCCGCGTTCGGCCCGCGCACCCGGCTGGTGCTGCTCAACTCGCCGCACAACCCCACCGGCAAGGTCTTCACCCGAGCCGAGCTCACCCTGATCGCCGAGCTCTGCCAGGAGTTCGACGCGTACGCGGTGACCGACGAGGTCTACGAGCACCTGGTCTTCACCGACGCCGCCGAACCGCACACCCCGCTGGCCACGCTGCCCGGCATGCACGACCGCACGCTGCGGATCTCCTCGGCGGGCAAGACCTTTTCCTGTACGGGGTGGAAGGTCGGCTGGGCCACCGGGCCGGCCGCGCTGGTCTCCACCGTGCAGCGCGTCAAGCAATTCCTGACGTTCGTGAACGCCGGCCCGCTCCAGCCCGCCGTGGCGGTAGCGCTCGGCCTGCCGGACACGTACTTCACCGAGTTCCGAGCGGGCCTGCAGGCGCGCCGGGACCGCCTGGTGACCGGCCTGACCGAGGCCGGCTTCGCGGTGCAGCCGTCCGAGGGCACCTATTTCGTCACGGCCGACATCCGGCCGCTGAGCGCGAAGGACGGCGCCGACTTCTGCCGGGAGTTGCCCGAGCGATGCGGCGTCGTGGCCGTGCCCACCCAGGTCTTCTACGACCGCAAGGCGGAGGGCCGCCACCTGATCCGGTTCGCCTTCTGCAAGCGCGAAGAGGTCATCGACGAGGCGGCCCGCCGCCTGGCGAAGAGTTAAGCAGAAGGGCTGGCCGCGCTCACTTCGTCGGCGATCCGCTCGGCCACCGTGCGCGCCTGCTCCTCGGTGGCGGCCTCGACCATCACCCGAACGAGGGGCTCGGTGCCGGAGGGACGCAGCAGCACCCGGCCGGTCTCACCCAGTTCCGCCTCGGCCAGCGCCACCGCGGCCTGCACCGTGGGGGCGGCCGCGCCGGCCTCCCGGTCGCCGACCCGTACGTTGATCAGCACCTGGGGCAGCTTGTGCACCACCGCGGCCAGGTCGGCCAGCGACTTGCCGCTGGACGCCAGCTGGGCCATCAGGTGCAGGCCGGTGAGCACGCCGTCGCCGGTGGTCGCGAACGCCGGCATGACGATGTGGCCGCTCTGCTCGCCGCCCAGTGCCAGTCCGCCCGCGTTCAGCTCCTCCAGCACGTACCGGTCGCCGACCTTGGCCTCGATCATCCGGATGCCGGACTGCTTCATCGCGATTTTCAGCCCGAGGTTGCTCATCACGGTCGCCACCAGGGTGTCGTCGGTGAGCGTGCCGGCGTCCCGCATGGCCAGCGCGAGGATCGCCATGATCTGGTCGCCGTCGACGATGTCACCCGAAGCGGTGACGGCCAGGCACCGGTCGGCGTCTCCGTCGTGTGCGATTCCGAGGTCGGCGCCCTCGGCGAGGACCCGCTCGCGGACGACGTCCATGTGGGTGGAGCCGCATTCCTCGTTGATGTTCAGGCCGTCCGGGTCGGCGTGGATCGCGATGACCTCGGCGCCGGCCTCCTCGTACGCGATCGGCCCGACCTCGCTGGCCGCCCCGTTGGCGCAGTCCACCACGACCTTGATCCCGTCGAGCCGGTGCGGCGTCGACGAGACGAGGTGCTTGATGTAGTGCTCGGCGCCGTCCAGCAGGTCGTTGACCCGGCCGATTCCGCCGCCGGTGGGCCGGCCGATCAGCCCGTGGCCGTCCTCGATCGCCTGCTCGATCCGCGCTTCCAGCTCGTCCGGCAGCTTGGCGCCGCCGGGCGCGAACAGCTTGATGCCGTTGTCCGGCATCGGGTTGTGCGAGGCGGAGAGCATCACGCCGAGGTCGGCGTTGGTCTGCGCGACCAGGTAGGCGACGGCGGGCGTCGGCAGCACGCCGACCCGCACGACGTTGGCGCCGGCGCTGGTCAGCCCGGCAACGACGGCCGCCTCGAGCATCTCGCCGCTGGCCCGCGGGTCGCGCCCGACGATCGCCAGTGGCGGGTGGCTGGTGTCGGTCTCGATCAGGACCCGGGCCGCCGCCACCGCGACCGAGAGAGCGAGCTCCGGGGTCAGGTCGCCGTTGGCGAGTCCGCGCACGCCGTCAGTACCGAAGAGTCGCCCCATGGCGGCTTCCTTTCAAGGGAACGAATACAAAACGGCCGGACTCGCCCTCCGATGAACGAGGAGGGCGAACCCGGCCGCCTATGAAGCGATCAGCGCTTCGAGTACTGCGGAGCCTTACGGGCCTTCTTGAGGCCGTACTTCTTGCTTTCCTTGACCCGGGAGTCCCGGGTGAGGAAGCCGGCCTTCTTGAGGGCCGGCCGGTCGTCCGGCTCGTTCGTGATCAGAGCGCGGGCGATCCCGAGGCGGAGCGCACCGGCCTGGCCGGTGATGCCGCCGCCGCGAAGGTTCGCGATCACGTCGAACTGCTCGGCCTTCTCGGCGGTGACGAACGGCTCACGGATGAGCTGCTGGTGCACCTTGCTCGGGAAGTACGACTCGAGGTCGCGACCGTTGCAGGTGATTTTGCCGTTGCCGGGCACGAGGCGCACCCGAACGATGGCCTCCTTGCGGCGGCCGACGGTCTGGATCGGACGGTCACCGGGACGCGGGGCGCGGACCGGGGCCGGCGCGGGCGTCTCGACGACGACGACCGTCTCAGCGGGCTCCTCGACGGTCTCGACGACCTCGGGCTCGATGATGTCGGACATGCTGCTGCCTTCTCCCGCGCTCACTGCGCGATCTGGGTGATTTCGAACGGCTTGGGCTGCTGAGCGGCGTGCGGGTGCTCAGCGCCCGGGTAGACCTTCAGCTTCTTGATGATCTGCCGCGCGAGCTTGTTGTGCGGGAGCATGCCGCGAACGGCCAGCTCGATCGCCTTCTCGGGGCGCTTGGTGAGCAGCTCCTCGTAGCCGATCTGCTTGAGGCCACCCGGGTAGCCCGAGTGCCGGTAGGCGACCTTGGTCTGCCGCTTGTTGCCGGTCAGAGCCACCTTGCCCGCGTTGATGATCACCACGAAGTCGCCAGTGTCCATGTGCGGCGCGAAGGTGGGCTTGTGCTTACCGCGCAGAAGGGTCGCGGTGTGGGTAGCCAGGCGGCCCAGAACGACGTCGGAAGCGTCGATAATGTGCCACTGACGCTCGATCTCACCCGGCTTCGGGCTGTACGTACGCACAGAATTACCTTGTCTTGTCGTCGGTCTGGGGTCGCGCGCTGGTCGCGTCGAGAACTAAAGTTTCCGAGCGCTCACACAACAGCAGGCAACAATACCCGGCCGCGCGACACGTGGTCAAAACGAGGTGGCCTCTTCACAAGACCCCCACGATATGCCCGGCAAGCATACTCCGCCCTCCCGACGCACCCGAGCCCGGGATCCAAGGTCACCAAGGTCCCGGATCTATACCTCTTAGCAGGCTTGAAACAAACGGGACGCGAGGCCGAAATTCCCCCCCGGCACGCTTCCTGGCATGGCCAATGGTGCGCACCCCTCGACGAAGTGGGACTGGCGTAGCCCCCACGGGCGTCGACAGCGCACTATGGGAAAGCCACCGTCAGGGTTGAGGACGGACCTGACGGTGACCGCCGAACCGGTTAACCGGTTCGGCGAGGAGAAGTCGCGGTGTGCGCCGGACGGAGGTACGGCGGAGAACGCAAGCGTGACATGGGAGCGGGTCGACGCTGAGGACGGCGGGCTCCGAGCGTGCCCTTCGGTGGACCGGCCGGCCACGCCGCGACTTCTCGAAAAAACATGACCGATCGCGCGGGGGGAACGCGACGGACGGTCATCACAGCTGCCGCCCTGGCCGAGCCGACCGCGTCACTGTCCGGATACACCGTCGGCGTCACCGCCGACCGGCGCCGCGACGAGCTGGCCGGCCTGCTGGAGAGCCGGGGGGCCCGGGTCGTGCTGGCCCCGGCCCTGCGGATCGTCCCGATCGCCGACGACGCCGAGCTCAAGGCGGCCACCCGCGCCTGCCTCGACCACCCACCCGACATCGTGCTGGTCAGCACCGGCATCGGCATGCGGGGCTGGCTCGAGGCCGCCGAAGGCTGGGGCCTGTCCGAGCCGCTGCGAGCCGCGCTGGCCCGCGCCTACCTGGTCGCTCGCGGCCCCAAGGCGCGCGCCGCGATCCGCTCGGCCGGGCTGCACGACCAGTGGTCCCCCGAGGGGGAAAGCTACGAGGAGGTCGTCGACCACCTCAAGGCACGCGGCATCGCCGGCCTGACCGTGGCGCTCCAACTGCACGGGGAGAGCCAGCCGGAATACACCGAGGCGCTGGAGGCGGCGGGTGCCCGGGTGATCGAGGTGCCGGTCTACCGCTGGGCGGCGCCCACCGACCCGGCGCCGCTGCACCGCCTCGTCGACCTCATCACCGGCCAGTTGGTGGACGCCGTCACATTCACCTCGGCAGCGGCCGTCACAGCCCTCCTGCGGGCCGCGGGCCCCGGTTCCGAGGCTCTGCTGGAGGCACTGCGCACGAACGTGCTGGTGGCCTGTGTGGGCCCGGTGACGGCTGCGCCGCTGAAACGGCACGACATCCCGATCGTGGCTCCGGCCCGCGCCCGGCTGAGCGCGCTGGTCCGCACGATCGTGGAGGAGCTGCCGAAGCGGGCGCTCTCGCTCGAGGTGGCCGGCCACACGCTGACCCTGCGCGGCCACGCCGCGATCGTCGACGGCGATCTGCGGCCGCTGGCGCCGGCCCCGATGGCGGTGCTCCGGGCCCTGGCCGAGACGCCGGGCCGGGTGCTGTCCCGGGCCGCGCTTCTGCATGCCCTCCCCCGGGGCGCCGATGAGCACGCGGTCGAGATGGCGGTTGCCCGCCTGCGTGCCGGTCTGGGCGCTCCCGGGGTGGTTCAAACCGTGGTGAAGCGGGGCTACCGCCTCCCGAACTGAGTGGAGCGGGTTACCCGACGACGGCCGGGTAACCGCCGGACTGCTCGGCCACCAGCGTGGCCATCGCGTGCTCGACCACGTGCACCAGGACCTGCTTGACCGACTCACGGTGACGGGCGTCACACATCAGCATCGGCACGTGCGCCGGGATCGCCAGCGCCTCGCGGACCTCTTCCGGCTCGTAACGCGGCGCGTTGTCGAAGCAGTTGAGAGCCACGATGTACGGCAGGTGGCGGTTCTCGAAGTAGTCCAGCGGCGCGAACGCGTCCGCGATCCGGCGGGTGTCGACCAGCACCGCGGCGCCCACGGCGCCCCGGATGAGCTCGTCCCACATGAACCAGAAACGGGTCTGCCCGGGGGTGCCGAAGAGGTAGAGGATCAGGTCGTCGGCCATGGTGATCCGGCCGAAGTCCATCGCCACCGTGGTTGTCTCCTTGCCGGGCACCTTGGACGCGTCGTCGACACCCTGCCCGGCCGAGGTCATCAGCGCCTCGGTGGTCAGCGGCTCGATCTCGGAGACCGCACCGACGAGCGTCGTCTTGCCGACGCCGAAGCCGCCGGCGATGACGATCTTCGCGGAGGTGATCTCCTTGGGTTGCGCCCCCGCCCGCTCAGAGCTTGCGAAGTCCACTCAACACCCTTTCCAGCAGATCCATCCGCTCCGTGAAGCCCTTCTTGGGAGCGGCGCTGTGCAACGACAGCAGTCCGTCGGCCACCATGTCCGCGACCAGCACCCGGGCCACTCCCAGCGGGAGCCGGGAGAGGGCGGCGAGCTCGGCCAGGGACTGCGCCTTCGCCTCGCAGAGCACCGCGATGCGGTACTTGTCATGCCCGGCGAACCGGGCCTCTTGCACGGCGGCCTGGCTGGCTACCAGGATCGCCTCGATCGGAATGTCGCGACGCGGCTCGGTCCGTCCGCGAGTGACCGCGTACGGGCGCACCAGGTTGCCCCGTGGGTCATGTGGCTGCCCCATGACGCGATCACCCCCTTTCGGCCGGCCGGCGGCTAATGACTGACGACCTCACGGGGAGCCGGCGTCAGCGCAGCGCCGACCCGCTCCACGAGCAGCGCCATCTCGTAGCCGACCTGGCCGACGTCGCAGCTGCGCGCGGCGAGGACACCCATCGACGAGCCGTCGCTGACGGACATCAGGAAGAGATAGCCGCTGTCCATCTCGATGATCGTCTGCTGGACGTCGCCGGCGTTGAACATCCGCGACGCGCCCTCGGTGAGGCTGACCACGCCGGAAGCGATGGCGGCGAGCTGGTCGGCGCGGTCGGCCGGCAGATCGCGCGAAGCCGCCAGCAGCAGACCGTCGGCCGACACCGCAACCACGTGGGCGATGCCGGCGACGCTGTTGGCGAAGTTGTTGAGCAGCCAGCCCATGTCATGCATGGTGGGGGGCCTGGTCACTGGTCCTTCTCCTTAGCCTGGAGGGCGTTCTCGGCGGTGCCGTCCGTCCGTCCGCGTTGCACACCGCGGTGGTACGCGGACAGGAGTCCACGGACCTCATCGGGGCTACGACGGTTCTGGGTGCTCGGCCCCTTCTGCACGCCGCCGGGCACGAGCTGTGCCTGCGGTACGCGCTTGGGCAGTCCCGACCGGGTGGTCCCGGCGTCGACCGGTTCGGCCGCCGCCATCGCCAGCTTCCATCCGTCGTCGGCCGCCGTCTTCCACCGGTCCTCCGCCGCCGGCCGCGGCTTCGGAATCGATGATCCATTGTGCCCGTTCGCCGCCGGAGCGGGTGCGGGTGGTGGTGCCGCCACCGGAGCTGGTGCCGGAGCCGGAGCCGGACGAGATGCCGGAGCCGGTGCCGACTTCTTCTCGCCACCACCCGAGTTGGGAGGCGGAGCATATCCGGCGGTCGGCATACCCCACTCTTCCGTTGCCGCCGTGTCGTGATTGCGGAACCAGCTCTGCTGCATCTGCACGAAGATCGGCGAATCGGTCCGATCCTCGGCCGGCGCGGGCATCGCCTGGGCCGGCACCGGCGGCATCGCGGCCAGCGCCGCCCCCCAGCTGCCGGAGTCGGGTTGCCCGGGCGCCGGCGTCGGCGACATGGGTGTCGGCGACATGGGTGTCGGCGCCGGCACCGTCGGGACGAAGCCGTTCATGCCGCCCTCCGCGGTGGCCGGCTTCGCCACCCGGGTCGGCAGCGGCGGCCGGTTCGGCGTGGGTGCGGGCTCCGGCGCCGGCTCCGGCCGCTGCGACGGAAACATCGGCAGCTGCGGGTGGGACGGCACGGAGGGCGCGGACATCTGGTGCTGATCGCGCCACGGCTCGGGCGCGATGGCCGGCAGCGTCGCGGTGGCCGACATCGCGGACATCGAGTCCCAGCTGCCACGCGGCGCGGCGCTCAGCTCCGGGGTGTGCCCACCACCGTTGAGCTGCCCGTCCCGCCGGTTCGGCAGCACCACGATGCTGGCCGGCAGGATCACCTGGGCGACCGTGCCGCCCTCGAGGTTGGCGCGCAGCTCGACCCGGATGCCGTAACGGCTGGCGAGCCGGCTGACCACGGCCAGACCCATCAGCCGGAACGCGGCCACATCCACGTTGGGCGTCTCGGCGAGCCGCCGATTGAGCTGGTCCATCTGCTCCTCGGACATGCCGAGGCCGCGGTCCTCCACCTGGATCACCACGTAGTCGCGGATGCGCCGGGCGTCGGCGACCACGCTGGTGGTGGGTGGGGAGAATCGGGTGGCGTTGTCGAGCAGCTCGGCGACCAGCCGGACGACGTCGTTGACGGCGAGCGCGGCGATGGCCACGTCGGTGTCGACCGTGCCGAACTCGATGCGGTTGTAGAGCTCCACCTCGGACTGGCTGGCGCGCAGCGCGTCGACCAGCAGCGCGTCCTCGCGGCGCGGCGGGCTGGAGTCGGCGCCCGCGAGCACCAGGAGGTTTTCGTCGTTGCGGCGCATCCGGGTGGCGAGGTGGTCGAGCTCGAAGAGCCGGGCCAGTCGCTTCGGGTCTTCCTCGGTGCGCTCGATCGAGTCCAGCTCGCCGATCATCCGGTCGACCAGGGACTGGGAACGGCGGGCCAGGTTGAGGAACATCGCCGAGACGGTGGTGCGCAGGGCGGCCTGCTCGGCCGCGATCCGGACGGCTTCCCGGTGGACGACGTTGAACGCCTGGCCGACCTGGCCGATCTCGTCCTTGCTGGTCAGCCGGATCGGGTCGCGCAGTTGCCGGATGATGTCCTCGGCGCCGTTCTCGCCGAGGGTGCGCGCGTCGCGCAGCCGGGCCACGGCGTCGGGCAGGTCGCGGTTGGCCACGGCGAGCGCGCCTTCACGCAGGCGGCGCAGCGAGAGGTTGAGCGAGCGGGCCAGGAGCACCGCCAGCGCGATGGCGACGATCAGCACCAGCAGCACCAGCGCGGCCTCGAGGGCAGCCTGCCGGAGCACCGAGTCGGCCTCGTCCCCGGCGAGCTTGACGTTCGCCGACTCCAGCTCCTGCTCGGCCCAGCGCATCAGGTCGACGACCGAGCCGAGCGACTGGATGACCTCGGCGGGCGTGACGGCCACGCCGCGGCTGAGCTGGATGGAGGTCTGGTCGGCCAGGTTGACCGCGTCGCCGGTGACCACGTTGTCCACCAGGGACTGCTGGTTCTGGTCGGCAAACGCGGCGAAGGTGAGCAGGCCCTCCTGCTGGCTGGTCTGCGCGGCGATGAAGGCGCTGCGCTGCTCGACGCTGAGGTCGCCGGAGACCAGGGCGGAGTAGGCGGTCGCCTCGAACTCGGCCGCGCCCGCCTTGGCCTTGGCGAACGCGCTGGTGGCCCGCAGGCTGTCGCCGACCTCGTCGTCACCCGCGTACTGGCTGACCGCGTCGCCGTAACCGAGCAGGTCGGTCAGGACCACGCCGTACCGGGACATGGCCTCGGCCACGCCGAGGCCGTCGCGCTTGGTCACCTGGTCGCGGGTGGCGTTCAGGGTGTTCAGGTTGTCGTCGATCTGAACCAGCCGGGATTCGACGGCCGCGGGCGGCCCGTCGAGCGCGCGGCGGTGACCGCGGTAGATCTCGATCTCGGCGTCGGTGGCCTGGACCCGCGAGGTGTACTCGTCCACCTTGGCGCCGGGAGTTGCCAGGTATTCGGCGGCCTGCATCCGCTCGCCGTGCAGCAACTGGGTGAGCGTCGAGACGTCGGTGCCGAGATCGGTCAGCTTCTCGACCTGGCCGGCCGCGTTGGCCCGCTGACTCACGTCGACCAGGCGGGCGGTGGCGAGCACGATGACTGCGGCGAGTGGAACGACCAGGATGAGAGCGAGCTTGGCGCGGATCCGGGCGTCCCGAAGCCGGGGGAGGACACCACGGCGCGTCACCTGGGTCGAAGATCCGGTGCTCACGACTTCTCCTCCGTGGTCTTCCCGTGTTCTTCGCCCGCACTGGAGCCTGCGGCCCGGCGATTTCATCAGACGGCGTTGCCGTTTGGGAAGTCTGAGTGCGCCCGGAAACAAACTTGTTGTCCGATGAGTAACCGGCTATTCGGATCCACAATCGACACCGCTGCGGCTTTGACGTGCGCGAATGTCCAATAGAACACTGAGAGTGATATTACGACTACCTAGAACGGTCAAGATTCCAACCAATATGTGGGACAACTGTCCCGCCGCGACGGTCGCCACCAGCTTGACCAGCCGCCTTCTCGTTGGCAAGGTTTGCCGCGATCAGACGGACATGCAGTCCGTATCGGCGCGCATTCCGGCCGGACGACGCCCTCCGAGGAGGCACCCCCAGTGAGGCTCCCCCGCCTCGCCACGGCAACCATCGTGGCCTCGACACTTCTCGTCTCCGGATTGGCCGGTTGCACATCGGACGACGGTAAATCGGGCAGCGACGGCGACACCGTCGTGATCGCCGCCGACCTGAACAACTCGTCCACCGTGGACACTGCCTACGGCCGCGCGCTGCAGTTGCGGATCGACCAGATCAACGCGTCGGGTCGACTGGGCGGTCGCAAGCTCGAGCTGCACACCCAGGACAACCGGGGTGACGCCACCGCCTCGCTGCGCAATGCCAGCACGTTCGCCGACGACCCGTCGGTCGCCGCGGTCGTGTTCGGCTCGTGCGACGAGTGCTCGGTCGGCGCCGCCAAGACGATCAACGACAAGAAGATCCCGGCCATCGCGCTGGCCGATGCTGACGTCGTCCCCACGCCGGTCACCGATCAGCCGTACTTCTTCAAGCTCGGTCCCAACTCGGCCGACAGCGCCGCGGCCATGGTCACCGAGCTGAGCCGCCTCAAGGTCGCGAACGTGGCGATCCTGCACACCGACGACCTCTACGGCCGTGGCGGCAACCTGGCGCTGACCGCCGAGCTGGGCAAGGCCGCCATCCCGGTGAGCGGCACCCGCGCGGTGAAGGCGTCCGCCACCGACATCACCCAGGCGGTCGGCACCCTGATCGACGCCAAGCCGGCCGCGTTGCTGGTGCTGGCCGGCCCGGACCAGGCCGCGCTCGCCGCGAAGAGCGCGAAGAGCGCCGGCTTCTCCGGCCGGGTGTTCTTCGACGCGGCCGCCGCGAGCGACATGTTCATCCCGAACGACTCGGCCGCCGCCACCAACAACACCACGATGGTGTTCACCCAGATCCTGGCGATCGACGACGTGATCGCGACGACGCCGGCGAAGGCCGCGCGCAAGCAGTGGTTCCGCGACTACGTCTCGCGCTACGGCAGCTACTCGGGTGTCGCGTCGTTCGCGGCCGACGCGGTCGACCTGATCACCGCGGCGATCTCCCGGGTCGGCGGCAACCGCGAGGAGATCCGGGCCATCATCGAGACGTCACAGACCGACGGCCTCTCCGGCCCGATCCGGCTCACCCCGGCGAACCACTCCGGCCTGATGCCGCAGGCACTCACTCTCCTGGTGGCTCGCGCCGGCCGCTGGCGACTGGCATCCTGAGCCGACCGGCAAGATCAACCAGTCACTCAGAGTCACTCATCTAATCCTGTATTAAGAATCCGATTCTGCAGTGGCGACATCGACGGAGGATTCCGTAACGTGCCCGACATGGCATTCCGGACCTCGGCCAAACTGTTGGGAGTGACGCTCGGCGTCGCCGCGCTGGCCGGCGCGAGCCAGCTCGGGCTGGCCTACGGGCTGGGCATCGTGCGTCTCACCCTCGAGCTTGACCTAACTGCGCGTGATCAGTGGACCGCTCAGCTCGCCTGGGTCGCCTGGTTCGCGATGACCGCCGCGGTGGTCGGTGGCATGGCCGGCCGGCCGCGCCTGCCGAAACACTCGGGGGCGGGCACCCGGCTCGTCACCGCGGTCGCGGCCGGCATCGGCGCCGCCGTGGTGGTCCCGCTGACCATGCAGCCCGCTCGCTCCGCCGCGGTCGCCGGGGTCCAGCCGGTCTTCGTGATCGGGGTCTGCGCCACGCTGGCCGCCACGGCCGGCCTGTTCGCCGCGTACGCCGCACTGAGCCGGCCGGTCGCCCGCTGGAGCCTCACCGCCATCGGCGTCGCTGTCTGGGCGATCGCGATCATCTCGGTGGCGCCCTCGATGGCCCCCGGCAAGGAACTGCCCACGGTTCGCCTCGGCGTGCTCGACGCCGCGTTCCTCTCCGACCAGGTCACCCAGCGGACAGCCCTGCTCACCATGCCGCTGCTGGCTCTGATCAGCGGCATCGCGCTGGGCTGGACGGCGCGCCGGCGCGAGTTCTCCACACTGACCATCGCGCTGTCCGGCCTGGCCGGCCCGGCGCTGCTGACGGCGGCCTACCTGATCGCCGGTCCGGGTTCGGGCGACGACGGCTACCAGACCGTGCCGTACTGGGCGGCGATGACCGCGGCCGGCGCCGGCGTGCTCGGCTCGGTGCTCGCGGCCGTGTTGCGGCGCGCCCCGGAGACCCACCCCGGCGACGGCCCGAAGCCGACCCCGAACCGCCCGCCGCTGCCGAAGCGCGACCCCGAGCCGGAGTCGGTGATCGCGAAGGCCGCCGTCGGCAAAGCCGCGCCACCCAAGGCCGACCCGCCGCCGCCCCCGTTCGACGGGTTCACCCCGGCGAAGGTCCCGCAGCAGATCAGCCCGCCACTGCCGAACCCCACCCCGATCGCGCCTCCGCCGCCGGTGAATCCCCAGGCGAAGCCCCAGGTGAAGCCCCAGGTGAAAGCGCGCCGCCAGGCGGAACCGGACGGCGTGGCCGAATGGGTCAGCGGCCTCGGCAACAGCTGATCGATGTAACGAAGTAACGCATAGACGAACATAGATGGAATGACCAGCCGGATATGTACCGCTGGACGCATTGATTGACGACGATGTTGCCAACCGGGTCGACCCCGACCCCACGACGGCAACGGAGTCCGATCATGAACACTGACCGGCAACCCCGCACCCGCCTCAGCCGGCTCATCGCCGGTGTCGCTCTCGTCTTCGCGCTGTCCGGCGCCGGCTTGGTGGCGCCGGCCGTGGTTGCGCCGACGCACACCTCCGCCGCCGAGGCCGCGGTCTACTCCACCTGCACCATCTCCCGCTGCTCGGCGGCCCGCACGGCGCGCACCGGCTGGAGCTCGCTCGGCTGGCCGACCAGCTCCGGCTGGTACGCCTGGCCGTACGGCCAGTACAACTACACCGGCGGGACCTTCCAGAACCGTGAGGGCGAGCTCCCGACGAACGCGAACTACAACGAGTACGACGTCTACTCCCGCGCCCGGGGTGCGAGCCGCGACGCGTACCGGATCGTGGTGAACCGCTCCACCAAGGAGACCTGGTTCACCCCCGACCACTACGTCACGTTCTACAAGCTCTAGGCGGAAACAGGCGGGGTCTCCACGAGAGAAGGCCCCGCCTGCACCTCCACGTAGACCTTCCCGCCCGAAGCGCGGAATTCATCCGATTTGTCAGCAAACCCTCGCTCGCGAATCTCGTGCGAGATCTTCATCGAGCAGAACTTCGGCCCGCACATCGAACAGAAGTGGGCCGTCTTGGCCGGCGCGGCCGGCAACGTCTCGTCGTGGTAGGCCCGCGCGGTGGCCGGATCCAGCGCCAGCTCGAACTGGTCCTCCCAGCGGAAGTCGAACCGCGCCGCCGACAGCGCATCGTCCCAGGCCTGCGCGCCCGGATGCCCCTTGGCGAGATCGGCCGCGTGCGCCGCGATCTTGTAGGCGATCATCCCGGCCTTGACGTCGTCCCGGTTGGGCAGCCCGAGGTGCTCCTTGGGCGTGACGTAGCAGAGCATCGCGGTGCCGAACATCCCGATCATCGCGGCCCCGATGGCCGACGTGATGTGGTCGTAGGCCGGCGCGATATCGGTGGTCAGCGGCCCAAGGGTGTAGAACGGCGCTCCCCCGCACAGCTCGACCTGCAGATCCACGTTCTCCTTGATCTTGTGCATCGGCACGTGGCCCGGCCCCTCGACCATGACCTGCACGTCGTGTTCCCACGCGAGGCGGGTCAGCTCCCCGAGAGTCCGCAGCTCGGCGAATTGGGCCTCGTCATTGGCATCCGCGATCGAGCCCGGCCGCAACCCGTCGCCGAGCGAGAACGTGATGTCATATTCCGCAAATATCCGGCAGAGCTCCTCGAAATTCGTGTAGAGAAAGTTCTCCTCGTGGTGCGCCAGACACCAGGCCGCCATGATCGATCCGCCACGCGAGACGATGCCGGTCACCCGGTTCGCGGTCAACGGCACGTACGGCAGCAGCACCCCGGCGTGGACCGTCATGTAGTCCACACCCTGTTCGGCCTGCTCCAGAATCGTGTCTCGAAAAATCGAGAAGGAAAGCTTCGCCGGATCGCCGTTGACCTTCTCCAGGGCCTGATAGAGAGGCACGGTCCCGATCGGCACCGGCGAGTTCCGGATGATCGACTCGCGTGTCTCGTGGATCCGCGGCCCGGTCGACAGATCCATCACGGTGTCCGCACCCCACCGCGTCGCCCAGGTCATCTTCTCCACCTCCTCGGCGACCGACGAGGTCACCGCCGAGGTCCCGATGTTCGCGTTGACCTTCACCAGGAACCGCGACCCGATCACCATCGGCTCCGACTCCGGATGGTTCCGGTTGACCGGCAGCACCGCGCGCCCGGCGGCGATCTCCTCGCGAACAATTTCCGGCGAGACCCCCTCACGGATGGCGGCAAACTCCATCTCCGGCGTCACCACACCGGAGCGGGCAAACCCCAATTGAGTACGCCCGGAGCCCCACCCCGACCGCAGCGGCGGCAGCCCCACCTCGGGGTCACTGCCCGGCCCCGAGGTGTCGTACAGCCGAAACGAGGAACCGTTGGTCAACGGGACCTCGCTGAACGGCACGCGAAGCTCGGGCCGCGACCCCTCGACGTACACCTTGCGCCTCATCTTTTCCTCCCAAACAGGTACTAAATGGACAGACGACGGCAGCACGGATCCCATGGCCGGGACGGGGGAACCGTCAGGCGAAGTGATTCAGCGGTCCGGGCCCGGCGCCCAGCCGCCATGAACGACCGCCGCGCAGCGCACCGGCGACATACTTCTTGGCGGCGATCACGGCCGCGGGAACGTCGTCCCCGAACGCCAGCCGCACCGCCACCGCCGAGGAAAAGGTGCACCCCGACCCGTGGTTGTTCGTGGTTTCCACCGGCGTCCCGCGCAGCACCGACGTCTCCCCGTCGCAATGCAGCACGTCCACCGCGAGCTCGCTGCCGGTCACCACCACCGCGCGCGGCCCGGCGGCGGCCAGCCGCACCGCCGCCGCAACCATTTCCTCGGCCGTCTCACACCGGCTTCCGGTGAGGGCGGCAGCTTCCTGCCGATTAGGCGTGACGATGCTTGCGTACGCCAACAGCGGCGCAACAGACGCAACACCCGCGAGCCGAGCGCCCGAGGTAGCCACCAGCACCGGATCCACCACCAGGTGCGGAAGCCGCGAAACCCGCTCGGCCACCATCTCGGCGACCGCCGCGTCCCCGATCATCCCCACCTTGACCGCCACCACCGAAAAGTCGTCAAGCACCGCATCAAGCTGCGCCGCAACGACATCCACCGGCACCGAATGAATGGCCGTAACCCCAAGCGTGTTCTGCGCCGTAATCGCCGTAACGACGGAGACCCCATAGGCTCCGAGCGCCGCAAACGTCTTGAGATCCGCCTGAATCCCCGCGCCCCCACCGGAGTCCGACCCAGCAATAGTCAACAAAACCGGCGGCGTCATCCCGCCCCCACCGATCCACCCAAGCCACGAATGCGCCCCGTCATCGCGGCCCCGATTCCACCCATGCCGTGAATTCGCGGCGCGGACGGCGTCATCGCAGGCCCGCCGATCCGGCCGGGCCCCGGGTGCGGGGCGCCGGCGGCGTTGCCGGGCGCGCCGGCTCGGCCGGGCGGGTCGTCCCGCCGGGCCGCTCCGGCGGCGCGCCGGTCGTTAGGACCGCGTTGATCGGCCCCACGTCATCGGCCCACGCATTCGGGCTCTCGCGCGCCGCCTCGGCGGCGCGGGCGGACCGTGCCGCGCCAAAGGCGGTGGCCAGCGTTCGCGCCATCTCCTCCGGATCGGCGGCTCGCATGATCGCGCCCAGCACCGCGATTCCCCGCGCACCGGCATGCGCGCAGGCCGCCGCCCGCTCCGGCGAGTGGATCCCACCCAGAGCCAACCAGGGCACGTCCCCGGCCAGCATCGCCGCCCGGTCCGGGCCGAGCGCCGGCCCGTATCCCGGCTTGGTCGACGTCGGATAGATCGGCGACATCGTCACGTAGTCCTCGATGGACGGCACGGGTGGCGCATCATCCCGGGGCCGGCCGACCGGCGAGCCGCCGGCCTGCACCGGCGGGTCCGGCTCAGCAGGGCCGGACCGCCCGATCAGTGAGCTATCGGCTGGCGGCAACGGGTCCGGCGCGGCGTGGCGAGACCGGCCGCCAAGCAAGCCGCCGGGCCGTGGAAGCGGGTCCCGCTCAAAGTGGCGGGAACGGCCGATCAGCGGGCCGCCGGGCGACGGCGCGGCCGGGTCGGCGTGGCGGGAACGGCCGGCCGACGAGCCGCCGAGCGGCGGCGTGGCGGGGTTGGCGTGGCGGGAGCGGCCGATCAGGGAGACGATGCCCGCGGGTGGCGATGGGTCTGCCTCGGCCAGGTGAACCGCGTCCGCGCCCAGCGGGTCCGGGCCGGCGACGATGAGTCGGCCCGGGGGCAGCAGGTCGCGCAGGTCGATCGCGAGGGCTCTTCGTTCGGCGTACGGCAAATCGCGTTCCCGGAGAATGACCCACGCCACGCCGCCGCGGACCGCCCGCGCGACCACCCAGGCAAGCGAGCCGGAGGCGAGCCGCCGGTCGGTGAGCAGCACCAGACCGCTCGGCGTCACCACCGCGCCAGCCCTTCGTCGGCGGTGGACGCGACCGCGTGGAAGCGACGCGGAATCCGCCCCGAGGTGTAGGCGAGGCGGCCGCCGGCGACCGCGTGCCGCATCGCTGCCGCCATCCCGGCCGGGTCGTCGGCCCGGGTGATCGCGCTTGCGATGAGCACCGCATCGCAGCCGAGTTCCATGGCCAGAGCCGCGTCCGAGGCCGTGCCGATGCCGGCGTCGAGCACCACCGGGATGTCGACCGCCTGGCGGATCAGCCGGATGTGGTGCGGGTTGGAGATGCCGAGGCCGGAGCCGATCGGCGAACCGGCCGGCATCACCGCGGCGCAGCCCGCGCCGGCGAGGCGGCGGGCCAGGATCGGATCGTCCGTGGTGTAGGGCAAGACCGTGAACCCGTCCGTGACCAGCTTCTCCGCGGCCGCCAGCAGCTCGACGCCGTCCGGCAGCAGGGTCCGCTCGTCACCGATCACCTCGAGCTTGATCAGATCGGTCTCGAACGCGTCCCGGGCCAGGTGAGCGGTCTTGATCGCATCGGCGGCCGTGTAGCAGCCGGCCGTGTTCGGCAGCACCCGCACGCCGAGCCGGTCGAGCATCGGCAGCAGCCCCGGCCCGGCCGCGTCGACCCGCCGGAGCGCCACCGTGACCAGCTCGGTGCCGGAGGCGCGGATGGCGCCCTCCAGCGCGCTGAGGCTGTTCGCCCCGCCGGTGCCGAGGATGAGCCGAGATTCGCCGAAGAACATCGTCATCCTCCCTGCGCCGCGGTGAGCACCTCGACCGCGTCGCCGTCCGCGAGCCGGGCGTCGTCCCAGGTACTGCGTGGAACCACCGTCCCGTTGACCGCGACCGCGACCCCGCGCCGAGCCTCGGTGAGCCGTTCGACGAGGGCCGCCACGCAGAGGTCGTCGTCGCTTTCCACCAGCTCTCGCCCGTTGACCGTCAACCGCATCAGAACCTCCCCGGCGCGAAGTGCTCGAGCAGCGGATCCGCGACCCCGTCCAGGACCAGGCCGGCGATCAGGTCGGCGGTGATCGGCGCGAGCAGCACCCCGTTCCGGAAATGCCCGGCCGCCACGATCACCCGCTCGTCGAGCCGGCCGAGCAGCGGCGCGTTGTCCGGCGTGCCCGGGCGGTGTCCGGCGGTGGTTTCGACGAGCTCGCATTCGGCCAGATCCGGTACGAGGCCGATGGCCGCCCGCAGCAGCTCGTGCACGCCCCCGGCGGTGACCGTGCGGTCGGAGCGCTCCTCCTGGGTGGCGCCGACGACGATCTCGCCGTCCGCGCGCGGCACGACGTAGACGTGCCGCCCGTCGACGGCCGCCTCGAGCACGTGCCGGATGAGCCCCGGCTCGCCGCGCAGCCGCAGCACCTGGCCCTTGACCGGGCGGATCGGCAACCCGGTGAGGGCGGCCGTCCCGCAGCCGGCCGCGACGATCACCGTCGCCGCGTCCACCTCGGACAGATCGTCGATCCGTTTGCTGACGATCCGATCGGCCAGCCGGTCGCGGAGGGCCGCCACCACCCGGCGCGGATCCACCTGCCGCTCGGCCGGCGAAAACACCCCGGCACGGACTCGCGGCGACAGGGCCGGTTCGCGTTCCCGCAGGTCGGAGGGGCGCAGTTGGGCCAGCTTCTGGTGAGTCCAGTCCCGGGCGACCTCGGCCAGGTCGTCCGCGGTCATCGCGAGACTGAGCGTCCCGGTGTCGTCGTAGCCGACGTCCACCCCGAGCTCCGCCGCGAACGCCGGCCAGCGCTCATTGCCCGCCGCCAGCAGCCGGATCAGTTCCGGCTCCTCGTGCGTGGCCTCGCCACCGGGCGCGAGCATCCCGGCCGCGACGTGCCACGCGCCCGGCTCGCCGTCGTCGTGCACCACGACGTCGGCTCCGCCCAGCTGCAGCCGCCACGCGATCGAGAGCCCGATGATCCCGCCGCCGACGACCGCAACCGTCCCACCGCCGCCGCTCATGCCACACCCCCAGCCGCGCCGCCATCGCGCGCCGCCCGGCCAGAGCCGTTCGCCAGGTTCAAGCCACCGCCTGCCGCAGCGCCAGAGCCGTTCGCCACGGTCAAGCCACCGCGTGCCGCCGCGGAGGCGCCGTCCCGTGCGCCGAGCACGCGCAGGAACTCGGCGGTTGCGGCGGCTGGGTCGGCGGTTACCGCCGAGATCGCCGCGACGCCGTATCCGGGCAGGTCGGCAACCCGCGCCGGGGTGATGCCGGCGATCGCGATCACCGGCGTGCCCGGCACCGCGTCGACCACCGCCGCCAGCCCGGCCGGCCCGATCGGTGGCGGCAGCCCGTCCTTGGAGGAGGTCGCGAAAACCGGTCCCACGCCCAGATAGCTGGCGCCGTCCGCGACGGCCTTTCGCGCGTCGGCCGGGTTCCGGCAGGTCACGCCGAGGATCGCGGCCGGCCCGAGCACCCGCCGAGCGGCCTCGACCGGAAGATCCTCGGCCCCCACGTGCACGCCGTCGGCGCCGGCCGCGAGCGCGACCCCGACCCGATCGTCGACCAGGCAGAGCGCGTCGCCCGCGGCCCGGCAGAGAGCGAGCGCGGCGACGGTCAGCTGATAGGCGTCCCGGTCACCGGTCTTGATCCGCACCTGGATGGCGACCGGCCCGTGCCCGACCGCGCCGCGAACCACGTCGAGCGAGTCGGTGACGATGTGCAGCCGAGGAAACACAACGAACGCTCCTCCCTGCGCCGGCATGATCCGGATCAGGTTCGACGGTCGGGGGCTGCCTCAGCCCCCCTCTCAGCCCGGTGCACCGGACTCCCGTGGGGTTGGTCTTGTCTCGGACCATAACCGCCCAAGCACGCTCCGCGCTAGCGGACGTCCCAGACTGGCTCCGGCGTCTCCACCACCTCGTTGTCGCCCTGGAACAGCACGAAGCGGTCGAAGGACCGGGTGAACCAGCGGTCATGGGTGACCGCTATCACCGTGCCCTCGAACTGGCGAAGCCCCTCTTCCAGCGCTTCCGCCGACGCCAGGTCCAAGTTGTCCGTCGGTTCGTCCAGCAGCAGAAGAGTCGCCCCGGACAGCTCCAGCATCAGCACCAGGAACCGCGCCTGCTGCCCGCCGGAAAGCGTGCCGAACCGCTGATCGCCCTGTCCGGCCAGCTCGTACCGGTTGAGCGCCTTCATCGCACCGGCCCGGTCCATCCCGGACCGGTGGTCGTCGCCCCGCCAGAGGATCTCGACGAGGGTGCGTTCGAGCAGCTCAGGCCGGTCGTGCGTCTGCGAGAAGTGACCGGGCCGCACCCGCGCGCCGAGCCGGGCCACCCCGTCGTGCGCCACATAGGCCAGGGGCGCGCCGTCGACCGGTTTGTTCTCCGCGTCGGGGTCGCTGCCACCGGCCGCGAGCAGCCGCAGGAAGTGCGACTTGCCGGTGCCGTTGGCGCCGAGCACCGCGACCCGATCGCCGTACCAGATCTCCAGGTCGAACGGGAACGTCAGGTTGACCAGCTCGAGCTGTTCGCAGATCACCGCGCGTTTGCCGGTGCGGCCGCCACGCAGGTTCATCCGCAGCGACTGCTCCTTGGGCGGCAGCGGCGGCGGCCCGATCTCCTCGAACTTACGCAACCGGGTCTGCGCCGATTGATATCGAGAGGCCATATCGGAGTTGTAGGCGGCCTTCTGCTTGTACATGAACATCAGCTCGCGCAGCTTCTGGTGCTCCTCGTCCCAGCGCCGGCGGTTTTCCTCGAGCTTCTCGTGGCGGTTCACCCGGGCCTCGTGCCAGGAGGCGAAACCGCCCGGATGGGTCCACGCGCCACCACCCTCGACCGCCACCACCCGGTCCGCGGTCTGGGCCAGCAGCTCCCGGTCGTGGGAGACGAACAGCACCGATTTCGACGACTCGCGCAGCCGTTGCTCCAGCCAGCGTTTGCCCGGCACGTCGAGGAAGTTGTCCGGCTCGTCGAGCAGCAACACCTCGTCGCGCCCGCGCAGCAGCAGGTCGAGCGCGAACCGCTTCTGCTGCCCGCCGGAGAGTGTCCGAACCGGACGGTTCCGCACCTGCTCCCACGGTTTGTCGAGGATCGCGACCGCCACCGTGTCGAACAGCACCTCGACGTCGTAACCGCCGACCTCGCCCCAATGGGAGAGGGCGTTGGCGTAGGCGAGCTGGGTGCGCTCGGTCTCGTCGAGGGCGGCGGCGGCCGCGGCGAGTCGCTCGCCAGCCGCGCGCAGGGGCGGTTCGACCAGCGAAAGAGCAAGATCCGCGAGGGTACGATCGTCGCCGATCATGCCGATGAACTGGCGCATCACGCCCAGCCCGCCGGCCCGCGCGATGCTGCCGGTCTGGGTCGGCAGATCACCGGCGACCAGGCGCAGCAGCGTCGTCTTGCCGGCCCCGTTCGGCCCCACCAGCGCGACCTTGGCGCCCTCACCGACCCGGAACGACACGTCGGCGAACAGCTCCCGGCCGTCCGGCAGCACAAAACCGGCCCCGGCCACGTCCACATAACCCATGGGGACGCATTCTCCCGGGTCGAGGGCGTTGCGGTCAGCTGGTTTTCCGGCGCACCCGCAGCACCCGATAGGCCTTCTGACTGGCCATCCGCTCGACCGCCCAGCCGAGGCCGGTGAGCCAGGTGTGCAACGAGTCACCGCCAAGATGCCGGTTGATCACCAGCCAGGCCACCCCGTCCGGAGCGAGCCGGGGCAACCAGCGTTCCATCAGGGCGCGCAGCTCGGCCTTGCCGACATGCGTGGGCGGGTTGCTCCAGATCTCATCGAAGACCACCTCGGCGGGTACGTCGTCGGGCTCGGCCACCCGCAACCGGTCGGCCAGGCCGAGCCGTTCCGCGTTTTCCGCGGCCAGCTCGCGGGCCCGCGCGTTCACGTCGATCGCCCACACGGTGGCCTGCGGCGATTCGCTCGCCAGCACGCTCGCGATCGGCCCGTAGCCACAGCCCAGGTCGAGGAAGACCCCGGTGGCGGTGGCGTCCGGCAGGCTGCCCTTGCGCAGCAGGACGGCCGTGCCGGGGTCGAGCCGGCCGGCCGAGAAGACACCGGATGCCACGACCAACTGGTAGTCGCGGCCGGCGGCACTGAACTCGATCTCGCCGCGCTGGGCGGGCGTGGACGGTTCGGCGCTGAAGTAATGCTCGGCGGTCACGTGTCCAGTTTGCCGCCCCACAACGGGCGACCATCGCCGGGGTGCCGCACAACCAGTGCGTCCATCGATCACCGTACGCTTTTAGCTTCAAATACATGCTGTACGGGACCCCTCCCCGCTACGAACCCCGAGCGACCGCTCGCGGCGGCCTCGCCCTGTACGTCCGTGGTTTCGGCGCCGTGGGAAGCGGCCAGCACCGGCCGGCGCCGCGCGCCCGGACCCAACGCCGGCGAGCGCCACGCGAGCCGGAACGCACCGCGCAGTTCCTGGTCCGCGGGCTGGCCGCGCTGATCCTTCTCGGCCTGGTGGCGATGACCACGTTCCTGGTGTTCGGCGGCGATCGCAAGGCCGGCACCGAGGCCGCCGCCGACGTGAAGGCCGGCCTGCTCACCTCCCGCACGGTGGACAACGCGCCGCTGACGGTCGAGGAGGTCTTCCCCGATTCGCGCGAGGTGCGGCCGCCCTCGGCGCTGCCCTACCGAATCACCATGACCCACACGGATGCCGACTGCCGCACCGCCACCACCGGCGAGACCGGCGCGCTGCTGCTCGCGCACGGCTGTAACCAGGTGGTCCGGGCCGGGATGACCGCGCCCTACGACGGTTACGAGGTGACCGCCGGGCTGTTCAACCTGGCCGACGAGGCCGGCGCCGGCGTGGTCGACGGACGGCTGCGGGAGCTGGTGGTGAGCGGCGACGGCAGCTTCGCGACGCTGCCGGCCACCCGCTCGGGTCCGGACGCGCTGCCCACCGCCCAGGTCGGCTGGCGCACCAGTGGCCACTACCTGCTCTACTGCGTGATCACCCGCTCCGACGGCAAGCTGGTCACCAGCGACGACCCGGTCGCCGAACGGATCACCGCGCAACTGGTCGACGCCTATCTGAACACCACGGTGCTCGGCCGGCGCGCGTCGAGCCCCTAGGCGCGCAGCCGGCGGGTGGCTTCGGCGCGGGCCGCGTACTCCGTGTCCGCCGGGTAGCCGACCGCGATCAGGGTGAGGCCGTGGGCCGGGGCCACGGTCACCTCGCTGGAGCGTTCGCGCAGGGTGAGCAGGGTGGCCGGCCACTCGACCGGGCGGCGGCCGTCGCCGGTGGCGAGCATCGCGCCGACCAGGCTGCGCACCATCGACTGGCAGAACGCGTCGGCCTGCACGGTCGCCACGCAGATCCCGTCCGGGTCGCGGCGCCAGTCCAGCCGGGTGATCGCCCGGACCGTCGTGGCGTGCTCCTTCCGCTTGCAGTAGGCCGCGTAGTCGTGCTCCCCCAGCAACCCCATCGCGGCCACGTTGAGCCGCTCCAGGTCGAGCGGCCGCACCCAGCCCAGGGTGTCGTGCCGGCGCAGCGGCTCCGGCCCCCAGGGCGTGTCCGAGACCCGGTATTCGTAGCGCCGGAACGTGGCCGAGAACCGCGCGTCGAACGTCTCCGGCACCTCGGTGATCGTGCGAACCCGGGCGTCCGGCGGCATGAGCGCGGCGAGTCGCCGGAGCAGCGACGCCTCGAGCTCGATCCACGACGCGGACGGAAGGTCGATGTGGCACACCTGGCCGGTCGCGTGCACGCCGGCGTCGGTGCGCCCGGCCACGGTCAGGCCCAGCGGCGTCTCGGCGCCCACCAGCCGCGCCAGCGCCTCCAGCAGCACGCCGGCGACGGTCCGTCGGCCCGGTTGAACAGCCCACCCGGAGAACTCGGCCCCGTCATAGGAGATGTCGAGTCTTAAGCGGATGGATTCCCTCACGCGAAACGCCCCTCTTCGGCCGTGACCCACGACGGCGCCGGGCCGTCGAAACGGGACGCAGCCCAACCCCGTACTCATAAAAAGAGCGCCCGACACCGAAAGGGTGCCGGGCGCTCGATGCCTTGCTTACGCCTTGGCGTCGTCGTCCTTGACCTCGTCGTCCTTGACCTCGTCGTCCTTGACCTCGGTCTCGGGCGCGGCCTCAGTCTCGTCGGCCTTCGCCTCAGCCGGCGCGGTCGCGGGGGTCTCGTCCTCGCGGGCGAGCGCCTCGACCTTGTCCTGCTGCGCGACGGCCTTGCGCGCCGCCTTCTTGGCGGGCGCGGTGGTGGCCGCGACCTGCAGCTCCTCGACCAGCTCGATGACCGCCATCGGAGCGTTGTCACCCTTGCGCGGGCCGGTCTTGGTGATCCGGGTGTAGCCACCCGGCCGGTTGCCGTAGCGCGGAGCGATCTGCTCGAACAGGGCGTACACGACGTCCTTGTCCTTCACGACGGTCAGAACCCGGCGACGGGAGTGCAGGTCGCCGCGCTTGGCCTTCGTGATGAGCTGCTCAGCCAGCGGGCGCAGCCGCTTGGCCTTCGTCTCGGTGGTCTTGATCTTCCCGTGCCGGAAGAGCTCGGTGGCCAGGTTGGCCAGGATGAGCTTCTCGTGCGCCGGGCTGCCGCCGAGGCGGGGACCCTTGGTGGGCGTGGGCATTTCAGATGCTCCTTGATGATGGGCCGGGCAGCGGGGGTTACAGCTGCTCGGTCTCGCGGTAGTCGTCGGTGTCGTAGTCCACGTCGCCGAACGAATCCACGACGTGCGCCGGGTCGAAGGACGGCGCGCTGTCCTTGAGCCCCAGGCCCATTCCGGCGAGCTTCATCTTGACCTCGTCGATGGACTTCTGGCCGAAGTTCCGGATGTCCAGAAGATCAGCCTCCGTACGCCCTATCAACTCGCCCACGCTATTGATGCCTTCACGCTTGAGGCAGTTGTACGACCGGACGGTGAGGTCCAGCTCCTCAATCGGAAGGGCCAGGTCGGCAGCGAGCTGCGCGTCCTGCGGGGACGGGCCGATGTCGATGCCCTCGGCGGTCTCGTCCAGCTCGCGGCAGAGACCGAACAGCTCGACCAGGGTCGAGCCGGCCGACGCCAGCGCGGTGCGGGGCGAGATGGACGCCTTCGACTCGACGTCGATGATCAGGCGGTCGAAGTCGGTGCGCTGCTCGACACGAGTCGCCTCGACGCGATAGGTCACCTTCATGACCGGCGAGTAGATCGAGTCGACCGGGATGCGGCCGATCTCGGCGCCGGTGTTCTTGTTCTGCGCCGCCGTGACATAGCCACGGCCCCGCTCGACGGTGAGCTCCATGTCGAGCCGGCCCTTGCTGTTGAGCGTGGCCAGCTTCAGGTCGGGGTTGTGCACGGACACGCCGGCCGGGGGCTGGATGTCACCAGCGGTGACGTCGCCCGGGCCCTGCTTGCGCAGGTACATGCTGACCGGCTCGTCGTGCTCGGAGCTGACAGTGAGCTCCTTGACGTTCATGACCAGCTCGACCACGTCCTCCTTGACACCGGGGATCGTGGTGAACTCGTGCAGGACGCCGTCGATCTTGATGCTGGTGACCGCCGCGCCCGGGATGGACGACAGCAGGGTCCGCCGCAGCGAGTTGCCGAGGGTGTAGCCGAAGCCCGGCTCCAGAGGTTCGATGGTGAACCGGGAGCGGGTCTCACTGATCGACTCCTCGGAGAGGGTCGGCCGCTGGCTGATGAGCACGCAATTCTTCTTTCTGTCAGGCCACCCACTATTTGATGGCCGTCGATGATGCTGGGGATGCCGGCCGAACGGCCGGCATCCCCATGAGCGCTACTTGGAGTAGAGCTCGACGATCAGCTGCTCCTGGACCTGCGTGTCGATGACAGCGCGGGCCGGGAGCGAGTGCACGAGGATCTTGAACTCGCTCGGGATCGGCTCGAGCCACGCCGGCACCGTACGGGAACCGGCCTGGGCCTGAGCGACGACGAAGGGAGTCATCTCCTTCGACTTCTCCCGGGTCGTGACGATGTCGTGCTCCTTGACGCGGTAGGACGGGATGTCCACCTTGACGCCGTTGACCAGGAAGTGGCCGTGCTTGACCAGCTGCCGGGCCATGTCCCGGGACTGCGCGAGGCCGGCCCGGTAAACGACGTTGTCGAGACGCGACTCAAGGATCTGCAGCAGCACCTCACCGGTCTTGCCGGGCTTGGTGACAGCCTCCTCGTAGTAACCGCGGAACTGCTTCTCCAGCACGCCGTAAACGCGGCGGGCCTTCTGCTTCTCGCGGTGCTGGAGCAGGTACTCGGTCTCCTTCGTGCGACCGCGGCCGTGCTGGCCGGGCGGGAAGGGACGCGACTCGAACGGGCACTTCGGCCCATCGCACTTGCTGCCCTTGAGGAACAGCTTCATCTTCTCGCGGCGGCAGCGCTTGCAGTCCGCACCTGTGTAACGAGCCATTGCTTCTGTCTCTCCCCTAGACCCGACGACGCTTCGGCGGACGGCATCCGTTGTGCGGCTGCGGCGTGACGTCGGAGATCTGCCCGACCTCGAGGCCGGCGGCCTGCAGCGAACGGATCGCGGTCTCCCGGCCGGAACCGGGGCCCTTGACGAACACGTCGACCTTGCGCATGCCGTGCTCCATCGCCCGGCGAGCGGCGGCCTCGGCGGCCAGCTGCGCGGCGAACGGGGTCGACTTGCGGGAGCCCTTGAAGCCCACCTGGCCGGAAGAGGCCCAGGAGATGACCGCACCGGTCGGGTCGGTGATCGACACGATGGTGTTGTTGAAGGTGCTCTTGATGTGCGCCTGCCCGTGGGCGACGTTCTTGCGTTCCTTGCGCCGGACCTTCTTTACTGCGGCCCCTGTGCGCGCCTTCGGTGGCATAAGTCAGTGCGCTCCTATTACTTCCGACCGGGCTTCTTCTTACCGGCGACCGTGCGCTTCGGACCCTTGCGGGTACGAGCGTTCGTACGGGTCCGCTGTCCACGCACGGGGAGGCCCCGGCGGTGGCGGATGCCGGCGTAGCAGCCGATCTCAACCTTGCGGCGGATGTCCGCGGCGACCTCGCGGCGAAGGTCGCCTTCAACCTTGAAATTGCCCTCGATGTATTCCCGGAGCTGAACGAGCTCCTCGTCCGTGAGGTCCTTGGCGCGCTTGTTCAGGTCAATCGCGGTGGCGGTCAGTGCCTCGACGGAACGGGTACGACCGATCCCGTAGATGTAGGTGAGCGCGATCTCCATCCGCTTTTCGCGGGGCAGATCGACGCCGACGAGACGTGCCATAAGTGGGCGTGCTCCTCGAAATCATTCGGAGGTCTGTGCCCGTCCCACCCCGTCTGCCCGGACGGGCCCCGGCCTCCGACCGGGGGTGTGGCCACTCTTCAGCGACCGGGACGAGCTTGTTTGTGGTGCCGGGATCTGCCGTTGCTTTGCTAGGGCTCAGCCCTGGCGCTGCTTGTGGCGCGCGTCGGTCTTGCAGATGACCATGACGCGACCGTGCCGCCGGATGACCCGGCAGTTGTTGCAGATCCGCTTGACGCTCGGCTTGACCTTCACGGTTTGCCTTAACTCTCAGAACGGACGGGACGAACCCCGCCCTAGTTACTTGTAGCGGTAGACAATGCGCCCACGGGTGAGGTCGTAGGGCGAGAGCTCCACGACGACCCGGTCTTCGGGAAGGATGCGGATGTAGTGCTGCCGCATCTTGCCGGAGATGTGAGCCAGCACCTTGTGACCATTCGCGAGCTCCACCCGGAACATGGCGTTGGGCAGGGGCTCGATCACTCGGCCCTCGATCTCGATTGCTCCGTCTTTCTTGGGCATGTCCTCCGCTACCTGACACTGGGGTTCGGGGCTGGCTTGCAACGTCTTCTCCGAGCAATTGAACTGCTCGGACCAGCCGCGGCACCCGCTCGCCCTCGAAGCGCTGAGGACATGCGGGAGTGGACGCTGCGCGCCAGCTAGCCAGTGTACGCGCGCCGCTTCGGCCAGCCAAACCGAGGTATCCCTGACCCGGGGTCGGGTGTGTCGCCGTGCCCAAAACCGGACAAAGACCTTTGTTAGTCCCCTGCCCGCCGCGGTTTCGGTGCCAGCTCACCCCGGGCGGTCGCCTCCGCGATGAACGCCTTGCGCTGTTCCTTGCTCGGGTTCACCGGCAGCTCGCCCTGCGCGATCGCCTGCTGGTAGAGCTCCTTGCGCTCCTGCTTGTGCGCGCGCAGCCGCCGCCGGTGCTCGGCCTCCCCCGCGTACTTCCGGGGCTCGCCCCTGGTCAGGCCCGACACCGTCTGCACCAGCAGCACGGCGCCCCATGGGCCGATCACCCAAGCTGGCCAGTAATAGATCGTGTCGGCCGAGGCGACGAACGCGATCGCCCAGATCAGCGTCAGCAGCGCGGCGGTCCGGGCCCAGGAACCCCACACGTGCGCCAGCCAGGCCCCGGTCACACCGTCGCTCTTCGCCTCCGGCCGGGCCTGCGGCGCAGCCGGGACAACCGGTGCGGCGTTCGGCAGGTCGGTCAGCAAACGGTCCAGATCGCCATAGGTCCTGGCCGCGTACGCGTCCCGGAGGCGCTCGTCGTACTCGGAGAGGTCGAGGCGGCCCTCCTCGAGCGCGGACTTCAGTTGGTCGGCGACCACCTGGCGATCCGTGTCGGCGGCCCGCAATTGCTCCCGGCTCATGCCCTCCATCGTGAACTCCCCGGTCAACGCTTTCGGTCGCGCCGGCCGCCACCGCCGCCGAACGCCTGACCGAAGACCCCGAAGATCAGCGGGATCAGCATCCAGACCGGCCAGAAGTAGGTGAGGTGGCCGGCGCTCACGCTGGTGATCACCCAGATCAGCGTGCAGACCAGGATCACTCCCGCGTACGGCCCCACCCACTGCGCGACCTGACGACCCGTCGTGTGCGGACGCTGCACCGGGGCACCGACCGGGGCTGCCGTGGCGGCAGGCTGGATCTGAGAGTGCTGGACGGGCGTCGTGCCGGGCAGGTCGGACAGCAGCCCGTCGAGATCGGCGTAGGTCTTCGCGGAATAGGTCCGCTGGAGGCGCTCGTCGTACTCGCCCAGGTCCAGCCGGCCCTCGTCCAGCGCCGTCTTCAGTTGCTCGGCGATGGCCTTGCGATCGTTGTCCCCGGCCCGCATGTCGTCCCGCCCCATGCGTCCCAGCATGCCCGATGGAAACTCGGACCGGTAGGTCAGGCCTGGCGGGCGGTGACCAGGTCTCCCAGGCGACCGCGGCCGCCGTCGACCGCGGTGGTCACCCAGACGCCGTCTTCGAGCAGGCACATGGTGTGCTCGACGTGGGCCGCGAACGACGCGTCCCGGGTCACCACGGTCCAGCCGTCCGAGAGCTCCTGCGTGCGCGGCGAACCCATGGTGATCATCGGCTCGATGGCCAGGCACAGGCCGGGAACCAGGCGCGGGCCCTTGCCCGGCTTGCCGTGGTTGAGCACGTGCGGGTCCTGGTGCATCTCGGTGCCGATGCCGTGGCCGCCGTAACCGTCGACGATGCCGTAGCGGCCGGCCTTGCGCACCGTCTTCTCCACGTTGAAGGAGACGTCGGTGAGCCGGCCCCGGCCGTTCGCGGCGCCGCGCGCGGCGGCGGCGATGCCCGCCCACATCGCGTCCTCGGCGACCTCGGCCATGGTCAGCAGCGCCGGGTCGGTCGCGCCGACGCCGACCGTGATCGCGGAGTCGCCGTGCCAGCCGTCCAGGATCGCGCCGCAGTCGAGTGAGATCAGATCGCCCTCGGCGAGCACCTGGTCGGCGTGCGGGATGCCGTGCACGACCTGCTCGTTGACGGAGGCGCAGATCGAGGCGGGGAAGCCGTGGTAGCCCTTGAACGACGGGACCGCGCCGGCGTCGAGGATGACCTTCTCGGCGATCGCGTCGAGGTCGGCGGTCGAGACACCGGGCGCCACCGCGTCGCGCATGGCGTCCAGGGCGGCGGCGACAACCAGGCCGGCGCCGCGCATCTTCGCGATCTGCTCGGGGGTCTTCAGCTGAATATCCAGCTGCGGGCGGCGCATGTCAGCCCCCGTACGACCGAAGGGCGTCGATGGCGCGCACCGTAACGTCCTCGACCGGCCCGGTCGCGTCGATCCCTACCAGTTTGCCCTGCGCGCCGAAGAAGTCGACCAGGGGCGCGGTCTTCTCCGCGTACTCCACCAGGCGGTTGGCGATGGTGTCGGCTTTGTCGTCGTCCCGCTGGAACAGCTCCGACCCACACCGGTCGCAGATGTTGTCCTTGCTGGTGGGGTCGAACTCGACGTGCCAGATCTTGCCGCAGCCGCGGCAGGTCCGGCGGCCCGAGAGCCGCCGGATCACCTCGTCGTCGTCGACCACGAGCTCCATCACCAGATCAAGACCGCTGCCCAGGTCGGCCAGCAGCTTGTCCAGCGCCGAAGCCTGGGGCACCGTGCGCGGGAAGCCGTCGAGCAGGAAGCCGTCGCCGGCGTCCGGTTCGGCCAGCCGGTCCCGGACCATGTTGATGGTCACCTCGTCCGGAACCAGCTGCCCGGCGTCCATGTAGCGCTTCGCCTCCACGCCCAGGGGCGTGCCTTGCGAGACGTTGGCCCGGAAGATGTCGCCAGTCGAGATCTTCGGTACGGCCAGGTGCGCGGCGATGAACTCAGCCTGGGTCCCCTTGCCGGCCCCGGGAGGGCCCACCAGTACCAGCCGCACCTACATCGCCTCGCTTCGGTGAGAACGAGAAACTCCAGACGCACGAGCCCCCCGGCTCCGCGTCCCCACTACCGGAGGAACCCTTCGTAGTTGCGCTGCATGAGCTGGCTCTCGATCTGCTTCACCGTCTCCAGACCCACACCGACCATGATCAGCACTGCCGTACCACCGAACGGGAAGTTCTGGTACTGCTGCTGATTCAGCCAGATGAAGAAGAAGTTCGGCAGAACCGAGATCACGGCGAGATAGAGCGCGCCCGCAAGGGTGATCCGGCTGAGGATGAAGTCCAGGTAGTCGGCGGTCGGCTTGCCCGGGCGGATACCCGGCACGAAACCACCGTACTTCTTCATGTTGTCCGCGACCTCGGTCGGGTTGAACGTGATCGAGACGTAGAAGTACGTGAAGAAGATGATCAGGAAGAAGTAGACCCCGATGTAGAGCGTGCTCGTGGGGTCAGCCAGCCACTTCTGGATCCAGATCTGGTAGCCCTTGAGGTTGTTCTGGTCGAAGAACTGCAGGTACAGCTGCGGCAGGTAAAGCAGCGACGAGCCGAAGATGACCGGGACGACACCGGCCTGGTTGACCTTGAGGGGGATGTAGGTCGAGGTGCCGCCGTACATCCGGCGACCGATCATGCGCTTTGCGTACTGCACCGGGATCCGGCGCTGCGCCTGCTCGATGAAGACCACCAGGCAGATGATGACCAGGACCAAGGCAATGACCAGGAAGAACTTGGCGACGCCGCTGGTCTCCTTGATCGTCCAGCCTTCGCCGGGGAGGCGGGCCGCGATCGAGGTGAAGATCAGGACGGACATGCCGTTACCGACACCGCGGTCGGTGATCAGCTCACCGAGCCACATCACCATGCCGGTGCCGGCAGTCATGGTCAGAACCAGGATGCTGAGCGTCAGCCACATCGGCAGCCCGGTGTTCTCCGGGATGATCTGCATCGACGGCTGACTCTGGTCACACGCGTTGCCGAACAGCTGACCGGTGCGCGCGAGCGCCACGAACGCCGAGGACTGCAGGATCGCCAGGCCGAGCGTCAGGTACCGGGTGTACTGAGTGATCTTGGCCTGGCCGGACTGGCCCTCCTTGCGGAGCTGCTCGAGGCGGGGGATCACGACAGTCAGGAGCTGCAGGATGATCGACGCGGTGATGTAGGGCATGATGCCTAGCGCGAAGACCGACAGGTGCAGCAGTGCGCCGCCTGAGAAGAGATTCAGGAGGTTCAGCACACCGCCGCCGGCATCGGCGTCGCTCACAGCCTTCAGACACGTCTGCACGTTGGTGTAGGACACACCAGGGCTGGGAATGGTGGCGCCCAACCGGTACAGAGCGATGATCGCTACTGTGAACAACAGTTTCTTGCGCAGGTCAGGCGTCCGGAACGCACTGGTAAAGGCGGAGAGCAACTTCTTCCTCCTGCGCGAGGTTACCGCCGTATCCGGCGGACGGGGGAAGGCATCGGTCCGGACGACCGATATCCCTAGCTGGGAACGGACTCTAACAGTCTTGGAGCGCCGCGGTGAGTCGCGGTAGCGCTCACTGCGGGTAGGCATCTTTCCGGCCGGCGAAATGGCTGGTCAGACGCCACAAAGGGGATGCTGCCCGGGCGACGCGTTCTCGGCGCCCGGGCGAGCACCCCCACAAGCCTCACAGCTCGGTGGCGGAACCACCGGCTGCTGCGATCTTCTCCTTGGCCGACTCGCTGAACGCGTGCGCCGAGATGGTCAGCGACACGCCGCCCAGCTCGCCCGAGCCCAGAACCTTGACCAGCTGGCCCTTGCGGACCGCGCCGGCGTCGACGAGCTCGGACGGGCCGACCTCGCCACCGTTCGGGAACAGCTCGGCGAGCCGCTCCAGGTTCACGACCTGGAAGACGACCTTGTTCTTGTTCTTGAAGCCCTTCAGCTTCGGCAGGCGCATGTGGATGGGCATCTGCCCACCCTCGAACCTGGCCGGAACCTGGTAACGGGCCTTCGTACCCTTGGTACCGCGACCGGCAGTCTTACCCTTCGAGCCCTCACCGCGACCCACACGGGTCTTCGCGGTCTTGGCTCCGGGCGCCGGGCGGAGGTGGTGGACCTTGATCGCCATTACTCGACCTCCTCAACCGTCACGAGGTGGTTCACGGCGAAGATCATGCCCCGAATCTCGGGGCGGTCCTCCTTGACCACCACATCATTGATCCGCTTCAGGCCGAGCGACCGCAGGGAGTCCCGCTGGTTCTGCTTACGGCCGATACCGGACCGGGTCTGGGTGACCTTCAGGCGTGCCATCAGTGCACCGCCGCTTCCGCCCGCGCCGCCAGCATCGCAGCCGGTGCGACGTCCTCGACGGGCAGGCCACGGCGAGCCGCGACCATCTCCGGCGACTCGAGGCCCTTCAGAGCGGCCACCGTCGCGTGCACGATGTTGATCGGGTTCGACGAACCCAGGCTCTTCGACAGGATGTCGTGGATGCCCGCGCACTCCAGCACGGCACGCACCGGGCCACCGGCGATAACACCGGTACCGGCGGAGGCCGGCTTGAGGAGCACGACACCCGCGGCAGCTTCGCCGATGATCGGGTGCGGGATCGTCGCGGCGATCCGCGGAACCTTGAAGAAGTGCTTCTTGGCCTCCTCGACGCCCTTGGCGATCGCCGCGGGCACCTCCTTGGCCTTTCCGTAGCCGATACCGACGGTGCCGTCGCCGTCGCCCACGATCACCAGGGCGGTGAAGCTGAAGCGACGACCACCCTTGACGACCTTGGCGACGCGGTTGATCGCGACGACCCGTTCGAGATGCGGGGTCTTGTCGACGGGCGCGTTGCCGCGACCGCCCTCACGGCGGTTGTCCCGGCGGTTGCCACCCTCGGTGTTACCGCCGGACCCGCCGCCTCGGCGCTGCTGACCAGGCATAGGTCAATTCCTCCTAGAACTCGAGTCCGGCTTCACGGGCGGCACCGGCAAGCGCGGCGATCCGCCCCGCGTACTTGTTGCCACCCCGGTCGAAGACGACCTTGGACACACCGGCGGCCTTGGCCCGCTCCGCAAGAAGCGCGCCGACATTGCCGGCCAGGGCGCTCTTGTCACCCTCGTTGCCCCGGATCGAGGCGTCGAGAGTGGAGGCCGAAGCCAGCGTGTGACCCTTGAGGTCGTCGATGATCTGCGCGGTGATGTGCCGCGAAGAGCGGGTGACGACCAGGCGGGGGCGCTCGGCGGAGCCGCGGACGTTCTTGCGGACCCGGAAGTGCCGACGCGCCTTGCCGACGGCACGGGCGGCGGACACACCGCCGCCATTGCGGCGCTTGAGCAGCGTGGCGGTCACTTCTTACCTGCCTTTCCAGCCTTGCGGCGGATGACCTCGCCCTGGTACTTGACGCCCTTGCCCTTGTAGGGCTCCGGCGGGCGGATCTTCCGGATGTTAGCGGCGACCTCGCCGACGAGCTGCTTGTCGATGCCAGCGACCGTGAACTGCGTCGGCCGTTCCACCGAGAAGGTGATGCCGGCCGGCGGGACCACGTTGACCGGGTGCGAGAAGCCCAGGGCGAACTCGAGGTCCTTGCCCTTGGCGGTCACGCGGTAACCGGTGCCGTTGATCTCGAGCGTCTTCTTGTAGCCCTCGGTAACGCCGACGATCATGTTGTTGACCAGCGTACGAGAAAGGCCGTGGAGCTCCTTGGCCTTGCGCTCGTCGTTGGGGCGGTTGACGTGCAGCTCGCTGCCGTCCTGCTCGACCGTGATCGGCTCGGAAACGGTGTGCGAGAGCTCGCCCTTGGGGCCCTTGACCTTGACGGTCTGGCCCGAGATGGTGACATCGACGCCGGCCGGGACCGGGATCGACTTACGTCCGATTCGCGACATGTCAAAGTCTCCAGTTACCAGACGAAGGCGAGGACTTCCCCGCCAACGCTCCGCTTGCGGGCCTGCTTGTCGGTAAGCAGCCCCTGGGACGTCGAAATGATCGCGACACCGAGGCCGCCGAGCACCCGCGGGAGCTCGTCGGACTTGGCGTACACCCGGAGGCCGGGCTTGGAAACGCGCTTGATGCCGGCGAGGCTGCGCTCGCGGCTCTGGCCGTACTTGAGCTCAACGACCAGACGCTTGCCGACAGCGCCTTCCTCGGGCTCCTCAGCCGTCCAGGAGGCGATGTAGCCCTCGGCCTTGAGGACCTCGGCGATGTTCGCCTTGATCTTCGAGAAGGGCATCGTCACCTTGTCGTGGTACGCCTGGTTGGCGTTTCGCAGACGCGTGAGCATGTCTGCGATCGGGTCCGTCATCGTCATGGGTATTCGTCAACCTTTCTCGCCGGGGTTCCCGGACTGGCCAGGCCTACGGCGAAGCGGTATTTCTCTGGTTACCAGGAAGCCTTGGACACGCCGGGCAGCTCACCACGGTGGGCCATGTCCCGCACACAGATCCGGCACAGGCCGAACTTGCGGTAGACCGAGTGCGGGCGACCGCACTTCTGGCAGCGGGTGTAGGCACGCACGGCGAACTTCGGCTTCGCGGCCGCCTTGAGGATCAGCGCCTTCTTAGCCATGCTCAGTTCTCCTTGAACGGGAAGCCCAGGAGCTTGAGCAGCGCCCGGCCCTCGTCGTCAGTCGCGGCGGTGGTGACCACCGTGATGTCCATGCCCCGGGTGCGATCGATCCGGTCCTGGTCGATCTCGTGGAACACCGACTGCTCGGTCAGGCCGAACGTGTAGTTGCCGTGCCCGTCGAGCTTCTTGCCGTCCAGGCCGCGGAAGTCGCGAATACGCGGCAGCGCGATGGACAGCAGCCGGTCCAGGAACTCCCACATCCGGTCGTTGCGAAGGGTGACCTTCGCGCCGATCGGCATGCCCTCACGCAGCTTGAACTGCGCGATGGACTTGGTCGCCCGGCGGACCAGCGGCTTCTGGCCGGTGATCGTGGTGAGGTCACGGACCGCGCCATCGATCAGCTTCGCGTCGCGGGCCGCCTCGCCCACACCCATGTTCACGACGACCTTGACCAGGCCGGGAACCTGCATGGGGTTGGCGTAGTTGTACTGCTCCTTGAGCGCACCAATGACCTCGGAGCGGTACTTCTGCTTGAGGCGCGGCAGCGTCTTGGTCTCGGTAGCGGCAGTCATCAGAGTTCCTTACCGGTCGTACGCGCGATACGAACCTTGTTGCCGTTCTCGTCGACCTTGTAGCCGATCCGGGTCGGCTTGCCCTGGTCGTCGACGATCTGCACATTCGAGATGTGGATCGCGGCTTCCTGGGTCACGATGCCGCCGGTCTTCGACCCGCGCTGCGTCGTACGGATGCGCTCGTGCTTCTTGACGCGGTTGACGCCCTCGACCAGGACCTTGTCACGCGTCGGGTAGGCCGCGATGACCTTGCCCTTGGCGCCCTTGTCTTTGCCGGCGATGACGACGACCGTGTCGCCCTTCTTGATCTTCACGGTCAGAGCACCTCCGGCGCCAGGCTAATGATCTTCATGAACCGCTTGTCGCGCAGCTCGCGCCCGACCGGGCCGAAGATGCGGGTACCGCGGGGGTCGCCACCATCCTTGATGATGACGGCGGCGTTCTCGTCGAAACGGATGTACGAGCCGTCCGGACGACGCCTCTCCTTGGCGGTGCGAACGATGACCGCCTTGACGACGTCACCCTTCTTGACACCGGCGCCGGGGATGGCGTCCTTGACGGTGGCCACGATGACGTCGCCGATGCTCGCGTAGCGGCGGCCGGAACCACCGAGCACGCGGATGCACAGGATCTCACGCGCACCCGTGTTGTCGGCGACACGCAGTCGCGACTCCTGCTGGATCACTGGGGTCTCCTATGTCTGCCAGTTCTTCGCCCGTCCTGCCGAAACCAGAAGATCGGCAAGAGGGGGCGAAGCTTGGCGGAACTAGGTGTGTCGGGCCGACCGGGGCCGGCCCGACTCACTCACTTGGCCTTTTCGAGGATCTCCACGACCCGCCACCGCTTGGTGGCGGAGAGCGGACGGGTCTCCATCAGAAGAACCCGGTCGCCGGTGCCGCAGGCGTTCTGCTCGTCGTGCACCTTGAGCTTGCGGGTGCGCCGCAGAACCTTGCCGTAGAGGGCGTGCTTGACACGGTCCTCCACCTCGACGACGACCGTCTTGTCCATCTTGTCGCTGACCACCAGGCCCTCGCGAACCTTACGGGTCGCGCGCGCCGGGGTCGTGCTCTCGTCACTCATGCCGTCACCTCATCCGGCGCAACCGAGAGCCCCAGCTCGCGTTCGCGCATCACGGTATAGATCTTCGCGATGTCCTTGCGAACGACCTGCAGTCGACGGTGATTGTCGAGCTGGCCGGTCGCACCCTGAACGCGAAGATTGAACAGCTCCGCCTTGGCCTCACGGAGCCGCGAGACCAGCTCTTCGCCGGTCAGCTCGCGCAGCTCGCCGGCCTTAACGCCCGCTGCCATCAGCTTTCACCCACTTCGCGCGTAACGATGCGGCACTTCATCGGGAGCTTGTGGATCGCGCGGCGCATTGCCTCGCGCGCGATCGTCTCGTTCGGGAACGACATCTCGAAGAGAATGCGTCCCGGCTTGACGTTCGCCACCCACCACTCGGGCGAGCCCTTACCGGAACCCATCCGGGTTTCGGCCGGCTTCTTGGTCAGAGCCTGGTCGGGGAAGACCGAGATCCAGACCTTGCCGCCACGCTTGATGTGACGGGTCATCGCGATACGGGCCGACTCGATCTGCCGGTTGGTCACGTACGCGGGCTCCAGCGCCTGGATACCGAACTCGCCGAAGACGACCCGGTTGCCGCCCTTGGACGCGCCGTGGCGGTCCGGGTGGTGCGGCTTGCGGAAGCCCTTCGGGGGCTTACGCGGCATCAGCATGGGTCAGCCCTCCTGCTGCGGTTCGGCCGCGGCCGGAGCAGCGGCGGTGTCGTTCTGCGGTGCGGGCGTCGCGTCGGCGTTGGCGGCGGCCTGCTGGGCAGCCCGGCCGGCCTCGGTGCCACCGGCGGTCGTGCCGGACGAACCGGAACGGCCACGACGCGGACGCTCGGGGCGGTCGGCGCGGTCCCGGCGCGGACGCGCGGGAGCCTCGGCAACAGCCTCGCGACCGGGAACAGCGTCGCCCTTGTAGATCCAGACCTTCACGCCGATCCGGCCGAACGTCGTACGGGCCTCGAAGAAGCCGTACTCGATGTTCGCCCGCAGCGTGTGCAGCGGAACGCGACCCTCACGGTAGAACTCCGTGCGGCTCATCTCCGCGCCACCGAGGCGGCCGGAGACCTGCACCCGGATGCCCTTGCAGATCGGGTTCTTCATGGCCGACTGCATCGCCTTGCGCATCGCCCGGCGGAAGCTGACCCGGGAGGACAGCTGCTCGGCGACGCCCTGCGCCACGAGCTGTGCGTCCGACTCCGGGTTCTTCACCTCGAGGATGTTCAGCTGGACCTGCTTGCCGGTCAGCTTCTCGAGCTCGCCGCGGATCCGGTCGGCCTCCGCGCCCTTACGGCCGATGACGATGCCCGGCCGGGCGGTGTGGATGTCGACGCGAACCCGGTCACGGGTGCGCTCGATGTCCACCTTGGAGATGCCGGCCCGCTCGAGGCCCTTGGACATCATGCGGCGGATCTTGACGTCCTCGCCGATGTAGTCCTTGTAGAGCTTGTCCGCAAACCACCGGGACTTCCAGTCAGTGGAAATGCCCAGGCGGAATCCGGTGGGGTGAACTTTCTGGCCCATTACTCGGACTCCTCCGTGGTCTGGGGCTCTTCAGCAGCAACAGCCTTGGCCGGCGCCGCCTTCTTCGCCGCGGCGGCCTTCTTGGCCGGCCGTGCGACCTGGACCGCCTCGACGGCGATCGTGATGTGGCAGGTGCGCTTGCGGATCCGGTACGCCCGGCCCTGAGCCCGCGGACGGAAACGCTTGAGCGTCGGACCCTCGTCGACGAACGCCTCGCTCACGAGGAGTGCGTCGGGATCGAGCCGCTCGTTGTTCTCCGCATTGGCGATCGCGCTGGCGAGCACCTTGTAGACCTGCTCGCTGGCGCCCTGCGGCGCGAACTGCAGGACGGTCAGAGCCTCCTTCGCGGGCAGACCGCGGACGAGGTTGACCACACGGCGTGCCTTGCTCGCAGACATGCGGACGTGCTTCGCAACCGCACGGCTACCCGGAAGCGCCGGAGCATCGTTCTTTACTGGCATCGCTTGTGACCCCTTTCTTATCCGTGGACTGACTAGCGACGACGGCTCTTGCGGTCGTCCTTCTCGTGACCCTTGAACGTGCGGGTCAGAGCGAACTCCCCGAGCTTGTGACCGACCATGGCCTCGGTGATGAACACCGGGACGTGCTTGCGACCGTCGTGCACGGCGATCGTGTGCCCGAGCATGTCGGGAATGATCGTCGAGCGCCGCGACCAGGTCTTGATGACGTTCTTCGAGTTCTTCTCGTTCTGGACTTCCACCTTCTTGATCAGGTGGTCGTCGACGAACGGGCCCTTCTTCAGGCTGCGAGGCATCTTCTTCTACTCCCGTTATCCGCGCTTGCGGGTGGCGTAGCGGCGGCGAACGATCAGCTTGTCGCTCTCCTGGCCCTTGCGGCGGGTACGACCCTCGGGCTTACCAGCCGGATTGACCGGGTGGCGACCGCCGGAGGTCTTACCCTCACCACCACCGTGCGGGTGGTCGACAGGGTTCATGGCGACACCACGAACGGTCGGGCGCTTGCCCTTCCAACGCATGCGGCCGGCCTTGCCCCAGTTGATGTTCGACTGCTCGGCATTGCCGATCTCGCCGACCGTGGCGCGGCAGCGGATGTCGACCCGGCGGATCTCACCGGAGGGCATACGCAGCGTGGCGTAAACGTCCTCACGGCCGAGCAGCTGGATACCGACACCGGCCGAGCGGGCCAGCTTGGCGCCACCGCCGGGACGAAGCTCCACACCGTGGATCGTCGTACCGACCGGGATGTTGCGCAGGGGCAGGTTGTTCCCCGGCTTGATGTCCGCGCCCGGGCCCGACTCCACGGCGTCGCCCTGCTTCAGGTCCTTCGGCGCGAGGATGTAGCGCTTCTCGCCGTCGGCGTAGTGCAGCAGTGCGATGCGGGAGGTGCGGTTCGGGTCGTACTCGATGTGCGCGACCTTGGCCGGCACGCCGTCCTTGTCGACCCGCTTGAAGTCGATCAGCCGGTACTGCCGCTTGTGACCGCCGCCCTGGTGCCGGGTGGTGATCCGGCCGTGGACGTTGCGGCCGCCCTTCTTGGGCAGCGGGACCAGCAGAGACTTCTCCGGCGTCGACCGGGTGATCTCGGCGAAGTCGGCGACGCTGGAGCCACGACGGCCCGGCGTGGTCGGCTTGTATTTGCGGATAGCCATTGTTTTTACAACCCCTTAGCTGACCGGGCCGCCGAAGGCCTCGATACGGTCACCGTCAGCCAGCTTGACCATCGCGCGCTTCGTAGCCTTACGCTGCCCGAAGCCCGTCCGGGTGCGCTTGCGCTTGCCCTGGCGGTTCGCGGTGTTCACGGTCAGCACGCGCACATTGAAGATCTGCTGGATAGCGATCTTGACCTGGGTCTTGTTCGCGTCCGGGTGGACGAGGAACGTGTACCAGTTCTGGTCGAGAACGCTGTAGCTCTTCTCGGAGACGACGGGCGCGAAGATGATGTCGCGCGGGTCGGCGATCGTGGTCACTTGTCCCCCTCCTCGGAGGCCTCGGCCGGCACGCCCAGGAACTCGTCGAGAGCGTCCTTGGTGAAGACCACCTCGTCGGCGACCAGCACGTCGTACGTGTTCAGCTGACCTGCCTCGATCAGGTGCACGGTGGTCTCGTTCCGCAGCGACAGCCAGTTCAGCTCGTCGGTGCTGCTGAGAACGACCAGGACCTTCTTCGACTCGGTCGCCTTGCGCAGGATCGTGATCGCGGCCTTGGTCGACGGCTTGTCACCGTCGAGGAACGCCTCGACCACGTGCACCCGGCCATCGCGGGCCCGGTCGGAGAGGGCGCCACGCAGAGCAGCGGCCTTCATCTTCTTGGGAGTCCGCTGGCTGTAGTCGCGCGGCACGGGGCCGTGCACGACGCCACCGCCGGTGAACTGCGGCGCGCGGATCGAGCCCTGACGGGCACGACCGGTGCCCTTCTGCTTGTAGGGCTTCTTGCCGCCGCCGGCGACCTCACCGCGGTTCTTGGCCTTCGCCGTACCCTGCCGGGCCGCGGCCAGCTGCGCCACGACGACCTGGTGCATCAGCGGAATGTTCGCCTGCACGTCGAAGATGTCGTCGGGAAGCTCGACCGAGCCGGCCTTGGTTCCCTCGGCGTTGATCACGTCAACCGAGCTCACTTGACACCACCCTTCTTAGCGGCGGTGCGGACCAGGATCAGCGCGCCCTTGGGACCGGGAACGGCACCCCTGACCAGCAGGAGGTTGTTCTCGGTGTCCACCGCCTGCACGACCAGGTTCTGCACGGTGAACCGCTTGCTACCCATCCGGCCGGCCATCCGGGTTCCCCGGAAGACGCGACCCGGGGTCGCGCACGCGCCGATCGAACCGGGCGAGCGGTGCTTGCGCTCGACACCGTGGCTGCTCTTGAGGCCGTGGAAGCCGTGGCGCTTCATGACACCGGCGTAGCCCTTGCCCTTGGTCTTACCGGTGACGTCGATCGGCGAACCGACCGCAAACGCCTCAACGGTAATTTCCTGGCCGAGCTCGTACTCACCGGCATCGCTGGTGCGCATCTCCACGACGTGCCGCCGCGGCGACACGCCTGCCTTCTCGAAGTGGCCGCTTTCCGGCTTGTTGACCCTGCGCGGGTCGACAGCGCCGTACGCCAGCTGGACGGCGGTGTAGCCGTCCTTCTCGTCTGTGCGGACCTGAGTCACGACGCAAGGGCCGGCCTGCACCACGGTAACCGGGACGACTTTGTTGTTGTCCCAGACCTGGGTCATGCCGAGCTTGGCGCCCAGGATCCCCTTTACTTGCCTGTCCATTAGTCGCAGATCCCTACAGCTTGATCTCGATGTCGACGCCAGCCGGAAGGTCGAGGCGCATGAGCGAGTCGACCGTCTTCGGAGTCGGGTCGATGATGTCGATCAGACGCTTGTGCGTGCGCATCTCGAAGTGCTCGCGCGAGTCCTTGTACTTGTGCGGCGAACGGATCACGCAGAAACGGTTGATCTCCGTGGGCAGCGGCACCGGGCCAGCAACCTGAGCACCGGTCCGCGTCACCGTCTCGACGATCTTTCGCGCCGAGGAGTCGACGACCTCGTGGTCATAGGCCTTGAGCCGGATGCGGATCTTCTGTCCCGCCATGGTGGCTTCTGTTTCCTTCTCTCGATGCCGCTACGTGCGAGAGCGGTGGCTCTCGCATGCCCGCAGGACCGTTGATCCTGCGATGTCCGACCCCCGCGGTCGGGCGTGTCGCGCCTGCTGTCGCTATGCAGCCTTTATCAAGCAACTCGATCACGGGGATCTGGAGTGCCGGACGGGCCATAAACACGCCCGGACACCCGGCGAGGGTGGCTGGCAACCCAAAGGCGCCAACCACCCCGCGCGGACGCAACCTGACTAGTATGCCCGATGGAACCTGGCAATGCTAATCGGGGTCACACTTAGCTCAGACGTTGATCTTCGTGACCGTGCCGGCGCCGACGGTGCGGCCACCCTCACGGATCGCGAACTTCAGGCCCTGCTCCATGGCGATCGGCTGGATCAGCTTGACCGACATGCTGGTGGAGTCGCCCGGCATGACCATCTCGGTGCCCTCGGGCAGCGTGACGACGCCGGTGACGTCCGTGGTGCGGAAGTAGAACTGCGGGCGGTAGTTCTGGAAGAACGGCGTGTGCCGGCCGCCCTCCTCCTTGGAGAGGATGTAGACCTGGCCCTCGAACTCCGTGTGCGGAGTGCTGGAGCCCGGCTTCACCACGACCATGCCGCGCTCGACGTCCTCGCGCTTGATGCCGCGGAGCAGCAGGCCGACGTTCTCGCCTGCGCGAGCCTCGTCGAGCAGCTTGCGGAACATCTCGATGCCGGTGCAAACGGTCTTGGTCGACTTCTCGCGGATGCCCACGATCTCGACCTCCTCGTTCGGCTTGAGGATGCCACGCTCGGCGCGACCGGTGACGACCGTTCCACGACCGGTGATCGTGAAGACGTCCTCGATCGGCATCAGGAACGGCTTCTCGACGTCACGCTCGGGCTGCGGGATCGCGGTGTCAACCGCGTTCATCAGCTCGAGGAGCTTCGCGGTCCACTCCTTGTCGCCCTCGAGCGCCTTGAGCGCCGAGACGCGCACGACCGGCAGGTCGTCGCCCGGGAACTCGTAGGTGCTGAGCAGCTCGCGAACCTCGAGCTCGACGAGCTCGAGGAGCTCCTCGTCGTCGACCATGTCGCTCTTGTTCAGCGCCACGACGATGTACGGAACGCCGACCTGGCGGGCCAGGAGCACGTGCTCCTTGGTCTGCGGCATCGGGCCGTCGGTCGCGGCAACCACCAGGATCGCGCCGTCCATCTGCGCGGCACCGGTGATCATGTTCTTGATGTAGTCAGCGTGGCCGGGGCAGTCCACGTGCGCGTAGTGGCGCGACGCGGTCTGGTACTCGACGTGCGCGATCGAGATCGTGATACCACGGGCCTTCTCTTCAGGCGCCTTGTCGATCTCGTCGAACGGGGTGTACGGGTTGAGGTCCGGGAACTCGTCGTGCAGGACCTTCGTGATGGCCGCAGTCAGCGTCGTCTTACCGTGGTCGATGTGACCAATGGTGCCGATGTTGACGTGCGGCTTAGTCCGCTCGAACTTCGCCTTCGCCACTGGTGTCCTCCTGTGGACTGATCATTACTTTGCCCGGCACGCCCGGTTAGAGCGACTGGGACTCTGTCGACTGCTCGCGCGCGTGCGGTCCTCGACGGACCGCACGCGCCTCAACGCTTGAGGCAGTTGACGCTTACGCGCCGGTTGCCTTCGCGATGATCTCCTTCGCGACGTTCTGCGGAACCTCGGCGTAGGAGTCGAACTGCATGCTGTAGCTAGCCCGGCCGGCCGTCTTCGACCGCAGGTCGCCGACGTAGCCGAACATCTCCGAAAGCGGAACCAGAGCCTTGATGACGCGGGCGCCGGAGCGCTCCTCCATCGACTGGATCAGGCCGCGGCGGGAGTTGAGGTCGCCGATCACGTCACCCATGTTGTCCTCAGGGGTGGTGACCTCGACGGACATCATCGGCTCAAGCAGCGCGGGGTCAGCCTTGCGGGCTACTTCCTTCATTGCCATGGAGCCGGCGATCTTGAACGCCATCTCGGACGAGTCGACCTCGTGGTACTGACCGTCGACCAGCGTGAACTTGACGCCGACCAGCGGGTATCCGGCGAGGACGCCGTACTGCAGGGAGTCCTGCGCGCCCGCGTCCACCGAGGGGATGAACTCCTTGGGGATGCGACCACCGGTAACCGAGTTCACGAACTCGTACGTGGGGCCGTCCGCCTCGAGTGGCAGCGGTTCGACGTTGACGACGATCTTGGCGTACTGGCCCGAGCCACCGGTCTGCTTCTTGTGGACGTACGTGTGCTTCTCGACCTTGCCGCGGATGGTCTCGCGGTACGCGACCTGCGGCTTGCCGATGTTGGCCTCGACGTTGAACTCGCGGCGCATGCGGTCCACCAGGATGTCCAGGTGGAGCTCGCCCATGCCGGCGATGATCGTCTGACCGGTCTCCTCGTCGTTGAAGACCCGGAAGGTCGGGTCCTCCTCGGCGAGGCGCTGGATCGCGGTGCCCAGCTTCTCCTGGTCCGACTTGGTCTTCGGCTCGATGGCGACCTGGATGACCGGCTCCGGGAATGTCATCGACTCCAGGATGACCGGGTGCGCCGGGTCGCTCAGCGTGTCGCCGGTGGTGGTCTGCTTGAGACCCTGCACGGCGATGATGTCCCCGGCCTGCGCCGAAGGACGCTCTTCACGCTTGTTGGCGTGCATCTGGTAGATCTTGCCGATCCGCTCCTTGCGGTCCTTGGTGGAGTTGACCACCTGAGAACCGGAGTCGAGCGTGCCGGAGTAGACCCGGACGTAGGTCAGCTTACCGAGGTGCTTGTCCGTCTGGATCTTGAAGGCCAGGCCGGAGAACGGCTCGGTGTTCGACGGCTTGCGCAGCAGCGGCGTCTCGCCGTCCGGCGCGGTGCCCTCGATGGCCGGCACGTCCAGCGGGGACGGCAGGAAGTCGATCACGGCGTCGAGCATGGGCTGAACGCCCTTGTTCTTGAACGCCGAGCCGCACAGCACCGGGTTGGCCTTGCTGGCGATCGTGGCGCGCCGGATGGCGGCCTTGATCTCGTCCGGCGAGACCTCTTCGCCCTCGAGGTACTTCAGCATCACGTCGTCGTCGACGTCGGCGAGGGTCTCGATCAGCTTCTCGCGCCACTCGTTCGCGGAGTCGACCAGGTCGGCCGGGATCTCCTCGATCGCGTAGTCGTCACCCTTCTGGGTCTCCCCACGCCAGGTGAGCGCGCGCATGCCGATCAGGTCCACGACGCCGATGTGGTCGCCCTCGAGCCCGATCGGGATCTGCAGGACCAGCGGGGTCGCATTGAGCCGGTCGATCATCATCTGCACGCAGCGGAAGAAGTCAGCACCGGTCCGGTCGAGCTTGTTGACGAAGCACATCCGGGGAACGTGGTACTTGTCCGCCTGGCGCCACACGTTCTCGGTCTGCGGCTCCACGCCGGCCACGCCGTCGTACACCGCAACCGCGCCGTCCAGCACTCGCAACGACCGCTCGACCTCGACCGTGAAGTCGACGTGGCCGGGCGTGTCGATGATCTGGATCGTGTGGCCCTTCCACTCGCACTTGGTGGCGGCGGAAGTGATCGTGATACCGCGCTCCTGCTCCTGCTCCATCCAGTCCATGACGGCAGCGCCCTCGTGGACCTCACCGATCTTGTACGTGATGCCGGTGTAGAACAGGATTCGCTCGGTAGTCGTGGTCTTACCAGCATCGATGTGCGCCATGATGCCGATGTTGCGTACGTTGGCGAGCGCGTCTGCGGCGGCCACTTCAATCCCTACTTTTCTTCGTCGTCGTCTCGAAAACCGGTACGACTTGCCGTGTGGCCCGGCAATCGCCGGGCCTGCGGCGGGGTCTTACCAGCGGTAGTGCGCGAAGGCCTTGTTGGACTCCGCCATCTTGTGGGTGTCCTCGCGCCGCTTGACGGCGGCACCGAGGCCATTGCTGGCGTCGAGCAGCTCGTTCTGCAGGCGCTCGATCATGGTCTTCTCACGGCGGGCCTTGGAGTACTGAACCAGCCAGCGCAGACCGAGGGTGGTCTGCCGCGGGGTGCGGACCTCGACCGGAACCTGGTAGGTCGCGCCACCGACGCGGCGGCTGCGAACCTCGAGGGTCGGCTTGACGTTGTCCATCGCGCGCTTGAGCGTCACCACGGGGTCGGTGCCGCTCTTCTCGCGGCAGCCCTCGAGGGCGCCGTAGACGATGCGCTCGGCGAGCTGACGCTTGCCACCGATCAGGATCTTGTTCACCAGCTGCGTGACCAGCGGAGAGTTGTATACCGGGTCCGCTACCAGCGGGTGTTTCGGCGCGGGGCCTTTACGCGGCATGTCAGCTCTTCTCCTTCTTCGCGCCGTAACGGCTGCGGGCCTGCTTGCGGTTGCGGACACCCTGGGTGTCCAGCGAACCGCGGACGATCTTGTAGCGAACGCCCGGAAGGTCCTTCACACGACCGCCGCGCACGAGCACGATGGAGTGCTCCTGCAGGTTGTGGCCGACGCCCGGGATGTACGCCGTCACCTCGATCTGGCTGCTGAGCTTCACACGAGCGACCTTGCGCAGCGCAGAGTTCGGCTTCTTGGGGGTGGTGGTGTACACGCGCGTGCACACGCCGCGCCGCTGAGGACTACCTTTCAGCGCCGGCGTCTTGGTCTTGCTCGTCTTCGCCTGACGGCCCTTTCGGACCAGCTGCTGGATCGTGGGCACCGGGTTTCTCCGCTCCCTTCGGCCGCTTTCGAACGGCCGCACCGTCTTGTATGGCTCTGTGCCGGAGTTCCCCCACGTCAGCGAGGTCATCCCCGGCACCCGCGGTCGGGCGTGTCGTCCGGCTCACGGTCCCGCCGCGCGTGGTTACGCGCACCGGGTCTTGTCTGTGTCACCGCACTGATCAGGTCAGAGCGGTGAGCTCGGCGTGCTTCATGCCCCGTCTAGTTCCGACTCGGGCGCACGCACGAGTTGCCCGGGCAAGCCCGGGCACGAGGGGAAAGACTACCCACCACAAGCACCCAGGTCAAAATGAACAACTTGGGGCCGACGACGGATACCTCCGATACAAGTGTACCGGGTGCCCTGAGGCGGCAATGCCGCGGTATCGGGATCCGGGTCAGCTCCCGGACGAAGACAACTGCAACACCAGTGTCAACGCCAGTGACACCAGGGCAATTCCCACGCCGGCCGCACCGCAGGAGATCCCCGCGACGGCGACTCCGCGGCCGGTGAAGCGCACCTGACCAGTGCGGCCCGACCGGCGGATCTGCCGGCGCGCGACCAGACCGACCGTGATCGCGCCACCGCCGGCGAGCACCGAGGTGAGGCAGAACGCGCCGGCCACCAACCCGCCCCAGCCGCCATTGGCGCCGGTCAGGCCGAAGCAGAGGACCAGGGTCGAGACCAGGATGGCGCCGACGCCGGCGATCAGGGACCCGATCGCCAGCCCCGAGGTGATCGGCACGACCTTGAACTGAACCAGGCCGAACTCGGTGCCGGGGACGGCCTCGACCCGTTCCGGCTCCCAGCGGCCGGACGGCGGGGGTGGTTGTACCGGCGGCGCGTAGGGCGGCTGGCTCATGACACGAGGATGTCACCCGAACGAGAATCAGTCAGTACCGGGTGCGAAGTCCGTTCCGGACGGGGCGGAAGCCAGGTGGAGCAGGCCGGCGATCGAGGCCACCACGAGCGCAGTGATCGCCAGCACGATGCCGGCCCAGGCCAGCCGTCGGCCCCGGCGGATCCAGGCGGAGCCGGTGAGATAGCCCTTGGCCGTAAATGCGTCCCGTGCGGTCTGACGCGCCATTACGAGGGCGATCACGGCCGGGATCACCCCACCGATGAATACGCCGGCCAGAAAGCCCACCAGGCCGAGCGCGAAGACCGCTCGCGCCTTCGTCGCGGGCGCCGGGTCCGGGTCCATCGGATGGCGGGTGGGCGCGGCCACGGGAAGAGTCACCACACCATAGTAAGAACGCCGAAGGGCGGCCGCGCAGCGCGCGACCGCCCTTCAGTAAGACAACGTCAGCGGTAGGAACCGAAGTCGAAGTCATCCAGCGGCACAGCCTGCCCGCTGGCCGGCCCGAAGCCGTAGTCGGTTTCCGGGTACCCGGTCATCGAGTACACCTTGGCCTTGGCTTCCTCGGTCGGCTCGACCCGGATGTTGCGGTACTTGGAGATACCGGTACCGGCCGGGATGAGCTTACCGATGATCACGTTCTCCTTGAGGCCGACGAGCGAGTCGCTACGCGAGTTGATCGCCGCGTCGGTCAGAACCCGGGTGGTCTCCTGGAAGGAGGCCGCCGAGAGCCAGGAATCCGTGGCCAGCGAGGCCTTGGTGATACCCATCAGCACCGGACGACCGGCGGCGGGCTCGCCACCCTCGCCCACGATCCGGCGGTTCTCCGACTCGAAGAGCGCCCGGTCGACCAGGATGCCCGGAAGGAACTCCGCGGCACCCGAGTCGATGACCGTCACCCGCTTGAGCATCTGGCGGATGATGATCTCGATGTGCTTGTCGTGGATGAGCACGCCCTGCGAGCGGTAGACCTGCTGGACCTCGGCGGTCAGGTGAACCTGGACCGCGCGCGGACCCATGATGCGCAGGAGCTCGTGCGGGTCGATGGTGCCCTCGGTCAGCTTCTCGCCCACGCCGACGTGGTCGCCGTCGTGCGCTCGCAGCTTGACGCGCTTGGAGATCTTGTCGTAGACGATCTCGTCGCTGCCGTCGTCCGGGATCACCACGATCTTCCGCGAGCGCTCGCCGTCCTCGATGCGGATGCGTCCCGGGGTGTCGGCGATGGGCGCCTTGCCCTTGGGCACACGGGCCTCGAAGATTTCCTGCACACGCGGCAGACCCTGGGTGATGTCCTCACCCGCGACACCACCGGTGTGGAAGGTACGCATCGTCAGCTGCGTGCCCGGCTCACCGATGGACTGGGCGGCGATGATGCCGACCGCCTCGCCGATGTCGACCGCCTTGCCGGTCGGCAGCGAACGGCCGTAGCAGGCCGCACACACACCGAGCTTCGACTCACAGGTCAGCACCGAGCGCACCCGGACGTTCTCGACGCCGGCCGCGACCAGCTGGTCGACCATGATCGAGTTGAGGTCCGAGCCACGCGCGACGACCAGGTTGCCGCTGGCGTCCTTGATGTCGTCGGCCAGCGTCCGGGCGTGCACGCCGGTCTCCGCGTGCACGTGGACGACCAGGGTGCCGTCCGCCTCGCGCTCGCCCACCTGCATCGGGATCGCGCGGTCGGTGCCGCAGTCCTCCTCGCGGATGATGACGTCCTGCGAGACGTCCACCAGACGACGGGTCAGGTAACCCGAGTCGGCGGTACGCAGCGCGGTGTCGGCCAGACCCTTACGGGCGCCGTGCGTGGAGATGAAGTACTCCAGCACGGTCAGACCCTCGCGGTAGGACGAGGTGATCGGCCGCGGGATGATCTCACCCTTGGGGTTGGCCACCAGGCCACGGATCGCGGCGATCTGCCGAAGCTGCAGCAGGTTACCGCGAGCACCCGAGTTGATCATGACCCAGAGCGGGTTCTCCTGCGGGAGCGCCGTCGACATCTCGGCAGCGATCTCGTTGGTCGCCTTGGTCCAGATCTCGATGAGCTCGCCGCGACGCTCCTCGGCGGTCATCAGACCACGCTGGTACTGCTTGTCGATGGTGTCGGCCTCGGCCTGGTAGCGGGCCAGAATCTCCGGCTTGCGCGGGGGGCCGATGACGTCGCCCATACCGATCGTCACACCGGACCAGGTGGCCCAGTGGAAGCCGGCCTCCTTGAGCGCGTCCAGGGTCGCCGCCAGGGCGACCTTGGGGAAGCGCTCGGCGAGGTCGTTGACGATCGCCGACAGCTGACCCTTGCGGATCTCGTAGTTCACGAAGCGGTAGCCCGGCGGGAGGGTCTCGTTGAAGAGAACCCGGCCCAGCGTGGTCTCGACGAGCAGGTTCTCGCCCGCGGTCCACTCCTCCGGAGCGTCCCACTTCGGTCCCTTGATGCCGTTGTCGACGCCGATGACCTCACGGAGACGGATCTTGACGGACGCCTGCAGGTGCAGTTCGCCGTTGTCGAACGCCATCCGCGCCTCGGCGTCCGAGGAGAACACCCGGCCCTCACCCTTGGCGCCAACGGTCTGGTGCGTCAGGTAGTAGAGCCCGATGATCATGTCCTGGGTAGGCATGGTCACCGGCTTGCCGTCGGCCGGCTTGAGGATGTTGTTCGACGAGAGCATCAGGATCCGGGCCTCGGCCTGCGCCTCGGCCGACAGCGGCACGTGCACCGCCATCTGGTCACCGTCGAAGTCGGCGTTGAACGCCGTACAGACGAGCGGGTGGATCTGGATCGCCTTGCCCTCGACCAGCTGCGGCTCGAAGGCCTGGATGCCCAGGCGGTGCAGGGTCGGCGCGCGGTTCAGCAGCACCGGGTGCTCGCTGATGACCTCTTCGAGGACGTCCCACACGACCGGGCGCTGACGCTCGACCATCCGCTTGGCCGACTTGATGTTCTGCGCGTGGTTCAGGTCGACCAGGCGCTTCATCACGAACGGCTTGAACAGCTCCAGCGCCATCTGCTTCGGCAGGCCGCACTGGTGCAGCTTGAGCCGGGGGCCGACGACGATGACGGAACGACCGGAGTAGTCGACCCGCTTGCCCAGCAGGTTCTGACGGAACCGGCCCTGCTTGCCCTTGAGCATGTCGGACAGCGACTTCAGCGGGCGGTTACCCGGGCCGGTGACCGGCCGGCCGCGGCGGCCGTTGTCGAACAGCGCGTCGACGGCCTCCTGCAGCATCCGCTTCTCGTTGTTCACGATGATCTCGGGCGCACCCAGGTCGATCAGGCGCTTGAGCCGGTTGTTCCGGTTGATGACCCGGCGGTACAGGTCGTTCAGGTCGGAAGTCGCGAAGCGGCCACCGTCGAGCTGCACCATCGGGCGCAGGTCCGGCGGGATGACCGGGACGCAGTCCAGCACCATGCCGAGCGGTGAGTTGCGGGTGTTCAGGAACGCGGCGACGACCTTGAGGCGCTTGAGCGCACGGATCTTCCGCTGGCCCTTACCGCTGCGGATGATCTCCCGCAGGTTCTCGGCCTCAGCGTCCAGGTCCATGTTCTCGAGCAGCGCCTTGATCGCCTCGGCGCCCATGCCGCCGGTGAAGTACTCACCGAAGCGGTCGCGCAGCTCGCGGTAGAGCAGCTCGTCGGTGACCAGCTGCTTGGAGTCGAGCTTGCGGAAGGTGTCGAGCACCTCGTCGAGGCGGTCGATCTCGCGCTGCGCCTTGTCCCGGATCTGGCGCATCTCGCGCTCGCCAGCTTCCTTGACCTTGCGGCGCACGTCCGCCTTCGCACCCTCGGCCTCGAGCTCGGCCAGGTCCTGCTCCAGCTTTCCGGCACGCTTCTCGATCTCCGAGTCGCGGCTGTTCTCGGACTGGCGCTTCTCGGCGAAGATCTCGTTCTCGATCGTGGACATGTCACGGTGACGCGACTCGGCGTCAACGCTCGTGATCACGTACGAGGCGAAGTAGATGATCTTCTCGAGGTCCTTGGGAGCCAGGTCGAGCAGGTAGCCGAGCCGGCTCGGCACACCCTTGAAGTACCAGATGTGCGTGACCGACGCGGCCAGCTCGATGTGGCCCATCCGCTCACGACGGACCTTGGACCGGGTCACCTCGACGCCGCAGCGCTCACAGATGATGCCCTTGAACCGGACCCGCTTGTACTTACCGCAGTAGCACTCCCAGTCCCGCTGCGGACCGAAGATCTTCTCGCAGAAGAGTCCGTCCTTCTCGGGCTTGAGCGTGCGGTAGTTGATCGTCTCGGGCTTCTTGACCTCGCCGTGCGACCACTGCCGGATGTCGTCGGCGGTCGCCAGGCCGATGCGCAACTCGTCGAAGAAGTTGACGTCGAGCACTTGGACTATCCCTCGTGTTTCGTTGCTCGGAATGAATTCAAGGCCGGCGGCGGCGCCCCCTCAGTGACGAGGGGGCGCCATCCGTCAGATCTCCTCGACGCTGCTGACGCCCTCGTTCGGGCGCCGGGACAGGTCGATACCCAGTTCCTCCGCGGCCCGGAAGACCTCGTCGTCCGTCTCGCGCATCTCCAGGGCCACACCGTCGCTGGAGAGCACCTCGACGTTCAGGCACAGCGACTGCAGTTCCTTGAGAAGCACCTTGAAGGACTCCGGGATACCCGGCTCCGGAATGTTTTCGCCCTTGACGATGGCCTCGTAGACCTTCACGCGGCCGAGCACGTCGTCGGACTTGATGGTGAGCAGCTCCTGCAGCGCGTATGCGGCGCCGTAAGCCTGCATGGCCCAGCACTCCATCTCGCCGAACCGCTGGCCACCGAACTGGGCCTTACCGCCCAGCGGCTGCTGCGTGATCATCGAGTACGGACCGGTCGAGCGAGCGTGGATCTTGTCGTCGACCAGGTGGTTCAGCTTCAGGATGTAGACGTAACCGACCGAGATCGGGTCCGGCAGCGGCTCACCCGAGCGGCCGTCGAACAGCTGCGCCTTGCCGTCGCCGTTGACCAGCCGCTTACCGTCGCGGTTGAGCAGCGTCGACTCGAGGAGACCCTTGATCTCCTCTTCCTGCGCGCCGTCGAAGACCGGGGTCGCGACGTTCGAGTCCTTGACCGACTCGTGCGCCTCGATCGACCGCAGCTGACGCTTCCATTCGGTGTCGTCGCCCTCGACCGACCATCCGGTCTTGGCGATCCACCCGAGGTGGGTCTCCAGGACCTGGCCGATGTTCATACGCGAGGGCACACCGAGCGGGTTCAGCACGATGTCGACCGGCGTGCCGTCCTCGAGGAACGGCATGTCTTCCACCGGCAGGATCTTCGAGATGACGCCCTTGTTGCCGTGGCGGCCGGCGAGCTTGTCGCCGTCCTGGATCTTCCGCTTCTGCGCGACGTAGACCCGCACCAGCTCGTTCACGCCCGGGGGCAGCTCGTCGCCGTCCTCGCGGGAGAAGGTGCGGACGCCGATGACCGTGCCGGTCTCGCCGTGCGGAACCTTCAGCGAGGTGTCCCGGACCTCGCGCGCCTTCTCACCGAAGATCGCGCGGAGCAGCCGCTCCTCGGGGGTCAGCTCGGTCTCGCCCTTGGGCGTGACCTTGCCGACCAGGATGTCGCCGGGGACGACCTCGGCACCGATCCGGATGATGCCCCGCTCGTCCAGGTCCGCCAGCATTTCCTCGCTGACGTTGGGGATGTCGCGGGTGATCTCCTCCGGGCCGAGCTTGGTGTCCCGAGCGTCGACCTCGTGCTCCTCGATGTGGATCGAGGTGAGCACGTCCTGCTGCACGAGGCGCTGCGACAGGATGATCGCGTCCTCGTAGTTGTGGCCTTCCCAGCACATGAACGCGACGAGGAGGTTGCGGCCCAGGGCCATCTCGCCCTCGTCGGTGCACGGGCCGTCGGCGATGACCTGGCCGGCTTCGACCCGGTCACCCTCGAACACGACCGGCTTCTGGTTGACGCAGGAGCCGGCGTTCGAGCGGCGGAACTTGTGCAGCAGGTAGGTACGGCGGTGACCGTCGTCCTGGTGCACCGTCACGTAGTCGGCGCACAGGTCCTCGACCACGCCACCGACCTCGGCGACGACCACGTCACCGGCGTCGACCGCGGCACGGTATTCCATGCCGGTGCCGACCAGCGGGGCCTCGGCCTTGACCAGCGGCACGGCCTGACGCTGCATGTTCGCGCCCATGAGCGCGCGGTTCGCGTCGTCGTGCTCGAGGAACGGGATCATCGCGGTGGCGACCGAGGTCATCTGCCGCGGCGACACGTCCATGTAGTCGACCTGTACACCAGGCACGTAGTCGACCTCACCGCCCTTACGGCGGACCAGGACGCGATCCTCGGCGAAGGTGTTATCACTGCTCAGGACGGCGTTCGCCTGGGCCTTGATGTACCTGTCCTCCTCATCGGCGGTCAGGTAGTGGACCTCGTCGGTGACGGTGCCGTCCTCGACCTTGCGATAAGGCGTCTCGATGAAGCCGAACGGGTTGACCCGCGCGAACGTCGAGAGCGCACCGATCAGGCCGATGTTCGGGCCTTCCGGGGTCTCGATCGGGCACATCCGGCCATAGTGGGACGGGTGCACGTCGCGCACCTCGAAGCCGGCCCGCTCACGCGACAGACCACCCGGGCCGAGAGCACTCAGCCGGCGCCGGTGGGTCAGGCCCGCCAGCGGGTTGGTCTGGTCCATGAACTGCGACAGCTGCGAAGTACCGAAGAACTCCTTGATCGCCGCCACCACCGGGCGGATGTTGATCAGGGTCTGCGGCGTGATCGCTTCGACGTCCTGAGTCGTCATGCGCTCGCGAACGACGCGCTCCATCCGGGACAGGCCGACGCGGACCTGGTTCTGGATGAGCTCGCCGACGGTGCGCAGGCGACGGTTGCCGAAGTGGTCGATGTCGTCGGCCTCGTAGCCCTCCTCACCGGCGTGCAGCCGGCAGAGGTATTCCACGGTCTTGACGACGTCTTCCTCGGTCAGCGTGCCCCGGATGATCGGGACATCGATCTCGAGCTTCTTGTTGAACTTGTAGCGACCGACCTTGGCGACGTCGTACCTCTTCGGGTTGAAGAAGAGGTTGTCGAGCAGGGTCTGCGCGTTCTCCCGGGTCGGGGGCTCGCCAGGGCGCAGCTTGCGGTAGATGTCGAGAAGGGCCTCGTCCTGACCCGCGATGTGGTCCTTCTCGAGGGTGGTCATGAGCAGCTCGGACCAGCCGAAGCGCTCGCGGATCTGATCCGCCGACCAACCGATCGCCTTGAGCAGGACGGTGACAGCCTGCCGGCGCTTGCGGTCGATCCGGACACCGACGGTGTCGCGCTTGTCGATGTCGAACTCCAGCCAGGCACCCCGGCTCGGGATGACCTTGACGCTGGAGAGGTCACGGTCAGAGGTCTTGTCCGGCTCCTTCGTGAAGTACACGCCCGGCGAGCGGACGAGCTGGCTCACCACGACGCGCTCGGTGCCGTTGATGACGAACGTCCCCTTGGGGGTCATCATCGGGAAATCGCCCATGAACACGGTCTGGCTCTTGATCTCGCCAGTCGTGTTGTTGGTGAATTCCGCGGTCACGAACAGCGGTGCGCAGTAAGTCAGGTCCTTCTCTTTGCACTCCTCGATCGAGGCCTTGACCTCGTCGAATCGTGGAGACGAGAAGGACAGCGACATAGTGCCGGAGAAGTCCTCAATGGGACTGATCTCTTCGAGGATCTCTGCGAGGCCCGAGTGGGCGTCCTGGTCGTCCGTCGACCGGGCCTGCCAAGCCTCGTTGCCGACCAGCCAGTCAAACGACTCGGTCTGGAGGGCTAGGAGATTGGGGACCTCAAGTTGCTCAGTGATCCGGCCGAAAGAGACACGGCGGGGTGCGTAAGCGCTCGACGTACGGCTGGTCTTCGCAGGGCGGGAAGCTGCCAAGATGCGTCCTTCCGAGGACCGGTGCTGCTGATGCGGCTGCAGCTGCGGTATGCAACTGTTTGCGTTGCCCTCGTTATGCAGGCATTGTGACGAGCCCCCAGGAAATCATCCGGATGGATGTCCCGGCAGGGCTCATGACAGAAGGCAGCGCAAACTAGCAGTGTAGCCGCTCGGCTAACCGCTGTCCAGCCCACACCAGAGGGTGCCTGCGGAACGTGTCCCCACAGCCTCTGACCTGCGCCTCCGGGTCAGTGCCTCACGTGGGGCCGCTCAGAACGCGGCTGTCTCCCTCGGGTGCCGTCTGCGAGAGGCCCGTTAGAAAATCGGGCCACCCCCAGGGCGGCTGTCGCAAGCGCGGAAACTTGCTGCTGTCAGCGTGCCTGTCAGCGGACACTCAGTCAAGGGCTGCGCTGCGGGTCGGACTCGTGCCGCCGGGTGACGGGCACGTGCTAGCGACCATACCCGAGGGAATGCCCGATTAAACCGGCTTTGCCGGTCGGGAGGCTGACAGCGGTTAGCAACCCTCTCACCAGCGACAATGCGCCACAAAACACGAATGGCGAGGACCTGGACACAGGTCCCCGCCATCCGCAAGGAAAAGCATTGGAGCGTTAGATCACTTGAGGGTGACCTTGGCGCCTTCGCCCTCGAGCTTGGCCTTGGCGGCCTCGGCCTTCTCCTTGTTGACACCCTCGAGGATCGCCTTGGGGGCGGACTCGACGGCGTCCTTGGCCTCCTTGAGGCCCAGGCCGGTCAGCTCGCGCACAACCTTGATGACCTGGATCTTCTTGCCACCGTCGCCCTCGAGGACAACGTCGAACGAGTCCTTCTCGGCCTCGGCCTCGGCAGCCGGGCCGGCCTGCGCCGGGCCCGCAACCGCGACGGGCGCGGCGGCCTTGACGTCGAAGACGTCCTCGAACGTCTTCACGAACTCGGACAGCTCGATCAGCGTCATTTCCTTGAACGCGTCAAGCAGCTCGTCGGTGCTGAGCTTCGCCATGTTTGGCAACCTTTCTTAGCTTCTGATGTAAAAACTGCGCGGTTCGCGAGGCCGTCAGGCAGCCTCGGCGGAACCGTCCTTCTCGCGCTCGGCACGCAGGGCGTCCACCAGGCGCACGGCCTGGGAGAGCGGAGCCTGGAACGTCGCAGCGGCCTTGCTCAGGTTGCCCTTCATGGCACCGGCCAGCTTGGCCAGCAGCACCTCACGGGACTCGAGGTCGGCGAGCTTGTTGACCTCGTCAGCGGTTAGGGGCTTGCCCTCGAAGACGCCGCCCTTGATCTTCAGGACGGGGTTGGCCTTGGCGAAAGCACGAAGGCTCTTGGCCGCCTCGACCGGGTCGCCGCTGACGAAGGCGAGCGCGGTAGGACCGGTGAACAGCGCGTCGAGACCCTCGATGCCCGCATCGGTCGCTGCCCGCTTGGCCAGCGTGTTCTTCGAAACCGAGTACTTGGTCTCCTTGCCGAGCGATCGCCGCAGTTCGGTGATCTGCTTGACCGTGAGGCCGCGGTACTCGGTCAACACGGTGGCCGCCGAGTTACGGAAGTTGTCCGTCAGCTCGGAAACGGCAGAGGCCTTGTCGGCCCGGACCGGCTTGTCCGCCATGTCCCTCCTCTCTCAGTGCTCAAACCACTGGGCTGGGGAGAAGGAACCGCGAATGAGAAACGCCCCGGCGCAGGGCGCACGGGGCGGGAAGCAGGCTCAGAGCAAACATGAACCAGTTTCACGAACCGTTCTCCCCTGCGCGGGCCGCCCGCATCCTGCGGGGCCTTCGACCGCGACCTCCGTCATTGCGAACGGTGGTTGCGGCGACCAGCGGTCTATGGGTGGAACTTCAAGAGGCAACAGTACGCGGCCTCACCGCCACCGCCAAATCGGGCCGCACCTGCCTCGGGCGCGCAAAGCAGCCACTCCCGTGCGGATACCGAACGCCGCCCTCCGCGATCGTGCGGATTCGCCAGCATCGCCCGGCGACTCCGGAATCAGGCTCGGGAGCGGCGGAGCCAGCCGTAGCCGGCGAACGCGGCCGCGCACCACACCGCCGCCCATACGATGAGCTGCACCAACGTGCCGGCCGGCGGCACACCCGTGCCGGTTGGCGGCACGGCCTCGGTCAGCTCGCGGGCGGTGGCCATCACCGGCGGGACCACCCACGGCGCGATCGAACCGCTCAGGCCCAGCACGACCACCAGGACGGCGGAGACGACCAGCACCGTGACGCCCATCCGGATGCTGCCGGTGACGGCGCGGCTGGCCAGCGCGCCGACTGCCACCGCCGCCGGCACGGCCAGCAGGTGGGCCAGGATGCCCAGCACGATGCCGCTGCCGAGGTCGACCGTGGTGTCGATGCCGTTGAACAGCCACGGCGCGGCCATCGCGGCCACGCAGACCAGCAGAGCCAGCAGGACGGCGGCCAGGATGCCGGAGGTCGCCTCGCGGGTGGGGCCGACGGCCAGGCGGGCCAGGCGGCGCTGCACGTCGGGCTCGGTGTCCAGCAGGAGCTTCGTGAGCCAGGCCAGAACGGGGAACAGGGCCGCGGCCGAATAGCCGTAGGCGACCGCGGCCGGGGACGCTCCCCCGCCGTAGATCACGCCCAGCTCGACGAGCACGGCGATCAGCGGGGCCAGGGCCCGGCCGCCCCGGACGAATCCCCCGATGCGCATAGCCAGCAGGGCCGTCATCGGGACTCCCACTCCGCTCGAGCTTCCTGGTCGCGACCCGGCCCGGCGAGGGAGGGCCCACCGCGTACGTCATCGGGGTCTTGAATGCGCAGCACGCGGTGACCGGCGGCACGGAGCTGGGCCACCGTCTCGGTCGCCTTTTCACGGCGGACCGCGAGTTCGACGATGACCTCGTCCGTCCGTTCCGGTTGTGGCGCCGTGGCCGCGTGCACGCCGTGTTCGGAAACGGTCCAGTGGATCGCGCCGGGCAGCGCGGTGATCTCGCCGCGATGATCGCTGACCAGGACCATGCCGCCGGCCTCGGTCACTTCGGTGACGATCTCGGGGACCAGCGTGCGGGCGATCGCGTCGAGGCCTTCCCAGGGCTCGTCGAGGACCAGCAGGCCGGGTGGGACCAGCAGGGCCTGGGCGAGGCCGACCTTCTGGGCGGTGCCCTTGGAGAGGTCGGCCAGGCGGGTGCCGGTGTGCTCGGTGAGCAGGAGGCGCTCGATCCAGCGGTCGGCGGCGTGCGGGTCGGTGACGCCGCGGATCCCGGCCATGTGGCGCAGGTAAACGCCTGCGGTGAAGGGCTGGTCGGCGGGGAAGCGCTCGGGCACCCAGCCGATCGTCGCCGGGCGGCCGCTGATCACGCCGCGGACCGGGCGCAGCACCCCGGCCGCCAGCTGGAGCAGGGTGGACTTGCCGGCGCCGTTGCGGCCCAGGACCACGACCGTCGAACCCGGCTCGACCGAGGCATCGACCTCACTCAGCGTCCAGCCGGCCCGCCTCGCGTATCGGAACCAGACCGCCTCGAATCGCACGGCGGCAAGCCTGCCACAAAGAAAGCCCCCGGGTGTCCCCCGGGGGCCTCTCGAGAGCCTTTTAAAATCAGGCCTCGGCGTTGATGAAGCCCTTCACGACGTTCGGGTCGACCGGCACGCCGGGGCCCATCGTGGTGCTGAAGGTGACCTTCCGGAGGTACTTGCCCTTGGCCGCGGACGGCTTCGCGCGGAGCACCTCGTCGAGGACGGCGCCGTAGTTCTCGGTCAGCTGGGTCTCGGAGAACGAGGCCTTGCCGATGATCAGGTGCAGGTTCGAGTGCTTGTCCACCCGGAACGTGATCTTGCCGCCCTTGATCTCGTTGACCGCCTTGGTGACATCCACCGTCACGGTGCCGGTCTTCGGGTTCGGCATGAGGCCACGCGGGCCGAGGATGCGGGCGATCCGACCGATCTTGGCCATCTGGTCGGGGGTCGCGATCGCGGCGTCGAAGTCGAGCCAGCCGCCCTGGATGCGAGCCACCAGCTCGTCGGTGCCGACCTCGTCGGCGCCGGCCGCCACGGCCTCTTCCGCCTTGGCGCCCTGGGCGAAGACGATCACGCGGGCCGTCTTGCCGGTGCCGTGCGGCAGGTTGACCGTGCCACGGACCATCTGGTCCGCCTTACGGGGGTCGACGCCCAGTCGCATCGCGACCTCGACGGTCGCGTCGAACTTGACCGGGCTGCTCTCCTTGGTGAGCTTGATCGCCTCGGTCGGCTCGTAGAGCTTCGCGACGTCGATCTTCTCGCTTGCCGCGCGGTAAGCCTTGCTGCGCTTCATTTCTGATTACTCCTGTGGTTGATGGCGGGGCTTCTGGTTTCGAAGCCCCTCCCACTGACTGCTGTCAGATCTTGGTGACCTGGTTGAAGTTGAGCTCCACCGGCGTCTCACGACCGAAGATGGAGACCAGAACCTTCAACTTCTGCTGGTCGGCATTGATTTCGCTGATCGAGGCCGGCAGCGACGCGAACGCACCGTCGGTGACCGTGACCGAGTCGCCCACCTCGAAGTCGAGGACCTTGATCTCTACCTTGGCCTTCTTCTCCTCGGTCTCGACCGCCGGCGCCAGCCACTTCAGCACCTCGTCGAGGGAGAGCGGGGCCGGCCGGTCGACCCGGTCGGTGGCGCCCACGAAGCCGGTCACGCCCGGGGTGTTGCGCACACAAGAGTACGACTCCGGGGTCAGATCCATCCGGACCAGGATGTAGCCCGGGAAGACCTTGTTGTTGACCTGCTGGCGCTTGCCGTTCTTGACCTCGACCTCTTCGCGGGTCGGCACCTCGACCTGGAAGATGAAGTCCTCCATGTCGAGGCTCGTGATCCGGGTCTCGAGGTTGGTCTTGACCTTGTTCTCGTAACCGGCGTACGAGTGCACGACGTACCAGTCGCCGGGCGCGTAGCGCAGCTTCTGCCGCAGCTCCTGCACCGGGTCGAAGTCTTCGTCGTCCTCGACGGCCGGGGCCTCGACGGCCTCTTCCTCGACTGCCGTCTCGGTGGGGGCGGCCTCGACCGACTCGTCGGTATCCGCCGTGGCCACCGACGACTGCTCGTCGCTGGACTGCGCGGTCTCGTCGTCGTACTCAGGCACGCTCGCTCACTTCCAGATAAGTCTTTATCGAAGAGACGGCTATTTGCCGCCGAACGCCCAGAGGATGCCCTTGCCGAACCCGTAGTCCAGGACAGCCACGATGGCGGTCATGATCGTGACGAACGCGATCACGATCGTGGTGTAGGTCAACAGCTCCTTGCGGGTCGGCCAGATGACCTTACGCAGTTCGCTGACGACCTCACGGAAGAAACCACCGATGCGACCGAAGAAGCCGGTCTTCCGGGTCTCCTTCTTCGCCTTCGGGGCATCGCCCTTGGTGCGCTCCTTGACGGCGGCACCGCCACGGCCTACCGGCTCGCCGTCGGCGTCCTCGTCGTCTTCCACGTCCTCGGCGACGGCATCGTCAAAGACCTCGTCGTCGGCCGGGTCGCCGGCGTCACCGGGTCGGTTCCTCTCGGCCATGCCGCCCTACTTCCGTGATCGGTGGTGGTGGACCCCCGTCGGCGCTCGATCCGGCGCGGGGGTCGTGCGGACCGCGCACCGGGCGGGCACGTCAGGAGAGTTGCGCAGGGGTGACAGGACTTGAACCTGCAGCCTGCGGTTTTGGAGACCGCTGCTCTGCCAATTGAGCTACACCCCTGTGCGAGGCGGTTTATCCCTGATCAAGATCTGCTTCAGGCAGGCAAGTTCAGGGGGTCACTGCCCCACGGCAGAGAAGTGTACGGGTTCACAGGCCGTTAGCCCAACCCGCCCTACCGCTTCCGCACAACCGCCTGCGCCAGGGACAGAACTTTCTCGCCCTGACACGTCGCCACCAGGGAAAGCTTCGTGTGCCCCTCGTCGGTCTCGCCCTTCACCGTGACGGTCACGACGACCTCGGTGCCCTCGTCGGTGTCCGGCACCGGGACCGGGCGGGCGAAGCGGACGCTGAACTCCACAACCGAGTCGGCAGCGCCGGCCCAGGCCGTCACGGCCCGGCCCACCAGAGCCATGGTGAACATGCCGTGCGCGATCACGCCGGGCAGGCCCACGCTGTTCGCGAAGCGCTCGCTCCAGTGGATCGGGTTGAAGTCACCGGAGGCGCCGGCATAGCGGACCAGGTCGGCCCGGGTGACCCGGAAGGTCTGGGTCTCTGAGTTTTCCGACGTCATCGTCACTCCTCCCCGCGCTGCACGAGCTTGGCCCAGACGGTGACGACCTTCTCGCCCGACTCGGTGGTGACGTCGCTGCGGGTGGTCATGAAGTCGTGGCCGCCCCGGGAGGTGATGTCCTCGACCGTGTTCACACAGACCAGCGCGTCGCCGGCCACGATGGGGCGGACGTAGGCGAACTTCTGGTCGCCGTGCACCACCCGGCTGTAGTCGATGCCGAGCTCCGGGTCCTCGACGATCTGCGCGTGACTGGACGACATGGTCACGATGATCGGGAACGTGGGCGGGGCGACGACGTCGGCGTAGCCGATCGCACGGGCCGCCTCGGGATCGAGGTATTCCCGGTCGGTGGCGCCGATGGCGCGGGCGAACTCGCGGATCTTCTCACGCCCGACCAGATAAGGCTCGGTGGGCGCGTATGAACGTCCGATGAAGGACTGGTCCAGGGGCATGCCCACAAACTACTCTGCGCCGCCCAGAAGCCTCGTCCTGAGGACGAGCCTGAGCGGCGCAGGGGAAGCTTGGTGCGAGTTAGCGCGTCTCGCGGTGCAGGGTGTGCCGGCCGTCCCGCGGGCAGAACTTCTTCAGCTCAACGCGGTCGGGGTCGTTACGCCGGTTCTTGCGGGTGATGTAGTTCCGCTCCTTGCACTCCGTACACGCCAGGGTGATCTTCGGACGGACGTCGGTCGCCTTGGCCACGGCAAGGTGCCTTCCTGCTCACGGGATTACTTAACGACCTAACAGCGTAGATGCTTGCCAGGCCATTCTGCAAAGCGGGACCCCAGGGAGGGTCCCTATCGCAAGTAGCGGTGGCCGGACTTGAACCGGCGACACAGCGATTATGAGCCGCTTGCTCTGCCAACTGAGCTACACCGCCGAGCCGGGCTCAAGTCCAGCGCCGCGGCGGGGAACGAAACCCGGTAGAGCCCCCTTACGGAATCGAACCGTAGACCTTCTCCTTACCATGGAGACGCTCTGCCGACTGAGCTAAGGGGGCGCGCGGGCAATCTCTTGCCCGCTGCGGGGGTAACATTACACGGCCCTTCCGCCGGGGTGAAATCGACTCCCCCAGTCGCCGGAAACCGCAGTTCAGATGACTGCGCGGAGCCTGCGGACCTCGCCTGTGGGGGTCGTCTCCGGCTCGGTCTGGGCGTTGAACCAGGCCTCGAGACGCTCGTAGGGCAACGGGCGGGAGAACAGGTAACCCTGGCCGATCTCGCAGCCCATCTCCTCGAGCAGGTCGAGCGTCAATTCGCTCTCCACGCCCTCGGCCACCACGGTGAGACCGAACTCGCGGGACAGGCTCACCACCGCCCGCACGATCGCGAGATCGCCCGAATCGGTGGCCATGCCCTGCACGAAGCTGTCGTCGATCTTCACCTCGTGCACCGGCCACTGACGCAGATAGGACAGCGACGAGGCGCCGGTGCCGAAGTCGTCCACGCTGAGGCGGACGCCCAGATCGCGCAGGCGGTAGAGGGTGGGCAGCACCCGCTCGATGTCGCCGAGCATGCCGGGCTCGGAGATCTCGAAAGTCACCTGGGCGGCCGGCACACCGGAACTGGCCAGCATCGCCTCGACCTGGTCGGGGAAGCGGGAGTCGAGCAGGGTGCGGACCGACAGGTTGACCGCGATGGAGAGCGGACGTTCGGCGTCGGACCACTCCCGGCAGCGCCGCAGGCCCTCGCTGAGCACCCGCTCGGTCAGCCGGGAGAGCTGGCCGGTGTGCTCGGCGACGGCCACGAAGTCTTCCGGGGCCACCTCGCCGTGCGTGGGGTGCTGCCAGCGGGCCAGACACTCCACACCGACCAGATGACGGTCGGCGAGCGTGACCTTGGGCTGGAAGTAGACGTTCAGCTCGTCGTTGTCGAGAGCCTTGCGCAGGTCGGCGGCGATGCCCAGCCGGCGGACCGCACGCGACTCCAGGGCCGGGTGGAAGAGCTGCACCCCGTAGGGCAGCACCTTGGCCGCGTTGGCGGCCAGCTCGGCCCGCTGCAGCAGCGTCTCGGGGTCGACGCCGTGGTCGGGGTAGACCGCGACGCCCACCGCGGTGTCGACGTCCAGAGTGAGCTTGCCGACCGTCATCGGGCCGCGCATGCGTTCGCGCATCTCGGTCGCCAGCTCGACGGTCGCGTCGGTGCTCTCGGCCCGCAGGGTCACCACGAACTCGTCGCCGCCGATCCGGCCCACCAGAGCGCCGGGACCGGCGATCGCCAGCAGCCGCTCGGCCACCTCGGCGAGAAGCTTGTCGCCGGCCGCATAGCCCATCGACTCGTTGACGTCGCGCTGGCCGTCCACGTCGAACAGGAGGATCGCGACGACGTCCTGCTCGGCCCGGACCCGGACCGACTGGGCGAGCGCGTCGGTGATGCGGCGCCGGTTGGGCAGGCCGGTGAGGCGGTCGTGGTACGCGTCGTGGCGCAGCCGGTCGACCAACCGCGTGTTCTCCACCGCGGCCGCCACGTGCGCCGCGATCGTCTCGAGCACCTGCACGTCGGCCGGGCGGAAGGAGCGGGCGTCACCGAGCCGGTTGAGCACCTCGAGGCTGCCGATGGTGGTCTGGCCGGAGCGCAGCGGCACGATGATCGCGTCTTTGATCTTCGACGAGCGCAGTTCCCGGCGCAGCTCCTGACTCTCGGCGAACCGCGGCCCGGCGGCCATCGTCTGCCCATCGGCGACCGAGCGCTCCCGGATCGAGGCCGGCGTCGGCGACAGGTCGAGCAGTCCCTTGTTTTCCACCCGGGCGGTGAGCAGCACCTCGGGGTGCCGGCCCTGCGGGGCGAGCCAGAGCGTCGCGTACTCCGAGCGCATCAGCGCTCGGGTGCGGCCGAGCAGCACGTCGGGCAGGGCGGCGTCGGTGTCCACCGCGCGGATCGCCTGGGTGAGCTCGTAGACCTCGGCGAGCGTGCGGTGCTGGCGGAAGAACTCGGCGAACGAGCGGAGCACCGTGATCAGCGCCGCGGCCAGCACCACCAGCAGGATGGCCGCCCACCAGGTGGTGTCGAGCGCGACCAGGAAGACCAGCCCGACGGTGAGGTTGATGCCGGAGATGAGCATCGGCGACCAGATCGCCCGCAACACGTCCTGGCCGGCGCGGAGGCCCTGCACCACGCTCATGATGGCGGCGAGGGCCGCGATGTCGAACAGGAAGTTGACGGCGACGGCCGCGGTGAGGATCGCCCAGGTGCCCGGACCGGCGCCGCGGATGTCCGGAAGCGCGGCGATCACCAGGAGCGCCACGCAGGCGCTGGCCGCCGTCTTGGCCACGTTGAACCACAACTTGGCGGGCGTCATCCGGGATCGCCACTGACAGACGATCATCGACACGGTGACGACACAGATGACCATCGGTGGCGGCAAGTAGTACAGCGCGAGGACGAAGGGAACTTCGTAGACGATGACGCTGAACGTGCTGCGGCCGATCACGACGTTGAAGACGCCGATGTCGGCCACGATGTAGAGCAAGAAGGCTATGAGTCCGGCGGCCCACGCTTCATACCACCGCGGATGGGCCGCCCAGAAGAAACTCAAACAAACCAGTGTGAACAGGGCCATCGGATTGGTGACCAGCCACGCATATTGCGCAGAGCGGCGCTGCGTCGCCGGACGCCCGACCATCGTGCTCCCTCGTCGCTCAACTCAGCAGGACAGCACCGCTCAGTCCAACCTCGGAATTAATCCCAGACAATGGTCAGGGTGGAGAACTCGACAGCTGCCGGAGCACCGGTCTTCTGCTCCGCCCCCGCCGCGGCGCTAACACCACCGATGGCTGCGGCGAGAACGAAAACCAAGCCGAGGAATCGGCCTAGCTTCCTTGTGAACATCTTTGGCTCCTGCGATGCATTAGACGCGCCTTGTGGGGGGTCACATGATGGTGCCACACCAGGTGTGCGATGGGCAGTGTGCACGAGCGACTCGGCGACCCTCATACCTAAATCCTGACCGAACGGCTGAGGTTAGGCGCGGATTTCACCCAGCAAAATTGACGGCTTTCTGCCGGATATAGGACCGTAAGTGAGGGCATTTCGCCTCGGACTCGTCAAGATCACTTGACGTCAAGAAGGCCTGACGCCAGAGTGGGCGCATGACGGCCTCACCGGACGAACTGGAGCGACAGCACACCCTCTCGACCGCTACAACGCGGTACGACGAGCTGAGGATGCGGGACGCGCTGGCCGCCATGGCGGTCGAGAACGAGGGAAACTCGCCTCCGCTCAGCCGGGACGAGGCCCTCGAAATGCTGGCGCTGAGCGAGGTCGTCATCCGCAAAGCCGGCTACGGCAGACAGTCCATGGTGCGCTCGGCGCGCGGGGCCGGTGCCTCGTGGACCCAGGTCGGCACCGCGCTGGGCAGCAGCAAGCAGGCCGCCTGGGAATCGCACTCCCGGTGGCTGGATGAGCAGGGAATCGAGAACTAGTCGCCGGTCGCCGCGGGGCGATCGGTCGAGCTGTACTGCGACCATGAGCCCGGGTAGAGACGGCCCGGCGCGAACCCCGCCCGCTCCAGCGCCAGCAGGTTGTGGCAGGCGGTCACGCCGGAGCCGCAATAGGAGATGACCTCGGCATCGTCGGTGACGCCGGCCTGCCGGAAACGGTCGCGCAGCGCCTCGGGGGCGAGGAAACGACCGTCGGCGCCCACGTTCTCCCGGCACGGCACGCTGCGGGCGCCCGGGATGTGGCCCGGCCTCGGGTCGATCGGCTCGGACTCGCCACGGAACCGCTCCGGCTGGCGCGCGTCGATCACCACAAAGGAGGCCGAGGCCGCGTCGTCGATCCCGGCCAGCCGCTTCGCCGGCCACGGCCGGGCGGTGAAGGTCGCGCGGGGACGGTCCGGCACGGTGGTCTCGAGATCCCCGGAGTACGCCGTGAGGCCGCCGTCCAGAAGCGCGGCGTCGTGCCCGGTGGCCCGGAGCATCCACACCAGCCGGGCGGCCATCACGCCACCCGCGTCGTCGTAGGCGATCACCGTGTCGTCGTCGCCGACGCCCAGCTCGGCCATCCGCGCGGCGAAGGCCGAGGCGTCCGGCAGCGGATGACGCCCCTCCCCCGGCCCGGCGTGCGCGGCGAGATCGCGGTCCATGTCCACGAAGATCGCGCCCGGCAGGTGGCCACGCTCGTAGGCCTCCCGGCCGGAGCGGCCGTCCAGGTAGTACCTGACGTCCGCGAGCACGACGCGCTCGTCCACCCGATCCAGCCCGACCACCGGTTCGATCACCACAGCCCTACGTTATCGGCTGGACAATCCCAGCTTCACGCCGAAGCCGACCAGGACAGCGCCGGTGCCGCGGTCGACGGCTACCCGGACCTTGCGGCGGGCCAGGTGACGGCGGAGCGCGCCGGCGCCCAGGATGATCGCGGTGAACCAGATAATGCCCTCGAGGTCGTGCACCAGTGCCAGCAGGACGCCGACCAGCAGCGGAGACTCGCCGGCCGGGATGAACTGCGGCAGCACGGCCACGTAGAAGGCGCCGACCTTGGGATTGAGCAGGCTGGTCAGGAGGCCGCGTCCGAACGTACCCAGGAAGGTCTTCTGGGTTTTGGGCTCGTCCTGATGTGCGCCGGCCTTCGCGCCGCGGATCATCTTCAGGCCCAGGTAGATCATGTAGGCGGCGCCGGCCACCCGCAGGATCGTGTAACCCACGTGCGAGGCGGTGAGCAGGGCAGAAACTCCGACCGCGGCGGCTGCGCCCCAGGTAAGCGCGCCCGCACCCACCCCGAGCGCGGTGGCGAAGGCCGGACCGCGGCCCATGGTCACGGCGGCGCGCAGCACCAGGGCCGTGTCCAGGCCCGGCGTGATCGTCAGCAGGGCGCCCAGCACGGCGAACGACAGAACGGCGTGTGTCAGGTCCACACGCCGTTTCTATCCGTTACGAGTCGCTACTTGCCACTGCTCAACGGCCGGCGGTGGCCTCGCGGCCGGAAACGGACCACGGCGATCGCGACCAGCACCAGCGCGATGGCCGCGGTGATCACCGTGATGATTCCGCCGCCGAGGGCCGTACCGACCACCACCAGGGCCAGGCCGGCGCCGAACAGAAGGTGATAGAGGCCGGCGTCACGCACGCTGCGGAAAGCCCGGACGGTAGCGTCCGGTGCGCGCCCGGTGACCAGCATTCCGCCGCCGAACACCACCAGCGTCAGGCCGGCGACCGCGCCGACCACCATGGTCCAGGTACTGGTGCTCATCGCCCCAGTCTGCCGCCGCGCGGCGCCGGATCAGCGGTAATTGGTGAACTGCAGGGCGACGCCGAAGTCCTCGGCCTTGAGCAGGGCGATCACGGCCTGCAGATCGTCGCGCTTCTTGCCGGTGACACGCAACTGGTCGCCCTGGATCTGCGCCTGCACGCCCTTCGGGCCCTCGTCCCGGATCTTCTTGCTGATCGCCTTGGCCTTGTCGGTCTCGATCCCCTCGACGACCTTGCAGTCGATCTTGTAGGTCTTGCCGGACTGCCGGGGCTCACCCGCGTCCAGAGACTTCAGCGAGATGTTCCGCTTGACCAGTTTCTCCTTGAAGACGTCGAGCGCGGCGGTGGCCCGCTCCTCGGTCTCCGAGGTGATGGTCATCCCGTCCTCCCCCGACTTGGCGATGACGGTGCCCGTGCCCCGGAAGTCGAACCGGGTGCTGAGCTCCTTTTCCGCCTGGTGGAACGCGTTGTCGACCTCCTGACTGTCGACCTTGCTGACGATGTCGAAGGACGGGCTGGCTGCCATGATCAGACTCCTGCGGGCTGGCGTACGTCGATGTAGTCGGAGGCCGCGAACCGGCCCTCCGACATGCCGACCGTACCCGGTTGCAATCCGGGGCGGCGGTACGGTTATTCTGTTCTCCGCTGCGGCGAGAGATCGCGCAGTGTGGCAAGGCGGGTTGCCCGAGCGGCCAATGGGAGCGGACTGTAAATCCGTCGCGAAAGCTACAGAGGTTCGAATCCTCTACCCGCCACCATAAGCACAAAGAGGCCCCTGACCAGGCATGAAGCCGGTCGGGGGCCTCTTTCGTGAGTCTCATTCAGTCCCACTCGATACCGCTTGATCTCGCTCGCTGTCCCCCATACGTCCCCCGAGTTCCGGGCAAGATCAAGCGGCGAGATCACCCTCTTCAGGGAAGGTCTCGAACCCTTCCTCGATCCGCCGCATCGCCGCTTCCTCCTCACCAAAGATCCAGCTTGCGTAGGTCGACAGCAGGACCTTGATGCTGTGCCCTGCCCAGCGGGCGACCAGGGCCGGGGATATGCCGCGAGAGAGCCAGTACGAGACGCACGCGTGCCGCAGGTCGTAGGGCCTTCGGGCCAGGAGCGAGGCCAACTCAGCGGCCGTGAGCCCCGCGGTTCGCGCCTTCTGCCACCCCGTGCCGATCGCGTTGCGAGTGACTGGCCGGCCGCTGGCGGCGACGTATATCCCACCCGGTCCGCGGCGGGTGACGAACAGTCGGCCGTTCAGGGCGGGTGGCCACAGTTCGATGTGACGGTCCAGCAGCGCGCACAGCGGCGGTGAGGCCGGGACGTCGCGCACCGCGGCATCGGCGCGATGCTTGAGGCCCCGCTCTTCGATCGTGGATCCGGAGTCGGTCCACCCTGCCCCCGCCTCAACTACCGCGCCGGTCAGATGCAGCCAGCCCCACTCGCCTTCCTTCTTTGGCCGCTCGTACTCGGTGTCCAGCAGGTTCAGGCACTCCTCCGGCCGTAGCGCCGCGTAGTACATCGTTCCGTAAAAGGCCTCCAGCTCTGGAGTGGTCTGCCGAACCGCCATCAATAGGCGGTGTCCTTGTTCCTGGTTGACCACGGCTCGCCGGTCGACCTCCGTGCTGAGCTTCGGGGCCTCCCATCGCACCTTGCCGAACGGATGGGTGGGCAGGTGCCCCGTTTCGACGCCGTAGCGCAGAGCGCCGCTCACGATCGCCTTTTTGCGATGGACCGTGCTCGCTGCGGCGATCTTGCCGTCGATGCGTAGCGCAAGAGCGTCCAGGGCCTTGCGGGCAGTGTCTGGCTCCATGAGGGCGGCAAGATCCACGGTGCCGGATTCGAGCCAGCTCACGGCATCCGCGAGGTCAGCCGGCGGCTGACCCGCGGCGCCACGGCGGCCCTTGTTGTACGACCACCCCTTGAGCGCGGCCCGGAGATCGGCGTCCGCCGGTCGGCCTCGGTCGGTCGAGAGAAGCGCCATGGTGGCGGTCGCGAGAGCCTCTGCGATGTCCCGGCGATGCTTGGCCGACGCCCGCGGCCACTTGAGGTCGACGAACGCGACAGAGTGCGAGTACCACGAGCGGGTGTTGAGTTCGCGGGCCATCGGCTCGGGTAGCCCGGTCGCGGTATCAAAGGCAACGCCTTCCCGCTGTGCGGTGATCAGCCGGGAACGGAAGCTCTCGGCAAGGCCCTTGGTCTGGAAGGTGTCGCCGAATCGGGCGCTGGCGACGACCCACCGCACCCGGTAGGAGACGCGAGGCTTGCCGCCTTTCGTGGAAGGGTACTTCCGCTCCTCGATCTTGTAGACCTGCACGTCATAGCTGATCTTCATGCGGTCTGGGGTTCCTTTCGTGCGGACAGCCATGACTCGAATGCGGCGCGCCGGATGCGGATCTGGCGGTTGGGCATCTTGTAGTGCTCGGGTGCCTGCCCGAGGGCCTTCCAGCGGAAGAAGGTCGAGCGGGGTACCGACATCTCGTCGAGGAACTCGTCGAGGGTGAGGAAGTTGCTCGTTGCCATGGGGTTCCGGCCTCCCTTGGCTGGGCGGTGCGTGGCTCTCAGTGCGGCTGTGGCGGCCGATCGCTCGGCGGGTGGCGCGATGCGGAGGGCGCGGGAGGCGGTACCGCAGAGGGGCGGAGAACGGCCCGCTGAGAGCCGCGCTGAGCCAAGATCTCCGCTACCCCGGTGTGTTTGTAAGGGTCTGGCCGGATTGAGGCCAATCTGTTCCTGTTTGAACCGATCCATCACGTCACGGCTCACGAGCGGTGTCACTCGGGGTGTCACTGCTGTTTTCGCAGGTCAGCTCGGCTTGAGTGACAGCAGTGACAGGAGTGACAGCAGTGACACCCGGCACCCTGTACCGGCCACCCGGCTCAGCGGCGAGCTGCCCATCGGCGAGCATCCGGGAGCACGTCTGCCGGACGGTTTCGGGCTTGAGTTCGGTGCCGTCGGCGATGACCTTGGGTGTGCTGCCGGGCGCCTGGCGCAGGAACCGCAGGATCGCCCCGCGGGTGCTGCTGACCTTATGCTCATCGGCCGGGCCGTCGAGCATCTGCCACGTCCCGGCGTTGGGGTCGAACGTGAGTGGGTACTCGGCCTCATCGACGTCGCGGCCGGTCACGTGCAGCACGCCGTCGCCCTGGTTGCGTGCCCGCTTGAGCACGAGGGTCGCGTCCGCGGCGCCCGCGAGGCCGTTGGTCCCGGACACCTCGGTCAGGAAGTCCTCGGATCCGGCCTTGCGGACATGGTGGACCGCGACGATCGCCACGCCGTAGTCATCGGCGACCTTCTTCGCCCTGCTCACGGCGGCGTAGTCGGCGTCGTAGGCGGAGGCGCCGGGGGTGGAGTTGCCGCGCAGCTTGGCGAACACGTCGATGATGACCATGCGGGCGTTGGGGTGCCGGTCGAGCCACGCGGCGATGGCCTCGGCGCCGCCCTGGGGCAGCGGCGGGCACTGGGTGGCCAGGGTGAGCCCGGTCGGTGCGCGGCGCTCGCCGAGGACCTTGCGGAGCCGGTTCTGTAGCCGCCGTGCGGTGTCCTCCAGGGCGAGGTAGAGCACCGGGCCTTGCTCGACGTGGATCGACCCGAGCGCCTTGTGGCCGAGGGCGACGTCCACGCCGAGGGCGAGCGACATCCAGGACTTGCCGACCTTGGGCGGTCCGCACAGCAGGCTGAAGCCCTCGGAGATCACCCCCGGGACGGCCCACTTCGGCGGGGCGAACTCCATGCTCATGATGTCCGCGGCGGTCCACGCGGTCCGCAGCCGGCCGGGCTCGCGCTTGTCGGCGGCCGAGAGGACCGCCGCGGCGTCGTCCGGCCCGGCCACCCGCAGCAGCGGGCGCTCGGCCGGGATCGGGGCGGTCATCACGCCACCTGCCGCGGCCGGCGGGCGCCGGCGGTCAGCCCGGAGTGGATGGTGCGCTCGATCTCGCGCGGGCCGAGCCCGATGCGGGCCGCGGCATCGGCGAGGGCGTCAACGATCGGGTCCTCGCCGATCGCGCCGCCGGCGACCAGTTGTCCGAGGGTCTGCGCGGCCATGAACAGCGCGTGGTTCCGGCCGCCCTCACCGGCCTCGGTCAGCTTCGCCAGGGTGCCGTCGATCGCGGCCCGCAGGTAGGCGCCGCGGCGGTCGGCGGGCAGTTCGACCACGACCGGTGGGCCTTCCGGGCGTAGCGGCGCGGGTCGTAGCCGGTCGGCGAGCCAGTCGGGCAGGGTGGCGGGTTCGTCCTCGCGCTGGACAACGTACGGGTGGCCCGCGACGGTGGAGCCGGCGGCGACGACGTAGCCGCCGTGGGCGCGGGTGTCGATGAGCCAGCCCAACGCGCCTGCGGTGTTGCGCAGCTCGGCCTCGGCCGGGTGGCGGAAGTACAGGTGCAGTCCGCCGCGGCCGGTGGTCACGGCGTAGGTGTCCTGCGGGATCGGGTGGCCGAGGTCGCGGCACAGGTCGGTGAACACGCCCCACCCGTGCAGGTAGCCCTCGCGCCCGGCGGGCGCGGGCTGGCCGGTCTTGCGGGCGTCGAAGTCGAGCACGACCAGCCCGGACGGCCCGCACGCGAGCCCGATTCCGTACGGGCCGGCGGACCAGCAGCGGCGGATGCGGGCCGGGTCGACGGTGGCACGTTCCTCCCACCGTTCGATCGCCGGGCGCTTGTCGTCCGGGCGCAGCGGGAAGACGTGCCAGCCGTGCCCCGCGGCCGTGAGTGCCGCGGTCAGCAATTCGTTGTCTCGCATGGGATTGCGCTCCTTGATGTCTGATGTGGATGGTTGTCCGGAACGGAGGAATTCCTGTTCGGCGCAGGTTTTGTGGCAGGGCCGGCCGCGGCAGTCGCGGAGCTGGGTGCGGTGCCGGCAGACCCGGCACGGCCCGTACGGTGCGTATCGGTGATCGAACTTGTGTTCCGTCCAGTCGAGCCCGGCATGCTCGATCCCGGCCGCGTCGCGGTAGATCAGCGCCGGGAGGTGCCCGCCGCCGAACACGCAGTCCTCCTGCGCCACGAGATTGGTCCCGCGCCGCGACCGGCCGGTCATCGGACCGGGTACCGGTCGTGGCAGATCAGGCACTCACCGAGCGAGCGCGGGATGTAGTAGTCGCGCAGCTCACCACAGGTAGGGCAGACCCGCCGGGCGCGCAGCGCGGCCCGGATCGCCCGCCGCTGCGCCGGGCTCGCGGTGCGCTTGGGCCGGGCCAGGTCGACGCGGTAGAGGTCGGCGAACCGCTCCCCGCCCACACCCATCCACCGCACCTGCGCCGCGATCTCCTGCCCGCCCGGCCTCAGCCCGCGCGCCCGGAGCTGCCGACGAGTGGCCAGGCCCGCGGGCGCCCCGCGCCACCAGTAGGTCGGGATCCCGAACTGCATGCCTTCGGGGTCGTTGAAGACCGCCCGGATCCGGCTCATCAGGCGGCCCTCGCGATCCGGGCCGGCGCCACGGCGGCGGCGAGGAAGGTCCGGCCGAGCCAGGCCGTGTAGGCGGGCGGGATGGCCTCGGTCAGTTCCTCCCGGACGTCGGTCCAGTCGATGCCCATCGCCGTCTGCATCTCGGCCACCGAGGCTTTGCCGCCGCCGTCGCCGTAGGCGGCCACGTACGGGCCGTCGTGGTAGACGCCGTGACGCCACCCGCGGACCCGGCCGCGGTGCTTGACGTGCACCGGCTGCCCGGCGGTCCAGCCGCCCAGCTCGAAGTTGCGGTGCCGGATCACGCCGAGGCCGAACATCTCCCCGCACAAGGTCACGTCCTTGCGCACCGGCGCCGTGCCGTTCGGCTGTTCGATCACGTACGGCAGCCCGGACCGCTCCAGCAGATCGCGCAGGTCGGGGATGAGCTGCACGTGATCGCGGCCCCAGCCCATCGCCCGGTTCGTGCCCTGCGTGAGCGCGCACCCGTCCTGGCACGGGGGCGAGGTGTGGATCAGGGAGAACGCCCGGATCCCGCCGCCGGTGATCAGCCGGGCCAGGTGGGACAGGGCCTCGGCCCGGACGAACCGGAACGGATACCGCGGGCGGTCGACCAGGTCCACGCCGAGCACGTCGAACCCTGCCGCGTGGTAGCCGGCGCCCGCCCCGCCGGCGCAGCAGAACAGGTCCAGCAGCAGCGAGCGGCTCATGCTTCGTCCCCGTCCGTGTCCCGGCGCTGCCTGAGCTGCGCGTCGTAGGCGGCCATGCGGGGGTCGTAGTCGACGTCGGTGCGGTCCATGAAGTCGTCGATCCATGGCTCGTCGCTGCTCCAGCCGTCCCGGAACTGGTCGGGGTGCCAGCCGCGGGCGCGCAGCCCGGCGTCGAGCCGGTCGTAGGCGGCGAGGACGTCCCTCGGGTCGGCCCCGATCTGGTCCCCGCGCCGGCTGATGGCCTCGATCGCGGCCTGCTGGTGCTGCGACGCTTGGAGGTACCGGCCGTAGGCGCTGCGTGCGGTCGGCCGCCAGGCGGTCCGCGGCTCGACCTGATCGGCCGCCTCGGCGCGGCGGGTGGTGCCGTGCGCGTCGCCGGTCGGCGCCTGCGCGGTGTCCCCGCAGACGAGCCGGGCGAGGAAGGCCCGGATCTTCATGCGGCCCTCCCGATCGCGCCGCGGGAGCGGGCACTGTCGACGCCTGTCTGTCCGGTGCGGCTGATGCCGGGACGGATGGCGACGGCGGTCAGCAGTTCGCGGATGAGGCGCAGGGTGAGGGCTAGCTGCCAGCGGGCGCCGGTTTCGGTACGGTGCAACGGGATCCGGACGCGAACCTCGGCGTACTCGACGTCGCCGGCGCGGGTGCGGGTGATCCAGGCCCGGCCGCCGACCTCGCGGGCTTCGACGTCGGGGGCGCGGTGCTCGTTGATGCCGCACCGGTGGTCGCGGGCGCACCAGTCGGTGTGTTCGGTGGCCTCGCGGCGGAACTGGCCCATGGTCCGGTTCATCGGGTGCCCGCCTTGTGCTCGGAGCGCAGGTACTCGTAGATCCGGCGGCCGATACGCACCCGGCGGCCGGTGCCGTTGCAGCGTGGGCACTCGCGGAACGTCTTGGTGAAGATCCGGGAGTAGACGCGTCCGCCGCGGCACCGGGGCCGCTTGCAGACGCCCCACGGATTGAAGGCGCAGTTGAGGATGTAGAACGCTGAGTAACCGAGGGTGGCGAGGCTAGCTAGCAGGGCGAGGGTGGTCACGGAAGTGCCTCCAGGGCCGTTTTCAGGGTGTGAAGGGCCGGCGCTCCTAGTTGCTAGGGCGCTGGCAGGCATTCGGATTCGGTTCTAGGAGGGGTCCTAGGTCTAGGAGGGATGGGGTGCTAGACCTAGGACCGATTCGCGGGTCACTTGTTCTTGCCGCGCCCGCCGTTTCCGTCACGCTCGGTGAGCGCTTTGTGGATGTCGGCGAGGGCGTAGCCCTGCCGGTTGCCGGTCTCGTCGGTGTCCGGGTCGTTGCCCCACACCTGTCCCGGCTTGACGCCGTGGGCCTTGACCGCGGCTCGGAGCTGGTCGGCGGTCAGGTCGCCGTAGACCTCGGGGCGCAACTCGGCCAGCAGCTTGACCAGCACCGTGGTCCACACCTTCGGCTTCTTGTCACCCATGACCGCGGCCAGGTCCTCGAGCACGGTGTCCCGGCGCACCTCGACGGTGTCGAGCACGACCCCGGCGGCATATCCGGTGATCGTGCCGGCCTTTTCTCGCAGGCCACGTGCCCGACGAACCAGGATCTCGGCGGTCGGAGCATCCACATAGAACGTGCGGGCGATGACGGGGTCGTCGCCCTCGCCGGCCAGGTAGCCGATGCCGCGGTCGCGGCGGCTGAACATCGTCGCCCGGATGCCGTTCTTGTACATCGACGTGCCGAGCACCATGTCGTTCTCGATCTGCCCCATGACCTTCAGGCAGAACCGCAACACCGCGTTGGCGGAGATGCCCGACGGCAGCGACTTCGCGTCCGGCCGCTGGGTGGCCAGGATCAGCGTGATCCCGGTCGCCGGGCCACGCTTGATCAGGTCGGTGCAGATCTCCTCGAACTCGTCGCCGTACTTCGGGTGCTCGAACCACACCTGACACTCATCGACACCGATCACGATCGGTTGCAGACCGAGTTTGCGGTTGTTTGCCAGGTCATCGGTGACCTTGTTCTCCGGGCACAGGTCACGCGGTAGCTCCCGGATTACCTTGGTGCGGCGCCGCATCTCGGTGCGCATCTCCCGCATCGCGGTCAGGCCGTAGGCGATGTCCTCATCGTCATCGCCGGCCCGATACCGGTGGGCGACAGGCTCCAGCGGTGACAGGTCACCGGTGCCCTTCAGGTCGAACGGCAGCACCCACGCCCGCGGATCCAATGCGGCGATCAGCAGCGCCAGACGCAGCGCGAACGTCTTGCCGATCCGCGGGATCGAACCGATGATCATCGACGCGAACATAAGCGTGATCGTGACCATCGCCCCGCGCGGATCGGTGCCGAAGGGGTTGGCCTTGAACAGGTTCGCCGTACCGGCCTTCATCAGCGGGAACAGCGCCTGCTTGGCCTTGCTCATGTCCTTGTCGGAGACGAACAGTTCGAGCCGGCCGGGGTGCACCTCGGCGTTGGTCTCGGGCCACACGCACCCGAGCGGCCGGGTCAGCGCACCGGCCAGTTCCTCGCGCTTGTCGACGACAGCCGAGGCGACCACGCCGCGCGGCAGTTCCACCGCACAGTGCCACCCGGCGCCGTTCTCCCGGGCGATCGGCGCCGGGAACCAGCGTTTGCCGTTGTCGCCGCGGCGGATCGCCGCGTCGATGCCCGGGATCCGCAGCGAGCCGAGCGCCGCGAACACCTCCACCGAGGTCAACGGGGCCACATCACGGCGCACGACGGCAGTGTCCAACAGCGGCTTGTCCGCCGGGGTGCCGAGCCAGCCGAGCACGACCGCGGCCAGGGCGATCACGGTGTTGCACAGCCAGTCCGGGCCGAGCAACGCGAGCCACACCCAGAACAAAGTGCTGCCGATCAGGGCGCCGACGGCGACGATGCCGCGCCACCGGACGCGGCGGTCGCGCTGGCGGGCCAGCTTGATGTAGGTTTCGGCGTCCTCGCGGCGCACGGTGGCCTGGCGCACCTGTTCGGCCTCCAGGTCGAACAGCCACCGGCCGAAGATGTTGCCGGCCCGGGCGGAGCCGCGCGGGATCCGCCAGGCGATCCGCAGCCCGTATTTCGGCAGCCGGATCGCGTGGTAGGCGAGGGCGTGCAGGCCGAAACCGGCTGCCCATGCGAGGTTCCCGGCGAACTCGGTCCGGGACTTCAGCGACGACGGGACGATGGGCACGCGCTGCGCGTCGCGGAAGCTTGCGAGGGAGAACCGCGGGCGCCGCTGCACGCCGATGCTGTCGACCAACGTCGGCCGGCCGGTGTCGTCTTCGCTGTCGGGATCCGTGTCGATGTCGACGCCGTCCCGGGTGTCGCCGGTCGTGTCGTGTTCGGTGTCGGGTGCGGTGTCGTCCCGGTTGTCGCGGCGTTGGCGGGCCGCGTTCAGATCGACGACATCAGCCTCGGCGGCCTGCCAGTCGAAGCGGTCCTCAGGGGTGGGGCTTGTCATGATGGGTGTTCCTCCACGGGTTCGTGAGGGCTCGGGATTCGGAGGACCGGGGCGCGGCTGGGTGGTTGGCAGCCGGAAGGCCGCGCCCCGGGCGGAGCTAGAACTCGTCGCTGTCGTTGTCGGTGTGCTGCGTCTGGCGCTGGTCGGTGGACTCGTCGGCGGTTCCGCCGAGCTGCCAGAACGCCTCCTGTTCGATGCCGTCGATCGTCTCGGCGACGTGCGTGAACCGGCCGGTGGCCTCGATCTCGGCGGCCTTGATCTGGGCTGGGTACTCGCCGGCCTCCCACGCCTTCCGGTGGTTCTCGTCGAACACGGAGTCGGACTGCGCCTGGCGTTCGGCCGGGCCGCGGCCGTCGATGAGGATGCCGCCGAGGTTCGCGGCCAACGCCACCTTGTCGGCCTGCGCGAGCCGGTCGGGCTCCATCCGGGCGAGCGGCCCGTGTTCGGCGGCCTCGGCCCGCAGCCCCGCGGCGTAGTCGAGAGCGGCCTGCGCGGCGGTGAGCTTCTGCGCGGCCCATTGCTGCGGGTCGAGCCGGTCGCCGCCGGCCCGGGTCGGCAGGATCTCGGCGGCGTGTTCGGCCTCGTACTTCAGTTGCTCGGCGCCGGTCTCGCAGCGGCGGGCGAGGGCCTCGTACGTGTCGGAGTGCCGGCCGGGGTGGAAGCTGTCGTGTTCGGGTTCGGTGGTCATCTGCTAGTTCTCCTCAGAACTCGTCTTCGTCGGTGCGGCGGCGGGTGGCTTGCTGTTCGGCGGCGAACACGTCGTTTTGCTCGGCGTGGGCGGCGGTGTCAGCGAGCTGCGCGTACAGGCCGAGGTGCTGCGACAGTTCGGTCACCCGGTCCCGGTCGTGCTGCCGTTCGTACACGGCGCCGGGCTCGTCCTGGCGGGCCTTGGAGTTGAGGTACTCGATCTCGGCGAGCCGGTTGAGAACCAACTCGCCCAGAGCGCGGGCGTTGAACGGCGGTGGTGTGGGTTTGCTGCTCATCGCGAGGTTTCTCCTTTTGGTGGTCAGGCGGCGGTACGAGCCGTCCGGACGTCGGCCGCCGGGCGGAGCTTGGGGGTGCGCGTGAAGCGCAGAGAGTGCTTGAGGCGCAGGGAGTCCTTGAGGCGCAGGGAGAACGCCCGGTGGGTCTTGGCGGGTTTCAAGGCGCGGCGCAGGTCGCGGCGCTTCCAAACGATCGGCGTGCGCACGAGGGCGACGCGCATCCCGCGGCGGATCAGCAGGGCTTGGAAGTTGGGCAGGCCGGCCAGTTGCGCCGGGGCGATGACCGGCACCCGGCGGGTGCTGCTGCCGGTGATCCGCCCGTCGGCGCCGCGGGTGTGCGTGGTTTCCTCCCGCTCGCCGGCCAGGTCGGTGAAGGCGCGCAGGTCGCGGGCGTCCTTGCAGCCGCCGTAGACCAGGACCGCCGCGGCGGAGTTGAGGATCATCGACGCGCCGTCGTCGCCCCACCGCTCGCGCAACTGGCCGAGGCCCTGGCAGGCCGCGTGGATCGTGATCGAGCGCTTGCGTAACTCGGCCATCCACCGATCGAGCGGGGTCGGGCAGACCAGCGCGACCTCATCCAGCACGAAGGTCAGCCCCGGGTCGAGCCGGCCACCCGGCCGGGCCGCGGCGGTCCGACGGGCCTGGTAGGCGACCTCGGCGACCAAGGCGGCGACCAGCGGACCGACCGTGCCGTCATCGTCGCCCAGCAGATACAACGCCCCACGCCGGTCGGTCAGTTCCGCCACCGTGAACACGTCGGCGTCCGGGTCCGGGTCGCCGACCTCGGCGGCCGACGGGAGCGTGATCCACGCCAGCGCCGGGGTCATCGCCAACATCACGCCGTCGCGGGTCCGGGCGCTCATGTCGATCGACTGCGCGGCGGCCTGGCGCATCTCGGCCGCCCGAGGGGAGGTCTTGAGCGCGGTCAGGATCGCCTCGCGGGCGGTGTCCGGGTCGGCGACCCAACCGGACACGTCGGCCATCCGGTACCCGCCCAGCGCCGCGGCGTGCAGCCACACCGCGAGCACGCGGCGGCCCTGTGCCGCCCAGCGGGCACCCTCGGCGCCCTGGGAGTCAATCGGGCCGATCAGGTCGGCCGCCCGGCGCGCCGCGGTCGACGGGTCGGCACACTCGGACAGCGGCGACCAGCGCAACGTGGAGACGAGTCCGCCGAGGCCGCCGGGGTTGAACACCTGCACCGGCCCGGCCTTGTGCCGCAGCGGGGCGGTCAGGTCGTACAGGTCGGTGGCCGTGCTGGTCGTGACGACCCCGCCCGGGGCGTCGATCACTCGGTTGGCCAGCTCCGCAGTCTTACCGGTGCCGGGGATCCCGATCCGCAGCGTGGACTCCTCACCCGAGGTCCACACGGTCTGCCGGCCCGCCTTCGCGAGAGGTACGGCGAAGCTGCGCAGCGGCTCACGCCAGGCCCCCCACCACGGCAACAGCGCCAGCGACGGACGGATGACCGCGGCCTTGCGGCGCATCGCCCACGGCGAAGAGGTACGCCAGATGTCCCACCGGGAGGCGGTCCCGGCGTTGCGGCGCCCGTGCCGATCCCAGCGGCCGATCAGCCCGGCCGTCCCGGTCGAGCGGAGCTGCCACCACACCGGCACGGCGCCGATCGCCAGGCCGGCCAAGATCAGGCCCGCGCCGGCGAGACGGTGGCCCGGGTGCCCGGCCAGCAGCCACCCGGACGCGGCGATCACGAGACCGGCGCCGGCGGTCCGCACGAGGGTCTTGGAAGTCATGGTTTCGTGGCCTCTCAGAACTCGTCGATGTCGTCGTACGGCCGCGTGGGCATCGGGCCGCCCGAGGCGAGCACCCCGCATGCGGTGGACAGGTGCTCAGCGATGTACTGCCGGTCGGTGTTCTCGTTGTCGAGCACCCGGTCGGCCCAGTTGTGCAGTTCGGCCAGCTCGGTACGCAGGTTGTGCAGCTCGGCGTACGCCTCGTTGATCTCGATCTCTTCTTCGCTCATCGCGGTCTGTGCTCCTACGTGGATCGAAGGGGATATTGGGCTCGGGACTCGGGAGGACCGGGGCGCGGCCGGGTGGTTGGCAGCCGGAAGGCCGCGCCCCGGGCGGAGCTAGAACTCGTCGCCGTCGTCACGCGAGCGGCGGACCGCGGCGATCGACCGGCGGGCCGGGCCGGCCGCCCGCGCGGCGCGCTGCCGATCGGCGTCCTCACGCATCGCCTCGGCCTGCCGCTCAGCGATCCGGTCGGCGTGTACCGCAGCGGAGAAACTCTGACCAGGACCCGCAAGGTTGTTAGCCATCGGAACGCCCCCTCACGCCGCGACCGGCAGTGCCGTGACGGTGGCCTCGCGGCTCGGCCAGTACCGCTGAACCGTGCGCACCGTGACCTTGAGCCGGGCCGCGACCTGTTCCTGCGTCGCATCCGGGTTCTTCGCCAGATGCCGCGCCACCCGCTCGGCGGTCGTGACCTTCGGCCGCGCCGGGCGCTTCGCCGGCCGGGCCGGAACTTCGGCGGACTCGGCCGTCGGGGAGGGGGAAGCCGGTTCAGGTGAGATCCAGCCCTCACCGGCCGAGACCATGGCGAGCTTGCCAAGCACGCCTTCTAGCGCGTCACGGCCGGATTTCTCGTCGTCAGCACACGCAGGTGCCGCAAGCGCGCTGATTCGCCCGCCGATCTCGACCAGGCAGATCGAGGCGACCACGATCAGACCGTCCACGCTGAGCGGCAATAGGTACGGGCTCGCGCCCGTCTCGCCATACCGGGCCGCGACGCCGGCCATGTGCCAGTACGACACCCACGCCGCGATGCCCGCGATCACCGCTGTAGCACCGAGCCGGGCCACTGACGCCATCCCACGGGAGGCCGGAACACGGGAAATCAGCTCAACGGTCAGCAGCAAGGCGAGCGGCGACCACGCCGAGATTGCCTTGCTGACCGGGTTATCCGCGGCGTGCAGCACGTTGCCAGCTAGAGACGCGGTGATACCGAGGGCGAACACGCCTCGGGTGCCCCAGCCGATGCGCTTGAGACGGTTGATGTCCGGGGTCATCACGCCACCTCGCGCAGGGCGGCGGGACGCGCGGCCAGCTCGGCGGCCACGCGGGTGAGGCGGGCCTCAGCCCGGCGCAGGCGCCGCCAGTCCAGCGGCGACGGGGCGCTGTGGTCGGCGGCGTTGATCAGAGTGATCTCGGCGTCCAATACGGCCAACTCAGCCTCGATCAGCGGCCACTCGGCCTCGATCGAGGACAGATCCTCCGCAGTTGGCTCCTCAGCGGAGATGGGTTCACGCTTCCTCAACTGATCCTCCAAGGTCGAGTTTGTGGGTTTGATGGTTTGACCACAAACTTGCTTGCCTCGGACCGTAAGCCCCATCACCGCAAGAACGCAAGGGGGTTTGACCACAAACCCTCAAACTGAGGTACCGTGGCTGCATGGAACCGCAGCCCACGGGCCTTGTCGCGCCTCTCCAACTTCAGATCGCTGACGACCTGCGCATGAAGATCGAGCGAGGCGACCTCGCGCCCGGCGATCCCTTGCCGACCCTTCAGGACATCTGCGACGACTACGACTGCGCGATCAACACAGCCAGGAACGCCATCCGGCTACTCAAGGAACAGGGCTTGATCACGGGCGGGCGTGGAAAGGCGCCCGTTGTTCGTGTTCCCGCGGCACGCGTCTGCCGTTCGTCTGATAGGCACCAACAAGAAAAGGATCTCGTTCTTCAGCCGGAAGAAATCCGGGCCGCAACGGGTGTCGCTGAGACCGACATGGGCAGCAAGATTGGCGACTTGTCATTCGCGACAGAATATGAACAGATCTTGCCCTCAGCGAGGCTTGCAGCGGACCTCGGGATCACGCAAGAAACCACGGTTCTGCGGCGAACCTATGAAATGCGGGATAGGCGCGACGGGCGGCGGCTCTCTTGGAGCGTTTCCTACATTCCACTCCCGCTCATCGAAATGCAGCCAGCCCTTTTAGATAAGAATAACGAGCCATGGCCCGGGGGTACTCAGCACCAGCTCTATACGGCGGGAATCGAAGTTATGCGCGTGGACGACCAAGTCTCAGCGTCCATGCCGACCACCGCGGAAGCGCACGAATGGCGGCTAGATGTTGGGGTGCCGATGTTACGCGTGCGACGAATCTCCTACGACGGGCGTGGCAAGATCGTAGAGCTTTCTGATGCCGATTTTCCTGCCGACCGCACAGAGCTGAGCTTCACTAGCAACTTGGCGAAGTGGCAATAGATATCACTTCCCCGTTCTCGCTTTCGACTCAACGCAGAGAGATTGACGACACATGGCAACCGTTTCGATCATTACCGCCGCTCACGCGCCGAGCGCAGGATTCATCCGGGAAACGATATCAAGCGTCGAGGCACAGATATTGCCGACCGGGTGGGAAATCGAGTGGCTTGTACAAGAAGACGGAAACAAGCCCACTCTAGCTAGCCTTTTTGACGACGTGGCCCGCGTCCGGTACTCAGCCAACGGGAAACAGTTGGGCGTCGGCCCTACTCGCAATCTGGCACTGGAGCGCGCATCGGGGAGCCTCGTACGCGTCCTAGATGCTGACGACCTCCTCCTTCCCAATGCAGTCGCTTCCCTGATTCCTCATTTTGTGAACCAACCGATCCACTGGGGAATTAGTCAGGCGGATGACCTCATGACGGACGGAAGCCGAGTCGCATGGGATCCTCTGATCCCGGTTGGCCTGGTTAAGGCAGGCGTCATAAATGACTATGCAATCGCGCACGGGGCGAACTGGCCCATTCACGGCGCAGGCTTAATGCTCCGGACCGATACCGTTCGTGCGTTTGGCGGATGGGCCGCTAGTCCAAACGATGAAGACACGATTATGTTCTGCGGACTCGGTGAAGTCTGCGACGGTTACAACGACCCGGAAGTGACATGGCTCTATCGGCAGCATCCCGGCCAGGTCACCAGAACGGCCGAATGGAAGAAGCAGAGCGATGCTGCAAGGCATACGGCCTTGCAGCGGGTTCAAGCAATACGAGCGCTTCGACTGACGCTCAACGCCGCGCAGTTGCCGTCACTGGAAGTTGGCGGCGGCGAGTCGCTCTGGGTTGATCGGCCGATGAAGGAACGAGGGGAAAAGGACTACCTCTAGTCCCGCTAGCGGCACACCTCAGTACGAACATATCCGCCACACCATCGGTATGGACGTACCGCCGAAACTTGCCACCCATTGTCTTCTCGCGTCTCGAACGTCCACGCATGATCCTCGCTGCGATAGCTCCCCGCATGGCCATCCGTATCCCACCACGTTGCGGCAACGTCCGTTGTGACCTCTGCCCGGCCGTCATGGATCGGGCCGACGGTCAACGCGCCGAAATCCAAGCGCGCCGGTTTTGGATGGGTGGCCTGCATCGCGTCCCGATACGAGCGCCACTGAGTCAGGAGTTCGTCCTGCGCTCGATTGTCGAGCACTGGCAAGAGGCCGTCTTCGTTGTGTAGCCCAATGCCATCAGGTAGAGGTTCGCTGCGGCATCCGGCGACTTCTCGCCCCTGCTGGCCTCGATCGTGAGGCGCGCCACCCAAGCGACCGGGACACCGACCACGGTACCGCCGCAGCAGACCAGCAGGACAGGCAACAGGACGAGCGTGACCCATCGGCGGCGGACTGAGCGGCTCAAGCGGCCGGCGCTTACCTGGGCCTCCCACTGGTCATAGGTTGCCCTAATTTCCGTTGCCCAGCGCTTGACGCGATCGACTTGGGTGATCATTTAGGCACGATAGGTCAACACTCACGGATCACGCTGCCCCGTGTCACCGTGTCACTCATGTCACTGTTGTCACTGCATGGGGCTTGAGCTGGGGAAACCGGTGTGACGCGTGCTAACGACAGTGTCACACCCCTCTAGAACGTGTGTTCGATTAACCTGGTCGCATGGCTGTATTGGGTCGCTGGTGGAACGGCGTATGGGGCCGGCTCGGGAGGCGGGACATCTGGCTGTCGATCAACTACCGGGTTACCGCCCGGCAAGGGAACTCCGAGCACGGCAAAGTCCTGCGCTGGGACTTCGAGTCCGAGGACGCAGCCCGCTCCATGGTCGACCGGCTGACGACCGCCGACGGGCCTGGCGAGTGGCGCGAGATGGACTCAAGCAAGGCCGGCTCCGCACCTTCGGCGCCGGAGTCGCAGAGCGGCTGAAACAGAGAGCAGCGGGTGGCCGTCTCCCCCATGCGTCCCCCGCCACGCCGCCTATCCCCTGTTTCAGCAGGTCAGAACGGAGGTGCGGCCCGGACTGTAAATCCGTCGCGAAAGCTACAGAGGTTCGAATCCTCTACCCGCCACATCCACTGAAAATGGCCCCGTGAGCTGCGGAAACGCGCTCCGGGGTCGCTTTCATTCGAGGATCAGGATCGTCTCTTCGATGTCGGTGCCGCGGGCTTCGGCGTACGACATCTCGGTGTTGATCTGCTTGAAGCCGGCCTTTTCCAGGACCCGGCGGGAGCCGGTGTTGTCGCTGGCGACGCGGGCGTGCAGTGGGCGCGTCGGGACGATCTTCAGGAACAGGGTCAGGGCCTCGGTGGCTATGCCCTGGCCCCAGCGGGAGCGGTCCAGCTAGTAGGTGATTTCGGTGTCGCCCTCCATCACGAAGCAGGCGATGCTTCCGACTACCTCGCCGTCCACGGTTATCACCCGGTTGGTGACCTCGGGATTGGTGCGGATGCGGGACATCTGGGCCTCGAAGGCGGCGCGGTCGTCGGGATCGGGGGCGGTGAAGGCCGCCATCCGCACCGACTCGGGGTCACGCATCATCCGGAACAGGCGCTCGAGGTCGGCGTCGGTCAGAGCGCGCAGCGCGGTCACGGACATGCCGGAAGACGCTAGCAAGCGTTCAGCGAACTCACAGTCCCGCGCGGATGAAAATGCAGGTGAGAGGCGTTCACGTAGGTACGCAAACTCACCTAGGAGTAACAGTGTCCAGCCATCACAACGGTCTCAAGACGACCGCTCTGCTTGGTCTGCTCACCGGGCTGATCCTGGCCGTCGGCTACTGGATCGGCGGCAGCGGTGGGCTCGTGTTCGCGGTGCTCATCTCGTTGGCGATGAACGCGTTCAGCTACTTCTACTCGGACAAGCTGGCGTTGCGGGCCATGCGGGCCCAGCCGGTCAGCGAGGCCGAGTTCCCGGCGCTCTATCAGATGGTGCGGGAGCTTTCCGCCACCGCCGGGCAGCCGATGCCCCGGCTGTACGTGTCGCCGTCGCCGCAGCCCAACGCGTTCGCCACCGGGCGTAACCCGCAGCACGCGGCGGTGGCGGTCACCGTCGGCATCACCCAGCTGCTCGATCGGCGGGAGCTTCGCGCCGTCATCGGGCACGAGCTGTCGCACGTCTACAACCGCGACATCCTGATCTCCAGCGTCGCCGCGGCGCTCGCCGGGATCATCACGATGTTCGCCCAGCTGGCGATCTTCCTGCCGCTGGGTGGCGGCTCGGACGACGACGACGGCCCCAACCCGGCCGCGCTGCTGCTCATGCTGATCCTCGGGCCGCTCGCGGCCTCGGTCATCCAGCTGGCGATCAGCCGTAACCGGGAGTTCCAGGCGGACGCCTCCGGCGCCACGCTGACCGGCGATCCGCTGGCGCTCGCGAGTGCGCTCGAGAAGATCCAGTACGGGGCGGCGCGGCTGCCTCTGCCGGCCGACGGGCAGCTCACCAGCGCCGCGCACCTGATGATCGCCAACCCGTTCCGGGGCGGCGGCATCTCGGCGCTGTTCTCCACCCACCCGCCGATGGAGCAGCGGATCGCCCGCCTGCGCGAGATGGCGGGCGCGGTCCAGCACCGCCGCTGACCCAGCAAACGCCGGGCCGTCCGGAAAAACCGGGCGGCCCCGTTCGTGTGCGCCCGCTACCGTCGGTGCCGTGACCGCGCTGCGGCAGTACGCCGACGTCTGGCGGCTGCCCGCCGGGCGGATCCTGCTCAGCGTCGGCATCCTCGCCCGTCTCGGCATCGGGATGACACCGCTCGCCCTGCTCCTGCTCGTGCAGGAAGCCACCGGGCGCTACTCGGCGGCCGGCCTCACCGGCGGCCTCTACGCGATCGCCGGCGGTGTCGTGAGCCCGGTCGTGGGTCGCCTCGCCGACCGGATCGGGCCGGCGCCGATCCTGCTCGCCACCGCCGTGCTGCACCCGCTCGCCCTGGTGGCCCTGGTGCTGGTGAGTCGCGGGGGCGAGTCCGCTCTGGCCTGGATCTTCGTGGCGTCGGCGGTCGCGGGCGCTACCTATCCCCCGCTGACCGCGGCGATCCGGCGTGCCTGGAACGACATGACCGCGGCCGGTTCCGGCCAGCATCATCTGCGGGGCGCCGCGCTGGCCGCCGAGACCTCGCTGTTCGAGCTGGTGTTCGTGCTCGGGCCGATCCTGGTGTCGGTGCTCGTGGTGATCACGCACCGGCCGGCGGCGGCGTTGCTGGCGGCCGCGGCGGCCACGTTCGCCGGCACCGGCTGGATCTCCCGGCTGCCGGTGATGCGGCATCGGCACCGGGCCGATTCGGGGCTCGCCGCCAGAGGGCTCGGACCGCTGGCTGCGGCCGGGTTCCCGGCGCTCATGACCTGCGTGGTGGCGCTGGGCATCGCGTTCGGCGCGGCTGGGGTCATCGTTCCGGCGTACGCGGAGCACCACGGCGGCGGTGACGGGCTCGGCGGCGTACTCCTCGGCATCTGGGGTGTGGGCAGTGCGGTCGGCGGCATCTGGTTCGGCACCCGGCGGCCGGCGATGGCTCTCGCCCGGCAGTTCGCCTGGGCGCTCGGCGCGGTCGCGGCCAGCTTCCTGATCCTGACCGTGATGCCGCGGCCGCTCTATCTGGGCATGGCGCTGGTGCTGGGCGGGGTGACCATCGCGCCGGCTCTGACGATCGGCAACACGCTGGTCGGGCGTCTTGCCCCGGCGGCGATGCTGAACGAGGCGTACACCTGGACCGTGACCGTCTCGGTCGGCGGCAGTGCCGTCGGCGCCGCGGTGGCCGGCCTGATCGTCGACCGGCCGGGCGGTCTGCCGTGGGCGTTCGTCTTCGCCGGCAGTGTGCTGGTGGCGGCGGCTCTGGTGACGGCGGCACCGAGTGGGCCGATCGCCCGCGCCGAGGAGAGTCTGCAGGAGCAACTGGCCGGTCGAAAATGAACCCCCCGGGGGTATGTTGATTGCATGAACTCGCGAGATCTGACCAAGGCCGCCATCTCGGCGACACTGCACTGCCTCACCGGGTGTGCCATCGGGGAGATCCTCGGCATGGTGATCAGCACGGCGCTGGGGTGGCACAACGCCGGCAACATCGCGCTCTCCATCGTGCTGGCCTTCTTCTTCGGCTACACGCTGGCCATCCGGCCGGTGCTCGCGGCCGGTGTCGACTTTCGCCGGGCGCTCGGAGTCGCGCTGGCCGCCGACACCGTCTCGATCGCGGTCATGGAAATCGTCGACAACGGCAGCCTGCTGTTCATCCCGGGGGCGATGAATGCCGGGCTGGGCGACCTTCTCTTCTGGGGCAGCCTGATCGCCTCGCTGGCCATCGCGTTCGTCATCACGGTGCCGGTCAACCGGTGGATGATTTCGCGCGGCAAAGGGCACGCGGTGGCGCATCAATATCACCACGCGCAGCAGCATCACCACTGATGGATCAGCTCGGATAATCTGACCCGCATCAACGGGGAGGAGCGTCCGATGGGGAAAGAGATCCGGGTCGACATCGAGACGCTCCGGGCGGCCGACTCCGATCGGCAGAAGGTCGCCGACCAGCTGAGAGCGGCGCTCGACGAGGGTCGACTTTCGCTTCATGAGTACGACGAACGGGTGCGCGACGCGTACGGCGCAAAGACGTACAAGGAATTGCTCGTCCTCGTCGCCGACCTGCCCCGCCCGGGTCTGAGCGCGAGCGAGGTCGCCGCCCGGCAACTGGCCGAGCGGCGCCGCGAGGCGCGTCGGCTGCCGCCGGCGCTGATCGTGCTCTGGACCATCTGGGCGACGCTCGCCGTGGTCAACCTGGTGGTGTTCGCCCTGGTGGTGGCGAGCACGGACGGGACGATCTATCCGTGGCCGGCCTGGCTGCTGGTGCCGGGCGCGGCGCTCGGCGCGGTCACGGTGGGCGTGCAGGCGATCCGCAACCAGAAGCACTGATCACGGCCGCGTTAAAGTCGGACGTATGACGCGCGTTCCGCTCTCCGTGCTCGACCTGGCCACCGTCCGTGACGGGCACACGAGCGCCGATGCGCTCCGCGGCACTCTCGAGATCGCCAAGACCGCCGACGAGCTTGGTTACCGCCGGTTCTGGGTGGCGGAGCACCACAACATGCCGGCGGTCGCGTCGACCGCTCCCCCGGTGCTGATCGCCTCGGTGGCCGCGCGCACCGACCGCATCAAGGTCGGCTCCGGTGGCGTGATGCTGCCCAACCACATGCCGTTCGTGGTGGCCGAGCAGTTCGCGATCCTGGAGGCGCTGCACCCGGGCCGCATCGACCTGGGCATCGGCCGCGCGCCGGGCACCGACCAGGCCACCGCGACCGCGCTGCGCGGCGTCTCGCCCTATCTGACGGTCGAGCATTTTCCGGAGCACCTGCAGACGCTGCTGGCCTTGCTGGGCGACGAGCGGATCGACGCCGGGTCGGCCTCCCGGCTGCGGGCGACGCCGGCCGCGGAGAGTTTCCCCGAGGTGTGGATGCTCGGCTCCTCGACCTACGGCGCGCAGGTGGCGGCGGCGCTGGGGCTGCCGTTCTGCTACGCCTACCACTTCGCGACGAGCTCCGATGTGGAGTCCGCGCTGCATCTCTACCGGTCCGGGTTCAAGCCGTCGCCGCACTTTCCGGCGCCACACGTCATGGTCAGCGCCTCGGTGATCGCGGCCGAGACGACCGACGAGGCGCTCTACCTGGCCGGCCCGAGCCGGATCATGGCGTTGAGCCTGCGCACCGGCCGGCTCGGCCCGATCGTCTCGCCCGAGCAGGCCGCGCAGGTCGAACTGTCCGATCTGGACCGGGCGATGCTCGACTCCCTGCCGGGCACGCAATATGCGGGCACCGCCGAGGAGGTCGTCGACGCCCTGGACGCGCTGGTCGAACGAACCGGGGCGGACGAGCTGATTCTCGCCGGGACCGTCTACGACCCGGCTACCCGGCAGGATTCGCTGGCCCGGATCGCGAAGGTCTGGGGTCTCTAATCGGGGTGCATTCCCGCCCTCGCTGGAGAAAGATGGGGGAATGCCCTGGGAGCTGACCGCGGATGTCGAGGCTTTCGTCGCCACCGCGGGGGATTTCCTGCGGTCCCGGCCGGTTCAGCACACGGTGATGCTCACGCTGGTCGGCACGTTGCGGCGGCGAGGGCTTCATGCGTACGGGCCGGGGGATCCGGTTTTCGGCTTTTGGCGCCCTGACCAGAGTGTTGAAGCCGTCCTGATCCAGACCCCGCCGTACCCGATGATGTTCAGCGCGATGCCCGCCGCGGCCGTTCCCGAGGCCGTCGAGGCGGTCGCCGATCGCCCGTTGACCGGGGTGAACATGCTGGCCGACACCGTCGACGAGTTCGTAGCCGGTTGGCATGAGCGCACCGGCGCCACGACCACCGTGAAGATGCGCACCCGGCTGTACCTTTTGGACACTCTCCCGCCGCCTGCCAGACAAATAGGACAGTCACGCGTTGCGGCGGCGGCGGATCGGGACCTGTTGCTGCGCTGGCATGAAGCGTTCTACGACGAGATCGGCGAAAGATCGCCCGGTGGGATCGTCGACGATCGGCTCGGCTACGGCGGCGTCGTGCTGTGGGAGGTCGACGGCGTGCCGGTGTCGGTGGCCGAGTTCTCCCGGGTCGAGGCGGGGATGAGCCGGGTGCAGATGGTCTACACCCCGAAGGAGTTTCGCGGTCGCGGCTATGCCGGTGGCGCCACTACGGTGGCCACCCGAGCCGCGATCGACCAGGGCGCCGAGGCGGTCGTCCTCAACACCGATCTGGCCAATCCGACCAGCAACGGGCTTTATCAGCGGCTGGGTTACCGGCCGGTCGAGGATCGAACGGTGGTGGAGTTCTGGTGAATGTCCTCTCGGTGAACGTCGGCGTTCCCCGGTCCAACCCGGCGAAACAGCTCGCCATGACCGGCATCGACAAGCGGCCGGTCGACCATCCGGTGCAGGTGCGCGCGCCCGGGCCGAAGACAACCGGCCTGCACAGCGGATTGGTCGGCGATCCGATCGGCGACATCAGGAGCCACGGCGGCGACAACCAGGCGGTCTATGCGTACGCCCGGGAGGACTACGACTGGTGGGAGAAGGAGCTCGGCCGGCAACTGGCCGCCGGCGCTTTCGGCGAGAACCTCACCACGGTCGGGGTCGACGTGTGCGGGGCGATGATCGGCGAGGTCTGGCGGATCGGTGACGAGTTGGAGCTGCAGGCGACGTTCGGGCGGATCCCGTGCGTCACGTTCCAGGTCCGGATGGAGGAGCCGCACTGGTTGAAGCGGTTCACCAAGGAGAACCGGACCGGGGCCTATCTGCGCGTGGTGACGCCCGGGTCGGTGCAGGCCGGCGACTCGATCTCGATCGTCCACCGGCCGGCGAAGAGCGTGAGCATCGCCGAGGCGTTCCACATCTACATGCTCGACCGGCCTCGGCTGGCCCGGCTGCTCGACGCCGAAGGGCTGGACGCCGACATGCGTGCAGAGATCGAGAAGAAGGTCAGCTGAGCGCGTCGAAGAGCAGCTGCGGGGCGAAGCCGATCGCCACCGCCGCGATCGCCGCGCCGATCAGGGCGGCCGCCACCGGGGCGGTCACCCGCACCCGCGGGTGGGTGGCCGCCTCGAGCAGGTCCGGGTCGACGATCTGGATGCCGGGCTTGGGCGGGTGCACGTAAAGGTTGGCGCCGACGCGTACGTAGTAGGCCAGGCCGATCACCGCGTTCAGCGCGACGAAGCCGGCCAGCCACCCCCAGCCCGCGCCGATCAGCGCGTCCACCACCGTGACCTTGGCGAACATGCCGGCCAGACCGGGCGGCAGGCCGGCCAGGCCGGCGAGGGCGAGCACCATGGCGGCACCGAGCCACGGGTGCCGGCGGCCGGCGCCGCGGTAGGCGAGCAGATCGCCGCCGTCGGCGGCCGGTGGCCGCAGCGCCACCACGACGCCGAACGCGAGGAACTCGAGCAGCACGAAGAACACCGCGTAGACGCCGGCCGCCCGGACACCCTCGGCGCCCAGCGCGAGAGCGGCCAGGATGTAGCCGGCCTGCGCGATCGACGACCAGGCCAGCAGCCGCACCATCCGCTGCTGACGCAACGCCACCAGGTTGCCGGTGGTCATCGTGAGCACGGCCAGGGCGGCCATGATCGGGGCGGCGTCCAGCCTCGAGACGATCGCGGCCAGGGCCAGGATGCCGCCCAGTTTCGAGGCGGTGGACAGATAGGCAGCGACCGGCAGTGGCGAGCCCTCGTAGGTCGGCGGCGCCCAGGCGTGCATCGGGACGGCCGCGACCTTGAACGCGAAGCCGATCACCAGCAGGGCGGCGCCGGTCTGCGCGACCGGAGCGAGCGGGCCGATGCCGGCGACCAGGTGGTTGAGGTGGATCGCGCCGGTGGCGGCGTAATTGAGAGCCGCACCGAGCAGCGCGATCGCCGTGGAGACCACGCTGATCAGGAAGAACGTGATGGACGCGGAGGCGCCCGCGGTGCTGGCCTTCTCGCCCGGGGCGAAGCGGCGCAGGCCGACCAGGATGTACAGCGGCAGGGTCAGTGTCTCCAGGCCGACGATCAGGGTGATCAGGTCGCCGGCGTAGCCGATCACGATGCCGCCGGTCATCGACGCGGCGAGCAGGAAGCAGAACTCGCCGGGCGGGGCGGCGCCGATCCGCAGCGACGGCACCGACAGGGCCAGCACGCCGATGGTGAGTGCCACGAATACGACGGCCATGGTGACGGCCAGCGGTGTCGGGACCCAGGAGCACTCGGGGCCGACGCAAAATGTCGGCTTTCGCGTGCCCACGACAATCGCGCAGACAGCCGTGGCCAGGCCCCCTGCGCTTAAAACCCCGACCGTAAACCCTCGCCGAGCCAGCAGAAGGTCGGCGAGGAGGACGAGAACGGCGGTCCCGGAGGCCGCGTAGAGCGGCAGCAGCGTCACCTGGTCGATGGTCATCGGATCAGCGCCTCCACCGGCAGCGACGTCATGGCCAGCACCAGGGACGGCACCAGGCCGACGGCCAGGGTCAACGCCACCAGCGGCGCCCAGGCGAACCATTCCACGCCGGAGATCCCCGGCGACACCGGCGTGCCGACCGGTCCGTGCGTCACCTTGCGCAACAGGCGCAGGAAGTACGCGGCGGTCAGCGCGCCGCCGACCGCGGCCACCGCGGCCAGCACGATCCACAGCGCTCCGCCGTGCTGCACGGCCGCGACCACGGCGAACGCCTCACCCCAGAAGCCGGCCAGGCCGGGCAGCCCCAGCGACGCGATCGCGGCGAACCCGAGCAGGCCGGCCAGCCGGGGCGCGGTCTCCCGCAGGCCACCGAGCGCGGCCAGATCGCCGGTGTGCGCCCGGTCCTTGATCGCCCCGGCCAGGAAGAACAGCAGTCCGGTGATCAACCCGTGCGCCACGTTGCCGAGCAGCGCCGCCTGGATGCCGGTGGTGGTCAGGGTGGCGATGCCGAGCAGCACGAAACCCATGTGACCGACGCTGGAATAGGCGATCAGTCGCTTCAACTCGGTCTGCCGCAGGCAGATCAGGGCGCCGGCGACGATGGCGGCCGCGGCCAGAATGCCCAGCGCCGGCGCGGCCCACTGCGCGCCGAGCGGCGTCACGCCGACGCCGACCCGGATCAGGCCGTACGTGCCCATCTTCAGCAACACGCCGGCCAGGATCACCGAACCGACCGTCGGGGCCTGGGTGTGTGCGTCGGGCAGCCAGCTGTGCAGTGGCCAGAGCGGGGCCTTCACCGCGAACGCGACGGCGAACAGGGCGAACGCGGCGTACTGGGTGGTCTTGGTCAGGATCGGCTCGCCGCTGAGCGCGACGATGTTGCCGGTGCGGGCGTGCACCACCACGGTGAGCACGCCCAGCAGCAGGAGCACCGAGCCGAACAGGGTGTAGAGCACGAACTTGCGGGCGGCCCGGCGCCGGTCCTCGCCTCCCCAGCCGGCGATCACCGCGTACATCGGGAGCAGCACGACCTCGAAGAACAGGAAGAACAGGATCAGGTCGAGGGCAAGGAAGGTGCCGAGGATGCCGGCTTCGAGGACCAACAGCAGGGCCAGGAGGGTACGCGGTGAGCCGCCCGCCGGCGCACGCCGCATCGTGTAGACGCAGCAGAGCAGCGTGAGCAACCCGGTCAGCGCGACCAGGGGGTAGGACACCCCGTCGACGCCCAGGTGGAAGTCGAGGCGCAGGGACGGCACCCAGGAGACGTCGAGCTCGGCCCACGGTTTCACGGCCGAGGGCCGGGCGCCCTCTCCCAGATTGGAGTCGTGGGCGAACGCCAGCACGACGATCGGGATCAGGGTCACCGCCGCGAACGCGGTCGCGGTGACGCCGGCGACGCGGGCCGGCAGCACGGCCAGCAGCGCGGCGCCGACGACCGGCAACGCCACGGCCGCGACCAGCATCACCTGGTAGACGTCGTTCATCTGCTTCACGAGGCGGCTCCGAACCAGACGGTCAGCAGCAGGGCGCCGGCGAAGACGATGAGCGCGGCGAAGGGCAGGGCCATCCGGTGCATGTCCGAGACCAGCTCGCCCAGCCAGCTGGTGGCGGTGCCGGTGCCCTCGACCGAGGCGTCGACGACCCGCTCGTCGGTCGTCTTGGCCAGCCGGGCGATCTGCTTCACCGGGCGGACGATGAGGCGGTCCTGCACCTCGTCGAGGCGGAAGCCCTTCTGGAAGAACTCGCGGGCCGGGCCGAGCACGGCGGCCGGGTCGACGCCGGGGGCCGCGCGCCACAACCACCAGGCCGAGCCGGCGCCGAGGGCGAGCAGCACCAGCGGCAGCACGATGGCCACGCCCAGGTGCGGGTCTTCCAGCTCGAGGGCGGTGCGGAAGCCCGGGGCGTAGGCGGCCAGGCCGAGCAGCGCGGCCGGGATCGCCAGCAGGATGATCGGCCGGCGCATCAGGCCGGGCGGGTCGTGCGGGGTGTGCGCCTCGGTGTAGCGGGCGTCGTCGAACCCGACCTCCCAGTCCGGTCCGTCCGGGCCGTGCGCGCGGGAGATGCCGAAGAACGCGCAGAGCAGCAGGCGGGTGGCGTACCAAGCGGTGAGCGCGATGGCGAACAGCGCGGCCAGCCAGACCAGCCAGGCCACCCAGACCGGGGCCGGACCGCCGCCGTCGGTGGCGTGCGCGGCCGCGGCCAGCACGTTCTCCTTCGACCAGAAACCGGCCAGTGGCGGCAGGCCGGCCAGCGCACCCAGCCCGACCACGAACGACCAGAACGTGACCGGCATGTGCTCGCGCAGGCCGCCCATCCGGGACAGGTAGTTGGTGCCGACCGCGTGGATCACCGCGCCGGCCGCGAGGAACAGCAGCGCCTTGAACGCGGCATGGGTCAGCAGGTGGAACAGCGCGGCGGCGGGCGAGCCGACCGCCAGCGCGCCGGTCATGTAGCCGATCTGGCTCACCGTCGACCAGGCCAGCACCCGCTTCAGGTCGTCCTGCGCGGTTGCGCTCAGCGCGCCCAGCAGGATCGTGATCGAGGCGGCCACACCGAGCACGGCCAGCGCGGCCGGGGACTGCTCGTACAGCGGGTACATCCGGAAGACGACGTAGACGCCGGCCGCGACCATGGTGGCGGCGTGGATCAGCGCCGAGATCGGGGTGGGGCCGGCCATCGCGTCCGGCAGCCAGGTGTGCAGCGGGAACTGGGCGCTCTTGCCGGCCACGCCGGCCAGGATCAGCAGCAGCGCGGCGGTGAGCGTGCCGTGGCTGTAGTCGTGCGTCAGGACCACGCTGATCCGGGTGGTGCCGGCGTCGACGGCCAGGAGCGCGATGCCGAGCAGGAAGCCGACGTCGCCGACCCGGGTGACCAGGAATGCCTTGACCGCGGCGGCCGGCGCTTCGGGCAGCCGCCGGTCGTGGCCGATGAGCAGATAGGAGCAGGCGCCCATCACCTCCCAGCCGACCAGCATGCCGATCAGGTCACCGGACGTGACGACGAGCAGCATCGCGCCGGTGAACAGGCTGACCTGGGCGGCGTACGGCGCGTAGCGGGGGTCGTCGTGCAGGTAGGCGATCGAGTAGATCTGCACGAACAGCGCGACCACGCCGACTGCCAGCGCGATGTAGAGAGCGGCCAGGCCGGCCGAGAAGCCGAGCGTGATGTCGATGTCGCCGATGCTGACCCAGTGGGTGTTGGCATCGAGCGGCATGGTCGCGCCGAGCAACATCTCCATGGTCACGACGAGCGAGATGGCCGCTCCCGCGACGCCGAGCGAGGCGGCAGTCCGTCGCGGACCGTGATCCCCGGGCTTCAGGGTCAAACCCACAACACCAAGCAGCAGGGGTACGCCGGGGATCAGCGCACCGAACGTGGCGGCGTTCACCCGGTCACCTGCGTCTCGCTCTTCTCGTGGTCGTGCTCGTCCAGCACCACCTCGTCGATCACGACTGCCCGGTGCAGGCGGTAGTACTGCAGGACGATCGCCAGGCCGACGCCCACCTCGGCGGCGGCCAGCACGATGATGAACAGCGCGAAGATTGCCCCGGACCTCGGCTCCGGCACCGGATAGGCCCACGCCTCGGGCTGCACTCCGTTCAGGACCGCGCGGACCGTCCCGTCGGCGGCGACCAGGATCAGGTTGACCGCGTTGAGCATCAGCTCGACCGCCATCAGGACCAGGATCGCGTTACGCCGGCGCAGGACGCCGTAAACACCGAGAGCGAAGAGCAGAGACGCGATGACGTACGGGATGACCGCGTGCATCACTTCTCCTTCCCGTCGTCGTTCTCGCCGGCCGGGAGCGCCGGGCGATCCTTGCGGCCCTCGAGCTTGTCCTTCTCCGGCCGCTTTTCCTTGACCGGCTCGCCTTCCACCAGCTCGCCCTCGACCACGTTGCCCTCGATCGCGCGCCGGGGCGGGATCGGCTGATCGTTCTCGACCACGCTCTCACCCTGGATGATCCGGGAGTCGAGAATCTCGGCGTCGCGCGGCTGACCCACCCGCGGGCGGGCCTCGTGGGCGCCGAAGACCAGGTCATGCGCCTGCTGCCGGAGCGGGTCGGCCGGCGCCGGTTCGGACTCGGGGGCGTTCGCCGCCGCCTCGGCCGCCAGCGCGTCGGCGTGCGCCTGCCGGACCCGGGCCTGCGCGGCGGTCTGGCGGGCGGCGATCCGCTCCAGCCGGGCAACCACCTCGGCCGACTCGTCGACCGGGTCGTGCGGGCCATCGGCCGTCTCGACCGCCGCCGGGTCGGGCCGGGCGCCCAGGTCGGGGCGGGACAGCACGATCGCGCCGATCAGGGCGGCCAGCAGCAGGATCGACAGCACCTCGAACGGCAGCACCCAGGCGCCGAAGACCTGCTCGCCGACCCGCTCGGCGGTGCTGGGCGGGGGCAGTTCGAACTCGGTCCAGCGGAACGCGTCGATCAGCAACGCGGCCAGCCCGAAACCGGTGCCGGCGCCGATGATCGCGGCCGGGAGGGCCGGCCGGTCCAGGTCTTCCGACGGGCCGATCGGGGCCCGGGTCAGCATCACCGCGAACAGCAGCAGGACGACCACAGCGCCGACATAGACCAGCACCTGCACCCAGGCGACCAGCTCGGCGCCCATCACCAGATAGAGGCCGGCGATCGCGCCCAGGCTCACCACCAGGTAGAAACCGGCCCGGACCAGGTGACTGCTGGTCACCACGAGCGCGCCGGAGCCCAACGCGATCAGGCCGAGAGCCAGCATGAGCGCGTCCGCCACGGTCACTGCGGTTGCTCCGGGGGTTCGGGCTCGGCTTGAGCAGCTGGGTTCGGCCGCCCTGCGGGTGGTGCGGTGGGACGGCGTACATCTGCCTTCGCGGCCGTTGCCGCCCCCGGACCCGCAGCTTTCCGCGCGGCCGTCGCTTCTTCCTTGGAAGGTTCGCCGAGCACGTCGTGGGCCGGCGGCGGAGGCACCGTGCGCATCCACTCGCCCAGCCGATTTTTGTCGTGCAGGAGATCGAGGACGTCGGTCTCGGCGTACTCGAACTCGGGCGTCCAGTGCAGCGCGTCGAAGGGGCAGACCTCGATGCAGATGCCGCAGTACATGCACAGCGAGAAGTCGATGTCGAACTTGTCGAGCACGTTGCGCTGCCTCGCGCGCGCCGCGCCCGGGACGACGACCTCTTCCTTGTGCGAGTCGATGTAGATGCACCAGTCGGGGCACTCGCGGGCGCAGAGCATGCAGACCGTGCAATTTTCCTCGAGCAGCGCGATCACGCCCCGGCTGCGCGGCGGGAGCTCGGGCTCGACGTCCGGATATTGCCGGGTCGTCGATCGCTTGGTCATCGTCTTGAGCGTGACGGCGAGCCCCTGCACCAGCCCTTTGCCCGGCGTGCCCCGCTCCCCGTCATCAGTCACAAACGCACATCCTGCCCCGTCAGGGGTTTTGATGCGAGCACACCCCCGCGTATTACGTCGCTATCTTCACCGCGGCGGTCAGAACCAACTGGGCCAGGGCCAGCGGGACCAGGATCAGCCAGCAGAGACGCTGGAGTTGGTCCTCGCGCAGGCGGGGGAAGGTGACCCGGAACCAAATGATCACGAAGGACAGGGCGAAGATCTTCAGCAGGGTCCACAGCCAGCCGAGATGATCGGCGGCGGGGCCGTGCCAGCCGCCCAGGAACAGGACCGTGGTCAGAGCGGCGATCACGATGATGCCGACGTATTCCGCCAGCAGGAAGAACGCGAAGCGCAGACCGGTGTATTCGGTCATGTACCCGAAGACCAGCTCCGAGTCGGCGATCGGCATGTCGAACGGGGGACGGCGGATCTCGGCCAGGCCGGCGACGAAGAAGATGATCGCGGCCGGCGCCTGCCACAGCAGCCACCACGGCTTCCACGCCTCGACGATGCCGGGGAGGCTCAGCGTGCCGGCCGCCATCGCCACGCTCGCCGCCGCCAGCACCAGCGGCAGCTCGTAACCGAGCAACTGGGCGGCGCCGCGCAGGCCACCGAGCAGGCTGTATTTGTTGGCGCTCGCCCACGCCGACATCAGCACGGCGAGCACGCCTACGCCGAGAACGGCGAGGACGAAGAACAGGCCCACGTCCAGCGGCTGGGCGACCAGGTTGCCCGGTCCGAGCGGGACGGCCAGCAGCACCAGGAGGTAAGGGAACAGGGCCACGATCGGCGCCAGCCGGAACACCCCGCGGTCGGCGTCCTTCGGGGTGATGTCTTCCTTCTGGACGAACTTCACGCCGTCGGCGACCAACTGCGCCCAGCCGTGGTAACCGCCCGCGTACATCGGGCCGAGGCGGCCCTGCATGTGGGCCATCACCTTGTGTTCGGCCTGGCCGACGATCAGCGGCAGGGTGAGGAACCCGACCACCACGGCCACGATGCGGATCAGGAGATCGAGCCAGAGCGGCATCATTTCGCGTCCGGCCCCCACTCGGCCGGATCGGGCACTCCCGGCGGCCGCATCGGAGCGCGCTTGGACGTGCCGGCCTCGGACTCGCCCGGCTCCTTGGCGCCCGGCCACGCCTTCGCCACCCGGGCCGCGAGCACGAACTCCTTGCGCAGCGGGTGGCCCTCGAAACCGGGCGGCAGCAGCAGCGGCCGCAGGTCGGGGTGGCGCGCGAAGTGGATGCCGAACATCTCGAACGTCTCCCGCTCGTGCCAGGCGGCGCCGGGGAACAGCTCGACCACCGACTCGACCACCGGGTCTTCCCGGGTAACCCGGGTGCGCATCAGCAGCGAATGCTTGCGGCGGGTCGAATAAAGGTGGCACAGCACGGAGAAGCCCTCGTCGAGCTCGTCGACCGCGGACAGCCAGTCGAAGTAGTCGCAGCCCAGCGCGCCGTTGTGCTTCGCTGTGCCGATCGCCTCCCACCAGCGGGCGGCCGGCACGTCGACGACGGCACGCTCGTGGCCGGGGCCGCCACCGGAGACGGACGCGGTCGCGTTGGCCTTGTCCGGCTGGTCGGGCGAGTCGTCCTCCATCAGCGTGACCAGGCGTTCGCCGACCTCTTCGGGCGTCATGGCGTCATCCTATGGCTGCTCTTGACCTACCGGCCCGGCAGCTGACCGTTACGGAACACGTCGACGAAGTCCTGGTGGTCGTCGCGGGCCTGATCGCCGTATCGATGCGCGAACTCGACCAGGTGGTCGACGAAGCCCTTCTCGTCCTTGTCGACGGCGGCGGCGATCGATTCCTCGGTGGAGAAGTCGACCAGGTCGTGGCTGGACTCGTCGTCGGCGACCGAGTGCATGCGGGCGACCGCGCGGCCCAGGTCGGTGATGACGCCGAGCAGCTCGTCGGGCTCGTTGACGTCGGCCCAGTCGAGGTCGGCCGCGTAGGGCGACACCTCGGCCACGAGCTGGCCGATGCCGTTGAGCGTGGTGTAGCCGACCCACGGATCGGCGTGCGCCTGCAGCGCGTGCTGCGACTCGGCGGTGCGGTGGCCCTGATGCTTGAAGTACGCCTGCACGCGCTCGTCGTCGACCCAGCGCGCGACGGCCGGCACCTGCGCCTGCTTCATATAGATGATCACGTCGTTTTCCAGGGCCTGGGTGTGGCCCTCGAGCAACAGGTTGTAGGACGGGAGGCCGGCCGAGCCGATGCCCACGCCCTTGCGCAGCTTGATGTCCTTGATGTTGGTGGCCACCGCCCGGTTTGCGTCGGGCAGCGTCGACAGGTAGTCGTCGAACGCGGCACGGACCAGGGACTCGGTCACCTCGTCGACCTCGAATACGCCGTCGCCCGCGGAGAACCGGCGCTCGTAGTCGTCGATCGTGGTCTGGCCGGCCAGCAGGTCGACCCGGGTGTTGAGGCGGGCCTCCTGCAGCACGCGGCGCAGCACCCCGTCCGCGGTGTCCAGCGTGATCGAGCCGATCGCGTCGTCGCCGCCGGACGCGATCGCCCGCAGCTCGATCAGATAGGACTGGGCGAACGCCTTGACCAGCGTCGTGATGTTGTCGTCGGAGAGCGCCTTTTGGTAACCGATCAGGGCGAGGCTGGCCGAGAACCGCTTGAGGTCCCAGGCGAACGGCCCGACATAGGCCTCGTCGAAGTCGTTGACGTTGAAGACCAGGACGCCCGACGAGTTCATGTAGGTGCCGAAGTTTTCCGCGTGCAGATCGCCGTGGATCCACACCCGGCTGGTCCGCTCGTCGAGGAAGCGGTCGTCGGCGAACGCGCTCGTCATGTCGGCGTAGAAGAGCGAGGCGCTGCCCCGGTAGAAGGCGAACGGCGAGGCCGCCATTTTCCGGAACTTCCGCCGGAAGGCGGCCGGATCGAGCGCCATCAGCTCGCCGAATTCCCTGGTCAGAACGTCGATGATGAAATCCGCGCGAGGGCTCATAAGGCGCAGACTAGTCGGCGGTGCGGACCGGAGGAGGGACCATCGGGGCAGTCAGAGAGGAAGCGTCGCGAGGGCTTTTTATTGGATCGGGGCGCGGCACCCCGCCGAGGCCGGACTGCTCGGCGGCGATCTTTTCCTGCAGGCGAAGGATGCCGTGCAGCAGCGCCTCGGGGCGGGGCGGGCAGCCGGGGACGTAGACGTCGACCGGGATCAGCTGGTCGACGCCCTTGGTCACCGAGTAGGAATCCCAGTACGGTCCGCCGCAGTTCGAGCAGGAGCCGAACGAGATCACGTATTTCGGCTCGGGCATCTGGTCGTAGAGCCGCTTGATGGCCGGGGCCATCTTGTCGGTGACCGTGCCGGAGACGACCATGAGGTCGGCCTGGCGGGGGCCGTGCGCGAACGGGATCACCCCGAGGCGCATGAAGTCGTGCCGGCTCATGCTGGACGCGATGAACTCGATCGCGCAGCACGCCAGCCCGAAGTTGAACACCCAGAGGGAGTAACGCCTCCCCCAGTTCAGGACGAACCGGATGGGCTCGCCGAGCACTCCTGGCAGACCGGACACGTCGTCAACCTACTCTGTGGTCTTCGCCGGACGCTGCAGCAGGCTGAGGAAGCTGGTCAGCAGCGCCTCGCGGACGGCGGGCGGGACGGTGTCGAGCAGCGAGTTGACCGCGGCCATCTGAGTGAAATCGCCGCCGCCCAGACCGAGGCTCTCGGCCAGGCCGGCCACCAGCTCCGGCGTGATCATCTCGGGGGTGAGACCGGAGACGTCGAGCTGCGGCGCCGGGCCTCGCTCGCGGGTCGCGGCCACCGCGGCGGCCAGGTCGGCGGCGAACTCCCCGGCGGTGGGCGCGACCGCCGCCGTCACGGTGAGGTGGATCGTGGCGGGCAGGTCGCCGAACGACATCTGCGGCTGGGTGTGCCAGCCGCGGGCGGCCAGCTCGTCGGCCAGGACGAACGGATTTTCCGCGGTCAGGCACACCACGCTGGTCTCCGGTGGCGCGAAGAGGCTGACCCCGTCGGTCTCGGTGACCGCCGCGGACAGGACCTCGACCGCCTCCCGCGTGCGGCGGGCCAGCTCCAGATAGCCCGCGTCGCCGATGTGGCGCATGGTGGCCAGCGCGCCGGCGATCGGGCCGCCGGAGCGGGTGGACGAGATGATCGGGTTGATCATCGTGTAACCCGGCCAGCCGGCGAACGCGAAGTATTGCGGGAGGCGCAGCTGCTCGGTGCGGTGCAGCAGGATCGAGACGCCCTTCGGGGCGTAGGCGTATTTGTGCAGGTCGACCGAGATGCTGGTGACGCCGGGGACGGACAGGTCGAACGGTGGCAGGTCGGCGCCGAGCCGTTTCAGGTAGGGCAGGACCCAGCCGCCGAAGCACGCGTCCACGTGGAAGCGCACGCCCCGCTCGGCCGCGATCGCGGCCAGTTGCGGGATCGGGTCGACCACGCCGTGCGCATAGGACGGGGCGGACGCGGCCACCAGCACCGTGTCGGGGGTGATCGCGGCGGCCATCGCCTCGGGGCCGGCGCGCAGGTCGGCGCCGACCGGCACCACGTCGAGCTCGACCCGCAGGTAATGCGCGGCCTTGGCGAACGCGGCATGCGCGGTGGACGGGATCACCAGGCGCGGGGCGGTCAGCTCGGGGCGGCTGTCCCGGGCCGCCTTGACCGCCAGGATCAGGGACTCGGTGCCGCCGCTGGTGACGCTGCCGACCGTCTCGTCGCCCCCACCCAGCAGCCCGGCCGCGGCGCCGACCAGAGCATTTTCCATCGCCAGCAGCGACGGGAAGGCGGTCGGGTCGAGGCCGTTGACGTGCGCCGAGATCGCGAAGGCGGCCTGGGCCAGCTCGTCGAGGCCCTCGAGCGCGGGGTCGTAGACGTAAGCGAACAGGCGGCCGCCGTGGGTGGGCAGATCGGCCCGGCGCAACTCACGCAGCTCATCGAGGATCTGCTGGCCAGGGACGCCCTTCTCGGGCAGCGCTTCGAACATGCGATGAAGTTAACCGAGTCGCGTCGCCGGGCGGCAGCCTACTTTGGTCGACGGTCCGTCGACCAAAGTCGGCTACCGATCAACGTCGCGGTAGGCGCCCAATAGCAGGACCGCGACGCCGACCAGCACGGCCGGCAGCACGGTGAAACCGAGCAGCACGCCGAGTCGCGCGGTGCTGTCCTGGGCGGCGGCCTCGCCGCTCGACGACGACACATAGCCGAAGAGCTGGAGGACCAATGCGTAGATTCCGGGACCGAGGGCCAGCCCGAGCGTCTCCCCCGCGGTCCACAGGCCGGTGAAGACGCCGGCCTGGCGGCGGCCGGTCCGCGCGGTGTCGTAAGCGATGCAGTCGGGCAGCATCGACAGGGAGAAGACCTGCTGACCGGCGTAGCCGCAGCCGATCAGGGCAACCACCAGATAGACGGCGATCGGCGGCAGGATCGGCGCGGCGAGCAGCACCAGTGCGCCGGTCGCGAAGATCAGCGACGCGGCGACCAGCGAGCGGAGCTTGCCGACTCGAGCGCCCACCCGGCTCCACAGCGGCATGACCAGTAACGCCGGGCCGACGAAGGCGGCGAAGAGGAAGGTGGCGCCGGAGTCGGCGCGCACGACGTGGTCGGCGAAGTACTGCACGCCGGCCAGCATCGTGCCGATGCCGACGGCCTGGATCACCCAGCAGAGCAGCAGCGAGCGGAAGGGACGGTTGGCGGCGGCGATGCGCAACTGGCTACGCAGATTCGGCTCGGCCTCGCCGGCGGGGCGGGAGTCGGCCGAGCGGGTGCCCCACCAGACGCCCAGCGTGCCCACGGCGATGAGCACGCCCACGAAGATGCCGGACCATCGGTGGCCGACTATGCCGCCGCCGGTCTGGTCGACCACCAGCGGGGCCAGCGCCCCGGAGATCAGGATGGCCAGGGCCAGCACCGCGACCCGCCAGGTCATCAGGCGGGTGCGCTCGTCGTAGCCGTCGGTCAGCTCGGCCGGCATCGCGACGTAGGGCACCTGGAAGAACGCATAGGCGGTCGCGGCCGCGAGGAAGGAGATCGCCACGTAGGCGCCCGCACCGGCGCCGCTGCTGATCGGACCGGCGAAGATGGCCGCGAACAGCACGGCCAGCAGCAGGCCCGCGACGAGCAGGAACGCCCGCCGGTCACCGCGACGGTCGGAGATCCGGCCGGCGATGGGGTTGACCACGACGTCCCACGCCTTCGGCAGCAGAACCAGCAGTCCCGCCACACCCGCGGCCACACCCAACGTATCGGTCAGATAAGGCAGAAGAAGCAGACCCGGCACGGTGCCGAAGGCACCCGTGACCAACGAACCCAGGGAGTAACCGGCCCGGACGCGACGGGGCAACACGCCGGCGGGCCGTACTTCCGGAGAGGGACCGGAGGTCGTCATGGTCGCGCATGGTAACCATGATCATGCGGCTACGCCTACGCTTCGCCGCATGAAAAGCGTTGCGGCCGGAGTCGCCGCGAGCCACCCCGCGACCGCGCGGGCCGGTCAGCAGATCCTCCGGGACGGCGGAAGCGCGGCGGACGCGGCGGTGGCAGCCGTCCTCGCCACCTGCGTCACCGAGACGATCTTCACGGGGCTGGGCGGCGGCGGGTTCGCCACCTACTTCGACGCGGCCACCGGCGACGTCACCTGCCTCGACTTCTTCGTGGCGGCCCCCGGCCTGGACGGCGACGCCGAGCCCGGACCGATGATCTCGGTGGACGTGTTCTTCGGCGGCCTGCCGCAGGTCTATTCGATCGGCGGGGCCAGCGCCGCGGTGCCCGGCGTGCCGGCCGGCTGCGGCGAGGTCCACCGGCGCTGGGGGCGGCTGCCCTGGGCCGATCTGGTGGCGCCCGCGTTCGCGCTGGCCAAGACCGGGGTGCCGACCCCCGAGGCGCACGCCCGCACGCTCGACGCGTGCGCGCCGGCGCTGGCCTACGGCGAGGGCGCCCCGATCTACACCCCGAACGGGCGCCGGCTGCGGGGCGGTGAGCTGCTCTTCCATCCGGGCCTGGCAACCGCGCTGGAGGCGCTCGCGGTGGACGGCCCGTCGATCTTCTACACCGGCGACTTCGCCCCGGTCATCGTCGACGCGGTGCGCGGCGCGGGCGGTTCGCTCGGCCCGCGCGACCTGGCCGAATACCGGGTGCTGGAGACGCCGGTCGATCGAGCCACCCTCGGCGGCTATCAGGTGCGGGCCCGGCACGACCTCAACCGGGTGGTCGACACGATCGGGGCGCTGCCGGCCGATCTGTCCCGGCCCGGGCGGGCGGTCGGGCTGGCCCGGGCGCTGCGCGATCCTGGGCGGCAGCGGGTCGGTGACACCACCAACGTGTCCGTGGTGGACGCCGACGGCAACGCCTGCGTGATCACGACGACGCTGGGTCTCGGGTCCGCGGTGTGGCTGCCCGGCCTCGGCATCAACCTCAACTCGATGCTCGGCGAGGGCGAACTGATCATCGGGGACCTCGAGCCCGGCGACCGGATGCCCTCCAACATGTGCCCGCTCGTGGTGATCGACCCGGAGGGCCGGCTGGCCGTCGCGGCCGGCTCGGCCGGTGCGTCGCGCATCCGCACGGCCCTGATCGACACGTTGCTCGGCGTGCTGGTCGACGACCTCGACATGGCGGCCGCGATCGGGCGGCCGCGTTTCCACGTGGTCGGCGACACGGTCCACGCCGAGGGTGGCTACCCCCGGGACGAGCTGGCGGCGCTGGCCGCCGACGGCTGGAAGATCGAGCAGTGGTCCGACCTCAACCACTACTTCGGCGGGGTCACCGCGGTCGGCCAGGCCGGTGCGGCCGGCGATCCCCGGCGGGACGGGGTCGGCCTGCCGCTCTGACGAGCGCGACCAGCCCGGCCACGCTGGGGTGCGCGTGGCCGGAGGGCTGCCGTGGCGGTCAGTTCATGCGGCGGGACACGACGCTCTGGGCGTCCGCGGCGGTTTCGCGCAGCGGGACCTCGAGCGCGGTGGGCTTGAGGCCGAAGGTCTCCTCGGTCAGCCGGCTGTCCAGGTGGAACGGGGCGTAGAACTGGTAGTCCATCTCGGCCAGTTCGCGGGCCATCGGGGCGACCAGACCGGCCGTGCGCATCACGAAGCGCGGCAGGTTGCGGATCTTCACCCGGGGCTGGCCGGTCAGATCGGTGTAGCGGTTGGCCAGCTCGCGGATCGGGACGGCGGGCTGGGTCGGCGCGTGCCAGGCCCGGCCCCACGCCCGCTCCTCGCGCGCCAGCTTGACCATGGTGGCGGCCATGTCGACGGTGTAGGTGAAGCTGTGCGGCAGGTCGGTGTTGCCGGGGGCCCACGCCGTACGCCCGCTTTGAATTGCCGGCAGCAGCACCGAGCTGAACACACCGACCGCGCCGGCGCCGACGTAGTCGGAGCCGCGCACCTCGACCGTGCGCACTCCGCTGTTCAGCGCGTCGCGCCACATCTTGATGCGAACCTTGCCCTTGCGGCCGACCGCGGCCATCGGTGTGTTCTCGTTCATCCGGCCGCCCGGCTGCGGGCCGTAGCCGTAGAGGTTCCCGGTGATCACGTAGACCGCGCCGGTCGCCTTGGCGGCGGCGATCATCGCGTCGTTCATCGGGAACCAGAGGCGCTCCCACTCGGTGTACTTCGGGTTCGCGCAGTTGTAGATCGCCTCGGCGCCCGCACTGAGTGCGGTGAGCCGGGCGGCGTCGGAGGCGTCCGCGGCGATTCGCTCGACGCCGGGCAGGTCGGGGCCGCTGCCGCTGCGGGTGATCATCCGAACGCTTTCGCCCTGGTCCACGAGGAGGCGGGCGATGGCGCTGCCGATCGGGCCGGAACCGATGATGACGTGGGTCGACATTACTGTTCTCCTTTGCGAGCAGTGCTCTCTGTCGAGAACAACAGTCACATTTTTTTCGCAGAAATGCAAGAGCAGTGCTCTCGATATGGCACACTGGTCGCATGAGCGCCTCAGGAGTACGCGCCCGGGTCCGGGCCGAGATGACCGAAGAGATCAAGACGGTCGCCCGCCGGCACCTCGCCACCGACGGGGCGAACCTGTCGCTACGCGCGGTCGCCCGCGACGTCGGGATGGCCTCCTCGGCCGTCTACCGCTACTTCGCGAGCCGGGACGACCTGCTCACGGCGCTGATCATCGAGGCGTACGACTCGGTCGGCGCCGCCGCGGAGACCGCGGCGGCAAAACCGGCGGAGAGTCCGGCCGATCGCCTGGTCGCGGTCGCTCTGGCGGTACGGGAGTGGGCGCTCGCCGACCCGCACCAGTGGGCCCTGATCTACGGCAGCCCGGTGCCCGGCTACCAGGCGCCGCAGGACACGATCGTGTCCGCCATCCGGGTGATCATGCAGATCGCCGAGATCATCAAGGACGCGCACGAGGCCGGCCGGGTCGAACCGCGCCCCGAGCTCACCGGCCGCTACGCGCAGGAGCTGTCCGCGGTCGCCGACCAGTTCGGCCCCGGCATCCCGCCCCGGCTCATCGGCGCCGGCATGGCCGCCTTCATCCAGCTCATGGGCGCGGTCAGCGCCGAACTGTTCGGCCAGCTCAACAACACGATCGAGGACGACCGCCGGGGCTTCTTCGAGTTTCAGATGCGCGGCGCGGCGACCTTTATCGGGCTGCTCTGAGGAGATGGCCGCCGGGGGTGTCGGCCGGAACGTCATGACGCCCGAAGAAGTGCGCCGCCAACTGCGCCGGCCCGAGGTCCTCGATCTCGGTGAAGCCGAGCCCGGTCAACTCGGCCGCGATCTCGGCCGGCTCGAAGTAGGTCAGCCACGGCTCGCCGATCCGGGCCACCCGGTCGGCGCGAGCTTCGAGCTGCGCCCGCCGTTCCGGCGACATCACCGACGGCGACTGGGCGTAGTCGAACACGACCTCGCTGCCGGGAACGCCGGCCACGAAGCGGAGCGTCTCGTCGAAGCCCTGACGGGTCAGGTAGGGCACGACGCCGAGCCACACGAAGAACGCCGGCCCGGCCAGGTCGAGCCGGTCGCCGAGCGACTCCTTCTCGAAGTCGACGCCCACGTACGACACGGTCGGGGGAATCTCGATGCCGGTGTCGGCCAGGCGCTCGCGCTTCCAGGCCTGCGTGGCCGGATGGTCGACCTCGATGACCCGCACGTCCTCGAACGGGTTGCGATAGGCGAACGTGTCCAGCCCGGCGCCGAGCACCACGACCGTGCGGATGCCCCGGTGCACGGCCGCGGCCAAGGCATCCTCGGCAAACCGGTGGCGGGCCGCGATGAACACCCGCATCGCCCGCCGAGGGGCGTCGGCCTGCAACTCCTCGGCCGAGGCGCCGAGGATGCGTGGCGCCAGCGGATCTTTGAAGATCGCGCCGAGTTCGAGGAACTGGTGCGCGGCCCGATAGCGCGCGGCGCTGTAGGCGGTCTTGCTGGGCTGTCCGGTTTCCATCAAGGCATCCACATCGCACGCGTCATATCCACATGATCACCCTTCAGCGGGGCTCCCTCGCTCAGCAAACGCTGACGAGCCTCCTGCTCGTGCCCGGGTGGCATTCGCCCGGCGCTGTTCACGACCCGGTGCCAGGGCACGCCGCCGCCGTGCCGGGCCATGATCGTGCCGACCTGACGGGCCGAGTTCCGGCCGGAGAGCTCGGCGAGCGAGTCGGCGATCGCCCCGTACGACATGACCTTGCCCGCGGGAATGCGCTCGACGAGCGAGAGCACCTCTTCCACGTACTCCTGGGGTGTCACCCGGGCCACGATATGGGATCACCGCGTGGGCCGGACGCCCCACCCGAGCACAATGGGCCAGGTGCGCGAAGTAGTGACGGGTGCGAAACGCATCGTGGTCAAGGTCGGTTCGTCCTCCCTGACCACTGCGGCCGGCGGCCTCGATGAGCAGCGCGTCGATGCCCTGGTCGACGTGCTCGGCGGTCTGGCCACCCACGGCCGCGAGGTGGTGCTGGTCTCCAGCGGCGCCATCGCCGCCGGCTTGGCGCCACTGCGGCTGCGCCGCCGGCCGCGCGATCTGGCCACTCAGCAGGCGGCGGCTTCGGTGGGGCAGGGCCTGCTGATCGGGCGGTACGCGGCGGGTTTCGCGCGCCACGGATTGACGGTCGGCCAGGTGCTGCTGACGGTCGACGACGTGACCCGGCGGGTGCACTACCGCAACGCGTACCGAACTCTGCGCAAGCTGCTCGACCTGGGCGCGCTGCCGATCGTCAACGAGAACGACACGGTCGCCACCGAGGAGATCCGGTTCGGCGACAACGACCGGCTCGCCGCGCTGGTGGCCGCGCTCGTCGACGCCGAACTGCTGGTGCTGCTCTCCGACGTGGACGCGCTCTACACCGGCAGCCCGTCCGACCCGGCGTCGCAACGGATTCCCTACGTTGCCGGCGACGAAGACCTGGCCGGCGTCAAGGTCTCGACGCCCGGCAAGTCCGGGGTCGGCACCGGCGGCATGGTGACCAAGGTGGAGGCGGCCCGGATCGCCACCGGCTTCGGCATCCCGGTCGTGCTGACCTCGGCCCCGATGGCCGGCGCCGCCCTGGCCGGCGACGAGGTGGGCACCCTGTTCCGGGCGGCCGAGCACCGCCCGGCCGCCCGCCTCTTCTGGCTCGCGCACGCCACCGCCCCGCGCGGCCGGCTGCACCTCGACCCGGGCGCGGTCGCCGCGGTGGTGGCCCGCCGCAAGTCGCTTTTGCCGGCCGGAATTACCGCGGTTGACGGTTCCTTCGCGGCGGGCGATCCCGTTGATCTGGTGGACGCCGGCTCCGGTGCACCGGTGGCCCGGGGCCTGGTCAACTACGACGCTGTCGAACTTCCTGCTCTGCTGGGACGGTCCACCCCCGAGTTGGCCGCCACCCTCGGTCCAGGCTATGAACGAGAGGTCGTCCACCGTGACGACCTAGTCCTTCTCTGAGCGGAGAGTCCGGGATGACTGTGCTGAAGCAGGCCGCCGACGCGCGCGCGGCCTCGATCGACCTGGCCGCCGCCACCCGTGGCGAGAAGGACCGGGCGCTGCTGCTGATGGCCGACCGCCTCGTCGAGCGGGCCGAGGACATCGTGGCCGCGAACGCGGTCGACGTGAACAGCGCCCGTGACGGCGGGCACAGCGAGTCGATGATCGACCGGCTCACCCTGACGCCCGCCCGGGTCGAGGCGATGGCCGACGGGCTGCGCCAGCTTGCCGCGCTGCCCGATCCGGTCGGTGACGTGGTGCGCGGTTCGACCCTGGCCAACGGGCTCGAGCTGCGGCAGGTCCGGGTGCCGTTCGGCGTGGTCGGCATCATCTACGAGGGCCGGCCCAACGTGACCGCGGACGCGGCCGGCATCTGCCTGAAGTCGGGCAACGCGGCTGTCCTGCGCGGTTCCGGGTCGGCGTACAGCTCAAATGCCGCGATCGTCTCGGTGCTGCGCAAGGCCGTCGCGGACGCCGGCCTGCCGGCGGACGCCATTCAGCTGCTCGACGCCAGCTCGCGTGACTCGGTGAAGGAGCTGATGCGGGCCCGCGGCCTGGTCGACGTGCTGATCCCGCGCGGCGGCGCCGGCCTGATCAAGACGGTGGTCGAGGAGTCCACGGTTCCGGTGATCGAGACCGGGGTGGGCAACTGCCACGTCTACGTCGATCAGGCGGCCGACCTGGAGAAGGCGCTGGGCGTCACGGTCAACTCGAAGACCCAGCGACTGTCCACCTGCAACACCGCCGAGTCCCTGCTGGTGCACGCCGAGATCGCCGACTCGTTCCTGCCTCTGGTGATCGAGGAGCTCACGCTCAAGGGCGTGACGGTGCACGGCGATCCGAGGGTCGCCGGCTACAGCGACGACGTCGTCCCGGCCACCGAGGAAGACTGGGGCAAGGAATACCTGTCGGCCGACATCGCGGTGGCGATCGTCGACTCGATGGACGACGCGCTCGAGCACATCCGCCGCTACGGCAGCGGGCACACCGAGGCGATCGTCAGCGAGTCGGGCACGGCGACGCGCCGGTTCGCGGCCCGGGTGGACGCCGCCGCCGTGATGATCAACGCGTCGACCCGGTTCACCGACGGCGGCGAGTTCGGCTTCGGCGCCGAGATCGGCATCAGCACGCAGAAGCTGCACGCCCGCGGGCCGATGGGCCTGCCCGAGCTGACCTCGACGAAATACATCGTGACCGGCAACGGCCACACCCGCTAACGACAGGCCCGCAACACCGTCAGAGTCGTGTTGACGTCGAAGATCGGGCCCTCGGCGCTGTCCCAGCCGCCATCCGTCCGCTGGGTGGCGGCCAGTTTTTTGCGGGCTTCCTGCAGCAGCCAGTCGTCACCGAGGTTGACCCGGCGCAGCGCCGCCGCCATCGAGGCGACATCGGCCGGCGTCATGTCATGCAGGCGGTCGCCGAGCACCAGCTGCATCCGGGCCGACTCGTAGAAGAACTGCTGTGCGTGCAGGAGCCCGGCGGCATGCCAGCCGGTGGCCAGGAACGACGGCCAGGTGCCGTCCGGGTTCAGCTGGGAGACGAAGAAGGCGGCCGCGGCCTGCATGGTGTTCGGGAACCGCGTCTCGCGGTCGAGCTGCGGGTTGACCTCCACCTCGGCGACCGTGAACCAGAAACCGGCCAGCGCGGTCAGGTAGAGCGTGGCCTCGGGGTCGCCCGGCATCGCCCAGGCGGGCGCCTCGGCGGCGAGCGACTCATTTTCCTGCCACGTGCCGTCCAGCCGCTGCACGGAGGCCAGCCAGCCGAGCGCCCGGTCGACGACGTCGCCGTGCAGCCCGCCCAGGTCGTCGAGCTCGTTGAGCCGGAAGCAGGTGGCGTCGACGGAGGGGATCACCCCGTCGGTGGAGGCCGGCCAGCCGCCGGACGCGATCTGCCCGGCCGCGATGCGCTCGACGATGTGCGGGGGCGGCGCCTGACGGGTGCGCAGGAAGGAAAGACGGGCGCGTTCTACGGGGTCGCCGTGTGCGACCACATACCCGATCGCGGCGTCAATATCGACCACGACGGTGACGCTACATCGCCTACCGGCATTCCGCTCACGCGTCTCGGCATCTGTTCATAGTCACTCACCAATCACTCTGGGGAGTCACATCGCAACTCCCCAGAGTGATCGATCAGTACGACGGGAGTGACGGGTCGACCGTGTTCACCCAGGAGACGATGCCGCCCTGGACGTGCACGGCGTCCTTGAAACCGGCCGCCTTGATGGCGGCGAGAGCCTCCGCCGAGCGCACGCCCGACTTGCAGTGCAGCACGATCTGCCGGTCCTGCGGGAAGCGGGACAACGCCTCGCCGGACAGGATGTCGCCCTTCGGGATCAGCACGGCGCCCGGGATGCGGTTGATCTCCCACTCGGCGGGCTCGCGCACGTCGACCAGGAAGAGGTCCTTGCCGGAGTCTTGCCAGTCCTTCAGCTCACGGGCCGTGATGGTGGCGTTTTGCGTCGCCTCCTCGGCCTCGGCCGACACCGCGCCGCAGAAGTCTTCATAGTCTTCGAGCAGCTCGGTGACCGTCGGGTTCTCGCCGCAGAGCGCGCAGTTCGGGTCCTTCCGGACCTTGATCTTGCGGTACTCCATCTCCAGGGCGTCGTAGACCATCAGCCGGCCGACGAGCGGCTCACCGATGCCGGTGATCAGCTTGATCGCCTCGTTGACCTGGATCGAGCCGATCGACGCGCAGAGCACGCCGAGGACGCCGCCCTCGGCGCAGCTCGGGACCATGCCGGGCGGCGGGGGCTCCGGGTAGAGGCAGCGGTAGCAGGGACCGTGCCCCTCCCAGAAGACCGAGGCCTGACCGTCGAAGCGGTAGATCGAGCCCCACACGTACGGCTTACCGAGCAGCACGGCTGCGTCGTTGACCATGTAACGCGTCGCGAAGTTGTCGGTGCCGTCGACGATCAGGTCGTACTGGCTGAAGATCTCCAGGACGTTGTCGCGGTCGAGCGCGGTGTTGTGAATGATCACGTTCACCAGCGGGTTGATCTCGCGAATGCTGTCCGCCGCCGACTCGGCCTTGGGACGGCCCACATCCGAGACGCCGTGAATGATCTGGCGCTGGAGGTTGGACTCGTCGACCGTGTCGAAGTCGATGATGCCGAGCGTGCCCACCCCGGCCGCGGCCAGGTAGAGCAGGGCCGGCGAGCCGAGGCCACCCGCGCCGACGGCGAGCACCTTGGCGTTCTTCAGCCGCTTCTGCCCGTCCATCCCGACGTCCGGGATGATCAGGTGACGAGAGTAGCGGCGGATCTCGTCGATGGTCAGCTCAGCGGCCGGCTCGACGAGCGGGGGCAATGCCACGGTTCACTCCCCGGGTTGGTAGTAAGGATCGGTACCCATTCTTGCTCGTTCGCGAGCGCCGTAACCATGACGTTGCCCACCGGCCCGACATGCGGGACGGGGAATATTCACGGGTACGGCCACGAGTTGGCCGCGCAGCCCTTCAAGCCGTACGTCTGCTGCATCATCACCGGCGCCCGCCGGCCCTTGCCCGGGCACTGCTCGTGCCCGTGTCCCAGCTGGTGGCCGACCTCGTGGTTGATCGCGTAGGCGCGGTACGTGGCCAGCGGAGCCCCGTAGCCGTGGATCGCGCCCGCCCAGCGGTCACTGTTGATGATCACCTTCCGCGGCACCCGGCAGGACGTGAAACCGTCGGTTTCCAGCCCACCGGTGCGGCACATCTTCTCCGAGGTGGCCGCCGATGCCAGGTAGATGATGAATTCGGCGTGCGCGGAGTCCGGGACGCGCTGGAAGCGGAACCGGTGGCTCGCGATCCAACTGCGGCGGTCGCCCAGTGTGCGGTTGACCGCGTTCGCGAAGTCGGTCACCCCGGTGGCAGGTTTCTCCACCGCGACCTTGAAGCGGTGGATCGGGCCGCCGCTGCCCAGGATCGGCCCGAACCCGCCGACATAGGTGAAGGATCCGCTCGTGCCGACCGGCTTCAGCGTTTTGGCGGCAAACGGGTGGGCCGAGGCGACCGGTGCGGCTTGCGGGACCACAATGCGGTCGCCGCCGTCGGCCCGCACCAGCCGGCCTACCAGCAGGGCAACCGCGGCGAACACGATCAGGACCAGGGCGAACGTCAGGCGACGCCGGAGCCGGGCGGGCCGCGGCTCGACCGGTTCGTCCTCGACGAGCGGCGGGGGCTCCTGGCGGGCGAGAACGGCACGGCTCATCGCCGGTGGATTGCGTACGGGATTCCAGGCCGGCACCGAGGGCTCCGCCGCCCGCGCCGACTCAGTCCTCCCCCGCACAGTCATGACATAGCCGAGATTGCCACGCTTTATCGGGAAATATGAGCCGTTCTCGTGCGATTACCTCGCCGGACCGGTCAGGTAACCGCTCCCCCGGCGCGGCCACGCGTACGGCACGCAACCGCGGGTGGTGAGCGTCTGCTGCACCATGACCGACGCCGGGCCACCCGCCTTCGGGCAGCCCTCGTGCCGGTGTCCCAGCTCATGGCCGACCTCGTGGTTCACCACGTATTGGCGGTAGGTGGCCAGCGGGACCTTCGCGTTCACGTACGGCTTCGCGGACAGCCGCCAGCGGTCCAGGTTGATGATCGCCTTGCCGGTGGTGCGGCACGACGTATAGGGCACGCCATTGATCTTGATGTTGGTGCCGCCGCGCTGACACATCCGCCCGGCCGTCTCCCGGGTGGCCAGATAGACCGTGAAGTCGGCCTTCGCCGGGCCGGCCACCATCTGCAGCCGCACCTGACCGCCGCCGATCCAGCTGCGCTGGTCGCCCAGGGTCGCCACGACCGCGTCCGCGAACGCGGTCACGTCCTCGTTGCTGCCCTGCTCGACGGCCACGTGGAAGCGCCGGAGCGGCCCTGCGGCGCCGAGCACCGGGCCGGCGGTCATCGCGTACGTGAATTTGCCGGAGCCGTGCGACGGCACCGCGCCCGTCAGACTCAGCGGTTGCGCAGCCGCGCTTTCCAATACCGGCGGCTCGCTCGACGGGACGATCGACGGTGTCACGCTGGGCATGGCGGAAGTCACTGGTGTCGATGGCACGGTCGACGCGCTCGAGCTCAGCCCGCGGCCGGCGAGGAAACCGGACGCCACCACCGCGGTCAGCACCAGAGCGGCCAGCCACCAGCGCCGCCACCGATCCGGCGAACTGGGCGGCCGGGAAACGGGCGCGAGGGCTTGCTCGATCATCGATCGCCAGGGTTTCACATACGGCGATCGTTGTCTTCCCCGATGGATCTTGTGAGAGCTACGCCGCCTTCTCGGTAACGGTGGCCGGCAACTCGTCGAGCATGCCGACGATCGCGCGCGCCACCACCCGCGGCACCTCCATCTGCGCCACGTGGCCCACGCCCGGCAGAACCAGCAGCCGGCTGTCCGGAATCGCCCGGGCCACCTGCGCCGGCACCCGCGGGTCGATCAGCTTGTCGGTCAGCCCGCCGATCACCAGGGTCGGCGCGGTGATCTCGGTGGCCAGCCGCCACAGCGAATTGCGACCGGGAAGGTACGCCCGCAGGAAGCTGGACACCAGGCCGCGCAGCGTACGCAGGTAGGCGTTCGGATAGTGCTCCACCGTGTAGCGCAGCCGGATCTCCTCGAGCGCCTCGGCCCGGCGCTGCGCGCTCGCCTTGCGGGTGTCGCCGAAGCAGGCCGCGAGCACCTGATCGGCCATCTCCTCGACCGAGAGGCGGGCCATCCCCCACGCGAAGATCCGGTCCGCGCCCGGCAGGGCCAGGATCGGAAGATAAGGCCCATGCGCCGTCCGGCGCGGATCAAGGAACGGCATGGCCGGGGAGATCAACGTCAAGGTCCGGACCAGGTCAGGGCGCAAAGCAGCCACGCGTACGGCGATGGAGCCGCCCAGCGAATTGCCCACCAGATGCACCCGGCCCCGGCCGGCGTGCTCGAGGTAGCCGATCAGCGCGGCCGCGAACGCCGGGATCGAATAGCGCCGGCTCGGATCGCTGTAGCCGAATCCCGGCAGATCGACGGCCTGCCCGTCGAACCGGTCGGCGAGGAGACCGGCCACGTCGGTGAAGTTCTGCGAGGAACCGCCCAAGCCGTGCACGTAGACCGCCGGCTCGGCGCCCGGCTCGGTGGCCGGGGTGTCGCGGACGTGGAGCATCGACCCGCCGATCACGACCCGGCGTGCGGGCCACGGGGGTGGACCGTCGCCGTCCGGCAGCAGAACGCTGTCGTCGGCCAGTCGAGCGCCTCTCATTGCGACAACAGTGCCTCGAGGCGCCGGTTGACCGCCGCCAAAGTTGCCCGAACCATGGCGTGCCGATCGTCACCGCTCACCACGGCCGAACCGGCCAGCTGTTCCACCCAGCTGTTGCAGGACAGCAGCAGCACAACCACCGCGACCTGGGAGTTGCCGAACGGGACGGCGGCGGCGTGCTCGACGAAACAGCGGGCCGGGCCGTCCGGATGGTCCGACTCGTTCAGCAGGTCGTTGACCGCGCCGGCGGTGGCCATCGCGCACAGCCGGAGCAGGTAGCCGTCCACGGCCGGGCCGTCGGCCACACCGGACGCCGTCCGCCCGCCGACGGCCAGCTGCACCTCGACCGAAGCGTCCGTGCCGTACGTATTGACGTGCACGTTCTCGATGAGGATGCGCGGGCCGGGGTGCTCGCCCGGGAAGAGCGGGCGCGGCGGGCCGGGCTCGTCGTCGGCCGGGACCACCGCGTCGTACGCGTCGTCCTTGTCCCGGTGCGACTCGGCCCGTTCCGGCTGGCGTTCCACCCGGCGCGGCGGTTCCGGCTCGACCGGTCGCTCCTCGCGCTGCGGGCGCGCCCGCTCGACCACCGGAGCCGGCGTCGGATCCGGCTGCCGGGCCGGCTCGGGCCGGCGGAACGGCTCGGATTGCCGGGGGAGCTCGGCCTGGCGGACCGCCTCGGGCTGCCGGACCGGCTCGGCCTGGCGGATCGGCTCGGGCTGCCGGACCGGCTCAGGCTGCCGGGCAAGCTCGGACTGCCGGGCCGACTCGGGCTGCCGGGCCGACTCGGACTGCCGGAACGGCTCGGACTGCCGGAACGGCTCGGGCTGCCGGGCGAGCTCGGACTGCCGGGCCGACTCGGACGGGCGAACTGGGTCGGGCTGGCGGGCGGGGTCGGGCTGGCGGGCGGGGTCGGGCTGGCGGGCCGGCGGCAGGGCTTCGGCGGCGAACGAGGGTGAGGTGGACGGCGGCGGGCCGGCGGGTGGCGCCGGGGGCGCGCTGCGCTGGCGGGTCGGCACCAGGGCGGACGGGGAGACCGGGGCGGCCGCGGGAGGCGTCTCGCCCTTCATGGCGGCGTCCAGGCCCATCCGGTCCTGCAGAAGGCGGGCCACCCGGCGGCTCACCTCGGCCGGGTCGGCGCCCTCGGCCAGGTCGAGCCGGAGACTGTGCGCGCCCGACGGGGTTGCCCGCAGGGAAGCGTCGCGCACGCCGTCCACTCCGCGGACGGCCGCCAGGATCGCCTGCACGTCGAAGCCTTCCTCCCGCTCGCGCGGCTGCACCGTGTTGCCGCGGCGCAGATGCGTCGCGATCCGGGCCAACTCCGGCGTCTCGGCCGTGGGCTCGGTCAACGGCGGCTCCGGAACTCTCGGCACGTCCGGCTGGGCCGGGACGCGCTGCGGCAGCCCCCGCGAACCGGGGTCGGCCGGTCCGCCTGCTCCGGGGGCCGCGGGCGAGTTGCCGAACGACGCGTATGCCGGAGGCGGGACATAACCCGACGGCTCGGCGGCCGGCCCGGACTCGTACGACACCCGGCGCGGGAAGCTGGATGGATCGTACGACGGGCGGGTCGGGGACGGTGCGTCGACTGGGGCACTCGGCGGGGACGCGGCGGCCGGCGGAAAGGGCGCCGGCGACTGCGGGCGAGGCGACTCGGGAGCGCTCCATTCGGGGCGACGCGCCGCGGGCGCGGCCGGGCGCACCAGCGGCACCGCGGCGCGCTGCTGGGCGGCGGCCGGCGCCGGGGCCGTGGTCTGCGTGTCGTCGAGGTCCCCCTCGTACGGATAAGGGGGTGCGCTGTTCGGGGTGGGCACGTCGTAGCGGCGCGGTTCGGCCGACCGCAGGCTGGTGGGGCGGCCCGCCGCATCCCGTGAGCCGAGACCCGGCTCGCTCGCGGCACGAGCACCGAGGCCCGGCCCGCTGACCGGTCGTCCGCCGAATGCCGGTGATGCGGGACTCGAGGCGCCGATGCTCTCGCCGGTGGGGCGCTGCAATGGAGCGGGCGGCGGTGGCGGCTCGGTGCGCGGGGCCGGCGGGCGGGCCGGCTCGCTGCCCGACGGCGTCAGGTGGGCCAGCAGGTCCGAATAGCGCGGACGGTTGTCCGACCACCGCGGATCGGGGTCGGCCGGCACCACGGACGGGGGAATTTCGCCAGATTGCTTCGCGTCGACGAAACCGGGCGGCGTGGGCGCGGCGATCGGGGTGGGCGGAACCGGCATGGGCGGCTGAGCGGGAGTGGTCTGAACAGGGGTATAACCGCGGTCAGGCGGGGGAAATGCCTGATTGCGCGGAAATGGCGTGGGCCGGCGCCATGCCGGCACGTCATTTTCCGCGTCGAGCGCCGCGCCGGTGTTCGACCAGGGACTATCCTGCGTCGCCCAGCCGTTCACCCGAGCGCGCTCACGCGAATCGGCACTGTTACCGCTATCCGCGGCTCCAGTGTCTCCGGAATGCCCTGATTCATCCACCGCGCGCTCCTCGCTCGCCCGTGCTGAGGCTACCGTGTGCATGCGGTGGCGATAAGTTGCGGCGTCGCGACAGTTGACCGGCCTTGGCCGCGAGGAGCGCCGATCCGGACAATCCGCGCCGACCGAACCGTGGGGACCGACCCCCTGGAGGTTAGAGAGAGATGACCGCTGCTTCTGGCGGGGCACAGACCGCCCGGCCCACCCGCCTGCCTCGTTCCGCACGACGCAAGCAGTTGCTGGCCGCTGCCCAGCAGGTCTTCGTGGCGCATGGCTACCACGCCGCCGCGATGGACGACATCGCCGAACGGGCCGGTGTCTCCAAGCCGGTGCTCTATCAACATTTCCCGGGCAAGCTCGAGCTCTATCTCGCCCTGCTGGACACGCATTGCGACGCGATAATCGCCAAGGTGCGGGACGCGATGCTGGCTACCAGCGACAACAAGGACCGGGTCAAGGGCGCCGTCCGGGCCTATTTCGACTTCGTCGACCACGAGAGCGAGGCGTTCCGTCTCGTCTTCGAGTCCGATCTGCGTAACGATCCGCAGGTCAGGCAGCGGGTCGAGCGGGTCGAGCAGGGCTGCATCGCCGCGGTCACGGACACGATCATCTCGGACACCGCGCTCAGTTCGGACGCGGCCGAGCTGCTCGCCTCCGGCCTGGTGGGAGCGGCCGGCCAGTCGGCTCAGTTCTGGCTCGCGAACGGACGGCGTACGCCTAAAGCTGAAGCCGAAGCGCTCGTAGCTGCACTGATCTGGCGCGGCATCGCCAGCTACCCCCTGCAGGGCGGCACATCCGGCGGAACACCAGCCGAAATCGGATAACCTTCTGTGCGGTAACACCCGCACAGAGGGAGGGCCCCGTGGAGGTCAAGATCGGCGTGCAGCACACGCCCCGCGAGCTGGTGCTGGAGAGCGCTCAGTCCCCGGCGGAGGTCGAGCAGGCCGTGGCCGAGGCGATGGCCAAGGACAGCGTGCTGTCGCTCACGGATGAGAAGGGCCGCAAGGTGATCATTCCAATCGCCAAGGTGGCCTACGTGGAGATCGCCGAGTCGTCCAACCGGCCGTTCGGCTTCACCACCCGCTGAGGTAACGCCTCGTCCGGAGGGCATCCCGTGCATCGGGGTGCCCTCCCGTAACTCTGGTCTGAGGTGCGGGATCTCCCGGTCGGGTAGACTTGCGGGCGTTGCCGTCGACGTCGATTCATGTTCCCGGGCTTTGAGCGGTTTTGGGAGCAGTTGAGTCGCCGCGGCACCCCGCGCGCGTGCGGCCCGCTTTACAGCGTGTGGCCCGCGCCCTACCCATAGCGCGCCCCTGACACGACGGGCGCACCACGAGAGGCACCCGTAAAACTTCATGACAGACATCGAAAATTCAGAACCCGCTTTGGTGCCGGTTATCAATCGCGCTCCGGTCCGTCCGGACAGCCCCACCTTTGCTGAGCTGGGTGTCCGCGCCGAGACCGTCGAGGCGCTGGCGACAGCCGGCATCACCCGGGCCTTCGCGATCCAGGAATACGCCCTGCCCATCGCCCTGCGCGGCACCGACCTGATCGGCCAGGCGCCGACCGGCACCGGCAAGACGCTGGGCTTCGGCCTGCCCCTGCTTGAGCGCGTTCTCGCCCCGAGTGAGGGCGCCGACGGCAAGCCGCAGGCGCTGATCGTCGTTCCCACCCGTGAGCTGGGCCTTCAGGTCGCCCGCGACCTGGCCGCCGCGGGCAGCACGCGCGGCGTGCGGGTGCTGCCGATCTACGGCGGCGTGGCCTACGAGCCGCAGGTCGACGTGCTCAAGAAGGGCGTCGAGATCCTGGTCGGCACGCCCGGCCGCCTGCTCGACCTGGCCAAGCAGAAGCAGCTCAACCTCAAGTCGATCAAGGCGCTGGTGCTCGACGAGGCCGACCGCATGCTCGACCTGGGCTTCCTCGACGACGTCGAGAAGATCCTGGCGATGCTCCCCGATCAGCGGCAGACCATGCTGTTCTCGGCGACCATGCCCGACCCGATCGTCGCGCTGTCCCGCCGCTTCCTGCACAACCCGGTAACGATTCACGCCGGGCACACCAGCGAGAGCGGCCCGTCGCCGCTCACCAAGCAGGTCGTCTACCGCACCCACCCGCTGAACAAGCTGGAGATGGTGGCCCGCATCCTGCAGGCCCGCGGCCGCGGCCTCACGATGATCTTCTGCCGCACCAAGCGCGCCGCCGACCGGGTTGCCGAAGACCTCGACTTCCGCGGCTTCGCGGTCGCGGCCGTGCACGGCGACCTGGGCCAGGGCGCGCGCGAGCGGGCTCTGCGAGCCTTCCGCAGCGGCAAGATCGACGTGTTGGTCGCGACCGACGTCGCCGCCCGCGGTCTGGACGTCTCCGGCGTCACCCACGTGATCAACTACGACTGCCCGGAAGACCCGGACACCTACACCCACCGGATCGGCCGCACCGGCCGCGCCGGCGCCACCGGTGTCGCGGTCACCTTCGTCGACTGGGAGGACATGCCGCGCTGGGTGCTCATCGACAAGTCGATGGGCCTGAGCATGCCGCAGCCCCCGGAGACCTACCACACCAGCGCGGCGCTCTACGCCGACCTCGACATCCCGACCGACATCTCGGGCACGCTGCCGACCGCGGACCGCAACCGCGTCGGACTGGCTGCCGAGATCGAGGAGGACCTCGGTGGCGGTCGCCGGCGGCGGGAAACCGGTGGTCGCGGCAGCCGCGATCGCGACCGCGACCGCGCTCCCCGCCGGGGACGCAACAGCTCCGGGCCCGCCGACGAAAGCCCGGCGGCGCCTGCCGCGGAAGAAGACGGCGACCGGCCCAAGCGCCAGCGTCGCCGGCGCCAGGTTGCCGACGCCGAGCCGGGTACGCCGGAGATCACGCCGGCCGAGGGCTCGACCGAGGCGGCGCCCGATGCCACCGACGAGGCGGCTCCGAAGCGGACGCGGACGCGGCGGCGCGCCCCGGCAACATCGCTCTCCTTCGACGACGGCAATGCCGCTCCCGACTCCCCCACGGTGGATCTCAGCGACTCCGCGCCATCCGCATCCCCCGGCGCACCGTCCTCGGACGAGGGCGACGCCGATCGGGCTCCCCGGCGGCGTCGGCGCGGTGGCCGCGGCAACCGTGGCTCCGGCAACGGCAGCGCCGGTGAAGCTGCGGCCGACATGAGTGGCGGCTCCGAGGCCGGGGTGGGCACCACTGCCTGATCCGTTCGTCGGTTACTGCCGCTTCTCGCGGCGTGGCCGGCATCCTGTCTGATCGTCTTCGGCCACCGCCCCTTACCGGGGTGCGTGGCCGAGGTCGTTCAGCGGCAGCGGAGCGACAACCGGCTGGGCCGTAGCGGGCGGACGGCCTTGAGGCCGATGGCGCTCCGACTGCTTGGCGGGGCTTGGCCTATCTCCGTACTGGAAAAGTGGCGTAGGAATCTCACTCAGGGTGAGAGTCGATGCCTAGCGCTGCGCAAGCCTCGCGGTACATCCGCACCACCTCCAGCCGGGCCTGGCTTCGTTCGGTCAGGCGTTCCGCGAAGGGGATGCGGACCGGGACCTGGATGCCGTCGACCACCGCGGCGAACTCGATGGCGTCGGAGTCCATGCCGGACATGCGGGCGGCGGTGGCCGATGGCATGCCACCGAGCGCGCGCACGATCACCACATTGTCTTCGGCGTGGTCATCGTTCATGTGGCGGGCGATCTGCTCGACCACTTCGGGCGTGAACGGATCTGACATTTCGGACTCCTGCGGGGTGGTCAGGTCCAGCGTTGGCGGAGGTCATCGAGCACCGCGATGTTGAGACGGTACGCCTCAAGCACCTCGGCGATGAACTCCTCCTGTTCGTAGCGTGACCAGGGCAGCGTATCGAGTAACTGTCGGTAGTAGCTCTTCAAGGACTCTGCGTCGATGCCGTCGAAGACGAAGAAGCGGTGGCCCTCGCCGTTCAGGCCGTAGGAGCGCGCGATGGCGCGGCCCAGATATTGCCCGCCGGAGAGATCGCCCAGGTAGCGCGTGTAGTGATGGGCGATGAAGCCGATCGGGTGCGAGTTGGCGGCGTAGCGCAGGCGGGTGCAGTAGGTGGTGGTGGCCGGCAGCGCGGCGATCCGATCCGGCCAGCGCGGGCCGTGCATGAAGCGCAGGTCGGCCTCGAGCGATGGCAGCCGGGTCAGCTCGGGGAAGACGAACGCGCGGGCCAGCGGGTCGTCGATCATAGTGCGCGCGGCCAGCTCGAGCGCCTCGTAGAGGAACCAGTGCTGCGCGGTGAGATCGGCGTAGGCCTCCCAGGGCAGCAACCCGGTGGCCAGCGCGTCGAGGAACCCGCTGCCCTGCGCCGCATCGTGCGCGGCGTGGGTCTCCCGGCGCAGCCGGGCGGAGAGCCGATGAGCCCCCGGCGGGTCGGCCATCGCTGACCTCACTTTCTGTCACCGCTTCTTGGGGGCACAGCGTAGCTATTGATCGACTTCATGTCCCGCCCCTGGTGACGAATTCGTGGGCCCAGGGGCCAGGCACAATTGGGGAATGCCACAGCCCTTGGCGGACGTACTCGCCGAAGTTCGCACCCTTCTGCTCGACCCCGCTCTGACCCGTGCCGTCGCGGCCGGTCGCCGCCGCGGCCAGACACCCTCGGTGACCAGGGCGGAGTTGCGGCCGGTGGCGTTGAAGGGTGGCCCGAAGTTGCAGATCGTCACCGACGACGGATCGCGACCGTTCACTCGGAACGTGACGCCCGGTGACGAGGCCGCTGCGGCGGTGGATGAGCTGCTCGCGGAGCCGTTCGGGAACTGGCACGTGGAGACGTCGTCGGCGACGGTGCAGGTGCGAATCACCAAAAAGGGTGACGCCCTGGTGCACCGTTCCTCTTCGGCACCCGCCTCTGCCGCTTCGCTTTCGCATGATCGCGCCAAGCAGTGGCTGCTCGATCCGGGCGACCCGCTGTTCTCGGTGATCGGCGGCAACGCGGCCAAGCGGCGGCAGGTCGACGCGTTCCTGCGAGCGCTCGCGGCCACTCTGCCCGACACGCTGCCGTCGCCCCTGCGCGTCGTCGACCTGGGCTGCGGAAACGCATACCTGACCTTCGCCGCCTACCGCTACCTCGCCGGGCTGGGCGTGTCGGTCCAGGTCGTGGGGGTCGATGTGCGCGAGGACCAGCGCGTACGCAACACCGCCGTCGCCGCCGAGCTGGGCTGTTCCGCCGACGTCAGCTTCGTGGCCGGCACCATCTCGGAGGCGTCGCTTCCGTTCACACCGGACCTGGTCCTGGCCCTGCACGCCTGCGACACCGCCACCGACGACGCGCTCGCCCGGGCGGTGCAGTGGGACGCCGGCTGGGTGCTGGCCGCGCCGTGCTGCCACCACGACATCGCCGCCCAGCTCAAGGGCTCGCCCGCCCCGGCGCCGTTCGGCGAGCTGAGCCGGCACGCGATCATGCGCGAGCGCTTCGCCGACGTGCTCACCGACTCGCTGCGAGCGTCCCTGCTCCGGCTGAACGGCTACAAGGTGGAGGTGGTCGAGTTCATCGACTCGGCGCACACCCCGCGCAACCTGCTGCTCCGCGCCCGCCGCACGGGCGCCGCGCCGACCGAGGCCCAGCGCACCGAGTACGAAACCCTGACCAGCCAGTGGTACGTGACTCCCGCGCTGGAGAAGCTGCTCAGCTGACCTCGACCGTCCACGCTGCGGTGTGCACCTGGCCGGCCACCTGGAAGTCGAAGAACATCCGGTAGCTACCGCTGCTCGGCACCGACAGCCAGAACTTGACCTTCCCGTCGATCGGCTGCGCCTCCGGATGAACGTGCACGTAGGCAAGGTCGCCGGCGCGCAGCACCACCAGATGCCCGTACGCGCCCAGGTAGGGCTCGAGCACCGCGGCCTGATGATCGGGGCCGGCCACACTCATCAGGATCGGCTGGGTCGACTTCGTGCTGGGCTCACCCTCGTAGCCGACCGCGAAACCGTCGGTGGCCACCGCCCGCACCGGCGCGGGCAACGCGGTCGGCGCGTAGTTGCCCGCCACCGTCAGGTCGCTGCCCAAGGTGGTGGCGATCGGCACGCCACCCACGACCGCGGTGAAGTCCGCGATCATCCGATAGATCCCCGGGCTGGGCAAAGTCAGGTCGATGCCCCAGGTGCCGTCGGCCGCCATCGAGGGATGCAGGTGCTGGAACCCGCTGAGATCTCGCCGGATCACGATGAGATGCAACAACTTCTCATGCACGATCGCGTACGTCGTGACCGGCGCACCGCCCGGCCCGGCGATCCGGAAGCTGAGACGCTGGGGTTTCCCGGCCGTAAAGCTCGTCGTCGTGGGCACCAGGGTGAGGCCGCCGGAGCTCAGTGAGAGCCCGCCGACCGCCGCGCCCATCGGAGTGGTGCCGGCCGCCGTGCTGCCCTGGGTGACCGTTCCGTCGGTGTTGTGCTGGTGTGGCTGGCTCTCGTCCATGACCATGCCCGGCATCGCGCTTCCGCTGCCGTTTCCGGTCGCCGTCGCCGGTGGGGCCGAGGCCGAGGCGGTGCCGTTGTTGAGGCGGCCGAGGCCGTAGCCCGCGAAGAGCACCACGATGAGAAGCGCCCCGAACGCCGCCAGCCGGAAGCCGGCCTTGTCCCCCGCTGCGGGCGTCCCGGGGAGGCTGAGGTCTTGGTCGCTCCCGGTTTCCGGTTGTCCGGATTCCAGTCGCTCGGTTTCCGGTCGCGCGGTTGCTTCGGTCGTCCCGCCGCCTGCCTGCTTTTCAGGCTCGGTCGTCCCGCCGCCTGCCTGCTTTTCAGGCTCGGTCGCGCCGCCGCCGGTCGGCTTTTTGGCGGAGGTGGTCGTGCTGTCCTGTGGTGAGCCGTCAGGCATTCGCGAGCTCGTAGCCGGCCTCGTCGACCGCCGCGCGCACGTCGTCGTCGGCCAGGGGCGACTCGCTGGTCACCGTGACCGCGCCGGAGGTCAGGTCGACCCGCACCTCCGCGACGCCCGGCAGGGCGGTGAGTTCACCGGTGACTGCCTGGACGCAGTGCGAGCAGGTCATCCCGGTCACGGTGTAGGTGCTGGTCACAGCCATGGAACTGCCTTTCTGGATGATGGAGATCCGGACTCGTGGCGATCCGGACTCGTCAGGAACGCACGAGCCGGGCGATCGCGTCCGATGCCTCTTTGACCTTGGCGCTCGGATCACCAGCCCGCGCCGCGTCGACGACGCAGTGCGCCAGGTGGTCCTCGAGCAGGCCGACCGCCACCGCCTGAAGTGCGCTCTTGGCGGCCGAGATCTGGGTCAGGACGTCAATGCAGTAGGTGTCCTCGTCGACCATTCGCTGGAGCCCACGGATCTGCCCCTCGATACGCCGTAGGCGCCCGAGCAGCGCCGCCTTGTCACCGGAGTAACCATGCGGACCGTGGTGTGTCGTCGACTCGTCGGACATGGTGCGAGCATACCCCCTCCCCGTATCTGCGCCGCTCCCGGCCGCCCCTCGCCGGGGTGGCCCTCGCGGCCCATCTTGTCCACTTCCAGTACTTTTGTCACCACCAGGCACCCGAGAGCGCTACAGCTCAGATGGTCAGGCGGCCACCGCCAACGCCAAGGGCAGCACCCCCTCCGCGCCGGCCCGGCGCAACGCTCGGCCGGCGAGCACCATCGTCCAGCCCGAATCGACCAGGTCGTCCACCAGCAGGACCGGACCGCCCAAGGTCGACAGCTCGGGCGGGACTGTGAAGGCCTCGTGCAGCGCGCGCACGCGCTGCGCGCTGTTGCCTCGGGAACCGTCGCCGGATGGGGCGGCGGAAGCGATCGCCCCGAGCAGCGGCAGCCGGCCCACCCGCGCGATGTGCTCGGCCATCGTGTGGATCAGCTGCGGGTGACGCTGCGAGCCCACCTCGATCACGGCGGCCGGGCGACGGCGCCAGGCGTCCTCGCCGTGCGCCCAAGCCTTCAGGATCTCCACAACCGCGGCAGCCAACTCGTCGGGAATCGGCCCGTCGGGTGACTCGGGCGCGACCACTGTGCGGAGCCGACCGCCCCAGCCCAGGTCGGACAGGCGGCCGACGGCCCGGCCGGGCTCGATCTGGTCGGCCGGCGCGATCTTGCCCTTGAGCGAGATGCCGACGGCGGCCATGCCGGTGGGCCACATCTTCTTCGGCGCGATCTCGACGCCCGGCCGGCCCAGGAACGCGTCGGCCGCGGCGAGCGCGGCCGCCGATACATCGGTATCGAACAGCGGCTCAGCGCAGTTGTCGCAGCGGCCGCACGGTGTGGCCTCGGGATCGTCCAGGCAGCGACGCAGGAACTCCATGCGGCACGCGTCGGTCTCCGCATAATCGATCATCGTCTGCTGCTCGGCCGATCGCGCCTCGGCCACCCGCCGCAGGCGCGCGGTGTCGTAGGTCCACGGCTCACCGGTGGCGAGCCAACCACCACGGGTGCGGCGAACCGCGCCGTCCACGTCGAGGACCTTGAGCATCATCTCGAGGCGGTTGCGGCGCAGGTCGACCAGTGGCTCGAGGGCCTGTGTCGACATCGGACGATCCGCCGACAGGTTGGCCAGCGCCAGGCGAACCTGATCTTCCGGCGGGAAGGCCAGTGAGGCGAAATAGCGCCAGATCGCCGCGTCTTCCCGCCCGGGCAGCAGCACCACCTCGGCATGCTCAACAGCTCGCCCGGCCCGGCCGACCTGCTGGTAATAGGCGATCGGGGAGGGCGGCGCGCCCAGGTGAACGACGAAACCGAGGTCAGGCTTGTCGAAGCCCATGCCGAGCGCCGACGTCGCCACCAGAGCCTTGATCTTGTTGTCTTGCAGGTCCTGCTCGGCGGCACGCCGCTCGTTGTCTTCCACCTGCCCGGTGTAGGACGCCACCGCAAAGCCCCGCGTGCGCAGGAAATCGGCGGTCTCCGTGGCCGCGGCGACGGTCAGCGTATAGATGATGCCGGAACCGGGAAGCCGGTCGAGGTGGTCGGCGAGCCAGGCCAGCCGCTGCGCCGGATTGGGCAGGTCGAGCACCGCCAGGCGCAACGAATCGCGGTCGAGCGCACCGCGCAGCACCAGCGCATCGCCGAGCTGCTCGGCCACGTCGGCGGTCACCCGCGCGTTTGCGGTCGCGGTGGTCGCCAGCACCGGCGTGCGCCCCGGCAGGCCGGCCAGGAACGTGCGCAGGCGCCGATAGTCGGGGCGGAAGTCGTGGCCCCAGTCGGAGACACAATGCGCCTCGTCGACCACCAGCAGCCCCGTGCTCGATGCCAGGCCGGGCAGCACGTTGTCACGGAAGTCGGGGTTGTTGAGCCGCTCCGGGCTGATCAGCAGCACGTCGATGCTGCCCGCCCGGATCTCGTGCTCGATCTCGGACCACTCGTCGAGGTTGGCCGAGTTGATCGTGCGGGCCTGGATGCCGGCTCGGGCGGCCGCATCGACCTGGTTGCGCATCAGCGCGAGCAGCGGCGACACGATGACGGTCGGGCCGGCCGGCGGGTCGCCGGGCTCGGCCGTAACCGCGCCGCGCAGCAGGGCGGTGGCCACGAAATAGACGGCCGATTTGCCCCACCCGGTGCGCTGCACGCAGAGCACTCGCCGCCGATCGACGGTCAGCGCCTCGATGGCTCGCCACTGGTCCTCGCGCAGGACGGCACGCTCGCCGGCGAGGCGCCGCAGCACCTCCTCGGCGCGCTCACGCACCGCTGCTCGCTCGGCCACTCCGGCTGTCGTCCGCGTTGTCTCGGTCACCCGGCATGTCTATCAGCCGCCACCGACAGAACTGGAGTTATCCACAGCCGGCGGTTATCCACAGGCCGGCGAGAAAGTTCGGCGCCGCCCAACCGGCCGGAGTCAGAATCGAGCCTGTCCATGAGCGACCCGAAGGAGCCGATCATGATCCCTGAGCCCAGTTCAGCGCGTCAGCAGTCCCTCGATCAGGTCAACGGCCACCGGCACACCGCCGGCCACCGCCATGGCCGCGGAGATCTCACCGGCCCGAGCGCGGAAACTCGGGTCGCCGAGCACCTGATCAACAGCCGCCACGATCCGGCTCGACTTCGGGCTCCCGGTTCGCAGGTCGAGACCCGCGCCCGACCAGGCCACCCGACGCGCCACCTCCGGCTTGTCCAGCGACCCACCGGCGACAATGAGCGGCACCCCGGCTTGCAGAGCGGCCAGCACGCCACCCCAGCCGCCGTTGGTGACCATGACATCCACGTGCGGGAGCAAGAGGTCGTGCGGGAGGAAGGCGGCGGCCCGCGCATTCGCCGGCAGCGGCCCAAGCGTGGCCGGGTCGGCGCCGCCCGTCGTGCAGACCACCAGCACGTCCCGGTCGGCAAGCCCCTGCATGGCCGGGCGAAGAAGGTCTGCCGGGTCGACATCGAGCGTCCCCTGAGTCACGTGCACGACCGCACGGGCCTCGGCAAGCTCGGGCCACCACTCGGGGAGGCCAGCTGAGCCAGCCGCCAACGCCCGGCCGGCCGCATTGGCGGTCCCGCCGGGCGAGCCGGCCAGCGAGGCGGCCTCGCCGGCTGGCCCACCTGCACTAGCCGAGACTGCCGCACCTGCCGGAAAGGCGTCGCGGCCCACCTGGACGGACTCGGCCGAGCTGCTGCGATCCGCCGGGTCCGCCGGGTCGGCCGGGTCGGCCGGGTCCGCCGGGTCGGCCGGGTCGGCCGGGTCCGCAGGGTCAATTTGGGCTGACGTCGACAGGTCGGAACGGTCGGCCGTGTCAGATCGGAGGTCTGGGTCGGTCACGGCCGCCGGATGGCCGCTCTGAGCAGACGCGGTCGGGTCGGCGCGACCGACCGCGGCGACGCCCTGGTCCGCGGCAGGCGCGGCAGGCGCGGCAGACGCGGCAGACGCGGCAGACGCGGCAGACGCGGCAGACGCGGCAGACGCGGCAGACGCGGCAGACGCGGCAGACGCGGCAGACGCGGCAGACGCGGCT